>NZ_DATJPU010000283.1:0-25514 GCF_035506235.1 Mycobacterium sp.
TACCCACGCCATCGAAGCCGTCGGCCCCGAAGCGCTGGCCGACACCCGGCAGTCCGGCGGCGGCGAGGACTTCTCCTGGTACCTGGAGGAGATCCCCGGCGCGATGGCGCGGCTGGGCGTGTGGTCGGGCGAGGGGCCGCAGCTGGACCTGCACCAGCCGACCTTCGACCTCGACGAGCGGGCCCTGGCGATCGGCCTGCGCGTGATGGTCAACATCGTCGAGCAGGCGGCCCTCTTCTAGGGCAGGCCGTTCGCTCCCAACAGCAGCCCGCCGGTGCCACCGGGGCCGGGCGTGCCGCTCGCCGTCGCGCCCGGCCCACCGTTGGCACCGTTGCCGCCGTTGCCGATCAGCACGGCGTTCCCGCCCGGGCCGCCGTCGCCGCCCGTCGACCCGCTCGCGGTGGCCTGCCCGCCGGCCCCGCCCGCGCCGCCGGTGCCGACCAACCCGGCCGCACCGCCGGCTCCGCCGGCCCCGCCGCGAGTTCCCTGGATCGTTATCCCGCCCGCCCCGCCGGCCCCGCCGGAGCCGCTGAGCATGCCGCCGGCGCCGCCGGCCCCGCCGCGGCCGCCGGTGCCGCTGCCCGCGATCCCGCCGTCGACTCCGCCGACGCCACCGGCGCCGCCCGAGCCGAACAGCCCGGCATTACCGCCGGCCCCGCCGGTACCGGCGGCGATCACGGCGGCGTTCAGGTTGGTCCCGCCGGCTCCGCCGGTGCCACCGTCCCCGAACAGGCGCCCGCCGGCGCCACCGGCCCCGCCGGCCGCCGACGTGCCCGTGGTGTTCCCGCCCAGGCCGCCGCTGCCGCCATCGCCGCCGTTGCCGAGCAGCCCGGCGGCGCCGCCGGCCCCGCCCGCGCCGCCGGCACCGGTGCTGAGCGCCATGCCCCCGTCGCCGCCGGTTCCGCCGGAGCCGTGCAGCAGGCCGCCGGCCCCGCCGATGCCACCGGCCCCGGCGGGGCCGGTGCTGGAGAACCCGCCGGCCCCGGCCGCCCCGCCATGGCCGAACAACACGGCGTTGCCGCCGGATCCGCCCAGGCCGCCGGCGCCGCCCAGGGCTGCTATCCCGCCGGCCCCGCCGGGGCCGCCGTTGCCGAACAGTCCCGCGTTGCCGCCCGGGCCGCCGACGCCCGCGTCGCCGGGGCTGCCGCCGCCGGCCCCGCCAGGCCCACCGTTGCCGACCAGCAGCCCGCCGGCGCCACCGGCGCCGCCCGTTCCGCCGGTCCCGCCCGCCCCACCGGGACCACCGTTGCCGATCAACCCGCCGGCCCCGCCGGCCCCGCCGGGCACCCCGGGAAGCGTGCTCGCGCCGCCGCTGCCGCCGTCGCCGTACAAGAAGCCTCCCGGCCCGCCCGGCTGCCCCACGCCCGCGATGGTCGTCCCGTTGGCGCCATTGCCGATCAGCGGGCGGCCGAACAGCGCCTGCGTGGGTGCGTTCACCGCGCCGAGCAGGTCCTGCTCCAGGGTCTGCAGCGGCGAGGCGTTGGCGGCCTCGGCAAGGGCATATGAGGCCCCACCCGCGGTCACGGCCCGCACGAATTCGCCGTGGAACGCCGCCACTTGGGCGCTGAGCGCCTGGTATTCGGCGCCGTGGGCGCCCAGCAACGCCGCGACGGCTTTGGAGACCTCATCGGCGCCCGCGGCCAGCACCCCCGTCGTCGGGGCCGCCGCCGCGGTGGTGGCTGCGGCGATCGTCGAACCGATGTCCGCCAGATCCGTCGCCGCCGACTCGACCATTTCCGGCACCGCGATAACAAACGACATGCCGCACCTCCGACCAGCTCACGGCATACGGATCGTATAACCCACCGTCCGGCCGGGCGAGGGCCTTTGCGGCCTTGACGGCGAGCAGACGCAAAATCGCGTTGCCCAGGCCTTCCAAGTGCGACTCTGCGTCTGCTCGACAGCTACCTCGCAGCCAGTTGCCCTATCGCTAGGCGCTGGTCCCCGGGCCGACGTTGCTGGCCGGCCGGTTGCGCAGGTCGCTCACGTAATCGTCTGGCGCACCGGCGATTTCGGCGGCGTCGGCCATGACGCCGAGGTAGCGCGCCGACGGCAGACCACCCTCCCAGGCGTCGAGCACATACAGCCACGCCAGCACCGGGTCGGTGGTGGTGTCCGACGAGATGCGCTCGACCCGGCACCGGATCTTCTGGTGCACCCCGAACTCGGAGCCCTCCCACCGGTCCAGGTTCGTCTCGTCGGCCGGCGTCATGTCGTAGAGCACGACGAAAACCTTCGAACCCGGGTCCTCGACGATCGTCGCCAGGGCCCCCTCCCAGCCGATGTCCTCCCCGCCGAACGTCAACCGCCACCCGTGCAACCAGCCAGTTCCGGCCATCGGCGAGTGCGGCGCGCGCTTGAGCATCTGCTCGGGATCCATGTTCGACCCGTACGCGGCGTAAATCGGCACGGAGAAAGCTTAAACGTCACACGCTCGCGCGGTGTTCACCCGAGCGATTCGCGGGGTCCCTGCGGCCCGGTTAGGTTAGGCGTGTGGTGACCCGCATCGTGATCCTCGGTGTGGGGCCGGCCGGTTACGAAGCCGCTCTGGTCGCCGCCACCTCGCATCCAGACACAACCCACGTCACCGTGATCGAGTCCGAAGGCGTCGGCGGCGCGGCCGTGCTGGACGACTGCGTGCCGTCCAAGACGTTCATCGCCTCCACGGGGCTGCGCACCGAACTGCGCCGGGCGCCCCGGCTGGGCTTCGACATCGACATCGAAGACGCCAAGATCTCGTTGCCGCAGATCCACGCCCGGGTCAGGACGCTGGCCGCCGAGCAGTCGGCCGACATCACCGCCCAGCTGCTCGGCGTGGGCGTGCAGGTGGTGGCGGGCCGCGGCGAACTAATCGACCCCACTCCCGGGCTGGCGAAGCACCGCATCAAGGCCACCGCCGCCGACGGCACGACGAGCGAGCACGAGGCCGACGTCGTGCTGATCGCCACCGGCGCCAGCCCGCGGATCCTGCCGTCGGCGCGGCCCGACGGCGAACGCATCCTGACCTGGCGGCAGCTCTACGACCTGGAGGCGCTGCCCGAGCACCTGATCGTGGTGGGCTCGGGGGTCACCGGCGCCGAGTTCGTCAGCGCCTACACCGAGCTGGGCGTGCAGGTCACCGTGGCGGCCAGCCGGGACCGGGTGCTGCCCTATGAGGACGCCGACGCCGCGCTCGTCCTGGAGGAGTCGTTCGCCGAACGGGGCGTCAAGCTGGTCAAGAACGCCCGCGCGGAGTCGGTCACCCGGACCGACTCCGGCGTGCTGGTCACCATGACCGACGGGCGCACCGTCGAGGGCAGCCACGCGCTGATGACCATCGGCTCGGTCCCCAACACGAGCGGCCTGGGCCTGGAGCGGGTCGGCATCGAGCTGGATCGCGGCGATTACCTCAGGGTCGACCGGGTTTCGCGCACCTCGGTGCCCGGTATCTATGCGGCGGGCGACTGCACCGGGCTGCTGCTGTTGGCGTCCGTGGCCGCCATGCAGGGCCGGATCGCGATGTATCACGCGCTGGGGGAGGGCGTCAGCCCGATCCGGTTGCGCACGGTGGCGGCGACGGTGTTCACCAGGCCCGAGATCGCCGCCGTCGGGGTGCCGCAGTCGATGATCGACGACGGTTCGGTGCCGGCGCGGACGATCATGCTGCCGCTGCGGACCAACGCGCGGGCCAAGATGTCGGGGCTGCGGCAAGGCTTCGTCAAGATGTTCTGCCGGAAGTCCACCGGCGTGGTCATCGGCGGCGTGGTGGTGGCGCCGATCGCCTCCGAGCTGATCCTGCCGATCGCGGTGGCGGTGACAAACCGCATCACCGTGAACGAACTGGCGCAGACGCTGGCCGTTTACCCCTCGTTGTCCGGTTCGATCACCGAGGCCGCGCGGCGGCTGATGGCCCACGACGATCTCGATTAGGGCCTAGCCTGGGAACCGCACACCTACCGACCAGTAACGAGACAGGAGCCCCCGCAGTGAGCGACCCGATCGACGCGCTCGGACCGCAGCAACGCAAGGTGGCCTGGGAGCGGCTGGGTGCCGAGCAGTTCGACGTGGTGGTCATCGGCGGCGGCGTCGTGGGCTCCGGGTGCGCGCTGGACGCCGCCACGCGCGGGCTCAAGGTGGCGCAGGTCGAGGCCCGCGATTTCGCATCGGGCACCTCGAGCCGGTCGTCGAAGATGTTCCACGGTGGGCTGCGATACCTCGAGCAGCTGGAGTTCGGACTGGTCCGCGAGGCGCTCCACGAGCGTGAGCTGTCGCTGACCAAGCTCGCACCGCATCTGGTCAAGCCGATGCCGTTCCTGTTCCCGCTGACCAAGCGCGGGTGGGAACGGCCATACATCGCCGCCGGCATCTTCCTCTACGACCGCCTCGGCGGCGCGAAATCCGTTCCGGCGCAAAAGCATTTGACCCGCGCCGGTGCCCTGCGCCTGAGCCCGGGCCTCAAGCGCACCTCGCTGATCGGTGGGATTCGCTACTACGACACCGTCGTCGATGACGCCCGCCACACCATGACGGTCGCGCGCACCGCAGCGCACTACGGCGCGGTGGTGCGGTCCTCCACCCAGGTCGTCGCGTTGCTGCGCGAGGGCGATCGGGTGACCGGCGTGCGGGTCCGCGACTCCGAGGACGGCGCGATCACCGAGGTGCGCGGCCACGTCGTCGTCAACGCGACCGGGGTGTGGACCGACGAGATCCAGGCGCTGTCCAAGCAGCGGGGGCGGTTCCAGGTCCGCGCGTCCAAGGGGGTGCACGTCGTCGTGCCGCGGGACCGCATCGTCAGCGACGTCGCGATCATCTTGCGCACCGAGAAGTCGGTGATGTTCGTCATCCCGTGGGGCGGCCATTGGATCATCGGGACCACCGACACCGACTGGGACCTCGACCTCGCCCACCCCGCGGCCACCAAGGCCGACATCGACTACATCCTGGGGACCGTCAACACCGTGCTGGCCACGCCGCTGACGCACGCCGACATCGACGGCGTCTATGCCGGGCTACGCCCGCTGCTGGCAGGCGAGAGCGAGGAAACCTCGAAGCTGTCCCGCGAGCACGCCGTGGCGGTACCCGCGCCCGGGCTGGTCGCGATCGCCGGCGGGAAGTACACCACGTACCGGGTGATGGCCGCCGACGCGATCGACGCCGCGGCCCAGTTCGTTCCGGCCCGGGTGGCGCCGTCGATCACCGAGAAGGTGAGCCTGCTGGGCGCCGACGGTTACTTCGCGCTGGTCAACCAGGTCGAGCACGTTGCCACGCTGAATGGTCTGCATCCGTACCGCGTGCGCCACCTGCTGGACCGCTACGGCTCGCTGATCGGCGAGGTCCTGGGGCTGGCGGCCGAAACTGCCGGCCTGCTCAGCCCGATCAAGGAGGCGCCGGGCTATCTGCGGGTCGAAGCCCTTTATGCCGTCGCCGTCGAGGGCGCGCTGCATCTGGAGGACATCCTGGCCCGCCGGATGCGGATCTCCATCGAATACTCGCACCGCGGCGTCGACTGCGCCCGCGAGGTCGCCGAGGTGGTGGCGCCGGTGCTGGGGTGGACCGCCGAGGACATCGACCGCGAGGTCGCCAACTACACCGCGCGGGTGGAGGCCGAAATACTCTCGCAGGCCCAGCCCGACGACGTGTCCGCGGACGAGCTGCGGGCCAGCGCGCCCGAGGCGCGCGCCGAAATCCTCGAGCCGGTCCCGCTCAGTTGAGCGCGCGTTGAGGCCCGCGCCACTTCCCGTGCGGGACGGGCTGGGCCCGGCGCGGGTGCGGCTGCGCGGCGGGCCGGTGCTGGCGGAGCTGACCGCCCGGTTCGGCGCGAAGGCGCTGGCCGGGGACGTCGTCGGCGCCGACGGTGCGTTGGTCGACGACGCGACCGTCCTGCCCGCCGGGGCGTTCGTGTTCCTGTACCGCGAGCTGCCCGACGAGGTCCCGGTGCCGTTCGACGTCCCGCTGCTTCATCGGGACGACGACATCGTCGTCGTCGACAAGCCGCACTTCCTGGCCACCATGCCGCGCGGGCGGCACGTCGCGCAGACCGCGCTGGTGCGGCTGCGCCGGGAACTGGGGTTGCCCGAGCTGAGCCCGGCGCATCGGCTCGACCGGCTGACGGCCGGGGTGCTGCTGTTCACCGCCCGGCGCGAAGTACGCGGCGCGTACCAGACGCTGTTTGCGCGCGGGTTGGTCGCCAAGACCTATCTGGCACGCGCGGCCGTCGACCCCGCCGTAATTTTCCCCCGTGTCGTGCGCAGCCGGATCGTGAAGCGGCGCGGCGTTTTGCAGGCGGTCTGCGAGCCCGGCACGGTGAACGCGGAGACGCTGGTGGAGCTCGTTTCGGCGGACGGTCTGTACCGGCTGACGCCGCGCACCGGACGCACCCATCAGCTGCGGGTGCACATGGCCTCCCTCGGGCTGCCGATTGAAGGCGATCCGCTTTATCCCAACGTGATTGACGTACCGCCCGACGACTTCAGCACGCCGCTGCGGTTGCTGGCGCGGCACATCGAGTTCGACGATCCGCTGACCGGTTCACGCCGCGAGTTCGTCAGCCGCCGCGCGGGGCCCTAGGCGAAGGTCCGAGCGGCACTACCCGCCGGAGACGGCTGACTCGGCGGCGTTGATCGATGAGATCGGCGCGGCGGCGGGCGGAGAATCGGGCGGCGGCGGCGCAGTTGGTCGCGATCGGGCGGCCGTTTGGATATCGGTTGTCGCGGTGTTTCGCAGACCGAGGACTCGGCCATCGACGCGGTGGAGGCGGTGCCGGCGGAGGTCGCGGCTGCGTTGCGAATCAGCCAGGGCCTTGCGGTGAGTCGGGTGCGGAATGCCCCGGCGGTGCGTGAGCGCCTGCCGAAGGTGGTCGAGGTCTTCCGGGCCGGCATCAATTATCGGCCCCAACGTGGGCTGCGATCTCGACACACCCATTCCCGACAGCGGGGGCGGGCCCACGCACGCGGGCAACCTGAAGTGTTACCGCAGAACGCATTCACGACTTCAGGTAGACCCTTCGGTTTCCGCTGGCTGCGCGACTGGTTTGCTCGCTTGCTTCACTGTGCTTCGCGGTTTTCGCCTGCTTCGGCTGCGTGAAGTCGCGGGCATATTTAACAGGCCGTGCTCTAGTTCAAATCCCGTGTCTCGCACCAGGGTTTGTGCAGTTCAAAGGCTATTTCTGAGATTCTGACCGGGCTGCGTGCCCTATTCATGCCCGATAGGCATGAAGGCCCCGTTTCGCGATCCGCTTCGCCGCGCCGGAACGCGCGTTGAAGCTGCTCCTCCCAGCATTAGAAGAACAAAGCCAAAATTGGGCGCGGCCGATAAATTGCGCGGTAGCGTTTCGATATGGCGCGCACGAATCTGGACGGCAAAGACATCAAGCGCCTGCTCGAGCAGCTGTTAGAGAGGGACTTGACCGACGCGGACCTGGCTGCCGCGCTCCGGGCGCCGCCGAATAGCTACAGCCGTCACAAAGACGATGAGGACTATCGACTCCGAGGTTTGACAGGGTAGGCGTGGACTTCTGGGCTCCTCCCGAGATCACATCAGCACTGATTCATTCCGGGCCGGGGCCCGGATCACTACTCGTGGCTGCCAACGTCTGGCGCCAGCTGGTGATCGAGCTTCAACAGACCGCCGCTGACTACGCCTCCACCGTGGCGGGCATTCCCTGGCAGGGACCATCGGCGACGGCGATGACCCTGTCCACCATCCCCTACGTCGCCTGGCTACACACCACCGCGGCCCACGCCGCTCAGATGTCGATGGCGGCCACCACCATGGCCAGTTCGTTCGCCGCCACCCAGACAGCTGTGGTGCATCCCAGCGTGGTCACCGCCAACCGCACACGGCTGGCTCATCTGATCGCGACAAACTTATTCGGCATCAACTTCCCCGCCATCGCCACCACCGAGACCCAGTACATGCAGATGTGGGCCGGTAACACCACCGCCATGCTGGCCTATCACGCCACCAGCCTGCAGACCATGACGTTACAGCCGTTCACGTCTCCTCCCACCATCACCAACCCAGCTGGCATCGCCGCGCAGAGCGCGGCGGTAACCAGCGCACAAGCCATCGACATCCCCATCCTGGATTCGATCTTCTCCAATCCCACCGTCGCGTTGGCGATTCTCCAGGTGGACAGCGTCATCCAGAGCGGGTTCCCGTTTAACGCCATCAGTGTATTCACCGGAGGTCATGACTTGTTCCCTGGCCAATTCCCAGATGTCTTGGCCGCCACCCCCCGCAACCTGGCCATTGCCTACAACCTCACCGGCCCCGAGGCTGTCGGAGGGGCTCCAAATCTCTCCGCCACTGCACCCGCCGCTGAGGCCAGTGCAGTGCAGACTTCTGTGACTGCTTCTCTAGGCCGGGGAATGTACGTCGGCAACCTCGTGGTCCCGCCTTCGGCGGTCACCTCCCCGATCCAGCTGGCTGCCGCAGAGGCACCGTTGGTCCCGACAACAGCCGAGGGCGCTCCACTGATCCCGATGTTCGTACCGCCGATGCCACCTGGAGCACGCAAGGCGCAGCGGGACAAGCCCGACGAGAAAGGCTATGGACCGCCGATCCCCGGCACCATCATGCGGCGACCTCCGTCAGGCGGATGAGACGAAGGCCCACACCCACCACGCATCTACTCGGTCGGCGACACCGCGGTGAGCGTCCCCAGCAGGTCGTCGCAAGTTCCCGGCTGAATACCGGTTTTGTGAGCTCAGTCCCCGGTAGCCGAAGTGCTCACGCTGGCGTCCGAACCTATGCTCCGCCCGCGCGCGACATCGAGCCATCGACTCCTACCTTCCGCTGCTGGCAGTTCTCCGCCGGGCAGCACGGAAGCGGGGCGGCCCGCTGCCGTCGATAGACTTGGCAGATGCGCCGTTGGATGAACGCCGCGCACTGACCGCAGACCGGCCCGCGCCGTGCGGGGCGCGCCCCGCTGGCTACTCCCCCGCGTACAAGTAAAAATGTTCAACCACAACGTGTTTGACCCCGCGCAGACTCCGCCCAGCACCGATCCGCACCGTCGCCAATCCCGCCGGCGCCCAAATAGTGTGGCCTCGTTTGAATGCTTGACTACCGCGGTGGAAGTCAACGGGGTGGTGGTCCCGAATTTCTTGGGAGTAAGGGTGTCCAAAGGCCGAATGCGAATCAAGGCCACGTGCCGAAACCCATATGACCTCATCAAGTGCAACACTGTATCTGGAGTGGCGGGAGAAGAAGAACTGATGAAGAAGGCACTAATGGGCGCGTCGGTGGCAGCAGCCATAGCACTGGCACCCCTCTGCATTCCACCAGCACCAGCACACGCCGGCGATCCCTGTGTCAGCGTCACCGATCCCGCTGCCCATCAGACCTGTATCGATAACTTCCTGCACGGTAACCCTATGCGCAGATACCCACTGGGCGATTGCGAGGGGGCGAGCCCCATTGACGGACAGGTGGGCCAAGTTTGTGGGTAACGTCTTGGGTCCAAAAGTCTGCGCCTCCCGATGCAGTGCCATCCGGGTGAAGGATTTCTGATCGACACGCGCAAGTTTGGCAAAGTGATTGTCCGCGAAGAGATCACGATACGGTAGGGTACCGCTGAGGATGGTTTCGTGAGGAATTTGTTGAGGTGGGTGTTTGAGGAGCCCCTCATCCTTAGGGCCGAAAAACCCACTGCGGTAGTTCTAATCCTTTCCGCATAGCCCACCCTCCTGCGTGGTCCTAGCATCGGCACACCCCACAGCTGCATCGCCACTTCCCTCCTCGGATCAGGGCTGGGGACGTATCTGTGCAAATCGTGTTTGATGCGCCGCAAGCCCACCACGACGACGGGCTGATGATGAACAAATCCGGCTCTCCGAGCGCCGAATCGCTGCGCCGTCCACTTCGACAACCCGGCATCTTCGCTTCGGCGCCGGCCGATTTCCTGAGCGAGATGCGTCTCCGCGACATGGGCGACCGGATCATCGAATTGGGCCGCGGCGCCTCGGCGACCGTGTGACCGCGTGCAGGGCCTCCTAGCTGCTAATTGCCTCGGTGGCTAACCTCGTCGGTATATCGTTCGTCTCATCCGGTACTCGAACGAGGAGAGATCTGGGGGCCCACGCGTGAGGCGTCGAGGTGCAGTGTTTCAGCGGCGGTCGCGGCGTCGTCAACGCGACTTTCCCGGTTCGTTGCCCGCATACGGAATGTGAGATGTCATGGATCTTCTAGCGCTGCCCCCCGAGGTCACCTCGGCTCTCATCCACTCCGGACCCGGAGCGGGCTCGCTGATCGAAGCGTCCGCCGCATGGCAGCGCGTGACCACCGAATTGGAGAACTCGGCCAGCATCTACACGACGGCGTTGTCCACACTGAGTGAGTCGTGGAAGGGTCCATCCTCGGCGGCGATGGTCGAGGCCGTCCAGCCCTACATCACCTGGCTGCGGAACACCGCCCAGCAATCCCAGCAGATGGCCGAATCGACCCAGGCCGCCGCGGCCGCGTTCAACTCCGCGCTCTCGACGGTGGTTCCCCCCGCGACCGTCGCCGCCAACAGGACGCGGCTGGCGCAGTTGGTGGCCACCAACGCGTTCGGCCGCAACCTGCCGGCCATCGCCGCAACCGAAGAGCAGTATCAGGCCATGTGGGCGACCAACTCCGCGGCGCTGAGCCGTTATCAGGCGACCACGGCGCAGGCCCTCGACGTGCAGCAGTTCCGGTCGCCGCCCGCAATCACCGACCCCGCGGGGACGGCCGCGCAGGCCACCGCCACGTCCTCCGCCGCCACCACTTCGGCGCAATCGACAATTGCGGACTTCTTGAACGCGCTCAACACCCCCCTCGGCTTCGACCCCAACACGGGCTGGTTCGGGCTGGCCAACACCTGGGGGAACCAATTCATCTCGTCCGGCTTCCCCATCAACCTCCTCGGTGTGTGGGCGCAGTTGGCGACCGCGCAGGGCGTTCAGGCCGTCGGCGGCGACATCGGTCAGGGCCTCTCGGAGGGCGAGGCGGCGCTGGGGGCGGTGGGGGCCAACCTGTCCGGTGCGGTCCGGGCGATGGGCTCGGCGGCGCCGACGGGCGCCATGGGCGTTGGGGTTTCGTTGGGCAAGCTGACCGCACCGCCCGCCGTGGTGGGGCTGCTCCCCGCCTCGCAATCGCCGGTCCAGCTCGCCTCGGCGGCGTCGCCGCTTGATGGCGCGGATGCCGGGTTCCCCATGCTGCCGCCGTTGATGCCGCCGCCCATCTCGGCGGGCAGCGGTTGGCGCAAGAGGAAGCAGCCAAACCCCCAAGAACTTCAAGTTGGCGCGGAAGTCAAGGGGAAAGTGATGCGCCCACCGCCGTCGGCGGGATGAGGGACTGACCGAAATGTCCTGCCGCAAAAGGCAGTCGAGAACTGCCACAGCGCTGGCGGGTTGATGCGTCATGGACTTCGGGACGTTGCCGCCAGAGATCAGCTCGGCGCTGATCCACTCCGGACCGGGTGCGGGTTCGTTGATCGAGGCCGCCGCCGCGTGGGAGCGGCTGGGCGCCGAGCTGGAGGAATCGCTGCCCAACTACTCCTCGGCGCTGTCTTCGCTGACCGAAACCTGGCAGGGGCCGTCCTCGGCGGCGATGATCCAGGCCGTCGATCCCTTTCTTGCCTGGACGAGCACCACCGCGCAGCAGTGCGAGCAACTCGGCGCCTCGATGCAGGCCGTGGCGGCGGCATTCGAATTGGCTTGCCGGACAGTGGTTTTCCCGGTCCAGGTCACGACCAACCGGACTCGACTGGCCCAGCTGATAGCCACCAACTGGCTCGGCACCAACTCCGCGGCGATCGCCGAGACGGACGCGCAGTACGAAGCCATGTGGGTGAACAATTCGGCGGCGATGTATCGCTACGCGGCCACCGCGGCGCAAGCCACCCGGCTGCCTCAGTTCTCGTCGCCGCCCGTGATCGTCAACCCGGCGGCCGCCGCGCAAGCCATCGCCGTGCCCGCCGCCGCCACCCCGGCGCAGTCGGCGATCGGCGATTTCCTGACGTCGATCCTCAGCACTCCCGGCGGCTTCAACCCCCAGACGGGCTGGTTCGGGCTGGCGAACCAATGGGCAAGCCAATTCCAGGCCGCGAGCGGATTTCCGATCAACCTGCTCAGTGTGTGGGCGCAGCTGCAGACCGCCAAAGGTTTTCAGGCTCTCGGCGGTGAGGTGGCCCAGGGCCTGTCGGAGGGCGAGTCGGCGCTGGGAGCGTCGGAGGCCGGTTTGGCGAGTGCGATGAGGGCGGCCGGATCGGCGGCGGCGCCCGCGGGGGCGATCGGCGTCGGGGTCTCGATGGGTGGACTGAAGATGCCGCCCGCCGTCGTGGGGATGCTGGCCGCTGCGAAAACGCCGGTGCAGCTCGCCGCGGCGGTATCCGCGCTTCCCGCTGACGAGTCCGGGTTTCCCTTCATGCCGCCGCCCATGATGCCGCCGGTAATGCCGCGCGACAAGAAGAAGCGCGAGGGGCGCGACTACGACGACATCGAGATCGGGCTGGAGATCAAGGGCACCTTCATGACCCGGCCGCCGTCAGCGGGATGACGCCCCGGGCTCGTCGGCTTCGTCTGTGGCGAGGGTGAAGTAGTTTTCCTCCTCCTGCACGAAGTGCAGGCGCAGCAGTGCGTACAGCCCATACAGGCAGGCGAGCAGGTCGTCGACCTGGTCCGGGCCGATGGAGCCGCTGCTCTGGGCCAGCGCCAGGTGAGCGCCGATCCGGTCGGACAGCCGTTGGATTTCGGCGTGCGTTCGGCTCATGGTGGCGGTGGCCTCACCGGTGCCGAGCGGGTTGGCCAGCGCGGGATAAAGCTGGGTTTCCTCGGCGCGTTCGTGGGGGAGGATGCGGCCGACGAGCAGGGTATGCGCGCGCGTAATCGCCTGCAGCGCAGACTGATCCGGCGCTTCGGCCAAGCGGTCGGCGGCGTCGCGCAAGAGCCTGACGGTATCGCGCAATTGGTCGTGTTCGGCGTCGAAGCGGCGCAGCATTTGTTCGGTTTGCGCGGGCAGGTCGACATCGAGGGACGGGTTGCCGCGCAGCGCCCGCAGCGCGTTGAGGATCACCGCAACGTCGATGCCCTCCTGCAGCAGAGCACCGGCGGCCGGCGGCAGCCACCCGAGCGCGGCGACGGCCATCGCGGCCAGCGACAGTCCCATGCCGACGACGGCGCTCTGCACGGCGATGTGCCGCGACCACCGGGCGATGTCCATCGCGTCCGCGAGCCGCTCCAGCCGATCGGTGGTCAACACGATGTCGGCGGCTTCCGAGGAGGCGGTGGCACCGCGCGCACCCATCGCCACGCCGACGCCGGCCGCGGCCAGCGCGGGGGCGTCGTTCACCCCGTCCCCGACCATGACGGTGACCGCGCGGCTTTGTTCGGCGCGGACGGCGGCGACCTTGTCGGCCGGGCTCTGCTCGGCGTAGACGTCGTCGAGCCCCAAGACGGCGGCGACCTCGCGGGCGGGCTCGGTGCGGTCGCCGGTGAGCATCACCAATCGCTTCAGCCCGGCGCCGCGCAACCGGCGCATGGTCCGCGGCGCATGGCGGCGCAGGGGGTCACGCAGCAGCACGGCACCCACCGGCCGGCCGTCAACGCAGACCCAGGCGACCGCGGCCGTGTCGAGCAGGGCGCGGTTCACCGCCGCGCGCGCCCACTCCGTGGACATGTCGCCCGCGAGCTTGCCCACATAGACGCGCTGCTCGTCCACGGTGCCGGTGACGCCCCGCCCGGGTTCCTCGACCACGTCGGTGGGTAGCGACGGCCGCAGGCCGCGGGCGAGCGCTTCGGTGACGATCGCCTCGGCGAGCACATGCGGGGACAGCTGATCCACCGAAGCGGCCAGCCGCAGGATCTCGATGGCGTCGCGCCCGGGCGCGGCCGCGACGTCGACGACGACGGGGCGCCCCATGGTCAGCGTGCCGGTCTTGTCCATCACCAAAGTCGTTGCGCTGCCCAGGTTCTCGAGAGCGGCCCCGCCGCGGACCACCACGCCTCGGCGCGAGGCGCGCGACAGTCCGGACACGATCGCGACAGGGGCGGCAAGCAGCAGCGGGCACGGCGTCGCCACCACCAGCACCGCGACGGCCCGCACCGCCGACCCGCCGGCCAGCCACGCCCCGCCGGCCACCAACAGGGCCAACGGCAAGAACCACGCGGCGTACCGGTCCGCCAGCCGCACCACCGGCGCGGTCTGCGCCCCGGCCTCCGCGGCCAGCCGCACGATCTGCGCGTAGGTGCTGTCCTCGGCCGTCGCGGTGGCGCGCATCTCGAGCGCCCCGCCCGCGTTGACCACCCCGCTGCGCACCGGTTCGCCGAAACCGCGCTCCACCTGCAGCGGCTCGCCGGTCAGGACCGACTCGTCGAGCACCGCGGCCGCGCTGACGATGCGACCGTCCACGGGCACCACCTCGCCGGGGCCGACGACCAGCAGGTCGTCGATCGCCACCTCGTTCAGGTCGATCGTGGTCACGGTCGACCCGACGCGGCGGCGGGCGAACCGCGGGGCATGTTCGAGCAGGGCCCGCAGATCGTGCGACGCGCGACGCTCGGCCGCGGCCTCCAGCGCCCGCCCTCCGGCGAGCATCACCGAGATCAGCGCACCGGCGAGGTACTCGCCGACCAGCAGCGTGCCGATCAGCGACAGCACCGCAATCAGGTCGACCCCGAACCGGCCGCGGCGCAGCGCGGCCAGCACCCATGCCGTCGCCGGAACCAGCCCCACCAACGTGCCCGCGATCCAGCACGCATCGGCAACGTCGCGCGAGCCGGCCAGCCAGGCGATCCCGCCCGATACCAAAGCGCCGACGCTCAACGCCACCAAAGCCGCAAATCCCTTGCTGCCCACATCATTCCCTTCGGGAAACAGGCCTGTCGCCAGCGTGGGCCCGCTTCGCCGGGTTGACTAGGGCCGGGTGTCACAACACAGGCACATCTTGAGGCCAGGAATTGCGGTTACCAGCGCCACTTGAATTGGGGACTCAGGTCACTAGAAAGGCCGGCCAAGTTCAGGTGAACATTGCTGCGTGACCGATTCACCTGCCCCGCCTTCGGCGGGTTCGATGCCGATTTCCACCCTGATCGGCGAGCCGGTGGCGCGCGTCGTCGCCGACGCCACGGTCGCCGACGCCGCCAGGGCTCTGGTGGCCGTCGACGCCGGCGCGGTCGTGGTCGGCGACGACGTCCGGCCCGCGGCGCTGGTGAGCGAGCGCGACATCGTTCGGGTGGTGGCCGCCGGACAGGATCCGGCCACCGTCCCGGCCGCCGACGTGGCCAGCACCAGGCTGATCTGGTGCGACGCCGAGGCGACGGTCGATCAGGTCTCGGCCCGGATGATGGACCACTACATCCGCCACGTCCTGGTGGAGCGCGACGGGGCGCTGGCCGGCATCGTCTCGGCGCGCGACCTGCTCGGCGCCTACAGCGCCTACGGCGCCGATCTCGCGTGAAGCGGCGTCCCCTGGCCGCGTTGGTGGGCGGCCTGGCCGGGTTGACGGGTTGGGATCTGCTGCAACGCCGCCACACCATCCTGCGCAACTACCCGGTCATCGGCCACTTGCGGTTCCTGCTCGAAGCCGTCGGCCCCGAGCTGCGCCAGTACATCGTCACCGACAACGACGCGGAGCGGCCCTTCAGCCGCGATCAGCGGCGCTGGGTGTACACGTCCGCCAAGCTGGAGAACCGGTACTTCGGGTTCGGCACCGACAACGACCTGGAACGGGTGCACAACTACCCGGTCATCAAGCACGCGGCGTTCCCCGTGCCCACGCCTGAGGGCGAACCCGGGCATCCCGACCCGGACGTGCCGTTGCCGGCGGCCAAGGTGCTCGGCGGGGCGCGCGGCCGCGCCAGGGCCTTCCGGCCCTCGTCGCTGGTCAACGTCTCGGCGATGAGCTTCGGCTCGCTGTCCGGTGCGGCCGTCACCGCGCTCAACAGGGGCGCGGCGTTGGCCGGCGCCCTGCACACCACCGGCGAGGGCGGGGTGTCGCCGTACCACCTGAACGGCGGCGACCTCGTCTGGCAGATCGGCACCGGCTACTTCGGCTGCCGCGACGACGACGGCGGCTTCAGCCTTGCGCGCCTGATCGACCGGGTGGCGGCCACGCCGTCCATCCGGGCCATCGAGATCAAGCTGAGCCAGGGCGCCAAGCCCGGCCTGGGCGGCATGCTGCCCGGCGCCAAGGTCACCCCCGAAATCGCCGCCATCCGCGGGGTTCCGGTCGGGGTCGACTGCAAGAGCCCCGCCGGTCACTCCGCGTTCCGCGACGTCGACGGGCTGCTCGAGCTGGTGGAGACCATCGCCGCCGAGACGGGCCTGCCGGTGGGCATCAAGTCCGCGGTCGGGGAAGACGCCTTTTGGGTCACGCTGGCGGACCGGATGGCCCGCACCGGCCGTGGAGTGGACTTCGTGACCGTCGACGGGGGTGAGGGCGGCACCGGCGCGGCCCCGCTGGTCTTCAGCGACCATGTCGCCCTGCCCTTCAAGTGGGCCTTCCCGCGCGTCTACCGCGCCTTCGCCGAGGCGGGCCTGCACCACGGCGTGGCGTTCATCGGCTCGGGCAAGCTGGGCATCCCGGAGAACGCCCTGCTGGCGCTGGCGGCGGGTTGCGACATGGTCAACGTCGCGCGGACCGCCATGTTCTCCATCGGGTGCATCCAGGCGCAGCGCTGCCACACCGGCCGCTGCCCCTCCGGCGTCGCCACCCAGTCGGCGTGGCTGCAGCACGGCCTGGACCCGGCCCTGAAGTCCGTGCGCTGCGCGAACTATCTCGCCACCCTGCGCTTCGAGCTGCTGTGCCTGGCCCGCGCCTGCGGGCATGTCCACCCCGCCCTCGTGCCCCTGGAGGCGATCGAGCTGCTCGACGTCGACCTCAAGACGGTGCGGGCCGACGAGTTGCTCGGCTACCGCCCCGGCTGGGGTGTGCCCGGCCCCGCCGACGTCGCCGCGATCACGGAGCTGATGGCCCACGGTCGCGACGGCGCAGGATGAGTTTGCGGATTTCGCTGACCCATAACACGGTGCTGGCCAGCGCCGTGCACACCAGCCACTGGGCAGGCGAGAGGGGCTCGGTGGTGAAGGCCTTGTTGAGGAAGGGCAGCTGAACCACGGCCACCTGGAGCAGCGCCGACAGGGCGATTGCCGCCCACAACCAGCGATTCGCGAAGAAGCCGCGGAACACGGTCTGCGTCTCGGAGCGCGCGTTGAGGGTGTTGAACAGCTGCGTCACCACCAGCACGGTGAAGCCCGCGGTGCGGGCCCTGTCGAGGGACGACGGCAGGGGACCGCCGGGCACATACAGGTGGATGGCGACGAGGGTCGCGGCCCCCACGGCCGCGCCGATCACGACGATGTTGTTCCACATCCGCCTGTCGATGACCCGATCCGACGCCGCGCGCGGCGGGCGGCTCATGACGTCTTCGGTCTGGGGGTCCACGCCCATCGCGAGTGCCGGCGCGCCGTCGGTGATCAGGTTGACCCACAGGATCTGGGTGGCCAGCAGCGGCAGGGCGACGGTGTGGCCCTGGGTCAGGCCGATCGCGCCGGCCAGCACCACGCCGAAAAAGACGGTCAGGATTTCCCCCATGTTGGAGGACAGCAGGTAGCGCAGGGACTTCTTGATGTTCGAGAAGATGCCGCGGCCCTCGCGAATCGCCAGCACGATGGTCGCGAAGTTGTCATCGGCCAGGATCATGTTCGCCGCTTCCCGGGCGACCTCCGTGCCGGTGCGGCCCATGGCGATGCCGATGTCGGCCGATTTCAGCGCGGGTGCGTCGTTGATCCCCTCGCCGGTGACCGCGACGATCTCGTGCTCGGCCTGCAGGGCGTCGATGATGCGCAGCTTGTCCAACGGGTCGACCTGCGTGTACTGCGAGTGCCGGCGCACCGTTTCCCTGAGTTCCGCGTCGTCCAACGCGGCGAGTTCGGCGCCGGACACCGCCGACTCGTTGTCTTCGATGCCAAGCTGGCGGGCGATCCGGGCGGCCGCGCGGGGATGGTCGCCCGTGATCATGACAACCCTGACCCCGGCGCGGTGCGCGCTGGCGATGGCCCCGGCCGCCTCCGGGCGCGGCGGGTCCGTGATGCCGACCATGCCGGCGTAGGCCAGCTCCCGGTCCGCCCCGCCGGGCGGCCGGTATGCCACGGCCACCGGATGCAGCGCGCCGCGCGCGAGCCGCTCGGCGTCCCCGCGGATCGTCGCCCTCATCGGGTCGTCCAGCGGTTCCAGCCGATCACCGATCCTCAGGTACGCGCACCGGTCGAGCACCGCATCGGGGTCGCCCTTGGTGACCGAAGCCGTGTTCGGTCGGGTGCCGGCCTTGGCCTGTGCCACCAGGAAGGCGGCATCGATGGGATCGCCCTCGCTGGTCCAGCGCCCGTCGGTTTCCGTCAGCCTGGCATCGGCGCCATCCCCGTCGAGCACCAGCGCGGCCTGGCGCCACAGGTCGCTGCCCTCCTCGAGCGCGACCCCGTCGCGCTCCAGCCGGCCCTCGGGCCGGTACCCGGGGCCCGTGACGATCACGTCGCCCACCGGTGTGACGATCCGTTCGATCGTCAGCTCGCCCGTCGTGAGGGTGCCGGTCTTGCCGGAGCAGACCACCGAGGCCGAACCCAGCGTCTCGGCGGAGGACAGCTCCTTGACGATGGCGCCCTGTGCGGCCATCCGCTGCATCCCCAGCGCGAGCACTATCGACATGATGGCCGGCAGCCCCTCCGGCACGGCGGCGACGGCCAGCGAAACGCCGAGCAGCACGGCCGTGATCACGTCGTCGGCGCTGTGTATGCCGAAGACGGCGAAGATGGTCGCGATCACCACCACGGCGATGGCCAGCACGGCGATCCCCAGCAGCCGGCTGGCCCGGGCGACCTCGCGCTGCAGCGGCGTCTCGCTGTCGTCGACGGTGCGCACCAGGCCCGCGATGTGGCCCGTCTCGGTGGCCATCGCGGTGGCGGTCACCACCGCCCGCGCGGCTCCCTTGGTGACCGCGGTGCCCTTGAACACCATGTTGACCTTGTCGCCGAGGGTCGCCGAATCCGTCACGGCCCCCGCGTCTTTCGCGATGGGTTCGCTTTGGCCGGTCAGCGCGGCCTCCGACACCTGCAACCCTTCGCCCGACAGCAGCCTGGCGTCGGCGGCCACGGCGTCGCCCTCGGCCAGCAGCAGCACGTCCCCGGGCACCAGGTCGCTCGCGGCAACCTTGCGTCGCTCCCCGTCGCGGACGACCGTTGCCGAGGCGGCGGTCATCCGCGACAGGGCATCGACCGCGCGCTCGGCGCGCGCCTCCTGGGCGTATCCGAGCGCCGCGTTGAGCAGCAGGATGACGCCGATCACCACGGCGTCGACCGGCCAGCCGCCGGCCCCCTCAACGGCCCAGACGGCGAGCGACGCGATCAGGGCGGCCAGCAGCAGGTAGATCAGGGGGCTGCGAAACTGCGCGACGAGCTTCTTCCACGTCGGCACCGGCGGGACGGTCTCGACGGCGTTGGGACCGACCACGGCGAGGCGCCGCGCGGCCTCCCGCGTCGTCAATCCCCGTTCGGGGTCGGTCTCGAGACGTTGTGCGACGGTTCGCGAATCGAGGCGGGCGGGATCAGGGTCGGTCAGTGGGCTCACCACCGATACGCTCCCGCCGGCTAGGGGGCGGCAGTCGTGGCGCGGGATTCAATCATGCGGTTCCGAACGATGTGTTCGACGAGGATCGGAACGAAGGCCTGGACCGGTGCGTCGACGAATTGTTGAGCGGCCTCCTCGCACCACCGCGTGATTTCAGCCGAGCGCCCGGGGTCACGGCCCCCCTCGTGACGGGCCAGCTTGTCCGCGACGTCGGCGATGGACTTCGCGACCACCGGGACGCCGGGCGGGGTGTCGGCGGCGTCGGCGGATCCGCTTGCCTCGGCCAGCGCCTGCCGGGCGTCCCGTTCGCTGGTGTCCGGCGGGATGACGTGCAGCGTGAGGTGCCGGCCGTCCGCGCCGATCACGATGACGCTGGCCGGCTCGTCACTGGTGAATCCCAGCAATTCGACGGTGTGGCCGGCGATCTCGACCAGCGGCGGGGTCTCGTCCCAGCCATTGCGGCGGTAGCCGATCATCACGACCTGCCCGAGCCGGTCGGACACCGAGGCCACCAGGTCCGGCAGCTCCTCGGCCAAATGCCTGGACCGGGGCCACCAGGCCCCGTCGATATGCTCGGCCGCACGCCGAAAAGGCTTGAGCTGCAACCGACTTACACGCTCCATCTCCACCACCTATCCGCTAACTCCGGAATTGTTGCGCAGCGCGCCGGGCACGCTGCGTCCAACGCTAAGGGCTTGATCACGAACCCGCGACACGAGCGGTTCGGACATCCGGGCGAGCAGCTCGGGAGCCACGGCCGACAGCACGCACGCCACCGCAGCCGCCAGCAGCGCCTGACCCCAGGCGACCGGGCCCACCGGGGTGCAGCCGAACACCTGGCTGAGCCCGGGGATGCTCACCACCACCGCCAGCGCGGCCAGGGACCCGGCCGTCGTCAGCACCACCAGCGGGCCGTGCGAGTCGACGAGTGTCTGCGCGAGCTGGGTGCCGACCAACCCGATCAGCGCGACGGTCGCCGCGCGCCGCGGGGTTCCGGTCACACCGGCCATCGACCACGCCAGCATGGCGCCGGTCGTGGTGGACACACCGCGAATCCCGATCGCCCGCCACATCGCTTCCTCGCCGCGGTCGACGTCGGTGTCACCCTTCTGTGGGCTGACGGCCAGGGCGGCGGCCGGCAGCGCGTCGGTCAGCATGTTGACCAACAGCAGCTGGCGCGCGTTGAGCACCGAACGGCCGGTCAAGATGGTGGTGATCAGAGCGAAGCCCACCTCGCCGAGGTTGCCGCCCACCAGCATCGACACCGCCGACTGCACTCGCCGCCACAGCTGCTTCCCCTCGTCGATGGCGTCGAGCAGTGCCTCGATCCGCTCGTCGAGCAGCACCACGTCGGCCGCGGTGCGGGCCGCATCGCTGCCCCGCGCGGCCACCCCGACGCCCACGCTGGCGGCCCGGATCGCGGCGGCGTCGTTGACGCCGTCTCCGACCATCGCGGTAACCAGCCCGGACCGCTCCAGGGTCTGGACGACGCCGATCTTGTGTTCCGGCGTCATCCGGGCGAAGACCAGCCGCGACTTCGCCGCCGCGGCCCGTTGGCCGGCGGGCAGCGCCTCCCAGTCACTGCCGGTGATCACCTGGTCGGCGGTGACGTCAATGCCGAGGTCCTGGGCGATCGCGGCCGCCGTCGTGGGATGGTCACCGGTGATCAACCGGACGCCGATGCCCCGCTCGGCGAGGTCCTTCAGCAGCGCCCGGGCCGTGGGGCGGGGGGTGTCGGCCAAGCCGATCAGGCCGATCGGCGTGAGCCCGGAGGTGCACAGGGTTTCCAGCACATCGGGATCGGCCACGGCGGCCGCGGCCTGATCCGGGCTGAGGTGGCGCTCGGCGACCGCCAGCACGCGCAGCCCGCCGGCCGCCATCTCGTCGATCAGCTGCGTCAGTGGGTGCTCGTCGTGCAGCAGCGCCGACGACAGCGCCTCGGGCGAACCCTTGATGGTCAGCCGGGTGCCGACGAGCGCGGCGGCGAACGGGCGGCCGGATTGGAACGGCAGGAACGCGTCACGGGTCTCGCGCGGTTGTGGGGGCGAACCATCGCGCAGCGAGGGGTCGTCGGCCGCCTGGCTGATCGCGTCGTCGGTGGCGTGCTCGATCCGGTGGGTTTGCCTGGCGTAGCTCGTGCTCACCGCCGCGTCCAGCACGTCTCCGGGGGTGAAGCCCGCCATCGGGTGCACCGCTTTGACTTTCAGCCGGTTCTCGCTCAGCGTGCCGGTCTTGTCGAAGCAGACCACGTCCAACCGGGCCAGCGCCTCGATGGACTGGGGGTTGCGGATCAGCACCGATTCGCCGGTGAGCCGGCGCGCGGCGGCCAGCTGGGCCAGCGTCGCCACGAGCGGCAACCCTTCGGGGATGGCGGCGACGATGAGCGTGACCGCGCTGGATACCGCCTCGCGCAACGGGGTGCCCCGGGCCACGCTGAGCAACCCGACCACGCCGCCGCTGGCCACACTGAACGGCAATGCGCGACGGGTGACGTGCCGCAATTGTCGCTGCAGGCCGATCTCCTGCAACTTGCGCGGGGCCATCGCCAGCGCCCGGCGCATCTCGGTGCGCGAACCGACCGCGGTCACCACGGCCACGGCCGTGCCCGCGACCACCGTGGTGCCGGCGTAGAGCATGCAGGTGCGTTCGGCCAGCGGGGCGCCCGGCGTCGGCTCGGTCTGCTTGGACACCGGCAGCGATTCGCCGGTCAGCGTGGATTCGTCGACCTCGACGTTGAGCGCGCGCAGCAGCCGGGCGTCCGCGGGAACCACCTCGCCGGCATGGACTTCGATGATGTCGCCCGGCCGCAGCCGCCCGGTCGGCACCTTCTCCCACCGCCCCGCATGCGCCGGGCCCTCTAAAGGGCCCACGCGCCGCCGCGCGGGTGGATCCTGCACGGCCAGTAGGCGATTCAGGATGCGCTCGGCGTGCAGCTGTTGTTCGGCCGACAGGGCGGCATTGACCAGCAGGACGCTGCCCACCAGGACCGCATCCAGGGGCGAGCCGAGCAGCGCGCTGGCCAGCGCGCCGGTCGCCAAGAGCGGGGTGATCGGGTCGGCCAGGTCGCCGCGCATCTCGTCCGCGAAATCGCGGATGCCTCGCCACGACGCCGCGGTGGCCTCGTGCAGCGCGCGGACCGGAGGCAGCTTCTGCCACCAGGCGGGCACTTCCTCGTGGCGTTCTTCGGGGGGGCGGGGCAGCAGCCGCTGCACCTCCGCGATCGGCAGCGCGTGCCAGTCGTAGCCGGTTTCGGGCTCCGGCAGCGGTTCCCGGAACACCTTCGCGGCCGCCCGGTAACCGAACCACAGGCTGGCGGCCATGCCGACGTTGACCGACGCCGAACTGCGCCCGGGCACACCGGGAATCAGCATCAATGCGCCGATCGTCGAGGCCGACGCCGACAACCGGACGGCATTGTCGGTGGCGGCCCGCGCGGCGGGCAGCGCGTGCAACACCCGCCAGGCGCCGGCCAAGTCTCTGGTGATCACGTCGGCGGCCCAAGGCGGGGGATGCCCGTCGCGCTGCACGCCGATCGTGACGTCGGACCGGTGCGGGGCCCGCATCTCCGGCGTGGTCAACAGCGCCACGGTCGCGCCGCCGGCCTTCAGCTCGGCGACGGCCGCCGCCACCGCGTGGTCGATCGAACCGCCTGTCGGATACAGTTGGTCGAATCCCTGTGCCAGGGAACGCAATCCGTCATCATCCAGGGAATACACCCGTGGCTGCGACCGTCGCGCTTCGGTCAGCACCGCCGCGGCGAACGGATCGCGAGCCGGGCTGATCAGGGCCTCGCCCGAGTCGCCGGCTCCGGGGATATCGGCCAGCTGGTGCCATCCGGGCTGCACGCCGTCGCTGTCGAGCGCGGCCCGAACTGCCTCCCAGGCCCGGGTGCGTGCCGAATCCTCCACCCCCAGAACGCGACTGACCGTCAACTCCTCGGTGTACAGCGCCCGCGGGTCGATCATGATCGCGTCGATCCGGTCGAGTGTCCGCAATGCGCGGGGCCGCAGGACCAGAGCGTCGTGACGGGTGGTCAGGCCGCGGCTCATCGCGCAGCCGAAGGACTCGCGCACGGTGCGCAACGGCTTCGGCACGGCCGCCAGCGCGGTGGCGCCGGCGGTGTCGGGGTTGCGCGAGAGCAGGCCCACCCCGGCGGCGGCGCCGATACCCGCCAACCCGATCCGGTTGGCGTAGCGTTCCGCGGGCCCGTCGGGCGGATTGGGGATGCTTCTGGGTTTCGACGCCGGGTCGTCGGGCACCGGCCGGCCACCCAGCATCGCTTCATGCCAGGACCAGGCCAGCCGGCCGTTCCAGGCCTCGGCCGCCAGCATCGTCCGGGTGGCGGCCTCCGCGGCCGCGGCCGTCGGCGACAGGGTCAACGCGGCCGTCGCGGCATTGACGAAACCGAACACGACGTCGGTGGCCTCCGGCCCCAGGCGTCGCTCCAGCTCTCGGCGCACTCGCGGGACGTGGTCGGCCAGCGCCGGCGGCACGGCCACCAGGTCGGGCAGCCTGGGTAGCCGCAGCAGGCTGCCGGTCAGCGAAAGGCCAAGTCCCACGGCGGCGGCCGCGGCCGCCATCGCCTTCCCCATCAGGAGCGCGTCGTCGCCGGGCAGGCTCGCCGGCTGCGCCCGCGCGCCCGGCGCTCCGTTTCGCTGTTCGGCGTCGGCGACGATCCGGCCGAGCTCGGCAGCCGAGGGCTTGTCCTCGTCCACGGTCACCACCAGTCGCGCGACGGTGCGGTTCAGGAAGGCCCCGCGCACCCCGGGCTCCGCGCGGACGGCTGCCAGCACGTCGGTGGCGATCGCCGAGGCGTGCTCACCACCGAGGCCCCGCACTTCGATCCAGCGCCGCGGGCCGTTGGTGCTGGTGCGCCGCGCCGGTGGGCCGCCCATAGCCTCGATCGCCATGCCCGCCGCCGCGCGGGCCAGCGCCGAAACGTCGGGCGCGGCGCGGGTTACGGACCGGCCCAAGCCGGCCGTGATGCCGCCCCCCAGCAGGGCCGTGCCTCCG
This sequence comes from Mycobacterium sp., assembly GCF_035506235.1. Lineage (GTDB taxonomy): Bacteria > Actinomycetota > Actinomycetes > Mycobacteriales > Mycobacteriaceae > Mycobacterium. The sequence goes on from NZ_DATJPU010000283.1 coordinate 24,578, forward strand.
GCGGCGATCCCGACCACGGCGCGCAAGGGTGCTGCCAGCAAGCGGGTCGGCGACATGTGCTGAAGACTAGGCCGACGGTGGCGCGCGGGGAGGAGCCGTTTAGACACCGTTCGTATGGCTTTTGTCACTTGTGAAAGGTGCCGAAATCGGGTGAGGCTGTCTCCATGCGAACCGCCTATCACGAGCAGCTGGACCATTTGGCCGCGCAACTGGGGGAGATGTGCGGACTGGCCGGGATCGCGATGAAGCGCGCGACCCAGGCTTTGCTGGAGGCCGACATTGCCGCCGCGCAAGAGGTGATCAGTGACCACGAGCAGATCGTCGCGATGCGAGCCCAAGTCGAACGAGAGGCGTTGGCGCTCTTGGCCTTACAGCAACCGGTCGCCGGCGACCTGCGGGGGATCTTCGCCGCCATACAGATCATCGCCGACGTGGAGCGGATGGGTGCTCTGGCCGTGCACGTGGCCAAGATCGCCGAGCGGGAGCACCCGGCGCATGTGCTCCCCGAGGAAGTCCGCCAATGCTTCGCCGACATGGGCAAGGTGGCGATTGCCCTGGGTGACAGCGCAAAACAGGTGCTGGTGTCACGGGATCCGGAGGCGGCCGCGAGGCTGCACGAACAAGACGACGCGATGGACGAGCTGTACCGGGGTTTGTTCGAGGTGCTGATCGATGAGGATTGGCAGCACGACGTCTCGGTGGGTGTGGATACGGCGTTGCTGGGCCGCTTTTACGAGCGCTTCGCCGACCACGCCGTGGAAGTCGGCCGCCGCGTCATCTTCGCGGTCACCGGCGGACTGCCCGCCGAGGACCAGATATCGACGTACTGATTGACGGCAGTCGAACAACTGGTTTCGTCGGATGGACGTAGGGGAGCCCCGCCATGTCTCTGACACCGAAGGTGAGTGCTGCGCCGGACTCGGGGACGCTGACCGCC
>NZ_DATJPU010000284.1:0-31714 GCF_035506235.1 Mycobacterium sp.
CCTGACCCCCACACTGCCAGTGTGGTGCGCTACCAGCTGCGCCATAGCCCCAAGTCGTGCCAATCGAAGCTACACCACTGGCAGGAAGCGTTCAAAGTCGCTGGTCAGCGCAGCGTGCTACCGCATGCGCCACCGCATTCGGAGAACACCTATGCCCACTCCCCCAGAGGCTGGAGTGACCGGTGTGACTCCCTATCTACCAGCTTCACCCGATGACCGAATTCACCACCTCGCGCGCGGCCTTCTGCACCTCGGCCAGGTGCTCGGGTCCGTTGAACGACTCCGCGTAGATCTTGTAGACGTCCTCGGTGCCCGACGGCCGGGCAGCGAACCACGCGTTGGCCGTCGTCACCTTAAGTCCCCCCAGCGGGGCGCCGTTGCCCGGCGCGGCGGTCAGCTTTGCGGTGATAGGTTCCCCCGCCACCTCAGTCGCGGTCACCTGCTCGGCCGACAGCCGAGAAAGCCGCGCCTTCTGCTCGCGGTCGGCGGGCGCGTCGACCCGCGCGTAGGACGGCGTGCCGTAATCGTCGGTCAGCTCCCGATAGCGCTGCGACGGACTCAAACCGGTGACGGCCAGGATCTCGGAGGCCAGCAGCGCCAGGATGATGCCGTCCTTGTCGGTGGTCCAGACCGAGCCGTCGCGCCGCAGGAACGACGCCCCCGCCGACTCCTCGCCACCAAAGCCGATCGTGCCGCCGATCAGGCCGTCGACGAACCACTTGAACCCGACCGGCACCTCGACCAGCTTACGGCCGATGCCGGCGACCACGCGGTCGATGATCGACGAACTGACCGCCGTCTTGCCGACGGCGATGCCGTCCGCCCAGGACGAACGGTGGGTGTAGAGGTAGTCGATGGCCACCGCCAGGTAGTGGTTCGGGTTCAGCAGCCCCCCATCGGGGGTGACGATGCCGTGGCGGTCGGAGTCGGCGTCGTTGCCGGTGGCGATCTGGTAGAGGTCGGGGTCGCCGGACATCGTTCGGATGAGCCCAGCCATGGCATCCGGCGAACTGCAATCCATCCGGATCTTGCCGTCGTGGTCGAGCGTCATAAACCGCCACGTCGCGTCGACCAATGGGTTGACCACGGTCAGGTCCAAACCGTGCCGCTCGGCGATCTCGCCCCAGTAGTCCACGCTGGCGCCGCCGAGCGGGTCTGCGCCGATCCGCACCCCGACCGCGCGGATCGCATCGAGCTCAACCACATTGGGCAGGTCGTCGACATAAGTGCCCAAATAGTCGTAGCGCTGGGCGGCCCCCAGCGCGCGGGCCAGCGGCACCCGCTTCACGCCCGACCCGCTGCGCAGAATCTCGTTGGCGCGCTTGGCGATTGCGTTGGTCGCATCGGTATCCGCGGGGCCGCCGTTGGGCGGGTTGTACTTGAAACCGCCGTCGGGCGGCGGGTTGTGCGACGGCGTGACGACGATCCCGTCGGCCAGCGCCTCGGTGCGACCACGGTTGTAGGTCAGGATCGCGTGGCTGACCGCCGGCGTCGGCGTGTAACGGTCGTGCGAGTCGATCATCGCCACAACATCGTTGGCGGCCAGCACCTCCAGCGCCGACACCCAGGCAGGCTCCGAGAGGCCATGGGTGTCACGGCCGATGAACAGCGGCCCGGTGGTGCCCTGGGCCTCGCGGTATTCGACGATGGCCTGGGTGATGGCCAGGATGTGGGCCTCGTTGAACGCCCCGTTGAGCGCCGACCCGCGGTGCCCCGACGTGCCGAACGCCACCTGCTGAGCGACGTCGTCCGGGTCCGGCTGGATCGAGTAATACGCAGTGACCAGGTGGGGCAGGTCGACAAGGTCTTCGGGCTGGGCCGGCTGGCCGGCGCGCGGGTGGGCCATGTTTGCCAATTCTGCCCGTGTCCGGCGCGCCCCGCCGCCTTGGACTTCTCAGGTACTTCCCGGGTTCACCTTCTGGTAAGTCGACCCCCTACGCTGCTAAGCGCAGCAATCGCAGACTGAAGGGGAAGCCCACCGTGGCACACCGCGACTATCGCGAGCTGGCCGCGGTTTTCGTCGGCGGGGCGCTCGGCACCCTCGCCCGCGCGGCGTTGAACACCCTTGTCATCCGCGACGCGGAGCACTGGCCGTGGTCCACATTCACCGTCAACATCGTCGGCGCATTCCTGGTCGGTTATTTCACCACCCGGCTGCTGGAGCGGCTGCCGCTGTCGAGCTACCGGCGTCCCCTGCTCGGCACCGGCCTCTGCGGCGGCCTGACCACCTTCTCGACGATGCAGGTCGAAACCCTGAACATGATCGAGCACGGCCATTGGGTGAAGGCCGTGGCATACACCACCAGCAGCATCGTGCTGGGATTGCTGGCCGTCTATCTGGCCACCGCTTTGGTTCGCCGGGTGCGGGTGCGTCGATGACGACCGTCTTGCTCTGGACCGGCGTGGCGATCATCGGCGGCATCGGATCGGTGCTGCGCTTCGTGATCGACGGTGCGGTGGCCCGCCGAGTGGCCCGGCCCTTTCCGTTCGGAACGCTCGTCGTGAACATCAGCGGCGCCGCGCTGCTGGGTTTCCTCGGGGGCCTGATGTTGAGCAAGGACGCGGCCCTGCTGGCGGGGACGGCGTTCGTCGGCGCCTACACGACCTTTTCCACCTGGATGCTCGAAACCCAGCGCCTCAACGAGGAACGCCAAACCTGGACGGCGCTGGCCAATATCGTCGTCAGCGTCGCGCTCGGCATAGCTGCCGCGGTTTTCGGGCAGTGGCTCGCCCAGCAGTGATCACGCCTCGCGACGCTTCGGCACGTCGCCGGGGGCGCACGCCAACGCGTACAACGCCATTCGCCGATTCGACATGTCGTGCTCGCCGAGGAACACACAACCGGCGCGCTCGCAGAACCGCCGTGCCGTTTTGTTGCGGTGGTCGGGATCGAACATGATTCGGCGACACCGCAGTTCCTGGCCGAGCACGCTGGCCACGAAAAGCGGCAGCACCTGACCGGCGATTCCCCGGTTGACCAACTCTTCGTCGGCGATGGCGGCGTGTATCCCCAAGTCGTAGGGGTGCGCTTCGTACCGCTGCGCGATGGAATCTTTTGCGGCTCGGTACAACTCGATGTAGGCGTGGTCTCGGCCATCGAGGCTGGCAAAGAACGGTCGCGAATAGCTGCCGTCGAGTTGCGCGCGCAAGTAGCGATGCCAACGCTCGGCCGGCCAGGCGGACTCCCACGCTTCGGTGAGGGCGGGCCGGCTCATCCACTCAGCGACCATTTCCGCGTCGGCATCCGGGTCGGCGAGCCGGAAAGCGTACGGTGCGGGGACCTCCGCGGCGCTGGGCGGCGGAGGTACGTTACGCACCTCGTCGCTGATATCAGTCAGTTCCCGCGGCAGGATCACGTCGGGTTCGGCCATACGACGGCCAGCCTACCGAAGCGCCGCCATCCATCGGTCGGCCAGCGCGGAGACCCAGCCGGCGGCGGCCTCGGGGTGGTCCGGTGGCGCCTGGACCAGGACCAGTTCGTCGACACCCGACTCGGCGAGCGCGCCGACGTCGCCGACGCTCGGATTGCGCAGCGCCACGGATACTCGCAGCCCGCCACGGTCGCGCCCCGTTTCGGCGCACATCTGTTCGAGCCTGCCGATCCTCTCGCGCACCGTGGCTACCCCGTCGAGGTTGAACCCGTACCAGCCGTCGCCCCACACGACCACCCGCCGCAGCGCCGCATCGCTGTTGCCTCCGAGCACGATTGGGATCCGGCGATCGCGCAACGGCTTGGGGTTTACCCGGATTGCATCGAAGCCGACGAAATCCCCGTCGAACGAGGCCACGTCGTCGTGCCACAACGCACGCATTGCCGCCACGTACTCGGCGGTGCGGGCCCCGCGATGCTCGAACGGCACCCCGAGCGCGGCGAATTCCTCTTTTGCCCATCCGACGCCCACGCCCAGCGTCAGCCGCCCCCTGCTCAACCGATCCAGGCTCGCGGCCTGCTTGGCCACCACCACCGGGTTGTGCTCGGGCAGCAGGAGCACGCCGGTCGCGACGCCGATCCGGGTGGACGCGGCGGCGGCGAAGCTCAGCGCGATCATCGGATCGAGCCAATCCGCTTGTGCCGGAACGGCTATGACGCCGTCGTCGGAATACGGGTAGCGCGACCCGGATCGATCCACCATGACGACGTGTTCACCCGCCCACAGGTTAGCGAAGCCGCAGCCGTCCGCGGTCGATGCGACGGCGTCGATCACGGCCCGATCAGCGCCGGCCCCGATCCCCAATGCGTGCAATCCCAGGCGCACCGCACGATCGTCTCACGGCGATCAGCGGCTGCTGAGCAGCTTCGCCAGCACCGCTGCGTGACTGCCCTCCACTTCGCGGGTGGCCGTCACCAGGGTCACGACGCCCCGCTTCGCCAGCTCTCGCAGCTCGGCCAGCGCCGGGTTGTCGTTCAGCTCGTCGCGGTAGCGCGCCGCGAATTCGTCGAACCGCTGCGGGTCATGGTGGTACCACTCGCGGAGTTCCTTAGAGGGCGCGACCTCCTTGCACCAGGTGCCCACCCGCGGATCGTCCTTGCGGAATCCCCGCGGCCAGATGCGGTCAACCAGCACGCGGTGGCCGTCGTCAGGATGGGCATCGTCGTACACGCGCTCCACTCGGATTCGGCCCCTGGCGCCCACACGGCCAGGCTAGCGACTTCTTGTCGGTCAGTGGGTCCGCGTATACTCGCACGCATGTTCGATACAGACCAATCGGCGCTGGTAGAGCGCATCGCCGAGCTGGAGAGGGTGAAGTCCGCGGCGGCGGCGGAACAGGCCCGACTGGCGGTCGCGCTGGACACGGCGCGTCGGGCCGCCGAAGCGGCCGCCGGAGTGCCCGCGGCTCGGCGCGGACGGGGCGTGGCCGGCGAGGTCGCGCTGGCGCGACGGGATTCCCCCGCGCGGGGTGGGCGGCACCTGGGCTTCGCCAAGGCCGTGGTGAACGAGATGCCGCACACGCTGGCCGCGCTGGAATGCGGGGCCCTGTCGGAATGGCGCGCCACCCTGATCGTGCGCGAAAGCGCGTGTTTGGACGTCGAGGACCGCCGCAGGCTGGATGCCGAGATGTGCGCCGACCCGGCCGGCCTCGACGGGATGGGTGACGCGCGGGTGGCCGCGGCCGCCAAGGCGATCGCCTACCGACTGGACCCGCACGCCGTCGTCGACCGGGCGGCCAAGGCCGAGAACGAACGCTCGGTCACCATCCGACCGGCACCCGACACAATGACGTATGTGACCGCGTTGTTGCCGGTAGCCCAAGGGGTTTCGGTATATGCGGCGCTGCGCCGCGAGGCCGACACCCGCTGCGACGGGCGCTCACGCGGCCAGGTCATGGCCGACACCCTCGTCGAGCGGGTCACCGGGCGCGACGCGGCGGTCCCGACCCCGATCGCGGTCAACCTGGTGCTCACCGACGAAACCCTGCTGGGCGGGGCCGACACGCCGGGCGACATCGACGGCTACGGGCCGATTCCGGCGGCGGTGGCGCGCGCGCTGGTCGCAGGCGCAGTCAGCGACCGGCGCTCGCGGGCGACACTGCGCAGGCTCTACGCCCACCCGGCAGCCGGGGCGCTGGTGGCCATGGAGTCACGGGCGCGGCTTTTTCCGCGCGGGCTGGCCGGCTTCATCGAGTTGCGGGATCAACGTTGTCGCACCCCCTATTGCGACGCGCCGATCCGCCACCGCGATCACGCGCAGCCGTGGGCGGGCGGCGGCTCCACCACCGCCGGCAACGGCCTGGGCTGCTGCGAGCGCTGCAACTACACTAAGGAGGCCGCGGGCTGGCGGGTGCGCACCGCGATCGACGAAAAGCACACGCACACAGCCGAATTCACCACACCGACCGGCCAGACCTACCGGTCAACCGCCCCACCACGCGCACCCACGATCGAATTCAGCGACGTCGAACTACGGATCGGCATCGCGCTCGCGAAGCACGCGGCGTAGCTCGAGGTCGGCAGGCGCTCCCCGGACCTGCTCCTAGTAGTGATACGTGTCCGACGGCGCGGGCGAGTGAACCCGTTCTTCGTCGTCGAACTCGGACACCTCGATGCCGTAAGCGCGGGCCAGTTCGAGGATCTTAGTGGCCCGCGCGATGCGCGGCAGGTCGGAGCCGTTGCGGATCTCCCCTCCGTCGCGTTCGAACTCGGCGAAAAACTCTTTAGCCCAAGAGATTTCGTCCTGCGACGGCGACAGCCCCTCGTTCACCACCGCACACTGGTCCGGGGTAAGGCAGATCTTGCCCGTCATGCCGAATTCGACGGAAACCGCCGTGGCCTCGATGAGCTTCAACGCGTTGGAGCCGATCGTCGGCCCGTCGATGGCGCTCGGCAGGTTGGCCGCCTTGGCGGCGATCGTGAAGCGCGACCGGGCGTACGCCAAGGTGGTCGGATCTTCCCCGAAACCAGTGTCGCGACGGAAATCGCCGATGCCGAAGGCGAGCCGGAAGGTGCCCTTGGCCGCGGCGATCTCGGTGATGCGCTCCAGGCCGCGGGCGGTTTCGACAAGCGCCACGATCGGCACGTTGGGCAGCCGTTGGGCGGTCTCGGTGACGTGGTCCACCGATTCGACCATCGCCAGCATCACCCCGCCGACCGGGGTAGCGGCCAGCGCCGCCAAATCGTCCGCCCACCACGGGGTGCCGAACCCGTTGACCCGGACCCAGTCGGTGTTTTCGGGGCTGAGCCAGCGCACGACGTTGTCGCGGGCGGCCTGCTTGTCTTTGGGCGCGACCGCGTCCTCGATGTCGAGAACGACGATGTCGGCGCGGGAATGCGCCGCGGACTGAAACCGGTCGGCATGCGCGCCGTTGACCAGCAGCCAACTGCGGGCGAGAACGGGATCGAGACGCCAGCCGATGTCGGAGGGATCCGGCGCCTGGCCGTCGACCTGTTCATGTTTCTGATCTGTCGCCATCTTCATTCCGTGGGTGCTAGCTGGTGTTTGTTAAACCGTAGCGGCATGGCAGACGGCCGATCAGCCGGCCCGGGACCAGCGCGTCTTTGGACGGCTGCTGTGACAAACCCGCGTCGACGATCCATCAGCAAATGATCGCGCTTCGCGAAGGGGGTCACATCGGGCCGCTATGGCGAGCATGCCCGGACGAGGTTTCATCGTCGGCGCGCCGGGTAGCCCATCCCGTGCGACGCCAGGGACCTTTCGTCTCGCGTCGCTTGTCGCAAGGGCTAGAGGCGACTGGTCCCCAACGCGTTCTCGGTTACCCCTCGGTCGAGACAACCAATCAAGGAGCAAACATGCGTAAGACCATTGCAGTCATTTCCGCCACCGGGGCACTGCTGTTCGGCGGGGCCGGCGTCGCCAACGCCACCGCCCAGAGTGCGCCGGCGCCGTCGTCGACCACAACGACGTTGGCGGACAACAACAACGGCACCAATGACCAGCACAGCGACAACAACGGCCTGTGGGGGCTGCTCGGCCTGCTTGGGTTGGGTGGACTCGTGGGGCTGAAGCGCCGCAGGGACACCGACGCCGTCACAGGCATCGGGACGACCACAACCCCCGGGCGCGGCGTCTAGCCGCTCCCGCCCAAGCCCCCGTCGGATGCCGCACGCGTCTGGCGGGGGCTCGCGCGGCGTTTACCCGTTCCCCCACCGGGTATTTCCCGACGAGCGGTGCACAGCCCATAGCCCGCCTCTCAATTCCCCTATCACTGGAGGTATCGGCGATGGCCGAGATGATTGTCCAATCACCCGAGGAGGTCGTCGCGTTTCTCAAAGCGCAGCACAACCTCATCGAGGACATGTTCGACGAAGTGCTGTACGCGTCGGATCCCAAGGCGCGCGAAAAGCCCTTCGTCGAGTTGCGCCAGCTGCTGGCCGTCCACGAGACGGCCGAGGAGATGGTGGTGCATCCGCGGGTGCGCCGCGAGGCTGATGGTGGCGACGGCATCGTCGACGCCCGGCTCCAGGAAGAACACGAAGCCAAGGAATTGCTCTCGCAGATCGAGAAACTCGACATCACCTCGCAGCAGTTCATCGGCGAACTCACCAAGCTGCGCGACGCCGTGCTCGAGCACGCCCGGCATGAGGAGGACGAGGAATTCCCCGTGCTGGCGCGGGAAGTCGGCGCCGACGACCTCAAGCGGATGGGGTCGGCGGTGCGAGCGGCCGAGGCCATCGCGCCGACCCGCCCGCACCCGGGCGTGGAATCGGCGAAGCTGAATTTCGCCGTCGGGCCGTTCGCGTCGATGCTTGACCGCGCTCGCGATCTGATCCAGCAAGCTATCGGCTAGGCCCCGGCTTTCCGTAGTGTCGGTGGAGTGAGCGTCACACCGGAGACGACCGTCGCCCTGCACGACCGGTTCTTCCGCGCGTTGCCGGAGCTGGCCGTACCCTGGCAGGCCGAGGCGGCCCCCGACGTGCGGCCGCTCGTGGTCAACGGGCGACTAGCCGCGGAGCTCGGCCTCGACGGCGCCTGGCTGCGGAGTCCCGACGGCCTGCGTTTCCTGGTGGGCAACCTGGTGCCCGAGGGGGCCGCTCCGGTGGCGCAGGCCTACGCCGGACACCAATTCGGCGGCTATGTGCCCCAGTTGGGCGACGGGCGCGCCCTGTTACTCGGCGAACTCGTCGACGACGACGGGCGCCTGCGCGACATCCACCTGAAGGGGTCCGGGCCCACTCCCTTCGCGCGCGGTGGCGACGGCCTGGCGGCGGTGGGGCCGATGCTGCGCGAATACGTCTTCAGCGAAGCGATGCACGCCCTGGGCGTCCCGACGACGCGATCTTTGGCCGTGGTGGCCACGGGTCGCCCGGTGCAGCGTGAATCGTCGCTGCCCGGCGCCGTGCTCGCCCGGGTCGCGAGCAGTCACCTGCGCGTCGGGAGCTTCCAATATGCCGCGTCCCTGGGCGACCTGGGCCTGCTGCGACGCCTGGCCGACCATGCGATCGCGCGCCACCATCCGGGCACGGCGGGGGCCGCCCGCCCGTACCTTGCCCTGTTCGAGGCGGTGGTCGCCGCCCAGGCATCGCTGATCGCCCGCTGGATGCTGATCGGGTTCGTCCACGGCGTGATGAACACCGACAACATGACGATCTCCGGCGAGACCATCGACTACGGCCCGTGCGCCTTCATGGAGGCTTACGAACCGGATACGGTCTTCAGCTCGATCGATTTCTGGGGCCGCTACGCATTCGGCAACCAGCCGGTCGTCGCAGGGTGGAACCTCGCCCGGTTCGCGGAGGCGCTTCTTCCGTTGCTCTCCGACGACGCCGAGGAGGCCGTGGCGCTCGCGGAGCAGTCGTTCGGGGTTTTCCGAACCACCTACGACGCCGTGTGGGACTCGGGCATGCGCGCCAAACTCGGTTTATCCGCGGACGTTGCGGCGCAACGGGTCACGTCGTTGGTCGACGAGGTGCTCGCCCTGCTGCAGGAGAGCCGCGTCGATTACACGTCCTTCTTCCGCCGCCTCGGCCACGCCGCCCGAGGGGACGCCGAGCCGGCGCGCGGGCTCTTCCTCGACCTCGCCGGCTTCGATGACTGGATGTCGCGCTGGCGGGTCCTGGGTCCGGACGCCGACTCGATGGACCGCGCCAACCCGATCTACATCCCGCGCAACCATCTCGTCGAGGAGGCCCTGGCCGCGGCGACGGCCGGGAATCTCGGTCCGCTCGTGCGGCTCCTCGACGCCGTCACTGACCCGTATCGCGAACGACCGGGCCTGCAGCGCTACGCCGATCCCGCGCCGGAGGATTTCGGCAAGTATCAAACGTTCTGCGGCACCTGAGGTTTCGCTATTGGACGACGGCGAGCTCGAGTCCCGGCACGATCTCGGTGACATCGATTTCGCCCCGCGTGAAGCGCGCCAGGAAGCCGAAGATCACGCCCGTCAGGATCAGTTCGAGGTCCCTCGCGTAAGCCGAATCGACCTCGGCCAAAATCCGATTTGGCAACCGGCAGGCTATCGGCAACAAGGCGGGCGAATTACTCACCGGCGGAGGCAGATTGGGCGGCGAGCTGGCGGCGGGTTACTACGTCGAGCCGACAGTGTTCGGCGGGGGCTGAAGCGTCTACAGTTCCAGGGTGACGAGAAGCGTCGCCGTGATCGGGGCGGGCCCGGGCGGGCTGGCCGCGGCACGCTGGCTGAAGTCGCAGGGCTTCGAACCGACGATCTTCGAAAAGGCACCGATGCTGGGCGGGCAGTGGACGGGCCTGCCCGGCCTGAGCGGCGTTTGGCCGGCCATGCACACCAACAGCAGTCGCACGCTGACGGCCTTCGGCGACCTCGAGCCAGAGACCGAACTCGTCTACCCGCCTAACTGCGAGATCCTCGACTACCTGCATCGCTACGCCGAGAACTTCGGCCTCACCCGCCGCATTCTGCTCGGCACGCAGGTCGAACTCGTCAGCCGACACGGCGCGGGATGGCTCGTGCGTCATGCCGGCGGGGACGAGAGCTTCGCGCGGGTGGTGGTCGCCAGCGGCAGGTTCCACGCCCCCGCCATCCCCGCCGTACCGGGGCTCGAGACGTTCACCGGCTCGGCCGAAGCAATCTCGAGCTACCAGTACCGGGGCCCCGGCCCGTACCGCGACAAACGCGTTCTGGTGGCGGGCTGCGCGATCAGCGCCCTCGAGATCGCCGCGGAACTCGCCCAACTCTGCGCGGCACGCGTCGTGCTTACCCAGCGGCGGCAAAGGTACGTCCTGCCGAAGTTCGCCGCCGGGGTGCCCACCGATTACCGGATCTACACGCGATACGGCGCCCTGGCGAGTGAGAGCCTTCCCACGGCGGAGATCGACCGGCAGCTCAAGGAGATCGTCGTCGAGGCGGCCGGAAGCCCCGAGCAGTACGGCGCACCGCCGCCCGACCCGTCCCTCTTCGCGGCCGGGGTCACCCTCAATCAGCATTACCTGCCACTCGTCGCCGAGGGCCGGATCACGGTGCGGCCGTGGATAAACGCCATCGCGGGCACGAGCGTGACCTTCGCCGACGGGCACTCCGAGGACTTCGACGGGATCGTGTTCGGCACCGGATTCAAGCTGCATCTGCCATTCCTTGACAACGACATCCGACGGATTCTCGACCTCGACGCGGTGCACATGGACGCCGACCGCTACACCTTCCACCCCGACCTCCCGGGGCTGGCCTTCATCGGCATGTGGGACCAGTCGGGCGGATACTTCGTGCCACTGGAGCTTCAAGCCAGGTGGATCGCTTACACGTGGGGTGGCGCGATCCCCACCCGCGGGGAGGACGACCAGCGGAGGTCGATCAATGATTATCGCTCGCGACGCGGGTCGCCACAGAAAACCCAAATGAACCTGGCAGCAATGACTTTCGCCCGAGCAGCCGGAGTAGAGCCACATCTGGACAACTGGCCGGACATGCTGCGCGCCCTGCTATTCGGGCCCCTCACACCCAGTTGTTTCCGCCTCGAAGGATCCGATGCGCTGGACCGGGCTCCGGCGCAGTTCGCGCGGGAAGCCGCCGCCTTCGGTGCGATCACGTCGAACGAGCTGACCGGGCGCGAAGCGAAATACTGGTCGCTCGTCGAGAGCGCGGTGAGCTGACGGCGCGGCCCTACGCCAGTTTGGCGAACTCCGCCTTCAACTCATCGAGGCGGCGAAGCGTCTCGTCGCGAGGCTCGGTGGGCAGGTCCAGCAGGACTTCTTGCACCCCCAAGCTGACGTAGCCTTCCAGCTCCTTGGCCGTCGGCGCGCCCCCGTGAAAGTTGATCACCGGCACGTCGTGGTCGGCGACGGCGCGGAGTTCCTCGAGCTGACCCGATAGCATCTCCGCTGACGGGGTCATGGCAATCCAGCCGGCATTCAGCCGCGCGATGCGCGGGAAACTCGCCGGCCCTCCGCCCAGGTACAGCGGCGGGTACGGCCGCGTCACCGGCTTGGGCCAGCTGTAGATGGGATCGAAATTTACGAACTGCCCGTGGAATTCGGCCTGCTCCTGAGTCCAGATCGCGATCATCGCGCGCAGCCGTTCTTCGACCACGCGTCCGCGCACCTTGGGGTCGACGCCGTGGTTGGCGATCTCTTCGCGCAGCCAGCCCACGCCCACGCCGAAGCGAAACCGCCCCTGCGAGACCAGATCAAGCGAGGCGACCTCCTTGGCCGTGAGGATGGGGTCGCGCTGCGGGATCAACGCGATCCCGGTGCCGAGGAGCAGTTCCTCGGTCGCGACCGCCGCAGCCGTCAGCGCCACAAACGGATCGAGCGTGCGGTAGTACTTCGGTGGGATCGGGCCACCGCCCGGGTAGGGGGTCTTCGCGTTGACGGGGATGTGCGAGTGCTCGGCCAGGAACAGCGACGAAAACCCGCGCTGCTCGAGCGCCTGGCCCAGCTCGACCGGGCCGATTCCCTCGTCGGTAACGAAAGTCAGGACTCCGAACCGCATGCTTGCTCCCATCGTCGTCACGGATTCCGCCCGCCCGGGGTCCGGCGGCTCGCGCCCCACAGCCCGACGCCGATGCCGACCACGGCGCCGCCCAGGCCGATCAGCCGTTGCGAGGGCTTCAATTCGTCATGCACACTCATGCCGCCGAGCAGGTCGGCCGCGTCGGCGCCGCCTGAGGCCAAAAACCAGCCGCGGGTGTCCCTGCCGCCCAGCGCCGCGGCAGCGAGCAGCCCACCGATCAGGGCATCGCGATACCCCATCGAACGCAGCAGCAGGCGCGCCGTCGGCGCCGGCTCGTCCGGATCGCCCCACCACCGGTTCGCCCGGAGCGGGTCGACGAGAAACGAAATGCCCGACGCGAGCCGGATGCCGCCCGCCAGGAGTGCGGCCCGATCAATCGACATGGCCGCAGCCTAGAGCCAATCGGCCCGGGGCACGAGTCGTAGGGCCGGTTCGCGAGTGAACCAGAGTTCACTGAAATCGGTGATTTCCGATAGCGGGTATCCGCCGGCCCCGCGCAGGAAAGTTACGTCCCGTTGGTCGCTCTCCGCAAACGCATTCCTGCGACACGCATTTGCCGTATCAGCCTTGACCGCCTGCCAGCCGCCTCGCCAAAACCTGCGCGACCAGGGATGAGTCTCCAAAATGGCTCCGGAGCAAGACAATTGTGCATTCGTCTAATAACGCGCCCGCGAACATCGTTGCGGCCGTCGGGCGTTCGTGACGACGACTCGGCCGACGCGGGCTTTACCAAAGCGGGTGTATACGAACGATCAGCGGATTATTTTTGTCAACTATGACGGGACAGGGGGATCCGATAGCACGTCCGCAGCAGTATGTGAATCATACCGTCACGCCTCGGCGGAAGAAGCTCCCACCCGATCCCGACGTACGCCGCGCCATTCTGGACGCCGCGTCGAAATCGGTTCGCGAGCAGGGGGTTCGGGGCCTCAGCGTCGCCACGGTATTGGAACGCGCTCGGCTGAGCACCCGGGCTTTCTATCGGCACTTTGATTCGAAGGACCAGTTGGTCGCGGCGGTCTTTCTCGAGATGACGCGCAGCGAGGTGCTGCGGCTGAAGACGAAAATGTCGGCAGCCACCGACCCGATCGAGGCGGTCGCCGCCTGGATCGACGGACGGCTCGACCTCGCGTTCGATGAGGACATCAAAGCGGAGCTGCGCCACGTGTCTTTGGAGGCTCAATCGAAGGTCTTCTCCGCCCCCGAGATGGTCACGCCCGCCTACGGCGCGATTCTCGAGCCACTCGTCGAGCAGTTGCGGCGCGGCCTGGAGCTCGGCGTATTCAAGGACATCATTCCGGCCACCGCGGCGAAATCGATCCATGGCGTCGTGTGGGCCGGCACGCAGCGGCAGTGGGCAACGAATCATTGGGACCGCGAGGAAGTCCGCCAACGGGCGGTGCGGTTCTGCCTGCGCGGGCTGGGCGTGGCACCCCACATCATCGAGGAACTGACCGCCGGCGGGGAAGCCGCGAGTTAACCGAAACGCGGGTTTCACCGGCTTCTCACCTCGGTCCGAGGCCCCCTGAAATTCATGTTTTCGGAAACGGTCGCGCTGGGTACCTACGCAGTTATGACACGTCTGTACAACCGGACCACCCTCGTCTGACGCGCATGAGCAGCGCGCTATCGCAACGACGGAACAAGCTCGCGCCCGACCCCGACGTGCGGTACGCCATCGTGGCCGCCGCATCCAAATCCATGCACGAGCACGGGGTCCAAGGGCTCAGCGTCGCCACCGTGCTGGAACGCGCGCAGCTGAGCACCCGCGCGTTCTACCGGCACTTCGATTCCAAGGACCAGCTGGTTACGGAGGTCTTTCTGGAACTGGCCCGTCTCGAAACACAGAGGCTTCGAGAAAAGATGGCGGACACCGCCAACCCGGTCGACGCGGTCGTCGCCTGGGTCGACGGGCGGCTCGAACTCGCGTTCGGCGAAGTCGCGGAGGATGATCTGCGCTGCCTGTCCTCCCTGGACGCCTACACAAAGGCGGTCACCTCTCCGGAAATGGTTGCGCCCGCGTACGGCGCGATACTCGAGCCGCTCATCGAGCAGATCGAGCGCGGCCTCGAACTCGGCGTGTTCCAAGACATCGTCCCGTCGACCGCCGCGAAATCGATACACGGCGTGGTATGGGCCGGCACGCAGCGGCAGTGGGCAGCACAGCATTGGGACCGCACCGTGGTTCGTGAACGTGTGCTGCGGTTCTGCCTGCGCGGACTGGGCGTTTCGCCCCACACGATCGAACAGGTCACGGGTTCCGCGGACTGACAGCCAGCGCGTCCTACCTGGCCGGGCACGCGTCGGCGATCTGGAGCGAGGCCGGCCACAGCGCCAACTCGACCAGCGCTCCGACGCTGACCTCGTAGCGCAGCGCGCGCCGGAGCATCTCCATCGCGCGCTCGATTCGGCCCGGCCAGACTGACATAACGCGCACTCCCCAGCACGGCAGAGCAGTTGACGGCCCCCGGACAAGCTCACCGGGTCAGGTGAGCTTCTCACACCCGGCTGCGGATTCGCTACGATGGCCGTCATGGCCGAGCCGTCTCCGGCTGGCGACGAAACGTTCGCGCTCAACCGTGCCGAGACGGTTGCCGTACCCAATGACGCGGCTTCGGATACCGGCGATCGCACGTCCGCGCGCGACTATGAGGCCGCCCCCGGCGAACCGGCGGGCGACCGCCAATCCTGGAGCGCCACCTGGCGCAAGGCCGGCGCGCTGCTCGTCGGCGGGCTCGCGCTCGCGGGAGCGATCATTCTCGCCTTTTGGCTGTTGGCCCCGGGTTCGAAGAGCCCTCAGCCGACGACGCCCAAGGGCGGCGCGACGCCCGCGCCGACGGCCCCGCCGGCATCCGCCGCGCCGTCGTCCATCGCCTCCACGCCGGACCAGGACAATAAGTACGTACAGGACCTGAACGACCACGGCATCTCGTTCGCCAACCCCGGGGACGCCATTTCCAACGGCAAGACGGTGTGCGATGACATCCGTCGAGGGGTGTCGGTGCCGCAGATCGTCAACGCGTTTCACGCGAGCAACCCGGGCCTCGACGCCGATACGTATGTGAGCATCTCGGTTCGCGCGTACTGTCCGCAAAATGGCAACCTCATCGGCGGTGGGCCATAGCGCGGCGCGAAAGCGGTGCGCGGCGCCAATACCCTGTACGGACCGCCGCCGCCGTGACAGACTTCGACATCGGCTATTGACGTGTCGTTGAACTTCAGGATGCAAACGGTGCGATATTGATTGGACTTGACGTTATCCGGGGAAAGCCGGCAGGGGGTAGACGTGGTCCGCGAAGTGGCAGCAACCTTGCCGCGCATCCGGGAGTCGTAGGAGGCGGCGCATGACTGTCGAGGGCCGCGATGTCCCGACCGGGTCGGTGCCTCACCATTTCGTCCGGTCGGCGCGTCGGTCGAGGCAGACGCCCGCCGGGGTACTCGTCGCGGCCGCAGCCTTCGCCGCGGCTGCGTTGGCGGGTCTCATTTCCGTAGGCGTCTACCTGTCGCGCGACAAGTCGGCGACATCGCCGGGCCCGCAGACCATCACGATCAGCGCATCGTCGGCCGCGGTGTTCCCGGCTGACGGAGCGGATGCCCAGTTCCTGTCCATGCTGAACGGCTACGGCATCACCGACAACGGCAAGGCGGCGATCCGGCAGCGGTTCATGGAGTTGGGCCACCACACCTGTTTCCTGCTCTTGCCGCCCCGGCCCCAGTCGCTCGACTTGACTGTCGACAACATCTTGGCCGCACAGGACCAGGACAGCGCCGCCGGTAATCGCTGGCCGAAGCGGTTCACTCATGACGACGCGGAGCATTTGGCGCAGTCCGCTGTCGCCGCCTACTGTCCGAGTGCGCAGAAGTAGGTTTGCCCGGCGCGGCTTGCGCAGTTTCCCGTCGACTACGCCTGCAGCAGTTTGGCCATTTCGGGAATGACGGCCTGGAGGGCTTTGAGCGGGCGCAGCATCACCTTGACCGAGGTGATCTTGCCGTCGTCGTTCCAGTGGATCATGTCGACGCCGTTGACGTGGATGCCGTCGACGTCGGCGACGAACTCGAGCACCGCGGAGTGGTCGGAATACCACTTGTCGACGTAGTGAAAGTCGGTGTCGGCGAACAGCTTCGCCGCGGCGGTTAGGTAGGCGGCGGCCTTGGCCCGGCCTTCTTGCGGCGTGAAAACCGCCGGCGAGTAAAAGACTGCGTCCTCGGCCAGCAGGTGGTGCAGGCCGTCGGTGCGACCGGTGTCGATGATCTCGATCCAGCGTTGAATAACCGGTGGTGTCACACCGCAAAGCTAGCGTCCGGGTTTTCCTACTTCCGCGGCGGTGGGGTACTGCCGTAGAGGCGCAAGGCTCGGGCCGCCGCGGTGGCCACTTCACCTCGCAGGTCCGAGATCGGTGGACTGCCTCGCAGATGGATTGAGTTGGAGAGCAGGACTACATACGTATCTGATCCGGGGTCCAGCCAAAGCGTGGTTCCGGTGAATCCGGTATTGCCAAAACTGCCGACGGGAAAGACCGTCCCGCGCGGCCTGGAAAATCCCGTGTCGATGTCCCAGCCGAAACCGAACAGGTCTTGCCCCCCAATCGCCGGATACCTGGCGGCCCGGGCGGCTTCATTGGCCGCTTTGAGTTGCTGGGCGGTATGTCCGGGTTGCTCTGGAGTCGTCATCAATTCCAGGGTCGCCGGCGTCAGCGGAAAGTTGCTGGGGCGGTCCGCAAGCCGATCGAGCAGGGCCTGCGCGAAGATGCCGACATCGTGAGCCGTCGCAAACACACCGGCATTTCCGGCCACTCCCCCCATGCGGCGCGCAGTCGGGTCGTGCACGGTGCCACGAAGCAGGTGACCGTAATCGGGGTTCCTGCCCGGATCGGCCCCGCTTTCCTCGTCAAGTGCCGTCGGCGCGATGCGCGGCAAAAGACTGGTGCTCCAGGTGCCCGCGGGACAAGGCTCCGGCAGGCGCCCCTGGGGCGTGAAAGCCCAGGCAACCGCAGCCCCCCGGATCCCGTGTGGGCCACAGGCTTTGGCCTCGGGAAGATAGTGGGTGTCGTTCATGCCGAGCGGCGCGAATACGTTTTGCTGAACGTACACGTCTTCTGCCTCGCCGGTGACTTTCTCGAGCAGCGCGCCAAGCAGGATGTAGTTGATGTCGGAGTACCGGAAAACGGCGCCGGGGGCCGACTGGAGCGGCGTGGTGAGCGCACGACGAACGCCTTCTGTTTTGTCGGGCGCGCCCAGTCCCCACGGATCGCCGAGGCTTACGTCTATCCCTTCGCCTGAGGTGTTCGTGAGCAACATGCGAACCGTCACCTTGGCGCGCTGTGGATCGTCGGCGGTGTTGAAGTCAGGCAAATACTTCTGCACGGGATCGTCGAACTGAACCTTGCCTTGCTCGTACAGCTGCATGACGGCTGTCGCCGTTGCGAGACACTTTGTCAGCGAAGCCAAGTCGAAGATCGTGTCCTCGGTCATCGGCTCGGCGGACGCGGGCGATCCGTCTAATCCCTGTTCGCCCGCTAGCTTGCGCGAGCCATAAGCCTGGTGAAAGACGACCTTGCCGCCGTGCCCGATCACCACCACCGCACCCGGCAGCCTGCGCGCCGCGATCGCATCGTTCACCAGCTTGGAGACGGTTGCGAATTCGGGCGCGGGAGGTGCGTCCGGCGGCTGCGGTGCCGGTGGCGCCAGCGGTGCCGCGGGCGCCGGCGGTGCCTGTGAAGGCCGAGCCCCGTCGCTTACCGCTGTACGCGCCGCATAGCCGGGCGAGGACGCCGCGGCAAGGGCAAGCAGGACGGCGCCAACGGCAATGACCTTTCGCACCGACCGCTTACCGGGCATGCCGCAAGCGTAAGCGGGATCCGCTGGGCAGTCCTATAGTTGATCCCCGGTGCCATCCCCATTGACGTCCGGCAGCCGATGGTTTGCCGTTCCGGCGGGCATGGCGGCGCTTGCCGCCGTGCTCGTGCAGTGCACCTCCGCCCCGCCACCGCGGGCGGCCAAACCGTCACCGCCGATCGCCCCGCCGTCGGTGGCCGGCGCGGCTTCGCCCGCTGCCGGGGAGACCGTCCGGCCGGTGACTCCCGCCGAACTCGGCGCGAGCTGGCGGCCCGGGTGCCCGGTCGAACCCGCGCAGCTGAGGCGGGTCGACGTCGAGCACATCGGTTTCGACGGTCAGACCCACCGCGGAGAGCTGATCGTGCACGAGGACCTGGTGCCGGAGGTCATCACGATCTTCGAGCGGCTTTACCGGCTGCGCTTTCCCATCGAGAAGATCCGCACGGCCGACCACTACCCGGCCGCTGACGATGAGCTGTCGATGGAGGACGACAACACTTCGGCGTTCAACTGCCGGGGCATCCCGGGAACCGGCCAATGGTCTCAACACGCCTACGGCCGGGCTATCGACCTCAACCCGCTGCTCAACCCGTGCGTCCACTCCAACGGAGCATTCGAGCCGCGGAACGCGGCGGCCTACCTGGACCGCGGCCGCTCCGACCCGGGCCTCTTCCGCGACGGCGACCCCGCCGTTCACGTCCTCACGGACCGCGGCTGGCGGTGGGGTGGCGCCTGGACGACTCCCGTCGATTACCAGCATTTCGAGCGGCCCTGAGGGCGATTCTATACGTCGTAGTAGAGGGCGAACTCGTACGGGGTCGGCCGCAGGTTGACCGGGGCAATCTCATAATCGCGCTTGTAGTCGATCCACGCCTCGATCAGGTCGGGCGTGAACACGCCGCCCTCGGTGAGGTAATCGCTGTCCTCCTCCAGGCGGTCGATGACCGCGGACAGCTGGGTGGGCGCCTGCGGGATTTCCGCCGCCTCTTCAGGCGGCAACTCGTAGAGGTCCTTGTCGACGGGGGGAGGCGGCTCGATCTTGTTCTTGATTCCGTCCAACCCGGCCATCAGCTGGGCCGCGAACGAAAGGTACGGGTTGCCCGACGAATCGGGGCACCGGAACTCCAGCCGCTTGGTCTTCGGGTTGTTGCCGGTGATCGGGATGCGCACGCACGCCGAGCGGTTGCGCTGGCTGTAGACCAGGTTGATCGGCGCCTCGTAGCCGGGAACCAGGCGCTTGTAGGAATTGACCGTGGGGTTGGTGAAGGCCAGCAACGAGGGCGCGTGGTAGAGCAGACCGCCGATGTAGTGGCGGGCGGTGTCGGACAGGCCGGCGTAACCCGTCTCGTCGTACATCAGCGGGACGCCGTCCTTCCACAGCGACTGATGGCAATGCATGCCGGAGCCGTTGTCCCCGAACAGGGGCTTGGGCATGAACGTCACGGTCTTGCCCACCTGCCACGCGGTTTGCTTGACGATGTACTTGTACATCTGATGGTCGTCCGCCGCGTGCAGCAAAGTGTTGAACTGATAGTTGATCTCGGCCTGCCCGCCGCTGCCCACTTCGTGGTGGCCCTTCTCCAGCGAGAAGCCGGCGTCGGTCAGGTGGGTGAGCATCTCGTCGCGCAGGTCGACGTAGTGGTCGGTGGGGGCGACCGGGAAGTACCCGCCCTTGGGGCGGACCTTGTAGCCGAGGTTGGGGCTGCCGTCGGACTCGGTCTCCGCTCCGGTGTTCCACCACCCGGATGTCGCGTCCACCTTGTAGAACGAGGTGTCCGTGCGCGAGTCGAAGCTGACCGAGTCGAAGATGTAGAACTCGGCTTCCGGGCCGAAGTAGGCGGTGTCCGCGATGCCGGAGCTGATCAGGTAGTTCTCCGCCTTGCGGGCGACGTTGCGCGGATCGCGCGAGTACACCTCGAGGGTGAACGGGTCGTGCACGAAGAAGTTCAGGTTCAGCGTCTTGGCTGCCCGGAACGGATCGATCGTCGCGGTTTCCGGATCGGGCAGCAGCAGCATGTCGGATTCGTGGATCGACTGGAAGCCGCGGATCGAGGAGCCGTCGAAGGCCAAGCCGTCCTCGAACACGTTCCCGTCGAAGGCGTAAATCGGAATTGTGAAGTGCTGCATGGTCCCCGGCAGGTCACAGAAGCGGACGTCGACATACTTGATGTTCTCGTCCCTGGCGAGTTTGAAGACATCGTCGGGCGTCTTTTCGGACACAGAAGCTCCTTTACGCAAGCCTTTTCACGCGGGTAGCAGTGTTGCGATGGCTCTCTCTACGCCTGAACTATTTCGTCCGCGTGACGAGCCTGAGTCGAACCTGTTGCGTCGCAGAAAGACCCGGCTTCTCCGGTGGCACTTTCCGGACTTGTGGCCGATAGTCATATCTATGCCGCACACCACAAAGCGACCCCGGTAACAGCCGGAGGGAGGCGGCCCCGCGACATGGGAGAGGTTTTTCAGTTTCACCGCGAAATCATCGTCGGCGGAGACGACCCGCTGTCGAAGACGATCGCCGAGGAGCTCAGGGGCGCCGGCGCGCGGATAATCAAGATCAACACCGCCGCGGACCTCCTCGGCGCCGGCGTACATCGCGCGCGCGCCGTCGTCTGCGCCGGTCCCAACGACGCATTGAACCTCGAAATCGCGCTGCTGGCAAGGGAATACAGCCCGAACGTCCGCGTGGTGGCGCGGCTGGCCAACGACGTGCTGCGCGAGGCGGTGACCGCCGTCAACGGCCCCGGCGCGATCCTGGACGTCGCCGACCTCGCGACACCGTCCCTGGTCGAGGCTGTACTGTCGCGTAACGCGCACCAGTTCGAGACCGCCGGTATCGAGTTCGTTGTCTGGGGAGCCGAGGCGCCCTACGACGCGACGCTGCGCGAAATCTATGCCGACCTGGCACCGGTCGCGGTGGTCCACGGCAAGAACTCACCGGCTCCGGGCGAGGTGGTGCCATGTCCGGGGCGGGATCTGCAGGTCTACGCCGGGGACTGGACGTCGATGATCGGCGTCAAAGACGAATTGGAGGCCAGGGGAATCACGGTGCCTCCCGCCACCGCGACGCGCTCTCGACACTCCCGGCTGCGACGCGCAATCGACGCCGCGCGGGCCATGCGCGACGACGTGAACCCGATGCTGGTGCCCGCGTTGGCATTCGCGCTGTTGCTCACGCTCGGGTCGACGGCGGTGGTGCACTTCACCTACCAGAACCCGCGGATGTCGTGGATCGACGCCCTGTATTTCGCCTCCGAAACCATCACCACCGTGGGCTACGGCGACTTCAGCTTCGCCCAGCAATCCACATCCCTGCGGTTGTTCGCCGTCGCGCTGATGTTCAGCGGCGCCAGCGTTACCGCCATCCTCGTGGCTTTCCTCGCGGACCTGTTGCTGTCACGCCGCTTCGTCCAGACAGCCGGTCTCCGACGGGCACGCCACATGCGCGACCACGTCGTCGTCGTCGGACTGGGTTCCATCGGCGTCCGCGTCGTCGGTGATCTGACCACAGCCGGTTACGACGTCCTCGTCATCGAGCCGGACGAGAACAACCGATTCCTGCCGACCGTGGCCGAACTCGATGTGCCGGTGATTTTCGGAGATTCGACGATGCGCCAGACGCTGGAATCGGCGCGCGTCGATCGCGCCCGCGGGGTCGCGGTGGTGACCCAGGACGACATGGAGAACATCGAGACCGGGATCGTCTTGCTGGAGATCCTGGGATCCGACACCAGGGTGCCGATCGTCATGCGCGTTCAAGGCCGCGCGTTGGGCACCGCGGTGAATCGGCGATTCGGTTTCGAAAACGTGCGGTCGATCGTCGACCTGGCGGCCCCCTGGTTCATCGGCGCGGCGATGGGTTTGCAAGTGCTCGGGACGTTTTGGGTGGGGCAGCGCTCGTTCATGGTCGGCGGAATGCTGGTGGCGCCCGGTAGCGAGCTGGACGGATTGCGAATGGTGGAACTGTCCACCCAGACGCGCGTCATCGCGATCACCCGGCCGGAGGGCCCGGTCAGGCTGCGACCCCGCCGCGACGCCCGATTGAAAGCCGGCGACACCGTCTACATCATCGGCCCCTACCGCGAGCTGATCACCACGCTGCGCAAGGGCCAGCCCCCACCGCTCACCGCGATCAACGGCGAGCGCGCGGCGACACTGGCGGCGGCGCGTTCACCACACCGGCCGGAGGCACGGCCACCACGGTGGGCGCCGGACCCCGACGCCTGACCCCTACCGGATCGGATGAAGTTCGCGACAGAACGACCGGCCGGTGCAAAGGTAGAGCCAATGCATCGACGAATCCTCTGCGTGCCGCTCTCGGTCGCCGCGGGCATGGTGTGCCTGACGGCTGCGCCGGTGGCGGCCGCCGTCGACGCGGAGTGCGGCACCATCCTGCCGGCGGCCGATCGGCTGGAGAACGTGTTCAACCTGGTTTCTCCCTCCGGGACACCGGCTTATTTGGCAAGCCAGGTTCGAAACGCTCTGGCCCCGCTGCACGGGTTGAAGAGTGCGGCCGCGGTCGACCTTCGAATTCGCTCGGACATGCTGGCGTCCCAGATCGACGCAAGCGACCCCTA
The DNA here is from genome assembly GCF_035506235.1 of Mycobacterium sp. Classification (GTDB taxonomy): domain Bacteria; phylum Actinomycetota; class Actinomycetes; order Mycobacteriales; family Mycobacteriaceae; genus Mycobacterium. The sequence continues at coordinate 22,788 of NZ_DATJPU010000284.1, forward strand.
CCGACCGGCAAGCCCGGAACGAATCGCCGGCGATCTTGCCAAGGCGAGGCAGCAGCTGGCGACGGCTCGCGACTACTGCGCGCCGTAGTTACTGCTGCCCCCTACGCCACTGCCGAATCTGGACGCGTTCGGCGTCAGGCCAGATGGCTTTGGCGGCCGGTGACGCGCAGAAGGCTTCCTCGGCCTGGCGAAGGCTCATGTCGACCGCATGCAGGCCGTCTTCCTGGTGGGCGCGGCACACGACGGTCAGCACCCGGTGCGTGTTGGGGTCGACCTCCTCGGCCTCGATGGTCAACACCACGACGAGCGTGTACCCGGCCCCGGTCGGCAGATAGAAGGTGAGGTCCCGGCTGTCCAGCGCGCCGCCGTTGGTCACCAGGTAGCCGTCGCCGCTGGGATAGACGGCCTGCCCGACCATCTGGGTGCGTTCGTAATGGTTGCGGTCACCCGGCGCGCGCCACACCGCGAACCGGGTATTTGGGCTGCCGTTGAACGGGTGTCGCGCGATCGGGATGATCAGCTCGTCGCGGCCGTCGCCGTCGACATCCTGTAAGGCGACGCCCCCCGGGCTCGAGGGCTCCAGTAGCTCATCGATCGTTTGCACCACCTCGCCCGACGGGTCGGTCACGACTACCTTCACCGCGCCGGGCCCGGACAACTCGGGCACGGTCCAGTAGGTGACGGCGAAATCGAGGGCGCCGGAGTGCATTCGGCAGTCCGAATGCGGCGACTTGGCCTGCGGGCTGATCGGCGCGGCGCTCTGCGGGCACGGCGGCAGCGTCGTGTCGGCGGCCGCGGTGGGGCAAGGGGCGCACACCGCGGTGACCATGGTCACGACCGAGACCAGCAGCGGCAGCCGCTGCACAGCTGCGCACCTACCGTTTCGGCGCCGGCTGGGCTGGTGCGGGAGCGGGAGGCGGCTCGGCCGGCGGGATCTGCTGCTCGACGGGCGGATGGGCGCCGGTCTTGGGGCCGATGTCGGAAACCTGCCAGGCGTTGCCCGCCTTGTTCACCGTCACTTGCAGCAGGATGATCGAGACCTTGGGCGTCGGGTTTTGCAGATTGCGGGTGGTTTGATGGGCCGACACCACTACCTGGTAGACCCCGCCGGGCTGAGCGACCGGGTCGATGGCCAGCACCTCACCGGTGGAGGTGACCTGGGCCTGAAGCATCACGCTTTTGAGCAAATCGCTGGCGTTGACGTATTTGTCTTTAAGCTGCTGCGACACACCGTCTTCGACGGAGCGGAAGAAGGCATCCGGGTCTTCGAAGCTGTAGGTCAGCGACTTCAGCGCGTAGTCCTTGGCCAGCTGCGCCACGGTGTCGCGATCGGCTTGCTGTCGACGGAGCTCCGCGAGCTGGCCGGTCACCTGGCGATACTTCATGAACCCGAACACGCCGCCGGCGAGCACCGCCGCCACGAGTACGGCCGCGCCCCATCGCTTCGGGCTGTTCGGCCGCAGCAGCAACTTCGGCGACCGCTGGGGCCGCGCGTCGTCGGCGACCGGCTTCGTGTCGGCCTCGTCGGCGGCGGCCACCGTGATGTCGGCGCCGTCAGGCTCGCGCTCGCTGTCGTCTGTCTTTTCGTCTTCGCTGATAGCTGAGTTTGTCATGCCAGTTCTTTCTTTTCCGTAACTTCGTTCGCCGATCATCGGTGCCATTCGGGCACGTTGAGTTGGACCCGCATTCCGCCGCTGTCGTTGAAGGTCGATTCCCAGAAGTCGAGCCAGTGCCCGGCGTCCACCTTGATGTCGTGTAGCGGTGCGACCGCGGGTTCCAGGACGGTGGTGAAGGTGCTGAGCGGGCCGGCCAGCATGTCGAGCCACTGGCTGAGCTTGGCTACCAGGACCCCCGCCGGATCGTCGGGGCCGACCACGCCCACGCCGGTGTGCGAAAGGGTTTCGATTTCGTGGACCATCCGCAAAAACGCCGGCACCGAGCGCGGTAGCAGCTTGCCGGTCTCGCTGATCACTTCGCCCGCGTTGATGTCGCCCAAGTTGGTGGTCATCGTGGCGAAGTTGCTGAACAGCGTGGCCAGCAGTTGCTTGTCGTCGTGGATCACCTTGGCGGTCAACCCGGCGGTTGTGGTCAGGGAATCGATGGTGTCGTCGTTGCCGCCCAAGGCCGCGGAGACGTTGTCGATGATGGTGTGCACTTGGTCGAGGTTCAGCGCCGACATCAGGGCATTGGCCTTGGTGAGCAAGTCGGCGCCGGTGACCATCGGCGCGACCCGGTCCGCGGGGATCACTGTCCCGTCGCTAAAGTACGGCGGCGCAATCAGTTTCGGCCTGAACTCGATGTACTGCTCGCCGGCCGCGGAGAGGTTTTCCACGCTGATCGCGCTGTCGGCGGGCACCGGGTGCGCGCGGTCGAGGTCGATCGAGACCGCCAGCCCGCTCGTCGTGGTCTCGATACTCCTCACCCGGCCGACCTTGATGCCGCGCATCGTCACCTCCGATGTGGGCATGAGGCCGCCGGAAGCGTTGAGCATCAACGTGAGTCGGGTGACTTGTTTGGTCGGGCTGATGTCGAGCACGCCGATCGACATGTAGGCCGCGCCGGCCAGTGTCATCACCGCCAGGATGGCCAGCGTGGCGCGGGCACCGAATTTCATGGCAGCATTCCCATGCTCTGCATCGCCTTGACCGCCTGGTCGGCCTTGTCGGCGGGATCCACACCCTCGCGCCCGGTCGGTGGATGAAGTTCGGAGACAATGTATTTCGGGCCCCCGTTGCGGAAGAACCCGAGGAGCTTGTAGTGCAGGAATGCGATCAGCTTGTCGGCGAGCACCGGAATGGTGGTGTCGAGGGTTGCCAACGTTTCGACCATTGGCGTGAGGTAGGACAGCATTTGCATGATGTCGCCGGTGATCGGGTTGGTGAGTTCTCCGCCGAGCACGCTGACGTCTCGAGAGTCCCCGACGACGTTGAGGATGGCCATGGTGATCGCCGACAGCCCCTGGAGTTTCGGCGGGCCCTCGGTCACCAGCCGGTTGAACACCGCGGTATTGGCCGCCATGTTGGTGGTGATGTTCTCCATGCTGGACAGGATGCCGTCGATGGTGTCCTGGTTGGCCGCAAGGTCATTGAGGACGCCGGCGAGGGTCCGCTGCATCCGGGTCAGCTCGGCGGGGTTTTTCGGGAACGCCTTGTTGGCGTTGACGACGGTACTTTGCAGCGTGCCGATCGCCCCGCCGGCCACCAGGTTCGACACCGACCGCAAGAGATCTTCGACGTTGTCGGCCGGAGCGGTGTTGCGCAACGGGATGGTGCCGCCGTCGCGCAGAACCGGCATGTCCCCGGCCCGATCCTCCGGCGGCACGAGCGCGATGTAGATGTCGCCGAGGGGGGTGGCCTGGCGCAGTTCGGCGCGGGTGTTGCCGGGAAGCTTTGTGTCGCCGGCGATATCGACGTAGGCGACCGCCGTGGTGCCGTCGAGCTGGACGTGGTCGAGTACGCCGACCTGCACTCCGCCGGAGTCCACCTTGGCCCGGGCGGGCAGGTTGAGCACGCTGGAGAACTGGATCTTGATTCGGTACGCGTGGTCGGGACTGTAGGCGCCCGGGACCGGCAGCCGGGTCGGATCCAGCGAGCAAGCCGCCGTCAGGCAGATCGCCAGTGTGGCCAGCAGCACGCGCATCGATCGTCGGGTCATGACAGCGCGGCCCCCAGGATGAGATCGGTCAGGCCGAGGGTGACCGGATCCGACGCGGTGCCCGACGCGCACGCCGACGCGGCTCCGGGGACATTGCGCTGCCGCAGCCCCTCGCAGATGGCGCCGGCCTGCGACGGCGAAATCGCGACCTGCGGAGGAATATAGGTGACGTTGTGGGTTCCCCACGCCGGTTCGTAGATGTCGCTGAGCCAGTGGCTGAACTGCGGCCACGAGTTGATCATGGCCATGATGGCCGGGGTGTGTCTGTTCAGCATGTCGCTCAGCCAGCTGATCCAGTGGTCGAGTCTTTGATAGACCCGCGGCCCCCACCGGTTGATCGCCTCGACCAGGATCGGCAGCAGGTGCGACAGACGGCTCATGGCCGCTCCGAAGTTGTCCGACAGGCCCTCGACCAATTGGGTCGTGGCCGGGAGCGTTTGGACAAAACCCGCGAAGCTGTCCCAGTTCTTGAGGAAGTCCGAGGTCAGGATCTCGCTGTTTTCGAACAGCTGCCGGTAGTCGGCGTCGGCCTTGTAGGGGTCGGCGAGCATGGTGACCAGATTGCGCAGGGTCTGGTTGAGGCCGGCGCCGGTCCCATCCAGCGAGCGGCTGGCCGCGTGCAAGCTGTCATTGATGGCTTGCACGCCCGGCGCCCGGGACGGGTCCTGGCCGTGTTGAGGTTCCATGATGGCGTCGGCGAGCTTGCCTATGGCAGTGAAGGTTTCGCTGATGCTGATCGGGGTTTTGGTGGACTTCAGCCTGATGCACCCCGGCCCGGTGAATTTCGGGCCCGAGGTGTAGGGCTTGGTCAGTTCGATGTGGCGATCGGTGACAATCGATTGCGAGTAGGTGACCGCCCCGACATCGGCCGGCAGGTCAAGGTCGGTGGGCACGGTGAAGTCGACCTCGACGTGGTCGGGCTTGTTGACGATCGCGGTCGTCGTGCCGACCTCGATACCCAGCAGTGCCACCTTGTTGCCGGGATATAGCCCTACCGCGTCGGTGAATTCGGCGCACATCGCACGGGTGTGTCCGGGCATCACCATCTTGGCGCCGAAGGTGACCGCCGCCGCGATCGCCGCGACGACGGCCACCACCGCGGCGATACCCCACGGGGAACGCAGCCGCGAGCCGAGCGCCGACAACCTGCTCATCTCAACAGTTCCTCATGATGTTGGGCAGGCACAGGTCCTGTCCGGGCACCAGCCGGCTGTGTTTGTCGAAGACGACCCCGTTGCCACTGAGCATCGGCAACACGATGTTGAGGCTTTGCCCCAGGCCCTCGAGCGCCTCGCCCCACCGCTCGGGGTGGGCGTTCAGCGTGTCGGTGATGTCTTCGAGTCCGTTGACAACCGGCCCGACCTCCCGGCCGTAAAACACCACGATGCGGTCGAGGATGCGGGCCAATTCGCTGAACAGGCCGAAGAACTCGACGATGTCGACCGACTTCGAGGTATACGACTGGCCGATGATGTCCAGCTGCTCAAACAGCGTGATGAGCTGCTGACGTGCGGCGACCGTGGCCCGCAGGCTGTTGTTGGTGAAGTCCAGGCTGCGATGGAAGTCGGCGGTGGACTTGCTCATCGACGTCGTCAACGCATTGGCCGACCGGAGCAGGTCGCGCACCGCGTCGGGAAATTTGTTGGCGGCGTTGGCGACCTCGGTGAACGTGTCGTGGATGACTTGGCCGTTGACTTCCTTGATCAGCGGGGTTGCCGCCTGGATGATGTCGTTGACCTCGAACGGCAGCGTGACCCGTTGGGGCGGAATCACGTTGCGGCCCAGCGGCAGAGCGCCCTTCGGGTCAAGCGCCACGTAGTGGCCGCCCAGCGGGGTCAGCAGCTTGATGTCCAGAGTGGATTCCGAACCGACCACCACCGAACGCCCGACGTCGAACTTCATCTCGACGACGGCGCCGTCGAGCCGGACGCCGGTGACCTTCCCGACCGGGATGCCGGCGATACGAACCTGGTCGCCGGCGCGCACACCGCCGGAGTTGGACAAGCGCGCGACATAACCGGTCTGGCCGGTCGGATTCAAGTAGGCCATCGCGGTGGCGGCCAACGCCGCAACGATGACGACGACGCCGACGATGCCGTGCCGGCGACTGCGGACCACCGCGGCGCGCTCGTCGAGCACCGGACGCCGCCGTCGTACGCTCTTGTCCCCGAACAGCATTACCGGCACACCACCAAGTTCTGCTGTGCGAATGACACCTGCCCGATCCCCGGCAGGGTGACTTCGCCGTGCGAGCACGAAAACGCCGGTCTGGCGGGCTGGTCGTCGGCCAGCCAGTCCCGCATTCCCTGGATCAGCGACGGGGCGAGCGACAGGCCCGCGATGATCGTCGCGGTCTGCGGCCACATCCGGCTCGTCAGGTCATAGAGCGGAACCGTCGTCCCGTCAAAAGTGCGCTCGGTGTACTGCAGGATGTGGGTGGTGTTCCGCAGGACGGGCAGCCCGACCTCCATCGCCGCACGGAACTCCTCGGCCTTCGAACCGAACTTCGTCACCACGTCGTTGAGCGTCGCGATGAGATGAAACAGTTGCTGCGATTTGCCGCCCAGATCCGCCGAGATCGCGCTGAGATTGCGGAGCACGGCGGTGATGACCGCCTGGCGGTTCACGGCCAACTTGGAAATGACGTCGAGGTCGTGCAGGAACGGGCCGATGCCGTTTTCATCGCCTTGGATCAACCGCAGCAGGTTCTCGCCCAGCAGGTTGAACTGGGCTGGGTCGAGAGTTTGAAATATCGGCCGAAACCCGTTGAACAGCTTCGCCACATCGAACGAGGGAATCGTCTGCCCAAGGCCAAGGGTGCCCCCGGCCCGCAGCCGTTGATCCGGCTTGGCCGGCTGGACGAGTTCCACGTAGCGCTGACCGACCAGGGTTTGATAGCGCACCGCGGCAATGGTGTTGGCGAACACCGGGTGATCGTCTTGCGCGGTGAAATCCACCTTGGCGATCCGGCCGTCGAGCCGGATGGTTTCCACCTTGCCGACCTGCACACCGGAGATGCGGACGTCATCACCGGCGTAGAGGCCCGACACATCGGAGAACGCCGCGGTGTAGCGGGAAACCGCCCCGGTCACGGGACTACGCAAGGCGGTCAGCACGATGAGCGTGCACACCACCGATATGGCGGTGAAGATGGCCAGCCAAATCACGGATTTGGTAACACTTCTCATCGGCCGCCCCGCTGCGGTGCGGGCGCGGGCGCGGGCGGGGGCGGTAGGGCCGCCGCCAGCCCCGGCATCGCGCCCAGGGTGACCTCGATCTGCATGCGGACCTTGCCGTCGATGATCGGAAACGCCGCACTAGTGCGGTCTAGCAGACCCGAGAGCCGGTCATAGACCGGCGCCTGGCTGCCCTCGAGGTACGAGAGTGGCAGCAACACGTCCATCACCGATTTCATGAAGGGCGCAAGCCACGCGATGTTCTTCGCGAAGATCCCGTCCGTATTGAAGAGGAGCTTTGCGGTCTGGTCCAGGATCACGTTCATGCGCTCGACCCCGTCGGGATGGGCCAGAAATTCCATCCCATTGAGGAGGTCATATGCCAATCCGATAAGCGGGATGGCGTCGCTGGCGCCGTTGACCACCGAGGCGAACACCGATAGCGACTGTGAGAACGGCACCTTCTGGGCGTCGACGAGCATCTTGATCAGATCGAAGTAGGACCGGGTCACCGGCTCGGTCAGGTCCGCGTGCCGACGCACTGTCTCGATGATGTGGTCGACGTCGGGCGAGTCCACCATCTTGCCGATTTTTTGGCCCTGACGCAGCAGCCCGGTGATGGAAGTCGACCGGACGTTGGCGCCTATCAGCAGCGTCTGGTTCGGCCTCAGCCGGGCGCCGGTGCCGCTGCTGACCAGTTCGACCGCCGCGAGGCCAAAAGTGTTCGACGACATGAAGTTAGCCGTCGTGTCGGCGGCCAGGGCCCTCGCTTGGCGCGGCTCGAGTTCCACCGTGATCTTCTGCCTGTTGTACCCGGCCGATTCCAGCGTCTTCACCGATCCGATCGTCAGCCCGCGGAACTTCACCTCCGCGCCCGGCGTCAGACCCTCACCGATCGAATCGGCCACCACGGTCAGCTTGAACGTGTCGTCGTAGCCGCCGTTGCCCAGCTGATATAGCGAGATGCCAGCGATACCCAGCGCCACCGCGGCGATCAGTCCGCGGATCCGCAACGAGCGCGAACTGGGCGCCCGCACTCCTTGGTCGGACCCTGGAAGTCTTGGCACGCCTACCCCGATATCCGGATGCCGGGATTGTTGCCCCAGAACAACAGCGTCAGCACCATGTCGGCGGCAACCACGGTCACAATGCTGGCCCGGATCGCTCGGCCCGAGGCCCGCCCGACCCCTTCTGGACCACCGCTGGCGTTGTAGCCCTGATAGCAGTGGATGGCGATGATCAGCGTCACGAAGATGGCGGCTTTGAGCACCGAGAACACCACGTCGGACGGGTGGATGAACGAGTCGAAGTAGTGGTAGTAGGTGCCCGATGACTGCCCGTGCAGCACGTTGACCACCAACGCGCAAGACACGTAGCTCAACGCGAGCGTCACCACATAGAGCGGAACGATGGTGATCATCCCGGCGATCACCCGGGTCGTGACCACGAACGGGATCGACTGAATGCCAAGGGCTTCCAACGCGTCGATCTCCTCCGAGATCCGCATGGCGCCGATCTCCGCGGTCATGCGGCACCCCGCCTGGGCCGCGAAGCCGATCCCCGCGATCATCGGCGCCATCTCCCGGGTGTTCGCATACGCGGAGACGAATCCGGTCAGCGGGCCCATACCGACCATGTCCAGGGCCCCGTACCCTTCGACTCCCACCGAACCGCCAACCGCCGCGCCCATGAAGATCAGCACGCCGATGGTGCCGCCACCGACGATCAGCGACCCGTTGCCCCAGATCATGTCGACCAACAGCACCCCGGTCTGGTGCCGGTAACGCTTCAGCGTGTGCGGGATCGCGCCGAGCACCTGGGACAGGAAGGTGACCTGGTGACCGAGGCGCTGAATCAGCGAGTCACCCCGGCCGGCGACCCACCGCGAGGCCCTCAGGGCCGCGGGTCGGTGTCGTGCCGGCACTGCGATCCGGGCCATCAGCCCACCCTCAGCGGCATGGACATCGACAGTCCCTGCGTGATCAGCAGGTTGAGAACGAACACCGCGACGATGCCGATGACAACGGAGGCGTTGACCGCGTCGGCCACGCCGCGTGCACCGCCCTTGGCCTCAAGACCGCGCTGGCAGGCCACGAG
>NZ_DATJPU010000285.1:0-3384 GCF_035506235.1 Mycobacterium sp.
CAGCAGCTGCTCAGCCAGCTGCCGTTGATCCAGTTCCATCGCCACGGGATCGAGTGTTTCTGACATCGTTAGTCCTTCCCGCCAAGCCCACGCCCGGCGTGTCAGACCAAGATCAGATCCACCGTTGTTCAGACAGTCCCCAGGAATCCGCTCATTTCTGGCGCAGGACACTAGCTTCGCTTGAGGTGGTTATGTTGTTGATGTCGATGGCCAGCGGGGCGTCGCCATCGGTTGCGACCGGTCAGCGCGCTGTCCCGATGTTTCATCAGCGGGGGTGCTGCGGCTGGTCATGTTTTCCCGCCGTGGTCGTCGATGATCGGGAGCGCCGCGGCGTGGTATTGGCCGCTCCATTCCGCTTCGTCCCCTCACCGAAACGCCGCCGACGTTTCTTGGTGGCCACGAGACGCGCCAACCCGGATTCAATGCCCTCGGCCAGCTTGTCCACGTCGGGTGCATTGTCGTAGTCGGCGGTGATGCCGAACGAAAGATCCTTGTCGTAGCTCAAGATGGCGATCCCTACGCGCACTTGCATTGCAATCGGCACTATTGGCAGCACCTGCAGCACCTTGCGGCCGAGCACATATACCGGCTGTCGGGGACCGGGGACGTTCGTGGTTACCGTGACGATGGAATGTTGCGGCAACCGAGTCAGCGTGTGAATCGCCCTGGCGGTTACGGCGAACGGGATGTAATCCGCCGCGGTGACAATCAGGCTCGCGGCTTGGCGTTGGCCGCTGATCTTGGCTTTGCTCAGTCGTGTGTGCACAGCGCGCAGCTGCTCGACCGGGTCTGCCACCTCGACGGGCAGGTAGACCAACATCGCCGAGACCAGGTTGTGGGCCGGGCCCATCTCCTCGTTGGAGCGCACCGACACCGGTACCAGGGTGCGGATCGAATTCGGTTTGGGCTGCTCGCCACGACGGATAAGAGCGGCGCGGAAACTATCGGTGATGCCAGCCAGCGCGACGTCGTTGGTCGTCACCTCATAGGCCTGGCAAACGTGCGTAACGTCGTCGAGCGAGACCCGGGCGGCGCTGTAGCGACGCCTTGTCGCGACCGACCCGATAAACGACGACGCGGCCGCCGGATGAACCAGCCCGGTAACGACTCCTGTGGCAGCATCTATTGCCCGGCCCGCGGCGCTGGCCGCCGCGCTCGAGGCGTGCCATGCCCCCTGCATCCACGCCAGCGGATTAGGGGTGAGCCTGGGCAGCGCAATGCCGGCCCGCCTCCGTTCGGTGGCCGCCCTTATCGCGGTAGCGAAGGTGTCAGCTCCACCGTCGTCGGACATGGCGCTGAGCACCTGCATCGCCGCGATCCCGTCGGCCATGCAGTGGTGCAACTTGGTCAAAATCCCCCATCGGTCGTCGGTAAGCCCTTCGATGACCCAGCACTCCCACAATGGGTGATCGCGGTCTAGGCGCCGCTCCATGATGTAGCCGACCAGCCGGAACAACGCCTCGTTATCACCAGGTTGCGCAACCGCGACGTGGCGCAGATGGTGGGACAGGTCTGGGCTGGCATCCTCCACCCATTCCGGCGCCACAAAATCGAACGGGTGTCTCCGCAGCACCTGTCGGCATCGTGGGATGATCAGCATCCGCTGGCTCAATGCCGAAACGATAGCGTTGTCGTCGGGGCGCGGCCCTTCTATCACCGAAACGGCACCGAGCGCAAGACTAACGTGCGGGTCGGAATCCTCGGCTTCCAGAAAGCTAACGTCCAAGCCTGTTAGGTGCTCCATTAGCAACCTCCGCGCATCGCAATCCCACGATCGATCTCACGACTGCTTCAGGGCAGAGGCAGAAGTCACCACCGCAAGGGACTTTTGGAGCAATCACCTCCTCGCGACGGGTACGCCTGTCGATCTTCACCGGAGCAGTTGAGTCGACGAACCTACCCGACGCGCTTCCGCGTACTCGCCGCGTCGCACAACAACCCGACGGCCACGCCGGTCGCGGTTTCGCCCTCGGAATGCAACGGCGCCGGACACGTCCCCGTGCAGCTCGCCCAGATGCCGAACGGGCGCAATTAGATCTGAGTGGCCCGCACCGTGAGACGGCACCCGGTATGGTCAGCCAAGTAAGACGTGGCCGATCGGGCTGGGTTGCGTGCTCCGGCCGCCCAACCGGATCGTTTATTTGGAGGGGTTTGGAATTGCCGGGTGACAACGCCCGCCCGAACGGCTACGGGCGCGGGTTCCGCGAAAGGGACAATTGTCCCCGGCGCGGCTTCCCAGCGCTGGGGCCGTGACCGGGCCGACGGCCTCTCGCATCCCGCCTGGCGGATTCCGAGAGCTCGGCCTCACCGGGTGGCTGTTCTGCAAGCTCACGGCGCGTTTGGAAGGCATTCCGCAAGTACATCTGTTCACTACGCTGGGCCAGCACAGGCGGCTGTTTAGGGCATGGTTGCCGTTCGGCGCGATGCTGCTGGGCATGGGGAAGCTACCGCGACGTGACACCGAGGTGGTGGTCCTCCGTGTGGCACATCTGCGTGGCTGCGCATACGAGCTACAGCAGCACCGCCGCATTGCCAAGCGCCGCGGCCTCGACAACGAAACGCAGGCCCGCATCTTTGCCGGTCCCACAGCCGAGGGGTTGACTGAGCGCGACTGCGCGCTGCTGAGCGCGGTCGACGAACTCATCGACACCCGCACCATCTCAGATCGGGGTTGGCAAGAACTGGCCAAGTACCTGGACCGGCCGCAGATCATCGAATTCGTCACCCTCGTAGGCCAATACGATGCCTTGGCCGCGACGCTGAAAACCCTTGGGGTTCCACTCGACTATCCGGAGTAGCGTCCCGCCGTCAGGGCCCGCGGGTTTTCACTGGTGCGCCTGTGCCTTATCGCTCGAGATGTTCACCCTGCAGGTGGCGGCTCGCAGCCGCTCTCGCGCAACAAGTAGTCGAGCTGCAAGCGCAAATCGCTCACTGGTCCACCTGGATTCTGCCCAGGCGCAGCCGGTTCGCGGACTTCTCGGCTGTGGAAATCAACGGTAGTGCACCAGGGACTTTGGTCCGTTCGATCACCGACTTCTGGCCCGTTCGGGCAATGACCTATGAATGCGAATCGTCGGGCTATAAGGCACTCGCCCGAGGCGCGTCTCTTCAGCGATTCTGAGTTTGGAAGAAGGGTTGCACGTTGGACGTTGGCAGATCCGAAACGGACCAGGTCACAGGTCGCTACGACGACGAATTCCGCGAAGTGGCGAATGTGTTCAGAAAACAGATTGCGCGCACCGGCGGCGGCGCGTCGGTGGCTGTCTACCACCGCGGTAGGCTGGTCGTCGATTTGTGGGGCGGAGTCCGGAGTCGGAACGGGGATCCCTGGACTCGCGACACACTCGCCATGTGCTTCAGCACCACCAAGGGCGTCACCGCCAC
>NZ_DATJPU010000286.1:0-14245 GCF_035506235.1 Mycobacterium sp.
TCTCCTCGCAGCCCAGCGCGGTGGCGCTGGTCGAGGAGTATCCCACCAAGCTCGTCGTCACCCGCACCATGAGCAAGGCATTCGCGTTCGCCGGCGGGCGGCTCGGCTACCTGATCGCCACGCCGGCGATGATCGACGCGATGCTGCTGGTGCGGCTGCCCTATCACCTGTCGTCGGTCACCCAGGCCGCGGCCCGGGCCGCGCTGCGGCATGCCGACGACACCCTGGGCAGCGTCGCCACCCTGATCGCCGAACGGGAACGCGTCACGGGGGCTCTGAGCGGCATGGGTTTTCGGGTGATTCCGAGCGACGCCAACTTTGTGCTGTTCGGCGAGTTCGCCGACGCGCCGGCCACCTGGCAGCGCTACCTGGAGGTCGGCATCCTGATCCGTGACGTCGGGATTCCCGGCTACCTGCGCGCCACCACGGGGCTGGCCGAGGAGAACGACGCCTTCCTGCGCGCCAGCGCCCAGATCGCGGCCACCGAATTGGCCCCCGCCACCTCTGTAGGAGCCCAGTGACAGGCAAAGCGACGCGGCGCGCGCGTATCGAACGCCGCACCAAGGAATCCGACATCGTCGTCGAGCTCGACCTCGACGGCACCGGTCAGGTGCACGTCGACACCGGCGTGCCGTTCTACGACCACATGCTGACGGCGCTGGGCAGCCACGCCAGCTTCGACCTGACGGTGCGCACCAAGGGCGACGTCGAGATCGAGGGGCACCACACCATCGAGGACACCGCGATCGCGCTGGGTCAGGCGCTGGGGGAGGCGCTGGGCGATAAGAAGGGGATCCGCCGGTTCGGGGACGCCTTCATCCCGATGGACGAGACGCTGGCCCACGCCGCGGTCGACGTGTCCGGCCGGCCCTACTGCGTGCACACGGGGGAGCCGGATCACCTGCAGCACACCACGATTGCCGGCGGTTCGGTGCCCTACCACACCGTCGTCAACCGGCACGTGTTCGAAACGCTGGCCTCCAACGCCCGGATTGCGCTGCACGTGCGCGTCCTGTACGGCCGCGACCCGCACCACATCACCGAGGCCCAGTACAAGGCGGTGGCCCGCGCGCTGCGCCGGGCCGTCGAGCCCGACCCCCGGGTGTCGGGCGTGCCCTCCACCAAAGGTGTTCTGTGACAAGCAAATCGGTCGTGGTCCTGGACTACGGCTCGGGCAACCTGCGGTCGGCCCAGCGCGCGCTGCAGCGGGTCGGCGCGTCGGTCGAGGTGACCGCCGACGCGGGCGCCGCCGCGGCCGCAGACGGGCTGGTGGTGCCGGGGGTCGGCGCCTTCGAGGCGTGCATGACGGGCCTGCGCAAGATCGCGGGCGAGCGGATCATCGCCGAGCGGGTGGCCGCCGGGCGCCCGGTGCTGGGCGTGTGCGTCGGCATGCAGATCCTGTTCGCCCGGGGGGTCGAATTCGGGGTGGAGACGAAGGGGTGCGGGCAGTGGCCGGGGGCCGTCACCCGCCTGGACGCCCCGGTGATCCCGCACATGGGCTGGAACGTCGTGAATTCCGGGCCGGGCACCGTGCTGTTCAAAGGGCTGGACGCCGGCGCCCGGTTCTACTTCGTGCATTCCTACGCCGCCCAGCGCTGGGAGGGTTCGGCCGACGCGGTGCTCACCTGGGCGAAACATCAGGTGCCGTTCCTGGCAGCGGTCGAGGACGGGGCGCTTTCGGCCACCCAATTCCACCCGGAAAAGAGCGGCGACGCCGGCGCGGCCGTGTTGAGCAATTGGGTTGAGGCACTGTGAACACTTGCACTTTCTGTGCGCGGGAGGCGCTGTGTTGATTCTCTTACCGGCCGTCGACGTGGTCGGCGGCCGCGCGGTGCGCCTGGTGCAGGGCAAGGCCGGCAGCGAAACCGAGTATGGCTCGGCGCTGGACGCCGCGCTGGGCTGGCAGCGCGACGGGGCCGAGTGGATCCACCTGGTCGACCTGGACGCCGCGTTCGGGCGCGGCTCCAATCGCGCGCTGCTCGCCGAGGTGGTGGGCAAGCTCGACGTGCAGGTGGAGCTCTCCGGCGGGATCCGCGACGACGACTCCCTGGCCGCGGCGCTGGCCACCGGCTGCGCACGGGTCAACCTGGGCACCGCGGCGCTGGAGAACCCGCACTGGTGCGCGCGGGCGATCGGCGAGCACGGCGACAGGGTCGCCGTGGGGTTGGACGTCCAAATCATCGACGGCGAGCACCGGCTGCGCGGCCGCGGCTGGGAGACCGACGGCGGCGATCTGTGGGAGGTGCTGGAACGGCTTGACGGGCAGGGCTGTTCGCGGTTCGTGGTCACCGATGTCACCAAGGACGGCACGCTCGGCGGCCCCAATCTCGACCTGCTGGCCGCGGTGGCCGGCCGCACCGAGGCGCCGGTGATCGCGTCGGGCGGCGTTTCCAGCCTGGACGACCTACGCGCCTTGGCAAACCTAGCCACCCGCACCGACCGCGGGGTCGAGGGCGCCATCGTGGGCAAGGCGCTCTACGCCGGGCGGTTCACCCTGCCGCAGGCCCTGGCCGCGGTGAGGGCGTAGCCACATGGACCTGAACGCGCTGGTGTCCGTGGCAGCCACCATCCTCGACGCCGCCGTGCCGCGCTTCCTGGACGGCCACCGCGCCGATTCCGCGGTTTCCAAGAAGGGCAACGACTTTGCCACCGAGGTCGACCTCGCGATCGAGCGACAGGTCGTCACCGCGCTGCAAGCAACCACCGGCATCGGCGTGCACGGCGAGGAGTTCGGCGGCACCGACGTGGACTCGCCGTGGGTGTGGGTGCTGGACCCCGTGGACGGCACGTTCAACTACGCCGCCGGATCGCCGATGGCCGCGATCCTGCTGGCCCTGCTGCACGACGGCGATCCGGTGGCCGGCCTGACCTGGTTGCCCTTCATCGACGAGCGCTACACCGCCGTCGCGGGTGGCCCGCTGGTCAAAAACGGCCAGCCGCAGCCGTCGCTGGACACCACGGAGTTGGGTGACAGCCTCGTCGCGGTCGGAACGTTCAGCGCCGACTCGCGGGGCCGGTTCCCGGGACGCTACCGGCTCGCGGTGGTGGAGAACCTGAGCCGGGTGTCCTCCCGATTGCGCATGCACGGGTCGACCGGGATCGACCTGGTCTACGTCGCCGACGGAATACTCAGTGCAGCAATAAGTTTCGGCGGCCACGTGTGGGACCACGCCGCCGGGGTGGCGCAGGTGCGGTCCGCGGGGGGCATCGTCACCGATCTGGCCGGTAAACCGTGGACCCCCGCGTCGGACTCGGTGCTGGCGGCGGCGCCCGGCGCGCACGGCGAGGTCCTCGAGATCCTGCGCGCCGTCGGCGATCCGGAGGACTACTGAGATGTACTCGGGTACCGGCCTTGCCGTGCGCGTGATCCCGTGCCTGGACGTCGACGCCGGGCGGGTGGTCAAGGGGGTCAATTTCGAAAACCTGCGCGACGCCGGCGATCCCGTGGAACTGGCCGCGGCCTACGACGCCGAGGGCGCCGACGAGCTCACCTTCCTGGACGTGACCGCGTCCTCGTCGGGCAGGGCGACGATGCTGGAGGTGGTGCGCCGCACCGCCGAGCAGGTGTTCATCCCGCTCACGGTCGGCGGCGGGGTGCGCACGGTCGCCGACGTCGACACGCTGCTGCGCGCCGGGGCCGACAAGGTTTCGGTCAACACCGCCGCGATCGCCCGCCCCGAGCTGCTGGCGGAAATGGCAACGCAGTTCGGCTCGCAGTGCATCGTGCTGTCCGTCGACGCCCGCACGGTTCCCGCCGGATCGGCGCCGACACCGTCGGGCTGGGAGGTCACCACCCACGGCGGCCGCCGCGGCACCGGCATCGACGCCGTGGAGTGGGCTGCCCGCGGCGCCGATCTGGGGGTCGGCGAGATCCTGCTCAACTCGATGGACGCCGACGGCACCAAGGCGGGGTTCGACCTGCCGATGCTGCGCGCGGTCCGCGCGGCGGTCACGGTGCCGGTGATCGCCAGCGGCGGCGCCGGGGCGGTCGAACACTTCGCCCCCGCAGTCGCCGCCGGCGCGGATGCGGTGTTGGCGGCCAGCGTCTTTCACTTCCGCGAGCTGACAATCGCGCAGGTCAAGGCCGCCATGGCCGCGGAAAAGATCACGGTCCGATGACGCTCGACCCGACGATCGCAGCGCGCCTGAAGCGCAACGCCGACGGGCTCATCGCCGCCGTCGTGCAGGAGCGCGGCACCGGCGACGTGCTGATGGTCGCATGGATGGATGACGCCGCGCTGGCCCGCACCCTGGAAACCCGTGAGGCGACCTACTATTCGCGATCCCGCGCCCAACAGTGGATCAAGGGCCAGACGTCGGGCCACACGCAGCGCGTCCACTCGGTGCGACTGGACTGCGACGGCGACACCGTGCTGCTGACGGTCGACCAGGTTGGCGGCGCCTGCCACACCGGCGACCACAGCTGCTTCGACGCCGACGTGCTGCTGGATCCATTGGATTAGCCCGGCGCGACGTTCAATCCCTGGGCCGCGGCTATGGCCGCGCGGGCCCATTCGTGGCGGAACACCGCCGGCGAGATGCGGTCACGGCGAATCATCTCGAGATCGATGGCCTTCCCCGTGATCACGGCGTTGGGCACCCGGAAGGAGTAGGCCGGCTCGTCGGTGGCCACGGCCAGGATGGCGTCGCTGTCGGTGAAACTGTTGGCCACCATGGTGTCCTCGGCCCACTTGAACGGCTTGAGACCACCGAAGTTGTGGACGTACACCACCCAGAGCCGGGTGCCGCGTCCGTTGCGGAGATTGGTGAGGGCCCGGTTCACCGCGTCGTACTCGAGGGGGCCGAGCACGCCGGCCTGGTCGTTGATCTGGCCCGACAGCGTGATGCCCGGCGCCGGCGGGGGTGCAACGGCGTTGCCGGGCGACGGCGGAGCGGCCGACCGCGCGGGGGCGCTGGTGTTGTGCTGGTGGTTTCGGGCGCCGAGCGCGCGGACCCCGAAGTACGCGCCAACGGCGACCACGACGACGGCGACGAGCGCCCCGATCACCACCGCCGGTCCCCGGGAGCCGCCGCGCGCCTTGGGCGGGGCCGGGGACGGGCTTTGGGGCTTGGCGATGACCTCGGTCGGTGCCGGGATGACCTGGGTGGCACTGGCTGCCACCTTGGATGCGGACGTGTCGAGCTGGCTGCCGAGCGCCGCCGCGAACTCGGCGCACGTCGGGTAGCGGTCTTCGGGTCTCTTGGCCAGGGCCTTGGCGATGGGGCCGTCGAGGTCGGCCAGTTCGGGCCGGCGCTCGCTGATGTGCGGCGGCGGCGCGGACAGGTGCTGGGTGATGACAACCGCGGGGTTGGAGTGACGGAACGGGGCTGACCCGGCCAGCAGGTCAAAGGCGGTGCAGCCGAGTGCGTACTGGTCGGCCCGCCCGTCCAGGTCCGCACCCTGCAATTGTTCGGGGGCGCAGTACGCGGTGGTGCCCACCAGCATGTTGGTCGCGGTCAGCCCGCTGATGTCGCCCAGCTCGCGGGCGATGCCGAAGTCGGCGAGCAGGATCCGTCGCCGGGGGCTCGCGTCGGTGAGCAGGATGTTGGCCGGTTTGACGTCACGATGCAGCAGGCCGCGCTCGTGGGCGTAGTCGAGAGCGTCGGCGACGGCCGAAATGATCTCGACCACATCGGGTTTCGGCATCCCGGAGGGATACTTCGTGCGCAGCAATTTCGCGGCGTCGGTTCCCTCCACGTAGTCCATCGAGATCCATAATTGCCCGTCATATTCGCCGCGGTCGTGGATGCCGACGATGTGCTCGTTGTACAGGCTCGCGGCCAGATCGGCCTCGCGGTTGAAGCGTTGGCGAAATTCGTCGTTGCCGGTCAGCTCACGCGGCAAGATCTTCAGGGCGTCGCGGCGGGGCAGCCGCGGGTGCTGCGCCAGATACACGTGACCCATGCCGCCGGACCCGAGACGCCGAATGATCGTGTATCCGGCGAACACCTGTCCCTCGGCCAGGCCTTCGCCGCGGCCTCCGCTTTCTGGCATGTGAGCATGCTACTGAGGCCGGGGCCGCGGCAAACGCCGAATTGTGATGCGCGCCCGCACGGCGGGCGCTGGCCGGCGCCTTCGGTGAGAATGGCGGGCGATGCTGAAACGGCTGTCCTGGGCCTCGTGGAGCACGGTGGTGCCGCTGATTGCCGTCGTCGTGCTGACGGCCACCTGGGACGAGCACCTGGGGCCGATACTGGTCACGCTGCAGGCCGTGCTGTTGATCGGGGCCGTGCTGGCCGCCGTCCAGCACGCGGAAGTGGTCGCGGCCCGCGTCGGGGAGCCGTTCGGGTCCCTGGTGCTCGCGGGCGCGGTGACCATCATCGAGGTGGCCCTCATCGTCGAGCTGATGGCGTCCGGCGGCAACGAGACGGCCACGCTAGCTCGGGACACCGCGTTTGCCGCGTTCATGATCACCACCAATGGGATCGCGGGTTTGTCACTGTCGTGGGGCTCCCGGCGGTACGGCGTGACGCTGTTCAACGCCGAGGGCAGCGGGGCCGCGCTGGCCACGCTCACCACGCTGGCGACGCTGAGCCTCGCGCTGCCCGCGTTCACCACCAGCCACCCGGGCAAGGAGTTCTCGCCCGGCCAGCTGACCTTCGCCGCGGTCGCCTCGCTGCTGCTGTACCTGCTGTTCGTCTTCACCCAGACGGTCCGGCATCGCGACTTTTTCCTGCCCGTCGCGCAGCGGGGCCAGAAAAGGATCTTCGAGGAGGATGAAAACCACGCCGACCCGCCGAGCGCCCGGTCGGCGCTGGTCAGCCTGCTGTTGCTGCTGGTCGCCCTGGTTGCGGTCGTCGGCCTGGCCGAACAGGAATCGCCGGCCGTCGAGCGCCTGGTGACCGCCGCCGGATTTCCCCAGACGTTCGTCGGGGTGGTGATCGCGATGCTCGTGCTGCTCCCCGAGACGCTGGCGGCCGTGCGCGCGGCCCGGCGCGGCCGCATCCAGACCAGCCTGAACCTGGCCTACGGCTCGGCGATGGCAAGCATCGGGCTGACCATCCCGGCCATCGCGCTGGCGAGCGTGTGGCTGAAGGGACCGCTGGTGCTCGGCCTGGCGCCCACCCAGCTGGTGCTGCTCGCGCTGACGGTGGTGATCAGCATGCTGACCGTCGTGCCCGGCCGGGCCACCAGGCTGCAGGGCGAGGTGCACCTGGTGTTGCTCGCCGCCTACCTGTTCCTGGCGGTCATCCCCTGAGAGGTGGCGTCCCGCCGGCGCCAGCAGGCAACTTTGGAAAGCGGTATCACCTGCGCTACCGGATTCTTAGACCGTGTGGTGGTGTTGCCACGGTGCTCATGTGACGGATGCGGCTGGTGGGTACCTACGCCGAAGACCGGGCCCGCAGCGTCTGAAGCGCCTTGTCGGCGTGGGTGTCCATGTTGAATTCGCTCGAGATGACGTCGAGCACCCTGCGATCGGTGTCGATGACGAAGGTGGTGCGCTTGACCGGCATCAGCTTGCCCAGCAGGCCGCGCTTGACGCCGAACTGGGCGGCGACGGTGCCCTCGGTGTCCGACAGCAGCGGGTAGTCGAACTTTCGCAGTTCGGCGAACTTGGCCTGCTTCTCCACGGGATCGGCGCTGATGCCGACCCGGTTGGCCCCGACGGCGGCGAATTCCGAGGCCAGGTCGCGGAAGTGGCAGGCCTCCTTGGTGCAGCCGGGCGTCATCGCCGCGGGGTAGAAGAACAACACCACGGGCCCGTCGGCGAGCAGGGCGCTGAGCTTGCGGGGCGTGCCCGTCTGGTCGGGGAGCTCGAAGTCGGCCACGGTGTCACCAGGTTTCATGCCGCGAGCGTAACCCCACTGCGAATTTCGGCGCAGAAAAGCGCAGCCAGGTTATGCTCGCGGGCTGCCCGGCCCCATCTGGGAGGATGGTTCGGTGCACGCCCACCTCGCCGCCACCACCTCACGGGAGGAGTTCCGCCACCTCGCCGCGGAGCACCGTGTGGTCCCGGTGACCCGCAAGGTCTTGGCCGACAGCGAGACTCCGCTGTCGGCCTACCGCAAACTCGCCGCCAACCGGCCGGGCACGTTTCTGCTCGAGTCCGCCGAGAACGGCCGGTCGTGGTCGCGCTGGTCGTTCGTCGGCGCGGGGGCGCCGTCGGCGCTGACCGTGCGCGACGGCGAGGCCGTGTGGCTGGGCGCAGTGCCGCAGGACGCGCCGACGGGAGGCGACCCGCTGCGGGCGCTGCGGGACACCCTCGAGCTGCTGGCCACCCGGTCCACAAACGAGGCCATGCCGGGGCTGCCGCCGCTGTCGGGCGGCATGGTCGGGTTCTTCGCCTACGACCTGGTGCGGCGCCTGGAACGGCTGCCCGAGCTGGCCGTCGACGACCTGCGGCTACCCGACATGCTGCTGCTGCTGGCCACCGACCTGGCCGCCGTCGACCACCACGAGGGCACCATCACGCTGATCGCCAACGCGGTGAACTGGAACGGCACCGACGAGCGCGTCGACGAGGCCTACGACGACGCGACCGCCCGGCTGGATGTGATGACCGCGGCGCTGGGCCAGCCGCTGCCCTCGACGGTGGCCACGTTCGGCAGGCCCGAGCCGCGGTATCGGGCGCAGCGCAGCGTCGAGGAATACGGCAAGATCGTCGACTACCTCGTCGAGCAGATCGCCGCCGGCGAGGCCTTTCAGGTGGTGCCCTCGCAGCGCTTCGAGATGGACACCCACGTCGATCCCATCGACGTGTACCGGATGCTGCGGGCAACCAACCCCAGCCCGTACATGTACCTGTTGCACGTGCCGAACAGCGCTGGGGCAACGGACTTTTCGATCGTCGGATCCAGCCCCGAGGCGCTGGTCACCGTCGCCGACGGCTGGGCGACGACGCACCCGATCGCGGGAACCCGCTGGCGCGGGCACACCGACGAGGAGGATCAGCTGCTGGAAAAGGAATTGCTGGCCGACGAAAAGGAACGGGCCGAGCACCTGATGCTGGTCGACCTGGGCCGCAACGACCTCGGCCGCGTCTGCACGCCCGGCACCGTGCGCGTCGACGACTACAGCCACATCGAACGCTACAGCCACGTCATGCACCTGGTGTCGACGGTGACCGGGATGCTCGGGAAGGGCCGGACCGCGTTGGACGCGGTGACGGCATGCTTCCCGGCGGGCACGCTCTCGGGCGCGCCCAAGGTGCGGGCCATGGAGCTGATCGAAGAGGTGGAGAAGACGCGCCGCGGCCTCTACGGCGGGGTGGTCGGTTACCTCGACTTCGCCGGCAACGCCGACTTCGCGATCGCCATCCGCACCGCGCTGATGCGCGACGGCACCGCCTACGTTCAGGCCGGCGGCGGGGTGGTGGCCGACTCCAACGGCCCCTACGAATACACCGAGGCCTCCAACAAGGCGCGGGCGGTGCTCAACGCGGTGGCGGCCGCCGAGACGCTGACGGCGCCACCGCCGGGCCGCAATGACTGATTCCCGCCCGGCTCGCGCGGGGCGGGTCACGATCGTCATCGCCCAACTGCTGCTGCTGGTGGGCGCGGGGGCGCTGTGGGTGGCCTCGCGATTGCCGTGGGTGGTGGTCCGCTCGTTCGACGGGCTGGGCCAGCCGAAGCAGGTGGCGCTGTCCGGCGCCACGTGGTCGACGGCGCTGCTGCCGTTGGCGCTGCTCCTGCTGGCCACCGCCGTGGCGGCGCTCGCCGTGCGCGGCTGGCCGTTGCGGGTGCTGGCGGGGCTGCTGGCGGCGGCCAGCCTCGCGGTCGGTTATCTCGGCATCAGCCCGTGGGTGCTTCCGGACGTGGGGGTGCGCGGCGCCGAGCTGGCGCACGCCCCGGTGATGTTCCTGGTGGGCAGCGAGCGGCGCTACTGGGGGGCCGCGATCGCGGTGGCCGCGGCGGTGTGCACCCTGGCCGCGGCCGTTCTGCTGACGCGGTCGGCCCGCGAAAGCGCAACGAAATACGCCGCGCCCGCGACCCGCCGATCGAATACGCGACGCGAGGATGCCGCCGGGGCGATGCCGGAGGGGCGGGACAAGCCGGAGATGTCGGAGCGGATGATCTGGGATGCCCTTGACGAGGGACGTGACCCGACCGAGCGGGCCCGCGACTCCGACACCGAGGGTCGGTGACGGGCCGCGAGGCGGCGGTCGCTACCCTTCATTCACGTCATCGAAATCGGCTAAGTAATCGTGGCGGCAGTCTGATGGCAGTGGGAAGGAACGACAGGCATGAGTCCGGCATCCGTGCTTGACTCCATCCTCGAGGGAGTCCGGGCCGACGTTGCCGCGCGCGAAGCCGTTGTCAGCCTGACCGAAATCAAGGCGGCCGCCGCCGCCGCGCCGCCACCGCTGGACGTGATGGCCGCCTTGCGCGAGCCCGGTATCGGCGTCATCGCCGAAGTCAAGCGCGCCAGCCCGTCGGCGGGTTCACTAGCGCCCATTGCCGATCCGGCGAAGCTGGCCCGGGCGTACGAAGACGGCGGCGCCCGGATCATCAGCGTCCTGACCGAGGAGCGCCGCTTCTGCGGCTCGCTCGACGACCTCGACGTGGTGCGGGCCGCGGTCTCAATCCCGGTGTTGCGCAAAGACTTTGTGGTGCAGCCATATCAGATCCACGAGGCGCGCGCGCACGGCGCCGACATGCTGTTGCTCATCGTCGCCGCGCTGGAACAGTCGGCGCTGGTGTCGATGCTGGACCGCACCGAATCGCTCGGCATGACGGCCTTGGTCGAAGTGCACACCGAGGAAGAAGCCGACCGGGCGCTGAAGGCGGGGGCGAACGTGATCGGCGTGAACGCGCGCGACCTCGCGACGCTGGAAGTGGACCGGGATTGCTTCGCCCGCATCGCGCCCGGGCTGCCCAGCAAGGTGATCCGGATCGCCGAATCCGGTGTGCGCGGCACCGGAGACCTACTGGCCTACGCCGGCGCGGGCGCCGACGCGGTACTGGTCGGCGAGGGTCTGGTCAAAAGCGGTGACCCCCGGGCGGCGGTTGCCGATCTGGTCACCGCGGGCACCCATCCGTCCTGCCCGAAACCGTCTCGCTAGCCGCCGATGAGTTGTCCCCGCGTCGAGCATTGGTGATGGTAGACCTGTCCCGCCCGGAGCTTCCGCTTTCGAGTGCGGCCATCGCCGAACCCACCCGTCACGACCCCGATCCGGGTGGTCATTTCGGCGGCCCCGGTGGCTATGGCGGGCGCTACGTCGCCGAGGCGCTGATGGCGGTGATCGAAGAGGTCACCGCCGCCTACGAGAAGGAACGCGTCAACCCCGACTTCCTGGACACCCTCGACGAGTTACAGGCCAACTACACGGGCCGCCCGTCACCGCTGTATGAGGCGGCCCGGCTGTCCGAGCACGCCGGCTCGGCGCGGATCTTTCTCAAGCGAGAAGACCTGAACCACACCGGTTCTCACAAGATCAACAACGTGCTCGGCCAGGCGCTGCTGGCCAAGCGAATGGGCAAGACCCGGGTGATCGCCGAGACCGGGGCCGGGCAGCACGGCGTGGCCACGGCCACCGCGTGCGCGCTGCTCGGGCTGGATTGCGTGGTCTACATGGGCGCCGTTGACACCGCCCGCCAGGCGCTCAACGTGGCCCGGATGCGGCTGCTGGGCGCCGAGGTCGTCTCGGTCGAGACCGGGTCCAAGACGCTCAAGGACGCCATCAACGAGGCGTTCCGGGACTGGGTTACCAACGCCGACAATACGTACTACTGCTTTGGCACCGCGGCCGGACCGCATCCCTTCCCGACCATGGTGCGTGACTTCCAGCGCGTCATCGGCCTGGAGACCCGCGTGCAGATCCAGGCGCAGGCGGGCCGGCTGCCCGACGCCGTCACCGCCTGCGTCGGGGGCGGATCCAACGCCATCGGGATCTTCCACGCCTTCATCGATGACCCCGGGGTGCGGCTGGTCGGGTTCGAGGCGGCCGGCGACGGCGTCGAGACCGGCAGGCACGCGGCGACTTTCAGCGGCGGATCGCCCGGGGCGTTCCAGGGGTCGTTCTCCTACCTGCTGCAGGACGAGGACGGCCAGACCATCGAATCCCATTCGATCTCAGCGGGTCTGGACTATCCGGGCGTGGGCCCCGAACACGCCTGGCTCAGGGAGACCGGACGCGCCGAGTACCGGCCCATCACCGACGCCGAGGCGATGGACGCCTTCCGCCTGCTGTGCCGTACCGAAGGCATCATCCCCGCCATCGAATCCGCGCACGCGGTGGCGGGCGCCCTCAAGCTCGGCGCTGAGTTGGGCAGGGGCGCGGTCATCGTGGTCAACCTGTCGGGCCGTGGCGACAAGGACGTCGAGACGGCCGCGAAGTGGTTCGGTCTGATGGGGTCCGGCGAGCAATGACCGTGCAGCAGAGCGAGGCGAGCCGGCTGGGGCCGACTTTCGATTCCTGCCGCCGGGACGACCGCGCGGCGCTGATCGGTTACCTGCCCACGGGCTACCCCGACGTGCCGACCTCCGTGGAGGCGATGATCACCCTCGTCGAATCTGGTTGCGACATCATCGAAGTCGGCGTGCCGTATTCGGATCCGGGCATGGACGGCCCGACGATCGCCAGGGCGACCGAGGCCGCGCTGCACGGGGGAGTGCGGGTCCGGGACACGCTGGCCGCGGTCGAGGCGATCAGTGCGGCCGGCGGCCGCGCGGTGGTGATGACCTACTGGAACCCGGTGCTGCGCTACGGCGTTGACGCGTTCGCCCGCGACCTGGCCGCGGCCGGCGGCCACGGCCTGATCACTCCCGACCTCATCCCCGACGAGGCCGGGCAGTGGCTGGCGGCCTCCGAGGAGCATCGGCTGGATCGCATCTTCCTGGTGGCGCCGTCCTCGACGCCGCAGCGGCTGGTGACCACGGTCGAGGCGTCGCGCGGCTTCGTCTACGCGGCCTCGACGATGGGTGTGACCGGGGCGCGTGACGCGGTGTCGCAGGCCGCACCCGAACTGGTGCGCCGGGTGCGGGCGGTGTCCGACATACCCGTCGGCGTCGGCCTGGGCGTGCGGTCGCGGGAACAGGCCGCGCAGATCGGCAGCTTCGCCGACGGTGTCATCGTCGGCTCCGCGCTGGTGTCGGCGCTGGGCGACGGCGGTTTGCCCGCCCTGCGCGCACTGACCGAGGAACTGGCCACGGGTGTGCGGCAACGGGCGGCCGCCTCGTGACCCGCGTGCTCGCCTATTTTCCCAGCCCGCCGCGGGGTGTGTGGCACCTCGGGCCGTTGCCGATCCGCGCCTATGCGCTGTTCATCATCACCGGCATCGTGGTGGCGCTGATGATCGGCGACCGGCGCTGGGAGGCCCGCGGCGGCCAGCGCGGCGTGATCTACGACATCGCCCTGTGGGCCGTGCCGTTCGGATTGGTGGGCGGCAGGCTGTATCACCTGGCCACCGACTGGCGGACCTATTGGGGCCCGGGCGGCGCCGGATTCGGCGCGGCGCTGCGAATCTGGGACGGCGGCCTGGGCATCTGGGGCGCGGTGGCGCTCGGCGGCGTCGGGGCGTGGATCGCCTGCCGGCGTCGGGGAATTCCGCTGCCGGCCTTCGCCGACGCCATTGCGCCGGGAATCATCCTGGCGCAGGCAATCGGTCGGCTCGGCAACTACTTCAACCAGGAGCTCTACGGCCGGGAAACCACGGTGCCGTGGGGTTTGGAGATCTTCTACCGGCGCGACCCGTCCGGATACGTCGACCCGCATTCGCTGGACGGCGTCTCGACCGGGCAGGTCGCGTTCGTGGTGCATCCGACGTTCCTCTACGAATTGATCTGGAACGTCCTGGTTTTCGTGGCACTGATCTACGTCGACCGGCGGTTCAAGTTCGGCCACGGGCGGCTGTTCGCGCTGTATGTCGCGGCCTACTGCGTCGGGCGCTTCGGCGTCGAGTTGCTGCGCAACGACACCGCCACGCTCATCGCCGGGATTCGGATCAACGTCTTCACATCGACTTTCGTGTTCATCGGTGCCGTGGTGTACATCATCCTGGCGCCGAAGGGCCGCGAGGACCCCGCGACCCTGCGTGGCACCGACCACGCGGCCGAGGAAGCGCCGGCACCCGAGCCGGAAGCTGAAGAAGAACCCGAGCGGATAACCGGCGCTTCGGTTGCGGCGGCGGCCGCGGTGGCTGGTGCGGTGGCGGCGGGCAGGACGGCGAGCAGGCTGATTCCGCGGAGGCGGCCGGCACCGGTGACATCCGCGGGGGCGGAAGCCGAGGCCGAGACCGTAGAAGCCGACGCCGAAGTTCCGAAGGTGGAGGCCGAAGAGGCTGAAACCGCCGAGGCTCAAGTCGC
>NZ_DATJPU010000287.1:0-73487 GCF_035506235.1 Mycobacterium sp.
TGCGGGATGTTGGCGACGATGTCCTTGCGGATCACGGTGTGCACCAAAGCGTCGGCGCCGCCGGCCAATTCGTCCAGGCCGGCGCACGGAACGGTATCCCCGGCCAGCACCACCGAGGAGCCGTCGGCCCCGATGCGGAAGCCGATGGTCGGTGCCACCGGCCGGTGATCGGTCGGTGCGACCCGGATCGACACCCCGTCGCGGTCCCAGACCGGGCCTTCGGTGCCTTCGTGCACCTCGACCGCCGGCGGCGCGTTCAGATCGGCGTGATGGGCGATCCGGTAGCCGATGTCGTGGCCGAACGCCTTCAGCGTCGCCTCCACCGTCTCCGCGGTGCCGGGCGGCCCGATGATCGGCAGCGGCGGGGCGTCGGGCGCGAACGTCGTGATCCAGCGGGTGATGAGAAGGTCGCCGAGGTCGCCGATATGGTCGCTGTGCAAATGGGTCAGCAGCAGCGCCGACAACCCGGCGGCGCCCACACCGACCGCCGCCGCGCGCTGCAGCACTCCACGCCCGCAGTCCACCAGGAACACCTGCCCGCCGGCCCGCACCAGGGTCGACGGCCCGGCGCGGTTGGGGTCGGGAATGGGGCTTCCGGTTCCCAGCAAAGTGATCTCGATCATGGCCCCATCCTTGCAAGCCGCGCCCGAGCCCAGTGGCGTTTGGCCGATCCGGGTTTGGGCCGTCAAACCCTGGGTGTGGGAGGCCCCGGTCCCGGTTCTCGTGGTGGCTTTCCCGGCGCGCGAGTTAGCCGTAACCTGGTGTGAAGCGGATCACAACCGGCTGGAGGCCCTAATGCGGATTGCGGACGTCTTGCGGAACAAGGGCGCGGCGGTGGTGACGATCAACCCCGACGCAACCGTCAGGGAGTTGCTCGCCGGCCTCGCCGAGCAAAACATCGGCGCCATGGTGGTGGTGGGCGACGAAGGAGTCGTCGGCATCGTCTCCGAGCGCGACGTCGTGCGCCAACTGCACACGCACGGCGCCAGTGTGCTGTCCAGACCGGTCTCGAAGATCATGACCTCCACCGTCGCCACCTGCACCAAATCCGACACGGTGGACTCCTTGAGCGTGCTGATGACCAAGAACCGGGTGCGCCACGTGCCGGTGCTGGACGGCAAGAAGCTGATCGGCATCGTCAGCATCGGTGACGTGGTGAAGACCCGGATGGAAGAGCTCGAGGCCGAGCAGCAGCAGCTGCAGTCCTACATCACGCAGGGCTGATTACCCGTTTCGCCGAACGTGTACACGGCGCGAAAATTTTGCCGTTTTCTCGCAGTGGTCACACGCTCGGCGAAGCGCTGACTAGCTCCACGCGTACTCCGCGCGCAGCCGGGCGGCCACCACGTCGAAGATCTCGCGGTCCAGGATCGCGCCCTCGCGGCGAATGCCCTCCTCGGGCACGTCGAGCACCCGGTCCAGCCGGACCCAGCTTTCCCTGCCCTCGTAATCCCAAGCGCCGGCGCCGATCCCGACCCAGTCGCGATCACCGGCGTGCCGCTCCTGGCTGGACACCATCAGCCCGAGCAGGACGCGTCGGTCACGACCCACGACGAGGACCGGTCGGTCCTTGCCGCGGCTTGGGTCGTCTTCGTAGACCACCCACGTCCAGACGATTTCTCCGGGATCGGCCCGGCCGTCGAGGTTCGGGGCGTAGACCAGTTTGCGCGCCCGCTGAGCGGTGGGAAAGCTGGTGCTGGTCACCGGCCGGCCGGCGGTGACCGCCGCCGGTGGCTGCGGGGCGGCCGCGGCGATGACGTTCGCGGTGATCTTCACCGCGTGCTGAAGTTCCCGCAGTACGGTCTGCGAGGTCTGGACGTGCCGGGCCAGCCGCGGGGCGCGGTCGAATACCAGGTTCTCCGCGAACCGCTGAAACGCCTTCCACTGAGATTTCCCGGACGACTTCTTGGCCGCTGCCATATTTGGAGCATAGACGCGGGCGGCCGGGTGCGATCGCGTCCAAGTAGGTCCCGACCACCCCGCACAGATACCCTGAATACACCGGCGCACCGCCGCCTACCCGGCCTCGAGCAGGCCCCGACCAGGAGATTCCCATCAGCAGTTTCGCCGACAAGACCTTCACGCCGCCGGCGCAGATCAGGAATTTCTGCATCATCGCTCACATCGACCATGGCAAGTCGACGCTGGCGGACCGGATGCTTCAGCTCACCGGCGTCGTCGATGAGCGGTCGATGCGCGCCCAGTACCTGGACCGGATGGACATCGAGCGCGAGCGCGGGATCACCATCAAGGCGCAGAACGTGCGGCTACCCTGGCAAGTCGGAGATCAACAGTACGTTCTGCACCTTATCGACACTCCGGGCCACGTCGACTTCACCTACGAGGTGTCGCGCGCCCTGGAGGCCTGCGAGGGCGCCATCCTGCTGGTCGATGCGGCCCAGGGCATCGAAGCCCAGACGCTGGCCAACCTCTACCTGGCGCTGGATCGCGACCTGACCATCATCCCGGTGCTCAACAAGATCGACCTGCCCGCCGCCGACCCGGACCGCTACGCCGGCGAGATCGCGCACATCATCGGCTGCGAACCGGGCGACGTGCTGCGCGTATCGGGCAAAACCGGCGAGGGCGTGCCCGAGCTGCTCGACGAGGTGGTCCGCCAGGTGCCGCCCCCGCAAGGCGACGCCGACGCGCCCACCCGCGCCATGATCTTCGACTCGGTCTACGACGTCTATCGCGGCGTGGTCACCTACGTCCGGGTGGTGGACGGCAAGATCACGCCGCGGGAGCGCATCGCGATGATGTCGACGGGCGCCACCCACGAACTGCTCGAGGTCGGCATCGTCTCGCCCGAACCCAAGCCCAGCGAGGGCCTGGGCGTGGGGGAGGTCGGCTACCTGATCACCGGCGTCAAGGATGTCCGCCAGTCCAAGGTCGGCGACACGGTGACGACGGCCCGGCACGGCGCCACCCGGGCGCTGACGGGCTACCGCGAGCCCAAGCCGATGGTGTACTCGGGGCTGTATCCCGTCGACGGCTCCGACTACCCGGACCTGCGCGACGCCCTGGACAAGCTGCAGCTCAACGACGCCGCGCTGACCTACGAGCCGGAGACGTCGGTGGCGCTGGGCTTCGGGTTCCGCTGCGGCTTCCTGGGTCTGCTGCACATGGAGATCACCCGCGAGCGCCTGGAGCGCGAGTTCGACCTGGACCTGATCTCGACCTCACCCAACGTCGTCTACCGGGTGATCAAAGAGGACGGGACCGAGATCACCGTGACGAACCCGTCGGACTGGCCGGAGGGCAAGATTCGCACGGTCTACGAGCCCGTGGTGAAGACCACCATCATCGCGCCCAGCGAATTCATCGGCACGATCATGGAACTGTGCCAGTCCCGGCGCGGCGAGCTCGGGGGGATGGATTATCTGTCTCCCGAACGGGTGGAACTGCGCTACACCATGCCGCTCGGCGAGATCATCTTCGACTTCTTCGATTCCCTGAAGTCGCGTACCCGCGGTTATGCGAGCCTCGACTACGAGGAGGCCGGCGAGCAGGAGGCCGAACTGGTCAAGGTCGACATCCTGCTTCAGGGCGAAGCCGTCGACGCGTTCAGCGCGATCGTGCACAAGGATTCGGCCTACGCCTACGGCAACAAGATGGCCACCAAGCTCAAGGAGCTCATCCCGCGCCAGCAGTTCGAGGTGCCGGTGCAGGCGGCGATCGGATCGAAAATCATTGCCCGCGAGAACATCCGGGCGATCCGCAAGGACGTGCTGTCCAAGTGCTACGGCGGTGACATCACCCGCAAACGCAAACTTCTGGAAAAGCAGAAGGAAGGCAAGAAGCGGATGAAGATTATCGGCCGGGTCGAGGTGCCGCAGGAAGCGTTCGTTGCCGCGCTGTCGACCGACGCGGCCGGGGACAAGGGTAAGAAATAGCCGTGCGCAGGGTTGGGCCGGCGGCGGCGTTGTTGGTGGTCGCCGCGTTGGCGGTGGGCTGTGGCGGAGTCGTGAACGGCACCGCGAAGCCGGCGCCGAATCTGAAGCCCCGGCCGCTTACCGGTGAGGCCGTCAAGCAGGTGCTCCTCGACGGTGCCGCGCTGTCGCGGATGCTCGACCAGCCGTTTGTCGCCCGCAACCCACCCGAGTTCGGCGGCCCCGAGGCGCTCTACCACAAGGACGAAACGGTGTCGCCGGCCAGTTGCCTGGGCGTGGCCGCGATGCTGCGGAAAAGCGTTTACCAGCAAGGCCCCCAGCCTGCTCAAGTGAAGGACGTCGCGTCGGAGTCGTGGTGGAACAATGGCGAGCCGGCGCAGGTGCTCACCGTGATAGAGGGCGTGGTCACGCTGCCCTCGGCCGCGCAGGCCAACGCGCTGTTCGCGCAATTCTCGCAGCAGTGGCAGCAGTGCGCGGGCACGACGGTGACGCAACAAACCGGCCCGATCAGCACGACGAACGCGATCAGCGACGTCCGCGTTGCCAATCCCTCGAATACGATTGTGGCGGCGACCAATACCGCGACATCGACGTTGCCCGACATGCCACCGCTGCAGCCCACGCCCCAGGCGCGAGCGATCGGTGTCCAGCTGAACTGCCTGGTCGAGGTCGAGGTGGTCTTCTTCGGCGAGCGTCGCCCTTCCGACCCGGGATCGGGCAACGTCGACACCAGCGCCATCGACATCGCGCACGCCATGATGGACAAGGTCAACGCCCTGAGCTGACGCCTGAGACTTTGCTGGCTTTGCGCTGTGCCTTCGGTGTGGCTTACGGCGATCACATCACCCCAAACCTAAACTGCGGGTAAACCGGAGTAAGAGGCAAGGAACCAATGAAGAACATCGGGGGATGGACGCAGCTCACCGTCCGTTTGTCGAGAAATGCGTGTGACACCAAGCGAATTCGCTGGTTTTTCGTTGTTTTACCGGCGACCGTGATGCTCGTCGCCGGCTGCGCTGCGACGGTCGGGGGCACAGCGAAACCGGCGCCGAGTTTGACGTCGCGACCGCTCACCGGGCTGACCGTCGACCACGTGCTGCTTGACGACAGAACGCTATCGCGAATCGTCAAGCAGTCCTTGAACATTGATCCTCGTTTCCCGCCGCGGTTCGGCGGCGCCGAGGAGTTGCGGGACGATGCGCCGGCTTTGCCTGACGACTGTCTCGGCGTCGCGGCGATGCTGCAGCAAAGCGTCTATCAATCCAGCAAGGTCGAGGATGTCGCGGTCGAGACCTGGCGGCACGCCGCCAAATCCGCCGATGTGACCAGCGTCCAGGAGGGCGTGGTCAGCCTGCCCACGGCCGACGACGCCCAGGCGTTGTTCAGGGACTTCTCCCAGCAATGGCAGAAATGCGACGGCACGACGACGTCGCTGCCGGGCAGCGTTTTCAGGCTCAAAGGCAAGATCACCAATGTGCAGGCTTTCACTTCCCTTCTCGCGGCGACCGTTTCGGTCGGATGGACGCCCCGCGATGCGGAGCCCAATTGGGATGCGGAATCAATTCCCGCGGGCCGCGCCATCGGGGTGCGCGGCAATTGCGTTATCGAGGTCGAGGTCGACGTGTTTCACGGCTCGAACCCGCTGGGCCAGGGATCGGGCACCGCGGGCAATTTCAATGCCGCCGCCATCGACATCGCGCACGCCATGATGGACAAAATTCGCGCGCTGATCTGACCCCGCGTTTCACATGGGAGCGTTCGCGGGCTGGAAACCCCCGGTGCTGTCCGCCTCCTCCTCGGCCCGGATGACGTGCACCACCGCGTTGATCAGCGCCAGGTGGGTGAACGCCTGCGGGAAATTGCCCAGGTGCCGCCCGGTACGCGGCTCGATCTCCTCGGCGTACAGGTGCAGCGGGCTGGCGTAGGACAGCAGTCGCTCGCACAGCCGCTTGGCGCGGCTCACCTCGCCGATCTCGACCAGTGCGGACACCAGCCAGAACGAGCAGATCGTGAAGGTGCCCTCCTCGCCGGACAGGCCGTCGTCGGTTTCTTCGACGCGGTAGCGCAGCACCAGGCCGTCCTGGGTCAGTTCGTCGGCGATCGCCAGCACGGTGTTGCGTATCCGAGGGTCGTCCGGTGGCAGGAACCGCGTCAGCACCGCCAGTAGCAGCGAGGCATCCAGCGCATCGCTGCCGTAGCGCTGGGTCAGCACACCGCGGGAGTCCACGCCGTGTTGCAGAATGTCGGCCTTGATTTCCTCGGCGATGGCGCGCCACTGCTGGGCGTAGCTCTTCTCTCCCTGCTTGTCGGCCAGCTTGGCCCCGCGATCGAGCGCCACCCAGCACATCACCTTGGAGGAGGTGAAGTGCTGCGGTTCGCCGCGGACCTCCCAGATTCCGCGATCAGGTTCGCGCCAGTGCTTGATGGCCTCTTCCACCTGCTTTTTCAGTACCGGCCACAAGGTCTCGGGGACTTGCTCACGCGACTTGGCGTGCAGGTAGAACGAGTCCAGGATGCTGCCCCAGATATCGTGCTGGTCTTGGTTGTAGGCCCCGTTGCCGATCCGCACCGGCCGGGCATGGTCATAACCGGACAAATGGTGCAGCTCGTCTTCGACCAGGCTGCGCTCGCCGCCGACGCCGTACATCACCTGCAGCGGGTGGCGCTCGTTGCTGTTGGCGCCGGAGACGTCGGCAATGAACGCGAAGAAGTCGTCGGCCTCGCGGTCCAGCCCCAGGGTGTACAGGCCCCACAACGCGAAGGTCGAGTCCCGCACCCAGGCGTAGCGATAATCCCAGTTGCGCTCGCCGTGCGGTGTTTCCGGGAGCGACGTGGTGGAGGCCGCCAACAGTGCACCGGTTGGCGAGTACGTCAAACCCTTCAGCGTGAGCGCGCTGCGCTGAAGGTATGCCCGCCACGGGTGGTCGGGAAAGTTGCCGATGTTGATCCATTGCCGCCAGCACTCGGTGGTTTGCCACATTTTGTCGGCGGCCTCTTGATAGGTCTGCGGCGCCGGGTGCTTGGTCCAACTCAGGGCGACGAACACGTCGTCGCCTTCCTTCATCCGGGTGCGTGCCCGCGCTTCGCGGCCCTCCAGACCGATCCTCAGGTTGCTGGTGAGCCGCAGCGTCGGGTGGGCATCAGGCTGCCTGTTCCCCCGTGCGATCGCCTCCCCGTACGCATTGGCCGAGTATTCCCAGCTGGCCCCGACGCGGTGGTAGTCGAAGGCGGGCTCGCAGCTCATCATCAGTTCGACCGTGCCGCTGACGCACCGCACGGTGCGCAACAGGATGTGTTCGGCGTCCCAGTCCATCGGGGTGCGACGATGCGTGCGTGATCGGCGCTCGATGTCGTGCCAGGGTCCCATCACCAGCGCGTCACGCACGATCACCCACCCGGTGTGGGTCTGCCAGGTGGTTTCCATGATCAGGCTGCCGGGAAGGTAACGGCGGGCCGACGGCACCGAGACCCCGTAGGGGCCTAGCCGGAAGTGCCCGGCGCTGCGGTCCAAGATCGCGCCGAAGACGCTCGGCGAGTCCGGCCGTGGCAGACACATCCACTCCACCGAGCCGGCCGGCGAAATCAGGCAGGTCGTCTCCCAGTCCGAGAGGAAGGCGTAATCGGCGATAGGGGGAAACGGGTTCCGCAACGATCCGATCGACGCAAACGGCGCGGGCGCGCTGAAATCGAGGGAGGAAGCCATGGCCGGTGCTGGGAATGGTTCAAACCCTTCCTCAGGCGCGGCGTCTGCGGGTTGGTCATCTGGCTGGGCTTGCAGAACCATCCCGACATCATCGACCGTCAACCTGCCCGGCGTCCAATGTTTGCACCGGATGTCGGGTTTAGCGGGGGCGCCTGGCGTATTTCGGCACGTGCTCCGGCAGCGGGCCGATCGCCACCAGGTAGCCGACGAGTCGCCGCAAGGCCACTGCCCGGCTCGCCAGGCGCACGCCTAGCGGCGCCGGCACATCACCGCCGGCCACCGCGACCGCGATGACGTCGGCGTGGATCATGCGTTGTGCCGCTTGCAGGATCGCCGTCGGGAACCAGCGGCGCGCCTGCACCCGCGCCAGCTGCCAAGTGGACACGTGTCCCGCACGAAGCGGCCGGGCCAGGATCCGGGCCGTCGCCACCGCGTCGGCCACCGCCAGGTTGATCCCGACACCGCCGACCGGCGACATCGCATGGGCCGCATCGCCGATCAGCAGCACCCCGTCGGAATACCAGCGGCGGAGCCGATTGAGCTGCACGTCAAGGAGTTTCACGTCGTCGAAGGACGTCAGCGTGTCAACGCGGTCGGCCAGCCAGGGCACCATGCCGATCAACGCCCGGTGCAGCGCCTCGATGCCTTGGGCCCGCAGCTCGGCGTCGGTGCCTTTCGGAATGATGTAGGCGATCTGGTAGTAATCACCGCGGTCGATCGTGATCGTCGCGTGCCCGGCGCGCAGCACACCGGCCAGTCCGCTCGGATCGTCGGGCCGGCGCGGCAACCGGAACCACCACACGTCCATGGGCGCGCCGAAGCTACGGGGCGTCATTCCCACCGCGGTGCGCACGGTCGACGAGCGGCCATCGCAGGCCACCGTCAAGACGGCGCGCATCTGTTTCGTTTCGCCCGTCCGGTCGCGGTAGGTGACCCCGGCGACGCGGTTGCCGTCGCGGATCACGCCGGTGACCTCGGTGCTGCGCAACAGCCGGAAGGTCGGTTCGTCCTCGGCGGCGGCGGCCACCATCTCGAGGAAGTCCCACTGCGGCACCAGGGCGATGTGCTGATGCGCGCCCGGCAGGCGGGTCAGGTCGAGGCTCACCGGGGTGTTCTGTATCTCCATGCGGATGCTGTCGACGAGGCGATGGGGAAGTTGCGCGAACCGCGGCCCCAACCCGAGTTCGTCGAGCAGCCGCAACGTGCTCGCGTGCACGGTGTCGCCGCGGAAATCGCGCAGGAAGTCGGCGTGTTTTTCCATCACCGTGACTTTTATGCCGGCCCGGGCCAGCAGCAGCCCGAGGATCATGCCCGCCGGTCCGCCGCCGGCGACGAGAACGGTCGTCGCGTCGGCTGCGGCGGGTCCGGGTGGCGGGGGAGGCGCTGGGGACACCGCACGATCCTGGCACATTGGGTTTCGGATGCCGGGGCGAATAGGGTGAGCCGGGTGAGCGCGTTCCTGAATTGGTGGGACGGCAACGAGCTGTGGCTTTCCGGCCTGCCGTTCGTGCTGCAGGCCCTGATCGTGATGCCCATCGTTTTGGCGGTGGCCTACGGCGGGGCGACCCTGCTCGACGGCCTGCTCGGACGGGGCATCAAGCTCATGCGCCGCGTCGGGCACGCCGATGAGGCGCCCGGGTAAGCGCATGCCCAGGTCACACGTGACCTTGATTCTGATCACACTCGTCGTGCTGGTGATCGTCGCGTGGCTGGCGACGCACTGAGAGGACGGGCCCAGCGAATCCTGTTAGGCTTCGCGACATGCACGTGGCATCCGGCGTTTTCGCATGCGCCGTGTTCGCGCACCGTTGTCGCTGATTCCCAAACCCGTGTGCGGTCTGGTCTGGAGTCGTGAACTCTCCTGCAATGCTCAACGCTTTTCCGCCGCAACGGGACGCCAACCGCTAAGTCCGCGCACCGAAAGGCCACCAATGCTCAACGACATCGCCAGCGCCCCGCGCCCGCGGCTCGTCCGGTGTGTGGGGGCCCTCGCGCTGATCGCCGGTGTCGTCGCCGCGTGCGCGGGCGGCCCCAGCGACGTCGTGGGGGGCGGCGGGCCCGGCAATGCGCACACCAGCATCACGCTGGTCGCGTATTCCGCTCCAGAACCCGGCTGGAGCAAGGTGATTCCCGCGTTCAACGCCTCCGGCGAGGGCAAGGGCATACAGGTGATCACCTCGTACGGCGCCTCCGGCGACCAGTCACGGGGCGTAGCCGAGGGTAAGCCGGCTGATCTCGTCAACTTCTCGGTCGAACCCGACGTCACCCGGTTGGTCAAGGCCGGCAAGGTTTCCAAGGACTGGAACACCGACGCCACCAAGGGAATCCCCTTCGGGTCGGTGGTGACGCTGGTGGTGCGCAAGGGCAATCCGAAGAACATCAGGGACTGGGATGACCTGTTGCGGCCCGGTATCGAGGTCGTCACGCCCAGCCCGTTGAGTTCGGGATCGGCCAAGTGGAATTTGCTTGCCCCCTACGCCGTCAAGAGCGAGGGCGGCACCAACAGCCAGGCCGGCATCGACTTCATCAACAAGCTGGTGAGCGAACACGTCAAGCTGCGGCCCGGATCGGGACGGGAAGCCACCGACGTCTTCGTCCAGGGCAGCGGCGACGTGCTGCTCAGCTACGAGAACGAGGCGATCGCCACCGAGCGGGCCGGCAAACCCGTCGAGCACATCAACCCGCCGCAGACCTTCAAGATCGAGAACCCGGTGGCGGTGGTGACCACCAGCTCCCACCTGGACGCCGCCGTCGCCTTCAAGAACTTCCAGTACACCGCCGCCGCGCAGAAGGTGTGGGCGCAGGCCGGCTTCCGGCCGGTCGATCCGGCCGTCGCCGCCGAGTTCCGCGACCGGTATCCGGCGCCGACCAAACTGTGGACGATCGCCGACCTCGGCGGTTGGGGCACAACGGATCCGCAGCTGTTCGACAAGAACACCGGCAGCATCACCAAGATCTACATGCAGGCCACCGGATGACGGCCACCGTTGCGCCCGAGCACCGCGGCGACGCCCGGCAGGCGCCCCCGGGTTTATGGCGTCTGCGCGGATCCGGAACCACGTCGCTGCGGGTGGGCGCTGCGACGCTGTGGCTTTCGGTGATCGTGCTGCTGCCGTTGGCCGCGATCGCGTGGCAGGCCGCCGCGGGCGGCCGGCACGCCTTCTGGCTCGCGGTCACGTCGAACGCGGCGCTGGAGTCGTTCCGGGTGACGCTGACCATCTCCGCCGGGGTGACCGCCCTCAACGTGGTCTTCGGCCTGTTGATCGCGTGGGTACTGGTGCGCGACGACTTCTTCGGCAAGCGGCTCGTCGACGCGATCATCGACCTGCCGTTCGCGCTGCCGACCATCGTGGCCAGCCTGGTGATGCTGGCCCTGTATGGCAACAGCAGCCCGGTAAGCCTTCACCTGCAGCACACCCCCTGGGGGGTGGCCGTGGCGCTGGCCTTCGTGACACTGCCCTTCGTGGTGCGCGCCGTTCAGCCCGTGCTGCTGGAAATCGACCGGGAGACCGAGGAGGCGGCGGCGTCGCTGGGCGCCAGCGGCCCGAAGGTCTTCACCTCGGTCGTGTTGCCGTCCCTGACGCCCGCCCTGTTATCCGGTGCGGGGCTGGCGTTCTCGCGAGCGATCGGCGAGTTCGGGTCGGTCGTGCTGATCGGTGGCGCCGTCCCCGGCAAGACGGAGGTGTCATCGCAGTGGATACGGACGCTGATCGAGAACGATGACCGCACCGGTGCCGCCGCGATATCAATAGTGCTGCTGGCAATTTCGTTCTTCGTGCTGCTCATCTTGCGGATCGTGGGCGGGCGTGCCGCCAAGCGTGAGGAGCTGGCCGCATGACGTCGTCGCCCGGGATCCGCTATCTCATCCGGTCCGTGGCGCTCGCCTACATCTTCGTGTTGCTCGTCGTGCCGGTGTCGCTGATCCTGTGGCGGACATTCCGGCCCGGTGTCGGTCAGTTCTTCGACTGGGTGAGCACACCGGCGGCGATATCGGCGCTGAACTTGACGCTGCTGGTGGTCGCGATCGTGGTGCCGCTCAACGTGGTGTTCGGCGTTCCGACCGCGCTGGTTCTGGCGCGCAACCGCTTTCGCGGTAAGGGGGTGCTGCAGGCGGTCATCGATCTGCCGTTCGCGGTGTCGCCCGTCATCGTGGGCGTGGCGTTGATCCTGCTGTGGGGGGCGGCCGGCGCCTTCGGGTTCGTCGAACGCGACCTCGGGTTCAAGATCATTTTCGGACTGCCCGGGATCGTGCTGGCCAGCATCTTCGTCACCCTGCCATTCGTGGTGCGCGAGGTGGAGCCGGTGCTGCACGAGCTGGGAACCGACCAGGAGGAGGCGGCGGCCACCCTGGGATCCAGCTGGTGGCAGACCTTTTGGCGGATCACGTTGCCATCGATCCGGTGGGGTTTGACGTACGGCATCGTGCTGACCGTGGCGCGCACACTCGGCGAATTCGGCGCGGTGATCATCGTGTCGTCCAACCTGCCGGGTAAGTCGCAGACCCTGACATTGCTCGTGGCGGATCGGTACAACCGCGGGGCCGAGTACGGCGCCTACGCGCTGTCGACCCTGCTGATGGGGGTGGCCGTGCTCGTCCTGATCTTCCAGCTGGTTCTCGACGTCCGCCGGGCACGAGCGACCAAATAAGCGCGACAAGGAGACTCGTGATGACCGACAACCGGCCCGAGCGCGGTGACAACGCGATCATCGTGCACGACGCCTACAAGCAGTACGGCGACTTCATCGCCCTGGACCATGTGGACTTCGTCGTGCCGAAGGGCTCGCTGACGGCATTGTTGGGTCCCAGCGGTTCGGGCAAGTCGACGCTGCTGCGGGCCATCGCCGGCCTGGACCAGCCCGACAGCGGAACCGTCACGATCAACGGTCGCGACGTCACCGGGGTGCCGCCGCAGCGCCGCGGCATCGGGTTTGTGTTCCAGCACTACGCGGCGTTCAAGCACCTGACCGTCCGGGACAACGTGGCGTATGGGTTGAGGATCCGCAAGCGGCCCAAGGCCGAAATCAAGGAGAAGGTCGACAACCTGCTGGAGGTGGTGGGGCTGAGCGGATTTCAGACCCGCTATCCCAACCAGCTTTCCGGCGGCCAACGACAGCGTATGGCGCTGGCCCGGGCGCTGGCCGTCGACCCGCAGGTGCTGCTGCTCGACGAGCCGTTCGGGGCGCTGGACGCCAAGGTCCGCGAGGACCTGCGGACGTGGTTGCGGCGCCTGCACGACGAGGTGCACGTCACCACGGTGCTGGTCACCCACGACCAGGCGGAGGCGCTCGATGTGGCCGACCGGATCGCGGTGCTGAACAAGGGGCGCATCGAGCAGGTCGGATCGCCCACCGAGGTGTATGACTCACCGGCGAGCGCGTTCGTGATGTCGTTTCTGGGCGCCGTCTCCGAGCTCAATGGTGCGTTGGTGCGTCCGCACGACATCCGGGTCGGCCGCAAGCCGGACATGGCCGTCGCGGGCGGAGACGGCACCGCAGAATCGATCGGAGTCGTGCGCGCCAAGGTGGACCGTGTGGTCGCCCTGGGTTTCGAGGTGCGCGTGGAGATGACCAGTGCGGCCACCGGGGGCGCCTTCACCGCGCAGATCACCCGCGGCGACGCCGAAGCGCTGGCGTTGCGCGACGGGGACACCGTCTACGTGCGGGCCACCCGTGTCCCACCCCTGCCTGGCGACATCGCGATCCCGGGGAGCGGGGGAGTCGGGGGCGCCGACAAAGACCGGAGCACGCTGACGTC
This sequence comes from Mycobacterium sp., assembly GCF_035506235.1. GTDB lineage: Bacteria > Actinomycetota > Actinomycetes > Mycobacteriales > Mycobacteriaceae > Mycobacterium. The sequence continues at coordinate 13,352 of NZ_DATJPU010000287.1, forward strand.
GGCCTGACCTTTGTTATCCGTTGTCGCCGATGACCGCGCCCTCGCGGCGGGGATCGGCGCCGCCGGTCCATTCCGATGCGCTTCGGGTGATCGCGGAAAGCCCGCTGGACTGGTCGGTCAGGTTCACCTGATGGCCCAGTGCGCGCAGGCCTTGCACCAGCGGATCGTGGTCGCCGTTGTCGGACCGGTTGATCTCGGGATCCTCGCCGCCGACGTTGGTAAGTGGTGAGTTGTCCGCGCCGAAATCGACCAGGGACACCGCCTGCTGCGGGTTGAGGCCCCAATCCAGCATCGCGACAAGCGTTTTCACGACATACTGGATGATCGTGGAACCGCCGGGCGAGCCCGTCACCGCGTACAGCGCGCCCCGCCCCGCCGGCCCGGGATCGAACACCAGCGTGGGCGCCATCGAGCTGCGCGGCCGCTTCCCCGGCTGGACGCGGTTGGCCACCGGCGATCCGTCGGCCGCGCGCGGGTCGGCGGCGAAATCGGTGAGCTGGTTGTTGAGGACGAAACCGTCGACCATGTGGAACGAGCCGAACGGCGACTCGACGGTCGTCGTGAACGCGGCCGCATTGCCGTAGGAGTCGATGATGCTGACGTGGCTGGTGCCGTGTTCCCTCCCGGGTGGTGCGACGCCGCCGGGCGTGCCGAAGTCCCCCGGCTTGGCGGTCCCCATGCTGTGCTGCGGCGAGATCAGCGCGGCGCGCCCGGCCAGATAGCCGGGGTCGATCAGCGTGGCGAGGGAGCCGCCGGGCAGCGCGACGAAATCGGCGTCGGCGACGTACTTGTCACGGTCGGCGTAGGCCAGCCGCTCGGCTTCGGAGACCAGGTGAACGCCCAGCACACTCGGCCGACCACCGTTGAGGTCGGCGTGGCTGGGCGGGTAGTCGCCCATTGGGAAATGCTCGAGGATTCCCAGCGTGGCCGCCACCGCGACGCCGCCCGACGACGGGGTGGGCATGCCGCAGACCTGCCGGCCCCGATACGACGCGCACAGCGGGTCGCGTTTTTTGGCGACGTAGCCGGCCAGGTCGTCGGTGGTCATCAGGCTTGGGGTGCGCCCACTCGAAGTGTCGCCCGCTGCGGCGGCGATGTCGTGGGCGATGTCGCCGGTGTAGAAGGCGTCGACGCCCGCGGAGGCGATGGCCGACAAGGTCTTTGAGTATGCCGGGTTCGTCAGCCGGGTTCCCGAGGACTTCGGGCTGCCGTCCGGGTTCAGGAAGTATCCGCGCGCCTGCGAGTCGGCCCGCAGCTGCGCCGCCGAGTCGGCGATGGCGGCGGCCAGCCTGGGGCTGATGTCGAAACCGTTGTCCGCCAACGCCTGCGCGGGGGCGAAGAGGTCGCGCCATGGCGTGCGGCCGTGCTCGTTGTGGACGAGTTCGAGCATCCGGGGAATGCCCGGCACCCCGATCGATCGCCCCGAGGCGCGCGCGCTGGGTAGGGGTGCCGTGCGATCGGCGTCGCTGATCCAGCGCAGGTAGTTCTCGTCCGCGCCTGCGGGGGCGGTCTCGCGGCCGTCGTAGGCCTGCACCGAACCGGTGCGCGCGTCGTAGTAGACCGCGAATCCGCCGCCGCCCAGGCCCGAAGACTGCGGTTCGACCAAACCCAGCACCGCCTGGGCCACCACCATCGCGTCGGCGGCCGTGCCACCGTCACGCAGCACCCGGCAGGCGGCCTGGGTCGACAGGGGGTTGGCGGTGGCCACCGCGTAGCGGGCCGTGCGCACCACGGTCATGTCGCTGCGGTATCCGGTCGCGGTCTCGGGGCGGGCCGCGGTGTTCCGCGCCGAAGGGGTTGAGGCCGAAGGGGTCTCGGGCGCCGGCGTGCCGTTGGGTACGATCTCGCACGGACCCGCCGCGTGCGGCCCAGCCGCATGGTTGCCGCCACACGCGGCCAGCCCTAGCACCAGAGCGGTCAGCAGAGCTGCGATCGACGGCGTGTTCAAGCCACGAAGTTTACTGGACTAATCGCGCCAATCCGGCGGCGATCCGACCGACAGATCTCCGCGTCCTGCGGCGGGTGATGCCGTTGTGGGAAGTAAATCGATACGCCGCCAGCTCAGGCCGCTATGCGGTTGACCCACGAGCTGAGCGCCCGGTCGAAGCGGTCGAGCACGGTTTCGGCCACCAGCCGGTGTGCGCCCAATGGTGCCGCCATCGCGATGCCGGCACCGTCCGCGAAGCCCCGCACCCGGTCCGGCAGTAGCCCCGGCGCCAGGAACCACGGCGCGATGACCACCCGTCGGGCGCCCCGCCGGCGCAAGGCGGCGGCCGACTCGGCCAACGAGCGTTCCGGACGAGTCACGAAAGCCGTCGTCGCGGCCGCCCACCGAGTGCCGGCCAGCAGCTTCGGCGCCACCCGCGCGGTGCGCGCGTTGGCCGCCGGGTCGGACGAACCGATCGCCACGACGAGTACACCGAGCCCGTCGTCGAGCCGGGAGGCGCCCGATTGCGTAACCCGTTGGCGCAGAACCGAAATCAGCCGATAGTCCTCGCCGAGCACGTCGGCCTGGGGAACGGCAACACCAGCGCCGGCGATCTGGCGGGGGATGTCGATGCGCGCGTGGTAGGCGTTCGCCAACAGCAAGGGCGTCACCACCGCCTCACCCGACAGCCCGTCGAGCACGTCGACCAGGCTGGGCGCGTTCAGCTCGCAGAAGGCCAGCCGCACGTCCAGGCCGGGACGCAGCTGCGCCACCCGGTCGGCGACGGCCCGCGCGTTGGCCGCCGACCGCGGATCCCTGCTTCCGTGCGCGGTCAGCACGAGCGCGGTCACGACGCGTGCAACCCGCATTCCGTCTTGGCGTGCCCCTGCCAGCGTCCGCTGCGCGGGTCGGCCCCCTCGGCCGGCTTGGCCGTGCAGGGCTCGCAACCGATCGACGGATAGCCGTCGTAGACAAGGGGATTCACCAGGACGTCGTGCTCGTCGATGTAGTTCTGCATATCCTCGTCGGTCCACGTCGCCAGCGGGTTGATCTTCACCAGCTTGTAGCCCTCGTCGAAGGAGATCACCGGGGCATTGGCGCGCGTCGGTGCGTCGCTGCGGCGCAGGCCGGTCACCCACGCCGAGTAGCCACGCAGCGCTTTACCCAACGGGGCGACTTTCCGCAGCCGGCAGCACTTGCCGGGGTCGCGCGCGAACAGATCCTTGCCCAGCAGCCTGTCCTGCTCGGCCACCGTGTGCTCCGGCGTGACGTTGACCACCCTGATGTCGTAGACGGACTCGATCGCGTCCCGGGTGCCGATTGTTTCCACGAAGTGGTAGCCGGTGTCCAGGAACATCACGGGCACGCCCGGCCGCACCTTGGCGGCCAGATCGATCAGCACCGCCTCCTGCATGCTGGACGCCACGACGTAGTTGCACGTCGCCCAGCCGCGCGGCCCGTTCACTCCGCCGAAGTTCGCGTCGGTCCACCTCAGCAGTTCGGTGGCGCCGGCGCCCTCGAGCTCCGCCGCGCCACGGGCGGCCAACTCGCGCAGCTCGTCTTCCGTGTGCCTCATCGCTTCCACCGTCATCGCAAGTCGCCTTCCTCGGCGCGAACGACCCACTGGGCGAATCGTTCGCCGTCGCTCCGGTGCTTGATGAAGTTCCGTACCACCCGATCGATGTAGTCGCCCAGCTCGTCGCTGGTGACCTTGTGTTGGCGCAGCTTTCGGCCGAAACCGCTGTCCAGGCCGAGGCTGCCGCCGAGATGCACCTGGAAGCCCTCGACCGAGCCGCCGTGACCGTCGTCGACCATCTGGCCCTTGAACCCGATGTCGGCGACCTGAATTCGCGCACACGAGTTGGGGCAGCCGTTGATGTTGACCGTGATCGGCACGTCCAGCCGGGAGTTGAGGTCGTCGAGCCGGCGCTCCAGCTCGGGCACCAACTCCTGTGCCCTGCCCCGTGTTTCGGCGAAAGACAACTTACAGAACTCGATCCCGGTGCAGGCCATGAGGTTTCGGCGCCACTGCGACGGGCGCGCCTGTAGGCCGAGCGCCTCCACACCGGTGATCAGGCCCTCGAGCCTGTCGTCGGGCACGTCGAGGATGATCAGCTTCTGGTAGGGCGTGAACCGGATTCGGTTTGAACCGGCCTGCTCGGCCAGGTCGGCCACCGTCGACAGGATGGTGCCGGACACCCGCCCGGCGATCGGGGCGACCCCGACGGCGTTGAGCCCGTTCTTCAGCCGCTGCACCCCGACGTGATCGATCGGATGCTTGACCGGCTCGGGGGCCGGCCCATCGATCAACGGGCGCTTGAGGTATTCCTGTTCGAGAATTTCCCTGAACTTTTCTATGCCCCAGTCTTTGATCAGAAACTTCAGCCGCGCCTTCGATCGCAGGCGCCGATAGCCGTAGTCGCGAAAGATCGAGGTCACCGCGGCCCACACCTCGGGCACCTCGTCCAGGGGCACCCAGGCGCCGACGCGTTGGGCAAGCATCGGGTTGGTGGACAGGCCGCCGCCCACCCAGAGGTCCAACCCGGGACCGTGCTCGGGATGGTCGACCCCGATAAAGGCGATGTCGTTGATCTCGTGCGCCACATCCTGCAGGCCCGAGATGGCGGTCTTGTACTTGCGGGGCAGGTCGGCAAAGTCTGGCTTGCCGATGTAGCGACGCACGATCTCCTCGAGCGCCCAGGTGGGGTCGATCACCTCGTCGAGGGACTCGCCCGCCAGGGGTGAGCCCAGGATCACACGCGGGCAGTCGCCGCAGGCCTCGGCGGTCTGCAGGCCGACCTCGTCCAGTCGCCGCCAGATTTCTGGGACGTTCTCCACCTCGATCCAGTGCATCTGCACGTTCTGCCGGTCGGAGATGTCGGCGGTGTCCCGGCCGAATTCGGTTGAAATCGCGCCCAACGTGCGCAGCGCGGCGGTCGACAGCGCGCCGCCGTCGCAGCGCACGCGCATCATGAAGTACTTGGCTTCGAGCAAATCGGCGTTCTCGTCGCCGGTGAACGACCCGTCGTAACCCTGTTCGCGCTGGGTGTACAGGCCCCACCACCGGAAGCGGCCACGCAGGTCGCTCTTGTCGATGCTGTCGAATCCGCCCTGGGCATAGACGTTTTCGATACGGTCCCGGACCTCGAGCGGGGCGCCGGCCTGCTTCATCTCTTCGTTGGGGTTGAGCGCCTCGCGATTTCCCAGCGCCCACTGGCCCTCGTTGCGAGACTTTGCGGGAGGGGCTGTTGTCATTCCGGGGTTCTCCTTCACGGATGTCAAGGCGTAAGACAGCGCAATTCACCGGTTTATTTCGGCGGCGCAGATCCGGCAGCCAGCTGGAAGTACAGGAGGGCGGGTCTACGAGATCAAGACAGACAGCAACAGCTGCAGACGCGCTTGAGATCGATGTGCCGCCGCGCCACGAGGGCGATGTGCAAGCTGCGGTTGGCGGTCACGGCTGCCATTCTGCCATGGACCGCGACGGGGGTTGCGATCAGGTCATATTTTTCCTCACGTTGACCCAAACTAGGCAGCGACCCTGGATGGTCGGGCAAACGGAGCCAACAATCGCCTGAGAAAACGGCTCGACTCGATCCAGGGCTCGCTTGGACCGCGTTACCTGCGTCGATGCGCTCGCCGACGGGGACGTCGCACGGCCCGAGCCGGCCGCCATGGGAGGATTTGGCATGCCACTTCGCGAGGCCCCGGGCGACCTGCCCGCCCTGCAGCCGAGTCCCGGGCAGCCGTTCGGGCTCTATATCCACGTCCCGTTCTGCTTCATACGTTGCGGATACTGCGACTTCAACACCTACACCCCGGCCGAACTCGGCGGCGTCAACCCGGACGCCTGGCTGAACGCGCTGGGGACCGAACTGGAGTTGGCGGCCGCCCGGTTGGACGGACCGACCGTGAGCACGGTGTTCGTCGGGGGAGGGACGCCGTCGCTGCTCGGTGGCGAGCGCCTGGCCAGGCTGCTGGGCATGGTGCGCGACCAGTTCGCCCTGGCGCCCGACGCCGAAATCACCACCGAGGCCAATCCCGAATCGGCCTGGCCGGACTTCTTCGCGGCGACCCGCGCCGCCGGCTATACCCGGGTGTCGCTGGGCATGCAGTCGGTGTCGCCGCGCGTGCTCGGGGTCCTCGACCGGATACACACGCCGAACCGGTCGGCGGCCGCGGCCCGCGAGGCGTTGGCCGAGGGCTTCGAACACGTCAGCCTCGATCTGATCTACGGCACGCCGGGGGAGTCCGACGACGACCTGCTGCGCTCCGTCGACACCGCGGTCGACACCGGCGTCGACCATGTGTCGGCGTATGCCCTGGTGGTGGAGGAGGGCACCGCGCTGGCCCGGCGGGTTCGGCGCGGGGAGCTGGCAGCTCCCGACGACGACGTGCTGGCGCACCGCTACGAGCTGGTCGACGCGCGGCTGTCCGCGGCCGGGATGGGCTGGTACGAGGTGTCCAACTGGTGCCGGCCGGGCGGTGAGTGCCGGCACAACCTCGGCTACTGGAACGGCGGCCAGTGGTGGGGCGCGGGGCCGGGCGCCCACGGCTACGTCGGGGCGACGCGCTGGTGGAACGTCAAGCACCCCAACGCCTATGCCGAGATGCTGGCCGGCGGCACGCTTCCGGTTTCGGGTTTCGAGCAACTGGACAGCGACGCGATGCACACCGAGGAAGTCTTATTGAAAACCCGTCTGCGACAAGGGCTTCCGTTGGACCGGCTGGGAGCCGCCGAACGTCAACGCGCCGACACCGTGGTGGCCGACGGGTTGCTGGTGTCCGACGGTGAGCGGCTGGTGCTCACCCCGCGTGGCCGGCTGCTGGCCGACGGGGTGGTGCGCACGCTGTTGGGGTAGGCGTTAAACGCCCGGGAACCAGTGCGCGGCTACGCGATTGAACTCGATGTAGAGCGGGATCCCGATGGTGACTTGATAGGAGAAGGTCAAACCCAGTGCTGCGGCCAGCGGAAGCGTCGGGCTGGCCTCGGGGATCGCCAGCCGCTGCACCGCCGGGACCGTGATGTAGGACGCCGCGCCGCACAGCACCGCGAACAGCACGTAGGTGCCCGGCTGGAAGTGGGTGTGGGTCAGGTCCGCGTAGGTGTAGGCGGCCAGGATCCCGAGCGCCGCAAACACATTGGGCGCCAGCAGACCGAAGAGGACGAAGCCGCGCCCGGCGAGCTTGAGGTCGTGCAACTTTCGCGACGCCGTCATGCCCATCTCCAGCAAGAACAGGCAGAGCACACCCTGAAACGCCGCAACGAAGAGCTCGTTCTGGTCGTGAACGACCTTCTGCCCCTGCAGCGCACTGATGAAGCCGATGACGATGCCGCCGATCAGGAGAATGAGCCCGGGGTTGAGGAACACTTCCTGAAAAATCTCGCGGGAGAACACGGGCATTCTCTTGGCCCTCCCGCGGGGTGGGATTTGGTCGGGCTCCCAGTCCGGATGTTCCAGCTTCTCCATCGAGAATTCGAGCTCCTGCTCGACGCCGCGTTCGTGCTCGCTCTCGAGACTCCGGCCGTGCCGGGGGAGGGTAGCGGTGCCGGGACCGCCCGCGACCTTGACCGGCGGGATGTAGCCGGGCTCGCCCGGCATGTAGCCCGCTTCGGTCAGACCTCGATGGCGCAGCCGCACCACCAGGTAAAGGGCCACCAGGCAGCCGGGAATCTCCATGACGGCCAGCAAGACGGGCATGTAGGCGTTGAAGGCCATGCCCACACCCGTCAGGACGGCCACGCAGGTTGCGAAGGTTCCCGCCGAGTCCGACCCGTAGTACCCGGCGACCGTCGCTCGGTCGACTCGCCGCATGGTGGTCATGTACTTCAGCAGCACATAGGCCAAGCATCCGATCACGAAGTTCAGGACGAAGCCCATGACGGCGAAGCCGGCGATGTTGTCGATGTCGGCCGGCTGGACCTTGGCGAGCTCTTCGCCCCCCTGCCAGCCGATCGACACCAACAGGTACATGGTCAGGCCCTGATAGATCACGTACGGGAACTCAAACCGCACCTTGAGGATTGGGATCAGGAACCCGAAATAGAAGAAGAGCAGCAACGGCTTGAAAAGATTGTGCGTGAAGTTCTGCCAGAACTCCTGCAGCATTTTGGCGCCTCCGTGCGACTCAGTCCGGTGATGCGGGAACCAGCAACTGACGCGGGGCGTCCCAGAACATCAATAGAACATTGAGGACTCACGCGGCCCGAGTCAACGGAGTCATCCCGTCTTTACGAACAATTAACAACGGTGGTTCGCACGCGCCGACACCGTCGCGAAGTCCGAATCGCTGTGGCCGATCACCGTGAAGAGGCGCGCGCGTCACGGTGATCGGCCGCGGGCCGCGGGCGCTAGAACCAGTGCGCGACGAGGCGGTTGATCTCGATATACAGCGGGATCCCGATGGTGACGTTGTACGAGAACGTCAAACCCAGTGACGCGGCGAGGGGCAGGGTTGGACTCGCCTCGGGGATGGCCAGCCGCTGGACCGCCGGAACGGCGATGTATGACGCCGCCCCGCAGAGCACGGCGAACAGCACATAGGTGCCCGGCTTGAAATCGGCGTGGGTGGCGGACGCGTAGATGTGGGCGACCAGGATTCCGAGCGGCGCGAAGATATTCGGCGCCAGCAAACCGAAGAAGATGAAACCGGGACCCGCCGACCGAAGGTCTCTCAGTTTCCGCGAGGCCGTCATGCCCATCTCGAGCAGGAAGAGGCACAGCACACCCTGGAATGCCAGCACGAAGAACTTGTCGTCGTCTGCCACGACCTTCTGTCCCTGCAGCCCACTGATGAGGCCGATCATGATGCCGCCGAAGAGAAGGACCAGTCCGGGGTTGAGGAACACTTCCTGCAGGAGCTCACGAGAGAACATCGGCATCCTCTTGGCCTTGCCGATGGGTGGGCTCTGGTCGGGCTCCCAGTTCGGATGCTCCAACTTCTCCATCGCGAGCTCCAGCTCCTGCTCGACTCCCCGCTCGTGCTCGGCCTCCAGGCTCTGGCCGTGCGGGGGTTTTGCCGCCGTGCCGGGGCCGATTCCGACCTTGACCGGTGGCGTGTAGCCGGGCTCGTCGGGCATGTTGCCCGCCGCGTCCATGTTGCGGTGGCGCAGCAGCGCCACGAAGTAGAGCGCCACCAGGCAGCCGGGAATCTCCATGACGGCCAGCATCACGGGCATGTACGGGTTGAACGAGATGCCGACGGCGGCCAGGACGGCCACGCAGGTGGCGAACGTGCCGGCCGAGTCCGATCCGTAATAACCCGCGACCGTTGCTCGGTCGACCTTTCTCAGGGACGTCAGCCAACCCATCAGCACGTAGGCGATGGCCCCGATCAGGAAGTTCAGCAGGAAGCCCAGCACCATGAATCCGACGATGACCGCGATGCTGGAGGCGTTGATCTTGGCGAGTTCTTCGCCACCGTGCCAGCCGATGGCCAGCAGCAGGTACATCGTCAGGCCCTGATAGATCACGTACGGGAACTCGAAGCGCACCTTCAGGATGGGGATCAGGAACCCGAAGTAGAAGAACAGCAGAAGTGGCTTGAACAGATTGTGGGTGAAGTTATGCCAGAACTCTTGCAGCATGGGTGCCTCTCTTTTTGAAGCAGTGATTGGGGGAAGCACCGTTCACGACCGGGGCAACCACGACATCCCGAAACCGGTGCAAAATTTAGCCCCGCCGATAGGGGTCCGCCACTCGGACACAGCTCGAAGTGCGAAAGTTTTACACAGCCTTATTGCAATAGCTGAGTTTCCCAAAGCCGGTGGTCACAGCGTCGCTGGTCGAGGGGCGTATGCGGCGCTTGACGTGAATCCTCTGTGACTTTTCTGGGGATTTGCTGTAGGGAGCGGCGTGCCCTGGATCCGCTCGAGGAAGCCGGCGCCGAGAAAGCGACTGCCGCCCCGTGGCTTCCGGCGCCCCTGAGGAAGGGCTTGTGCGGATTTAGATAGGTTAGGCTACATTTACTAACCGTGACCGAGGTCAGCGTCGAGACGAGTTCCGCCGGCTCCGCGTCACCGCCGATTCCCGTGCCCCCCGACGTGCACCCCGCCGACCTGGCGGCCGAGCTGGCCGCCGCGCTGCCCGAGCGGTTCGGCGAGGAGTACCTGCTCTACGAGCGCGACGGGCAATGGGTGCTGGCCAGCGGTGTGCGGGCGATGGTCGAGCTGGACAGCGACGAACTCCGGGTGATCCGCGACGGCGCCACCCGGCGCCAGCAATGGTCCGGGCGCCCCGGCTCGGTCCTGGGCGAAGCCATCGACCGGCTGCTGCTCGAAACCGACCTGCTCTTCGGCTGGGTCACCTTCGAATTCGGCCTCCACCGCCACGGGCTGCAGGAGCCGCTGGCGCCGCGAACGCCGTTGGCGCGGGTGTTCTGGCCCCGCACCCGCATCGTGGTGACCGCGGAGGAAGTTTGCCTTTACGGCGCCGAAGCCGGCCAGATCGAGGCCGTGCACGGATTGTTGGGCGACGGTCTGGGCGGCGTACCCCACCCCCGCGCGGTCGATGTGACCGCCGACCCGTCCGGCTACCGCGATCGGGTGGCCGCGGCTGTCCGCGAGATCGCCCGGGGCGACTACCGCAAGGTGATCCTGTCCCGTTGCGTGGAAGTCCCTTTCGCGCTTGACTTCCCGTCCACCTACCGCCTGGGCCGGCGGCACAACACCCCGGTGCGGTCATTCTTGTTGCGGCTCGGCGGGATTCGCGCCGTCGGCTACAGCCCCGAACTTGTCGCGGCCGTCGACCGCGATGGCGCCGTGGTGACCGAGCCGCTGGCCGGCACGCGCGCGCTCGGCCGCGGCGCGGCGCGCGATCGCCAGGCTCGCGACGACCTGGAATCGAACTCCAAAGAGATTGTCGAGCACGCCATTTCGGTGCGCAGCTCGTTGCAGGAGATGATCGAGATCGCCGAACCGGGAACCGCGGTGGTCACCGACTTCATGACGGTGCGGGAGCGGGGGAGCGTGCAGCACCTGGGTTCCACGGTCAGCGCGCGGCTGGACGCGTCGAGCGACCGGATGGACGTGCTGGAGGCGCTTTTTCCGGCGGTCACGGCGTCGGGCATCCCGAAGGCGGCCGCCGTCGCGGCCATCCTGCGCCTCGACGACGGCCCGCGCGGGCCGTATTCCGGCGCGGTCGTGATGGTATCGGCGGACGGCGGGCTGGACGCGGCGCTGACGCTGCGGGCGGCCTACGAATGCGACGGGAAGACGTGGTTGCGGGCCGGCGCCGGGATCATCGAAGAGTCCGAACCCGAGCGCGAATTCGAGGAGACCTGCGAAAAGCTGTCCACCCTCGCGCCGTACCTGATCGCGCGGCAGTAGCGCCCGTAGGGACTTTTGGCCCTAGTCGACCGGTTCCCGGCGTGTCATCTTGATGTAACTGCCTGAAACAGGTACTCATCGACACACATAACTGGGAGGACCACGTGTCAGAGGGCTTGACGAACCTGCAGCTACTTCGCGAACTCGAGCCGGTGGTCGAGCAATTGCTCAACCGCCATCTCTCACTGTTCAAGGAATGGAACCCGCACGACTACATCCCATGGTCGGACGGCAAGAACTTCTACGCCCTCGACGGCCAGGATTGGGAGCCCGGACAGAGCCGGCTGTCGGATGTGGCACAAGTTGCGATGGTGCAAAACCTGCTGACCGAGGACAACTTGCCGTCGTACCACCGCGAGATCGCGATGAACTTCACCATGGACGGCCCGTGGGGCCAGTGGGTGAACCGGTGGACCGCCGAGGAGAACAGGCACAGCACGGCGCTGCGTGACTACCTGGTGGTCACCCGGGCGGTCGACCCGGTCGAGCTGGAGAAGCTGCGGATGGAGCAAATGACGCGAGGGTTCAGCCCGGGTCAGAACCACCAGGGTGACATGTTCGCTGACAGCCTGTTCGACTCGGTCATGTACGTGTCGTTTCAGGAGCTGGCCACCCGCGTCGCGCACCGCAACACCGGCAAGGCCGCCGACGACAGCATTGCGGAACAGTTGATGGCGAGGGTCTCGCACGACGAGAACCTGCACATGATCTTCTACCGGGACGTCAGCGCCGCCGGCCTCGACATCGCGCCCAACCAGGCGATGAAATCGGTGCACCGCATCCTGCGCAACTTCAAGATGCCCGGCTTCACGGTGCCGGAGTTTCGGCGCAAGGCCGTGATCATCGCGGTCGGCGGCGTCTATGACCCGCGCATCCATCTCGACGAGGTCGTGATGCCGGTGCTGAAGAAGTGGCGCATCTTCGAACGCGAGGACTTCACCGGCGAGGCCGCCCAAATGCGCGACGACCTCGGCGTGCTGATCAAGGAACTCGAAATGGCCGGCGACAAATTCGACGAATCCAAGCAGCGCTACCTCGAACGGGAGGCCCGCAAGGCCGAGCGGATCACCGCCAGCAGGGTGCTCAAAACCGAAGGCACGCTTACGCTCAGCGGAAGGTAGGCTCGCTCACTTCACCTGTCGCAGATGGTGCTCGCTTTCGCCGGACTGCTCGAGGTAGTCGGCGAGTATGCGGCTCACGAGTGACTCGATGTTCGATTCGATCGACGACGCCAGGGTGGCGGTGACCGTTGCCACGGCTTGGGTGCGGAACCGCACCAGCATGGTGATCAGCTCGGCGATCTCGGCGTCCGGGGGCAGCGCCTGCCCCGGCTTGATGCGGTCCATGACGTGTTCGGCTCCCGCGCGCACCAGCATGTCGCTGATCTTGTCGATCTCGGGCACGATGTGCTCGTGCAGGTCGATCAGCTTGTCCAATTGCACTCCGTAGCCACGGATTTCGTTGAACGCCTCGATGAGTTTCGGCCGGGTGACGGTCGCCCGCGCACCGTCGACGCGGATCACCTGGAGCGCGACCAACCGATCGAATGCGCGCGGGTCGTCGACGAGCCGCTTGGCGTCGGCGAGCGGCATCGTTTCCGGCTTTTCGGTGGTCCAGGCGCCGACGATGGCCGTCTCCAAACCCAGCACGTCGCCGAGGTCCTTGCCCTCCTCCCACGCGCTCAGCATTTCTCGCACGTGCGCGATGTTGTATCCGCGGTCGAGCATCGACGTGATCAGTCGCAGCCGGGTCAGGTGGGTGTCGTTGAACAAGGCGATGCGGCCCACGCGCAACGGGGGAGGCAGCAACCCGCGGTCGCGGTAGACCCGGATGTTGCGGGTGGTGGTGCCGGCCAGCCTGGCCAGGTCCTCGATCCGGTACTCACCGGATGCCGTAATGCCGTGAGGGTGGCGGACCGCCGCGTCGAAAAGCTGCGACACCGCGGTCTCGATCAGCTGCCGGTATTCGCGCGATTGGCGCCGAACCCGCTGGGGTGCGCGCCGCACGTTATGCAGCACGCCGGCGATCGTGCCGGGTTCGGGTCGCGACGGTCGGTCCGGTGTCATGTCAGTGCGGTGTCAGGCGGACGACGTCGCATGCGCCCGGGCGTCGTGCGCCACCGCCTGGTAGTCCTCATACCGGAAATCCCTCATCTGGCGAAGATACTGCGTCGCGAACCCGGGGTACATGGACCCGTTGTACCCATCCTTGGTGAGATACCAACTGCGGCAACCCGACATCCAGGTCGTCTTGGTGAGCCGGCGCTGGATGTGCTGGTTGTAGCGGCGCTGGACATCTTCGCGCACATCGAGATAGCGCAGGTCATTGTCGAGGATGGTGGTGATGCCTCGGACCGCGTAATCGAGCTGACCCTCGATGTAGACGAGCAGGGAATTGTGGCCGGGCCCGGAATTGGGTCCGGTCATGATGAACAGGTTCGGGTATCCGTGCGCGTTGATGCTCTTGTACGCGTGCGCGCCGTCCGCCCATTCGGTGGCCAGCGACCGACCGCCGATGCCGGTGACCGGAAACGGCGGCCCGGTCAGGTGGACGTCGTATCCGGTGGCGAAAACGATGCAGTCGAGATGGTGTTCGATCCCGTCGCTGGTGCGAATGCCGACCGGGCTGAGCGTCGCGATCGGCCAGTCGATCAGCTTGCAGTTGTCGCGCTGTAGCGCGGTGTAGTAATCGCTGGATATCAGCATGCGTTTGCAGCCGGGGGCGAAGTCCGGGGTCAGCTGGCGGCGCAGCCACGGGTCTTTGACCTGTCGGCGCAGGTGCGCCCGGCCCAGCCGGGCGACCAGCGACGTCAGGGGGGTGTTCCAGACCAAAGCCGTGGCGCTGGCCTCGTGGCCCCAGAACAGCGCCTGCCGCGCAAGCTGTTGGGTGGCGGGAACTTTCGCGAACAGGGCTTGCACGGCCGGTGGGGTAGCGAAATCCAGACGCGGCAGCACCCAGCATGGGGTGCGCTGGAAGACCTTGACGAACTCGGCCCGCTTCACCAATTGGGGGACGATCTGGATGGCGCTGGCGCCGGTGCCGATGACGGCGACCCGCTTGCCGGTGAAGTCGTAGTCGTGGTCCCAGCGTGCGCTGTGGATCGTGTGTCCGCCGTAGCTGTCCAAGCCCCGGAGGTCGGGGAAGGTGACGTCGGACAGCGGACCGGAAGCCAGCACCACGGTGCGGGCGCGGAAGTTCTTGCCATTCATCGTTTTTGCCGTCCAGACGCCGGCGACCGCGTTGAAGGTCAACTCGCTGACTTCGTGGCTGAACCTGATGTGACGGCGGACGCCGAACCGGGTCGCCATGTCCTCGAGATGACCGCAGATCTCCGGGGCCGGCGAGTACGTTCGCGACCAGGCCGGGTTCTTGACGAATGAGTATGAGTACAGCAAGGAAGGGACGTCGCAGCTGGCGCCCGGATACGTGGTGTCGCGCCAGGTTCCACCGAGCCGGTCCGCGCGCTCCAGCAGCACGATGTCGTCGACCCCGGCGTCGCCCAGGCGGATTGCCGCGCCGAGCCCGGTGAAGCCCGCTCCGACGATCAGCGCCGCATACGTGTGGTCGCCTGCCATGGTCATGCTGCGGGTTTGTAGGTGAGTTCCCTGAACCAGCTGGGCACCGGTCGCAGCAGTGGTTTGGGGTACCGATCCGACAGCCACACCATGGAGTTGGCCAGCAGGTGATAGGGGTGATCGGGGTTGACCACCATGGCGGCGTGTCGTTTGAGCAGTTGATACGCGGGCACCCGCCAGGTCCACTCTCCCCGCTCGCCGAGTTGCCTGAAACGCTTGACCGCGTTGTAGAGTCGCTCGGGCTCCATGCCCATCCCGGCCAGCTCATTGCGCACCCGATTGAGCAGCGGGATGTACATGAGCGTCCCGATGATGACACCCGGCGAGGCGACGGTGCCGACGAATTCGATGGCCAGGCGACGCGCGTTGGCGTAGCCGATCATGTCGAGCACCTCGAAATCGACCGCGATGTGCCGTGATTCGTCATTGTTGATCTTCTCGAACACCTGGTGGCACACCGGGTCTTCCACGGTGTCCAGCAGGAACTTCAGCAGCGCGCCGTCGAGGGCGACCTCCAGCATCGGGATGACGGTGCCCAGCACCGACAGCGGCATGTCGTCGGCGTAGGTGTCCAGCCACTCGATCGCCAACCGGATGTTGACGTTCGGCCTGGGGACTTCGTCGTCATCGAGCATGCCCCAGCGCTTCATCAGCGCCATCTCGGCGTTGGCGTGGCGTTGTTCCTCGGCGTGGAAATACCGATAGATCTCCGCCACCGTCGGGTTGGGCGCCTTTTTGGCCAGCGCGGCAAAGCCGCGGGCTCCCACGTTTTCGATCCAGCACAGGTCGGCCATGAACGCCTTGAGTTTCGGCCGGAACTCGGGGCGAATGCTCTCGGCACCCGGCGCGTCCCAATCGATGTCGGCGAGGGCCCACTGACGATCCTTGATCTTGGCGAGCATCGATTCCATGTCGATGGCCATCAAGCGCTCCTTCCGCTCAGCCGGTTCAACGCGTGTTACGGCGTTACGGGAATCAGAGGTTGGCCGCCACCCGCGATATCAGGCCGGTCGCACGCGTGTATGCCTGCGGTGCCAGCCGTTTGGCGCTCCAAATGACCTTGGCGTCGAGCTGCGGCATGCAGTAGAGCTCGCCGCGATCGTGTGCGTCCAGGCACAGCCGCGCGACCTTTTCGGCGGAGAATCCCGTCCAGCGCATCAACTTGGCCGCCCTTTCCCGGGCCTCCTCGCTGATATGGCCGGATTCGACGATGTTCGTCTTGACGAAGCTCGGGCAGAGCACGGTGACTTTGACCCCGCTGCCGGATAATTCGGCCGCGAGGGTTTCCGATAGCGAGAGCACGCCGGACTTGCTGACGTTGTACGCGGCCATGCCGGGAAGCGAACTGAACGCCGCGCCGGAAGCGACGTTGATGATGCCCCTCGGCGCGTGCGACGGGCCCGCGTCACGCAGGATCGGGGTGAACACGTGGCAGCCGTGAATGGGGCCCCACAGGTCGACGCCCAGGGTCCAAACCCAATCGTCCAGTGGCGCTTCGCCGATGGGCATGCCGCCGGTAGCGACGCCGGCGTTGTTGATGACCAACGTGGGCGGCGCCGTGAACCAGTCCTGTGACTGCTCGGCCAGCGCGCTTACGTCGTCGAATCTCGAGACGTCGCAACGGATCGCGGTGGCCTTTGCGCCCCGTTCGGTGATCGCGGCGGCGATCCGTCGGGCGGCGGCTTCGTCGATGTCGCCGCAGACCACCGCGCAGCCGCGGCGGCCGAGTTCAACAGCAAACGCCGCTCCGATGCCGCTACCGGCGCCGGTCACCACCGCCGACGCGCCGTGGCTGGTCGTGTTCGACCTTTTCAGCAGCTTGTCCAGCGGGCCGAGCATCATCAGCCTGCCGCCGCCGGAACGCCGTCCGTCATGCAACGTAGTCAATCGCAAATGGTGACATTAGTCAATGTCAGTTTCGGACGACTGAGTGTCGCGTGCCGCAGTTGAGCCAGGCGGGGTAACGGTTCGAACACGTTTCGGCCACCCCGCGACACGTCGTGCGCCACCGCGCATTTCGTGGCCGACAATCCGGGGCATGACGCAATCGCGGGAGCCCGACGATGGCGCGTGAGATCTCCCGCCAGGCGTTCCTGCGGGGCGC
This sequence comes from Mycobacterium sp., assembly GCF_035506235.1. Classification (GTDB taxonomy): domain Bacteria; phylum Actinomycetota; class Actinomycetes; order Mycobacteriales; family Mycobacteriaceae; genus Mycobacterium. The sequence goes on from NZ_DATJPU010000287.1 coordinate 30,286, forward strand.
CGCCGGGGTGTTGGCCGCGGGCGCCGTTTTCGGATCGGGCCGAGTCGGCTCCGTCCGGGCCACCGCCGCTCCGGCCGCGTCCGGCTGGGACGGCCTGTCCACGGCCCTCGGCGGGAAGGTGCTACTGCCGGCCAGCCCCCAATTCGGCCCGGCCAAGCAGGTTTTCAACACCAACTACAACGGCTCCGCGCCGGCGGCGATCGTCACCCCGACATCGGCGGCGGACGTGCAAAAGGCGATGGCGTTCGCCGCTGCCAACAACCTCAAGGTCGCTCCGCGCAGCGGCGGCCATTCCTACATCGGCGCGTCCACGGCCAACGGCGCCATGGTGTTCGACCTGCGTCAGCTGCCCGGCGAAATCAATTACGACGCCGCCACCGGGCAGGTCACGGTGACCCCCGCGACCAGTCTGTACGCGATGCACCAGGCGCTGGCCGCGGCCGGCCGGGGCATCCCGACGGGCACGTGCCCGTCGGTCGGCGCCGCGGGACATGCCCTGGGCGGCGGGCTGGGCGCCCAATCCCGGCACGCGGGCCTGCTGTGTGACCAGTTGACGTCGGCGTCGGTGGTGCTGCCCGGCGGCCAGGCGGTCACCGCGTCGGCCGCCAGCAATCCCGACCTGTTCTGGGCGCTGCGCGGCGGCGGCGGCGGCAATTTCGGCGTGACAACCTCGCTGACCTTCGCCACGTTCCCCACCGCCGATGTCGACGTCGTGAACGTCAATTTCCCGCCGCAGTCGTTCGCGCAGGTCTTGCTCGGCTGGCAGAGCTGGCTGCGCACGGCCGACCGCAACAGCTGGGCACTGGCCGACGCCACCGTCGACGCGATGGGCACGCACTGCCGGATCATGGCGACCTGCCCGGCCGGGTCGGGTGGGAGCGTGGCGAGCGCGATCGCGTCGGCCGTCGGGATGCAACCGACCGGGACCGACAACCACACGTTCAACTACCTGGACCTGGTGCGGTACCTGGCCGTCGGGAACCTCAACCCGGCGCCGCTCGGGTATGTCGGCGGATCCGACGTCTTCACCACGCTCACCCAGGCCGCGGCCCAGGGGATCGCCTCCGCGGTCGATGCCTTCCCCCGCGGCGCGGGCCGCATGCTGGCGATCATGCACGCCCTCGACGGGGCGCTGGCGACCGTGGCGCCCGGGGCCACGGCCTTCCCCTGGCGCCGGCAGTCCTCGCTGGTTCAGTGGTACGTCGAAACCGGTGACCCGGCGGCGGCAACCAACTGGCTCAACACCGCACACCAAGCGGTGCAACCGTATTCGGTTGGCGGCTATGTGAACTACATCGAGGCGAACCAGCCGCCGTCGCGCTACTTCGGCCCGAATCTGTCCCGGCTGAGCGCCGTGCGGCAGAAGTACGACCCGGGCCGGGTGATGTTCTCCGGGCTGAGCTTCTAGCCGCACGTCGGGTGGTGCACCGGCCGGATGCGTGTCTAGACTTCTCACCCGTGCACGACGCGAAAGGCGCTGCGCGTGAAGCGACGGGCCGTCGTCAATCGGTCCGACGGTGACCCAGGTCCAGGAGCGTGCCGACGGCGGGCAACCGGCGCCCACACCGTTGCGCAATGCGCTGTACCGCAACCTGTTCATCGCGCAGTTCGTCTCCAATATCGGGACGTGGATGCAAAACGTGGCGGCCCAATGGTTCTTGATCGAGGACCACGCCAGTGCCGCCGTCGTGTCACTGGTCCAGACGGCCAGCCTCGGCCCGACGCTGCTGCTCGGTTTGTTCGCCGGAGTGCTCGCCGACCTGTTCGACCGGCGGCGGCTGTTGATCGTTCTGCAGTCGTACGCGGTTGTGGTGGCGCTGGCCCTGGCGGCGCTGACCTACGCCGGTCACCTCAGACCGACGTCGCTGTTGCTGTTCACCGTGGCCATCGGCTGCGCCTCCGCGCTCACCGCACCGGCCTGGCAGGCGATTCAGCCGGAGGTCGTCCCGCGCGAGCAGATACCGGCCGCCGCCACCCTGTCCAGCGTCTCGGTGAACGTCGGCCAGGCGATTGGACCCGCGATCGGCGGCATCGCCGTGGCGCTGGCCGGCCCCGCGGCCGTCTTCGTGATAAACGCAATATCGTTTACCGGCATCATCGTCGTCCTGCGGGGCTGGAAACGGCCCAAGCAAATCGCGCCGATCGAGCGAGAACGCATCGACCAGGCGATCGGCACCGGATTGCAATACGTGGTGCACAGCCCGATCTTTCTCAGGATCTTGTTGCGCGCGGCCCTTTTCCTGTTTCCCGCCTCGGCCCTTTTGGCTCTGTTGCCCGTGGCCGCTCACCACCGATGGCACCTGGGAGCCGGCGGCTACGGTCTGACCCTGGGGGCCATCGGCCTTGGCGCGACGCTCGCCGTCGCGGTCGCGACACCGCTGCGCCGTAAGGTGTCGGCCAACATGCTTTTGGCGGTGTGTGCCGCGGTCTACGGTCTTGCCCCGGCGGCGGTGGCGTGGCTGCCGTTCGCGGCGGCGATGCCCGTTTTGGTGTTGGCGGGGATGTTCTGGCTGATCACGTTGTCAACGTTGAACGCGGCGGCGCAGCTCCACTTGCCGCAATGGGTCCGGGCCCGCGGGTTGTCGGTGTATCTGCTGGTCTTCACGGGTTCTATGGCGATCGGCTCGTACTTCTGGGGTGTCGTCGCCACGCGGGAGGGGCTGGAGATCGCACTGACGTGCTCGGCGGTGCTGCTGGGCGTTGCCGCCCTCAGTGTCGCCGTGCTTCCGCTACGGGCGGCAACCGGGCTGCTGAGTCGCGACATTTCCACGTGCTGGGCGTCCCCGATGCTCGTGTTCGAGCCGCGGCCCAGCGATGGGCCGGTGCTGGTGACCGTCAACTATCGGGTGCGGCCTGAGAACCTCGACGATTTCGTGAAGGCGATGAGCGCGGTCAGGCGGTCGCGCCTGCGAACGGGCGGCCACAGTTGGCGGCTGTATCGCAGCGCCCAAAGTCCTGACACGGTCCTCGAGCGCTTCACCGTGGCGTCCTGGGCCGAGTTCGAACGCCAGCACACCGAGCGTTGGTTGGATTCCGACCACGACGCCGCCGCGAAGGCGTTGAGCTACACCGTCGACCACACCCGACGGCACCGGTATTACCTCGCCCTGCGTGTGCAGCGCTGAATTCACGCCGTTATGACCCGCCCAGCCGACGGGCGATCGCCTGTTTGTCGATCTTGCCGATCGGCGTGACGGGCAGCGCCGCCATCGCGACCAGCACGTCGGGCCGGGCGTGGGCGGCCGCGCCGCGCTCGTCGAGGTGCGCGTTCAGCTCCGCGAGGGTAACCGGTGCTCCGGCGAAAACAACTGCCGCGCAGATCCTTTCGCCGAGGTAGGGATCCGGCAGGCCAACCGCCGCCGCCGAACGGATCGCGGAATGGCTCAGCATATGCTCTTCGAGCTCCGCCGCCGCGACGGTTTCACCGCCGCGGCAGATGACGTCCTTGACCCGGCCGGTGACCACCAGGTAGCCGTCGTCCCTGCGGCGGACGAGGTCGCCGCTGCGGTAGAAGCCGTCGGGACCGAAGCAGCGCTCGTTGTCGCGCTCGGCGCGGAAATAGCCGTTGAGCGTGTACGGTCCGCGCACCAGCAGCTCGCCCTCTTCGCCGGGCGCCACCGGCTCGCCCGCGGCGTCGACGATGCGCAGTTCGTCGGCGGCGCACAGCGGCCGCCCCTGGGTGTTCTCAATGACTTCCGGCGGGTCGTCGAGCCGGGTGTAGTTCAGCAGTCCCTCCGCCATCCCGAACACCTGCTGCAGGCCCGGGGTCAGCGCGGCGCGCACCAGGCGGGCGTCCGCCGGCTCCAGTCGCGCCCCGCCAACCTGCAAGAGCCGCAACGACTTCGGCGTTACCGGCTCCCAGTCACACGCCTGCGCCCACAGCTTGGCCAGCGCCGGCACCAGAGCCGTGACCGTGACGCCGTGGCGCGCGACCGCGGCGAAGGCGGCCTCCGGGCTGGGATCGGCGCCGAACACGGTCGTGGCGCCCACCGCCATGGCGCCGAGCAGACCGGGGCACGCCAGCGGAAAGTTGTGGCCCGCAGGCAGCACTGCCAGGTACACGTCGTCGGCGCCCAGCCCGCAGACCTCGGCGCTGGCGCTCGCGTTGAAGAGGTAGTCGTCGTGGGTGCGGGGGATCAGCTTGGGGGTGCCGGTGGTGCCGCCCGAAACCAGCAGCAGGGCAGGCGTTTCCGGATCGGCCGGCGGCACTGGGGGCCGGCCGGCGTTTTCTTCGCACAGCTGCGTCCACGGCGTGAATGCCCCGGGGTCGCCGTCGATGATGACGTGCTGCAGCGCCGGATGATCGTCGACCAGGCCGCGCGCCATCGTCCGGTAGTCGAAACCGCTTGCGGCGTCCGGGATTATGAGACCCGTCGCCTCGCTGACCGCGGCGAAGTGGGCCAATTCGGCGGCCCGGTGGCCGGGGAGACACATCACCGGGATCGCCCCGCCCCGCAGCAGCCCGAACAGCGCCACCGCGAACGAACAGCCGTTCGGCAGCTGCAACAGCACCCGGTCGCCGGGCGCGATGCCCAGCCGCCCCAGCCCGGCCGCCGCGCGGTCGGCCCGCGCGTCGAGTTCGGCGTAGCTCAAACCGCCATCCGCCGGGGCGTCGACGACCGCGAGGCGGCCGGGCCCGCGCAGCGCCGCGTCGGTCAGCAGCGCGTCCAGCGTCCGTCCCGCCCAATAGCCGGCCGCCCGGTAGGACGCGGCCCGATCGGCCGGGAACGGCACGAATCCCTCGGGGCCCGGGCGCCGCGGCGTGTTCGGGGCCATCGGACTCCTTGGTTCGGGGGGTGGTAGCGGCGGCGCAGGTATCGAGGATAGGGTAACTAAACAACTTAGGGCAGCCTGTGCTAATTCAGGGAGGGTTTCGTGGTGCGTGCCCCGGCGTGCTCGGAGGACATCCGTGCGGAGGTGGCCGAGCTGCTCGGCGTCCGCGCCGACACCATCGACCCAGCTGGCAACCTCATCGGGCAGGGCCTCGACTCCATCCGGATGATGACGCTGGCCGGTCGCTGGCGCCGGGACGGCATCGGCGTCGACTTCGCCACCCTGGCCGCCGCCCCCACGATCGAGGCCTGGTCCGCGCTGGTCACCGCCGCCGCGCCGGCGCCGACCGCCGAACATCCCGCCTCGACCGTCGGCGCGGCCGTGCACCCCGGCGACCCGTTTCCGCTTGCGCCCATGCAGCACGCGATGTGGGTCGGGCGCCAGGACCACCAGCAGTTCGGCGGGGTGGCCGGCCACCTTTACGTGGAGTTCGACGGCGGCCCGGTCGACCCGGACCGCCTGCGCGCGGCGGCCACCCGGTTGGCGCGTCGCCACCCCATGCTGCGGGTGCGGTTCCTGCCCGACGGCACGCAGCGCGTCGCGACAGGCGAATGCGGCGACTTCCCCGTCGCGGTGGTCGACCTCCGCGGTGACGGGGCCGACCTTCGTGAGCCGCGGCTGGCGGCCCTCCGCGCCGCCAAATCGCACCAACAGCTCGACGGCGCAGTGTTCGAGCTGACGCTGACGCTGCTGCCCGGCGATCGCTCCCGGCTGCACGTCGATCTGGACATGCAAGCCGCCGACGCGATGAGCTACCGCACTCTGATGGCCGACCTGGCCGCCCTCTATACCGGCCGCGACCTACCCGAATTGGGTTACACCTACCGGGAATACCGCGAGGCGACCGCCCGGCACGACGCGCAACCGCGACCGGCCCACGACGCCGACCGGGACTGGTGGGCGCGGCGCATCCCGCAGCTGCCGGACCCGCCGGCGCCGCCGTCGATCGGCGGCCGAGGCTCGCGCACCAGCACCCGGCGCTGGCACTGGCTGGACCCGGCGACCCGCGACGCGCTGTTCGGGCACGCCCGGGCCCGCGGCGTCACCCCGGCGATGACGCTGGCCGCGGCCTTCGCCGACGCGCTGGCCCGCTGGTCCACCGCGCGATTCCTGCTCAACGTCCCGCTGTTCGGGCGGAGGGCCCTGCACCCCGACGTCGACCTGTTGGTCGGCGACTTCACCTCCTCCCTGCTGCTCGAGATCGACCTCACCGGCAAAGGCACCCCGGCGGCGCGGGCGCACGCCGTGCAGGACGCCATGCGGACCGCCGCCGCCCATTCCGCCTACCCCGGTCTGTCGGTGCTGCGCGACCTCAGCCGCCATCGCGGCACCCAGGTCTTGGCGCCCGTGGTCTTCACCAGCGCGCTCGGCTTTGGGGAACTGTTCTGTGCCGACGTCACAACGCAATTCGGCACGCCGGGATGGATCATTTCCCAGGGCCCCCAGGTGCTGCTCGATGCACAGGTCACCGAGTTCGACGGTGGCGTGCTGGTGAACTGGGACGTGCGCGACGGCGTCTTCGCGCCCGGCGTCATCGACGCCATGTTCGCCCACCACATCGACGAACTGCTCCGGCTGGCCGCCACCGATGACGCCTGGGACGCGGCCGGCCCACCGGCGCTGCCGGAGGCGCAGCGCGCGGTGCGTGAGGCGGTCAACGGCCGCGCCGCCGCGCCGAGCGGCGAGGCGCTGCACGACGGATTCTTCCGCCGGGCCGAGCGGCAACCCGACGCGCCCGCGGTCTTCGCCAGTTCGGGTGACCTCACCTATGCGCAGCTGCGCGATCGGGCGCTGGCGGTGGCGGCGGCCTTGCGGGCGGCCGGGATCGGCGCCGGCGACACCGTCGCGGTGATGGGCCCGAAGACGGCCGAACAGTTGCCCGCGCTGCTGGGCATCCTGGCCGCCGGTGCCGTCTATCTGCCGATCGGCGTCGACCAGCCACGCGACCGCGCGGAGCGCATCCTGAAAACCGGTGGGGTGAGCGTGGCGCTGGTGTGCGGCGGGCAGCCGCTCGTGTTGCCGGTGCCCGCGTTGGTGATTGCCGATGTGCCTCGGGATGCGCCGTCCGGCATTTCGCCCGCGCGAACGGATCCCGCCGGGCTCGCCTACGTGCTGTTCACCTCCGGGTCGACGGGCGAGCCCAAGGGCGTCGAGATGACGCACGACGGCGCCATGAACACAATCGAATTCATCACGCGGCACTTCGGCATCGGCGCCGCCGATCGGTGCCTGGCCCTGTCGACGCTGGAATGCGACATGTCGGTGCTCGACGTCTTCGCCACGTTGCGCGCCGGCGGGGCGATCGTCATGGTCGACGAGGCGCAGCGCCGCGATCCCGACGCCTGGGCCCGGCTGATCGACACCCACCGGGTCACCGTGCTGAACTTCCTGCCGGGCTGGCTGGAGATGTTGGTCGAGGTCGGTCGGGGCAGGCTGTCGTCGCTGCGGGTAGTTCCCACCGGCGGCGACTGGGTGCGCCCCGGACTGGCCCGCCGGTTGCGCGCAATGGCGCCCGGCGTGCGGTTCGCCGGGCTGGGCGGCGCCACCGAAACCGCCGTCCACGCAACCATTTTCGAAGTCGACGGGGACCCGCCGGACGGCTGGACGGCGGTGCCCTACGGCAAGCCGTTTCCCAACATCGCCTGCCGGGTGGTCGGCGAGGGCGGCGCCGACTGCCCCGACTGGGTGCCCGGCGAGCTCTGGGTGTCCGGCCGCGGCATCGCCCGTGGCTACCGCGGGCGCCCCGAACTGACCGCCGAGCGCTTCGTCGCCCACGAGGGCCGGACCTGGTATCGCACGGGCGATCTGGCCCGCTACCGGCCGGACGGCACCCTCGAGTTCATCGGCCGCGCCGATCACCGGATCAAGGTCGGCGGGTATCGCGTCGAGCTCGGCGAGATCGAGGCCGCGCTGCGCCGGGTGCCGGGGGTGCGCGCGGCCGTGGCCGCCCTGGTGCCCGCTCCCGGCGGTGCCGAGGTGCTGGCCGCGCAGGTCTGCCCCGATGGCTCCGCGCTGCCCGCCCGGCGAATTCGCGACTACCTCGCCGATCTCGTTCCCGCGCAAATGATTCCGGCGCACGTGTCGGTAGTGGACCGCATCCCCTTCACCGACGGCGGCAAGATCGACCGGGGCGCCGTCGCCGGCCGGCTCGTCACAGCGGTGGCCGAGCGGTCCCACGGGGCGCCCTCCGAGGCGCCCCCGACGCGGCTGGAACGGGCGCTGTGCCACATCGTGGCCGGGTTGCTCAACCGCGACGCCGACGCGGTGGGCGTGCACGACGACTTCTTTTCCCTCGGTGGCGATTCCGTGCTCGCGACGCAGGCCGTCGCCGGTATCCGGCAGTGGCTCGATTCGCCGGGCCTGATGGTCGCCGACGTCTTCGCGGCCCGGACCGTCGCCACCCTGGCCGCGTTGCTGGTCGGGCGAGAGGCCGACGGCAGCCGACTCGAGCAGGTGGCCGAGGTGTACCTGGAGATCGCGGACATGCCGAGTGTCGACGTGCTGTCCGCGCTCGACGCCCAGCCCCCGCCGCGGGAGTTCGAGCCCTGGGTGAAGCGGTTCACCGGTGGTACCGGGCGCGGCTCGGTGGTGGTCTTCCCCCATGCCGGCGGTGCCGCTGCTGCCTACCGGCCGCTGGCGAAAGCGCTGTTGGCCAACGGTGTTGACGCCTTCGTGGTGCAGTACCCGCAGCGGGCCGACCGGCGGGACCACCCGGCGCCCGGCGGCATCGGTGAGTTGGCGCTCGAGCTCTTCGAGGCGGGCGACTGGGCTTCGGCGGCTCCGTTGAGTCTGTTCGGGCATTGCATGGGGGCGGTGGTCGCGTTCGAGTTCGCCCGCGTCGCCGAGCGCCGCGGAGTGCCGGTGCGCGTGCTGTGGGCCTCCGCCGGGCATGCCCCGTCGACGGTCGCCGCGGATGGGCCGCTGCCGACCAGCGAGAGCGGCGTGCTGGCGGACATGGTGGATCTCGGTGGCACCGACCCCGTGCTCCTGGACGACGAGGAATTCGTCGAACTCCTCGTGACGGCGGTGCAGGCCGACTACCGCGCCCTGAACGCCTACTCCTGCCGTCCGGACGTGCGCATCGGCGCCGACATCCATTCGGTCGGCGGCGACCGCGACCATCGGATCAGCCGGGAAGCCCTGGGCGGCTGGGAAACCCACACCTGCGGCCGGTTCGAGGTGTCGGAATTCGAGGGCGGTCACTTCTACCTCAACGATCACCTCGACGCGGTGGCCCGGCTGGTGAGCGCCGATGTCCGATAACGACCCGGTCGACCCGGTTGTTGTGGTCGGACTGGCGGTCGAAGCGCCCGGCGGGGTGGAAACCCCCGACGATTTCTGGGCCTTGCTGTCCGAGCAGCGGGAGGCGCTGGGCCCGTTCCCCACCGATCGTGGCTGGGCGCTTCGCGAGCTGTTCGACGGCTCGCGGCGGGACGGATTCAAAGCCATCCACAACCTCGGCGGATTCCTCTCGGGTGCAACGACATTCGATCCGGAATTCTTCAGCATCTCACCGCGCGAAGCGACGGCCATGGACCCGCAGCAGCGCGTCGCGTTGCGGGTGGCCTGGCGCAGCCTGGAGAACAGCGGCATCAACCCCGACGACCTGGCCGGCCACGATGTGGGCTGTTACGTCGGCGCCTCGACGCTCGAATACGGCCCCGGTCTCTCCGAGTTCTCCCATCACAGCGGGCACCTGATCAGCGGGACGTCGCTGGGCGTCATCTCGGGACGCATCGCCTACACGCTGGACCTCGCCGGGCCGGCGCTCACCATCGACACCTCGTGCTCGTCAGCGCTGGCGGCGTTTCACACCGCGGTCGGAGCGATCGCGGCCGGCGACTGCGACCTCGCGCTCGCCGGCGGCGTGTGCGTGATGGGCAGCCCCGGCTATTTCGTCGAATTCTCCAAGCAGCACGCGCTGTCCGATGACGGCCGTTGCCGACCGTACAGCGCGCTCGCCAGCGGAACCGTGTGGGCCGAGGGCGCGGCGATGTTCGTGCTGCAGCGCCGGTCCGCGGCCAGGGCCGCCGGGCGTCGCATCCTCGCCGAGGTGCGCGCCAGCTGCCTGAATTCCGATGGGCGCAGCAACGGACTGACGGCGCCCAGCGGCGACGCGCAGCTGCGGCTGTTCCGGCGCGCCCTCGCTCGGGCGAGTGTCGAGCCCGTCGACGTCGGGATGGTCGAGGGGCACGGCACCGGGACCCGGCTCGGTGACCGGACGGAGCTGTTGGCGATGGCGGCCAGTTACGGCACCGCGCCGCCCGGGCGCGGACCGCTGTTGGGATCGGTCAAGTCCAACATCGGGCATGCGCAGGCCGCGGCGGGCGCGTTGGGCCTGACCAAGGTGATCGTGTCCGCCGAACACGCCGCGGTACCTCCGACCCTGCACGTCGACGAGCCGAGCCGCGAAATCTACTGGGAGAGACAGGTTTTGCGGTTGGCGGACAAGCTGACGCCGTGGCAGGCCATCGGGGGATGGCGCACCGCGGCGGTATCCGCGTTCGGGATGAGCGGCACAAACGCCCATCTGATCGTCTCGATGCCCGACACCGCCTCCGGGCGCGGGGTCGCCTGATGGCCCGTAAACGACTGCCCGACGGGCGGATCCCGGTACTGCTCGGCGCCCACGCCGACGAACTGGTCCCCGCGGATGCCCGTGCGATCGCCGACTATCTCGAGCGCTTTCCGGAAACGACTGTGGCGCAGGTGGCCCGGCAGCTGGGCCGGACCCGGCGGGTCCGAAGGTTCCGTGCGGTGGTCCGCGCCGCGGACCGGCCCGAGCTCGTCTGCGGGTTGCGCGCGCTGGCAGCCGGGCGCGAGCATCCGCTGGTCGCCGGCTCGGCGCTGAGTGCGGCGCCCCGACAGGTGTTCGTGGTTCCCGGTCAGGGCGGTCACCGGCCGGGCATGGGCGCCGCCGCCTACCGGACGCTCGGCAGCTACCGGACCGCGGCCGACGGGTGCGCCGCGGCGTTCGAGGCCGCCGGCGTCGAATCGCCGCTGCGCTACCTGACCGCTGACGGCTCCTTGGGCGATTCGCACCGCTTTACCGAGATCGAGGTCCAGGGGGCACAATTCGTCCACGCCGTCGCCCTGGCCGAGGTGTGGCGTTCGTGCGGTGTGGTTCCCGACCTCACCATCGGGCAGAGCCTGGGTGAGGTCGCCGCGGCCGTCATCGCCGGCAGCGTCACGCTGCCGGACGCGGTCGCGGTGGTCGCCGCGCGCGCCGCGGTGGTGGACCGCCTTCCGGGTCGCTACGCGATGGCAACGCTGGGCGTCGGCGCCGAGGCCGCCGGGGCGCTGATCGCGGCCGCCGACGGATGGGTGGAGCTGTCGGTGGTCTACTCCGCCTCGACGGTCGCGGTCTCGGGCGATGGCGACGCGGTGCTGGGCATCGTCGACGCCGTCCGCTCCAGCGGTCGGTTCGCCCGCGAGATCACCGCGGGCTTTCCGGGGCACACCAGCCTGCTCGAGCGGCTGCGCGGCGAATTCCGGCGACGACTGCCCCTCGCGGAATTCGCCGAGGCGCCCGTCCAATTCATCGGCGGCACCACCGGGGACGTGGTGGCGCCGGGCACGCCGTTCGGCGACTACTGGTATGCGAACCTGCGCAACACGGTTCGGCTTGATCGCGCATTCCTGGCGGCAATCCGTTGCGGTGTAAGGTCATTCATCGAGCTGTCCGCCCATCCCGCGCTGCTGTTCTCGATCGGTCAGGTCTTCGAGTCCGACCTCCAAGACGACCCCGCGGTGCTGGTGGGGTCGGCCCGCCGGGACGAGCCGCTGGTCGACGCGCTGTCGGCGAACATCGTCACCGCGGCGGTGGCCGACCCCGGCTACGCCTGGGGGGACCACCTGGACGGCGTGTCCGGTGACGCTGCGCTGCATGGGTTTCCGAACGCGCCGATGCGCGCGATCCCGATGTGGGCGCACCGGGACCCACTGAAGGCGCCGCCTGCTTCGGTCGGACTGACAACTGCCCTCGAGCACTGGGAGCCGGCGTCGCGGTCCGCACCGGTCGCGGGACCTCCGGTGCGCCTCGCGGTGGCCGGTCTCGGTGGTGACGATGCGCCGGCCCGGCGGCTGCGCGCGGCGATCGAGTCCCACCCCGCGACGGAGCTCAGCGCACCGCGGGACGCGGAGGTCGTCGCGGTGATCGCGCCGGCCTTCGACGGCGCCGACGCCGGCCGGGCGGCCGAGACCCTCGCGGGTCTGATCGGCTCCGGTAGGCACGACTATGCATCTGCGCTCGGTCCGCGGTGCCACACGGTCTGCCTGGTCACCGTGGGCGCCGAGCAAGTCACCGATCACGACGCGCCGCCGTCCCCCGGCCCGGCCGCACTGGCCGCGATGCACCGCAGCATCGGATTCGATCATCCCGAAAAGGTTTTCACCCACCTGGACCTGCCGCCGGGGGAGCTGACGCCGGCCGCCGGTAGCGCGGTCGTGGAAGCATTGCTGTCCGGTCGCGGTGCGGCCGCGCTGCGCCATGGCGCGAGCGGATACGTGCTGTGCGAGCGCTCGTTCCGCGATGCGCCCGCGGCATCGCAGTGGCCACCGGACTCTGGCGTGCTCGACGACGTGGTGATCACCGGCGGCGCCGGCGCCCTCGGTCTGCACTACGCCCGCTTTCTCGCCGAGCGTGGTGCGCGGCGCATCGTCCTGCTGAGCCGCCGTCCCGCGAACCCCGACGTGCTGAAGGCCTTGACGGCCCGACACGGCACCCAGCTGGTGTCACCGCCCTGCGACATCACCGATTCGGCCCAATTGTCCTTCGTCGCAGCGGAATACGGGGCTGCGGGCGCCTCGTTGATCGTCCACGCCGCGGGCATCGCCATGTTCGGCGGACTGGCCGGGCTGACAGCGGCCGCGGTCGCCGACACCTTCGCCGCCAAGGTCCGCGGGCTTGCCCACCTGGTCGAGCTGTGGCCGGCACGGCCCGACGCCCGAATGCTGCTGTGCTCGTCGGTGTCCGGGGTGTGGGGCGGCCGGGGACACGCCGTGTACTCGGCGGCCAATCGGCTGCTCGACGTCATGGCCGCCCAGCTGCGCGACGGGGGCAGGCAGTGCATCTCGGTGAGATGGGGCCTGTGGGAGGGCTCGACCGAATCGGGCCGGAGCATCGCGGATTCGGCGGGTCTCGCCGACATCGAGCGGGCCGGCCTGCGCCGGATGGCGCCGCACGCCGCGATCGCGGCGAGCCTGCGGGAGTGGCACCACGACCCGCTGGTGTTCGCGGCGGACGCGGCCCGGCTGCACATGTTTCTGGGGGACGGCGGCCGTTCCGCGCCGCCCGGCCCGCAAGCAACGGAAGTCGCAGCGCACGACCCGGCCGCCACCGTGTCGGTGGTCGATGCGGTGCGCAGCCAGTTGGCGGCCGTGCTCGGAATCGGGCGGCCCGCCGACGTGAACCTCACCGCGTCGCTCTTCGATCTGGGCATGGACTCGATGCTGGCGGTGGACCTGCGTAAGCGCCTCAAACGGATGATCGGCCGGACGGTCTCGCTGGCGACGCTGATGGGCGAAATCACCGGGGAGGAGCTCGTCGAAAAACTCGGGGGCGCCGCCGAGCGCACCGAAACAGCACAGAAAGTGGACATTTCGCGTGACTGACATCGCCGACACCGGCCGGCTCGACGCGGCGCGACTGGAGCTGCTTCGGCGCAGGCTCGCCGAACGAGGTCTCTCGGGGGACACCGAGGACCGCGATGCGCGGGCCGACCGTCAACTCTCCGACGGCCAGGCCCGCATGTGGTTCGTGCAGCTGGCCGACCCCAGTGGCGCGCTGCTCAACGTCTGCGTCTCCTATCGGATCACCGGCGAGATCGACCTCGCCCGGCTGCGCGACGCCGTCAACGCCGTGGCGCGCCGCCATCGCATCCTGCGCACCACCTACACCGTCAGCGACGCCGGCGACCCGCGGCCCATCGTGCACGACGATCTCCGCCCGGGCTGGGCGGAACACGACCTGACCGGCCTGTCGGAGCACGCCCGCCGGCTTCGCCTCGAAGTGTTGGCGCAGCGCGAATTCAGCGCGCCCTTCGACCTTTCCACCGACGCGCCGTTGCGGATCACCGTCGTGCGCACGGCGGCCGAAGAACACGTGCTGCTGCTGGTGGCCCACCACATCGCGTGGGACGACGGCTCCTGGCGGGTGTTCTTCGCCGACCTCGGCAGGGCGTATGGGGGGACCCGGCTGGAGCCCCACCGCCCGCCGGCCCCGGCCGGACCGGACACCAGCGAGGCCGACCTGGACTACTGGCGCGCCGTCATGGCCGATCCGCCCGAGCCACTGGAACTTCCAGGCCCGGCCGGCACCAGCGTGCCGACCAACTGGCGGGCCGCCCGCGCGACGCTGCGGCTGTCCGGCGACACCACCCGGCGGGTGATGGCGACGGCGCGCGACACCAACTGCACCCCCTACATGGTGCTGCTGGCCGCCTTCGGCGCCCTGGTCCACCGCTACACCCACTGCGACGACTTCCTGGTGGCCACACCGGTGCTCAATCGGGGCGCCGGAACCGACGATGCCATCGGCTATTTCGGCAACACGGTGGCGATGCGGCTGCAGCCCCGCGCGACCATGAGCTTCCGCGAGCTCCTGACGTCAACGCGAGACATCGCCACCGGGGCGTTCGCGCATCAGCGGGTCAACCTCGACCGCGTGGTGCGCGAACTGAACCCCGATCGCCGGCACGGCGCCGAGCGAATGACCCGGCTCAGCTTCGGATTCCGCGAGCCCGATGGCGGCGGATTCCGCCCGTCCGGGGTCGGATGCGAGCGCTACGATCTGCGCGGCAACCTCACCCAGCTGCCGCTGGGGTTCATGGTCGAATTCGAAAGCAGCGGTGCGCTCGTCGAGGCCGAGCACCTGCTGGAGATTCTCGAAACCGCCCTGGCACGCCAGATGCTGGATCACTTCGCCGTGCTGCTCGATGACGCCCTGGCCGAACCGGACAAGCCGCTGGCCGGCCTGGCGCTGCTGGGCGAGGCCGACGCCGAGTGGCTGCGTCAGATGTCGCGCGGTGAGGCGTTCGACACCGCGCCCAGGACCCTCGCCGCTCTGGTGTCCGAGCAAGCCGCGCGGACCCCCGATGCCATCGCGGTAGTGTACGAGGGCCGCCGGCTCACCTACCGCGCCATCAACGAGGCCGCAAACCGCTTGGCGCACTGGCTGATCGGGCAGGGGATCGGCAGCGAGGACCGGGTCGCCGTGCTGCTCGACAAGTCGCCGAACCTGGTCGTCACCGCGCTGGGCATCGCCAAGGCGGGTGCGGTGTATGTCCCGGTCGACCCGACCTACCCGCAGGACCGGCTGGAGTTCATCCTCGACGACTGCGACGCGAGGCTGGTGCTGCGCGGGCCCGTGGCTGACTTGGCCGCCCATCGCGCCGACGACCCGACCGACGCCGAACGGGTGCGGCCGCTGCGGCCGGACAACACCGCCTATCTGATTTACACATCGGGAACCACCGGACTGCCCAAAGGCGTCGCGGTGTCGCACCGCCCCGTCGCGGAGTACTTCGTCTGGTTCAAGGGCGAGTACGGGGTCGACCAGACCGACCGGCTGCTGCAGGTCGCCTCGCCGAGCTTCGATGTGTCGATCGCCGAGATCTTCGGCACGCTGGCCTGCGGCGCGCGGATGGTGATCCCGCGCCCCGGGGGACTGAGCGACATCGGTTATCTCACCGCCCTGTTGCGCGACGAGGGGATCACGGCAATGCATTTCGTGCCGTCCCTGCTGGGCCTGTTCCTGTCGTTGCCGGGCGTCAACCAGTGGCGGACGTTGCGGCGGGTACCCATCGGCGGCGAGCCGTTGCCCGGAGAGGTGGCCGACAAGTTCCACGCCACCTTCGACGCGCTGCTGCACAACTTCTACGGTCCGACCGAGACCGTGATCAACGCCAGTCGCTATCCGGTGGAGGGCCCACAGGGCACCCGCATCGTGCCCATCGGCCAGCCCAAGATCAACACCACGATGTACCTCCTCGACGATTCGCTGCGACCGGTTCCGGTGGGCGTGATCGGCGAAATCTACCTCGGCGGAACCCATCTCGCGCACGGGTACCATCGCCGAGCCGGGCTGACCGCGGAGCGGTTCGTCGCCGACCCGTTCAATCCCGGGGCCCGGATGTATCGATCGGGAGATCTGGCGCGCCGCAATGCGGACGGCGACGTCGAGTTCGTGGGCCGCGCCGACGAGCAGGTCAAGATCCGCGGCTTCCGAATCGAACTGGGTGACGTGGCCGCGGCCATCTCGGTCGATCCCACGGTCGGGCAGGCCGTGGTGGTGGTCAGCGACCTCCCGGGACTGGGCAAGAGCCTGGTCGGTTACGTGACCCCCGCGGCCGGCGACGACGGAAGGGACGGGGTGGACCTCGACCGCATCCGGGCCCGGGTGGCGGCGGCGCTGCCCGAATACATGGTGCCGGCGGCATACGTTGTGCTCGACGAGGTTCCGATCACCGCGCACGGCAAGATCGACCGCGCGGCGCTCCCGAATCCCGAGGTCGGTTCCGGTGTCGCGTTCCGCGAACCGCAAACTGCCACCGAGCGGGGCGTTGCCGAACTGTTCGCCGGGCTGCTCGGCCGGGAGCGGATCGGCGCCGACGACTCGTTCTTCGACTTCGGCGGCCACTCCCTGCTGGCCACCAAATTGGCTGCGGCGCTGCGCAACACGTTCGGGGTCAATGTGGGCGTGCGCGAGATCTTCGAACTGGCGACGGCGGCAGGGATCGCCGCACACCTCGACACGCTGGATCGGGATTCGGCCCGGCCGCGGCTGACGGCGACACGACACGACGGGCCCGTGCCGCTGTCGTCGTCGCAGCTGCGCAGCTGGGCCACCTATCGCTTCGACGGCCCCAACGCCGTCAACAACATTCCGTTCGCCGCGGCCTTGCGTGGCCCGTGCGACACCGATGCGCTGGCGGCGGCCGTCACCGACGTCGTGGCACGGCACGAGATCTTGCGCACCACCTACCGCGAAATCGGCAGTGTGCCATACCAGATCATCCACCCGCCCGCCGCGGTGCCGGTGCGGCGCGCCGACGGACCCGACGAGCGCTGGCTGCGGGCCGAACTGGACAACGAGCGCCGCCACGTCTTCGATCTCGAGGGCGATTCGCCGATTCGCGCCGCGCTGCTCGGCATTCCGGGCCAGGCCGTGCTGTCGTTGGTCGTGCATCACATCGCCGGTGACCACTGGTCCGCCGGGGTGCTGTTCACCGATCTGCTCACCGCCTACCGGGCCCGCGGCGGCGGGCAGGCGCCGTCCTGGGAGCCACTGGCGGTCCAGTACTCGGACTACGGCCGGTGGCAGGCTGCGCTGCTGGACGACAGCGCGGGCATCGCCGGCCCGCAGCGTGACTATTGGGCCCGCCAACTCGAGGGCTTGCCGACCGAAACCGGTCTGCGCCTGGACTTCCCGCGCCCGGCCGCGCTGAGCGGTGCCGGCGACGCCGTCGAGTTCAGTCTCGGGTCGGCGACCCGCGAGCAGGTGGCCGCCCTGACCCGCGATCTCGGCGTCACCGAGTTCATGCTGCTGCAAGCCGCCGTCGCGGTCGCGCTGCACAAGGCCATTGGCAGCACGGACATCCCGATCGGCACCCCGGTGGCCGGCCGCAACGAATCCGAGCTCGACCGGCTGATCGGGTTCTTCGTCAACATCCTGGTGCTGCGTAACGACCTGGGCGGAGACCCGACCCTGCGCGAGGTGCTGCAGCGGACCCGGGAGATGGCGCTGGCCGCGTACGCCCACCAGGACCTGCCGTTCGACCAGGTGGTGGACGCGGTCGGCCCGGCGCGGTCGCTGTCGCGCAATCCGCTGTTCGACGTGGTGGTGCACGTCCGTGACCAGTTGCCGCGGGACAACGTCATCGCCAGCGGCCCGGCCGGTGACACCACTTTCAGCGCGCTGGAGCCGACCTTCGACGTCGCGCACGCCGACATGTCGGTCAACTTCTTCGCCACCGATCGCGGCTATCGCGGGCACATCATCTTCCGCCCCGAACTCTATAAGCGCAGCACCGCGCGCCGGTTCGCCGAGTGGCTGGTCCGCGTCGTCGGGGCGTTCGCCGACCATCCCGACCAACGACTGAGCCAGGTGCAGATCGCCGGCGCGCAAGAGCGACAACGCATTCTGAACCGATGCAACGCGGGCGACGTCGTGGCGCGGGTATACCTGCTGGACGCCCGGCTGCATCCCGTCCCGGCGGGCGTGGTGGGCGACGTCTACTGCGGCGGCGGTCCGGCCGTCGTCGGTCGGCTGGCAAGCGCCTCGCTGACCGCGACCCGTTTTGTCGCCGATCCCTTTGCCGCGCAACCTGGTTCGAGGCTCTATCGCACCGGCGAGCGCGGTGTGTGGGATGACGACGGCCAACTCGAGCTGCTGGCCGGAACGGCAACGCCGGCGCAGGCGACGCCGGCCCCCGGCCGGGCCGAACCGGCCGCCACCGCCACTGAGCGCGCGCTGGCGGCCATCCTCGCCGACGTGCTCGACGCCGGGGAGGTCGGGCGCCACGACGACTTCTTCAACCTCGGCGGGGACAGCATCGTCGCGGTGCGGGTGGCCGCGCGGGCGCGAGACGCCGGAATGCCGCTGACCCCGCGGATGGTCTTCGAGCATCCCGTGCTGCACGAGCTGGCGGCCGCGCTCGACGCCAAGTCGGACGCCGAAACCGGTTCGCCGGACACGCATCACGCGCCGATGAGCACGTCGGGACTTCCCGTCGACGAACTGGCGACCCTCACCTCGTCCTGGGGTACCCCGCCGTGACCCGGGCCGAAGAGCGACCGGCCATCGAGGACGTGATGGCGCTCAGCCCACTGCAGCGGGGGCTCTTCGCGATGACCGCGCTGGCTGAATCCACTGACGGCGACGCCGCCGACGCCGTCGACCCGTACGTCATCGCGATGGCCGCCGACGTGGCGGGCTCGCTCGACGTCCCCCTGCTGCGCGAGTGCGCCGCGACGATGCTGGCCCGGCACCCGAACCTGCGGGCGAGCTTCGTGCATGGCAACCTCAGCCGGCCCGTGCAGGTGGTTCCGGCCGCCGTCGAGGTGCCCTGGCGGCAGGCCCGGGCCACGCCGGAGGAGGTCGAGACCCTGGCGGCCGACGAGCGCCGGCGCCGTTTCGACGTGGGCCGCGGTCCGCTGATCCGGTTCCTGCTCATCGAATTGCCGCACCGGCGCTGGCATCTGGTCGTCGTCGCGCATCACCTCGTCATCGACGGGTGGTCCCTGCCGCTTTTCGTCGCCGAATTGCTTGTCCTGTACCGGGCCGGCGGTGACGGCACCGCGTTACCACCGGCGCCGCGGCCGTATCGCGACTACATCGGGTGGCTGGCCGGCCGGGACCAGGCGGCCGGCCGGGCGATGTGGGCCGAGCACCTGAACGGCCTGGAGGGCCCGACCCTGTTGTCGCCGGCGCTGACCGCCGTCCCGCCACCGGCGGGCATCCCGCGCCGCACCACGCTGCAACTGAACCCAGATGCCACCGCCGCGCTGGCGGGCGCCGCCCGCACCCGAGGGGTCACGCTCAACACGCTGTTCCAAATGGGTTGGGCGGTGATACTTTCGGCCCTGACCGATCGCGGCGATGTGACCTTCGGGGTGACGGTGTCCGGCAGGCCCGACGAATTGTCGGGCGTGGAGGCGATGATCGGCCTGTTCATCAACACCGTGCCGTTGCGGGTGCGGCCGGATCCCCGCACGACCGTCGCGGCGCAATGCCTTGCCCTGCAACGGAAATCCGCCGAGTTGCGGGACCATAGCTATCTGGGGCACGCCGAACTGCGTTCCATCGCCGGTGTCGGTGAGATGTTCGACACCCTGCTGGTGTACGAGAATTTCCCGCCCGGCGGCGTGGTGGGTGCCACCGAATTCGCGGCAAACGGCGCGACTTTCCGTCCGGCGACGCTGGAGAGCGTGTCACACTTCCCGGTGACCATCGCCGCGCACACAAGCGCGGGTGAGCTCACCGTGCTGGTTGAGGTGCTCGACGGTGCGCTGGGCGCGATGACGCCCGAAAGCCTGGGCGCGCGGCTGCTGGCGGTGGTGCGGCGTCTGGTGGACAACTGGGACCGGCCCCTGCGCGAGGTCGGCATCCTGCTGGACGGCGAGCGCGGCCCGGGCTTGCCGGAGGCACCTGCACGCACGCTCGCGGCGCACGCCCGGTTCGCGGAAGTCGCTGCCGCGCAACCCGAGTCGATCGCGGTGAGCTGGCAGGACGGCCGGCTGACCTACCGCGAGCTGGACGCGCTCGCCGACCGGCTGGCCGCCGCCCTGGCCCGGGCGGGCGTGGTCGGCGAGACCCCGGTCGCGATCATGCTGTCGCGGGGCCCGGGTTACGTGGCCGCGATGCTGGCGATCCTCAAGGCCGGCGGCACGATCGTGCCGCTGGATCCGGCGATGCCACAGGAACGGGTGGCCGAGATCCTGCGCCAGACATCGGCCCCGGTCGTCGTCGACGAGGAACTGTTCGCGGCCGCCACCGAGACCGCCGCGCCGGCGGACTACCGGCCGGCCGCGGTACCACCGGACCATGCGGCCTACGCGGTGTTCACCTCGGGCACCACCGGCGCACCGAAGGGCGTCATCGGCACCCACCGGGCGCTTTCGGCCCACGCCGAGGACCACATCGAGCGGGTGCTGCGACCGGCCGCCGCGCGAATCGGGCGACCGCTGCGCGTTGCCCATGCCTGGTCCTTCACCTTCGACGCGGCGTGGCAGCCGTTGGCGGCGTTGCTCGACGGCCACTCGGTGCACATCGTCGACGACGGCCGGCAGCGCGACGCCGAGGCGCTGGTCGCCGCGATCGACGAGTTCGGCCTGGACATGATCGACACCACGCCGTCGATGTTTGCCCAGTTGCACGACGCGGGGCTGCTGCGCCGGGTGCCGCTGGCGGTGCTCGCGCTCGGCGGCGAAGCGCTGGGCAGCACCGCGTGGCAAGCGATCCAACGGGAATGCGCCCGCACGGCGATGGCCGCCTTCAACTGCTACGGGCCCACCGAAACCACGGTCGAGGCCGTCGTCGCCGCCGTCGGCGAGCATGCGCGACCGACCATCGGGCGTCCGACCCGCACCACCCGCGCCTACGTCCTGGACTCCTGGCTGCGGCCGGTGCCGGACGGCGCCGTGGGCGAGCTGTACCTGGCGGGCGAGCAGCTGACCCGCGGCTACCTCGGGCGCGCCGCCGAGACCGGCGCGCGGTTCGTCGCCGACCCCAACGGCGGCGGTCGCCGGATGTACCGCACCGGAGATGTGGTGCGCCGCATGCCCGATGGCGGCCTGGAGTTCCTCGGGCGCAGTGACACTCAGGTCAAGATCCGCGGTTTCCGCGTCGAGCCGGGTGAGATCGCCGCGGCGCTCAACGGCCTCGACGGGGTGCGCGGCGCCCACGTGACGGCCCGCACCCACGCCAGCGGGCCGCGGCTCACGGCGTACGTGGCGGCCGGGCCCAATCCGCCGGCGGCGGCCGAACTGCGTTCGATGCTGCTCAAGCGGCTCCCGCACTACCTGGTGCCGCACCACATCGTCGTCCTCGACGAGTTGCCACTCACCCGCCACGGCAAGGTCGACGAAAACGCCTTGGCGGCAACCGATACCGTGGTGGGCACGGCCACCCCGCCCGAGACGCCGACCGAGGCGGCGCTGGCCCAGGCGCTCACCGACGTCCTGGAAATCGCGGACGTCGACGTCACCGCCGGCTTTCCGCAGCTGGGTCTGGACAGCATCGTGGCCCTCTCGGTGGTGCAGGCAGCCCGCCGGCGCGGCGTCGCGCTGCGGGCCAGGCTGATGATGGAGTGCGAGACGATCCGCGAACTCGCCGCGGCGATCGACAACGATGCCCAACAGCTCGTGCCCGCCGAGGAGAATGGCCCAATCCCGTTGTTACCCAACGCCCGATGGCTCTACGAGTACGGCGAACCGCGGCGGCTCGCGCAGACCGAAGCCATCCGGCTGCCCGACACCGTCACGCGCGAGCACCTGCGCGCCGCGCTGGCAGGCATCGTCGATGGTCACGAGGTGCTGCGCACCAGGCTGGACCGCGCCGCCATGACGCTGGTCGAAGGTCCGGCCCCCAAGACCCTCACAGCCGTCCTCACCGAGGTGGACGTCGACGACCTGCGCGCGGCGGTCGGCGTGCAGGCCGCCACCGCCGTCGAGCGACTCGACCCGGAGCGGGGAACCCTGCTGGCCGCGGTGTGGCTCCGGCCGCCGAGCGGGCCGAGCGTGCTGCTGCTGGCCGCCCACGTGCTGGCGCTGGATCCGGCGTCATGGCGGGTGGTGCTCGGCGAATTGGACTCCGCGCTAAGGGCTTTGGCCTGCTGCCGCCCGCCCGCGCCGGTGCGCGAGCACACCGGCTATCGGCGCTGGGCCGCGGCGCTCGCCGAGCGCGCCCACCGGCTCGACACCGTCGGCTTCTGGCGCGCCCAACTCGAGGGCGACGATCCCGACATCGGGGCGCGGCGGATCCGCCCGGGCCGGGATGTGGCCCGCGACCTGGCCGTCCGCACGGCCGTGCTGGACGCCGACCTCAGCGGCCGGCTGCTGAAATCCGAGGCGCCGCTGCCCGAGCTGCTCGTTGCCGCCACCGCTGCGATGGTGACGAGCTGGCGGCGGGCGCGGGGCCAGGCCACGCCCCCACCCCTGCTCGCGCTGGAAACCCACGGCCGCGCCGACGCCGTGGTGGACGAGCCGGGCGCGCCCGCCATCGACACCGGCGACACCGTCGGACTGCTCAGCTCGATCTACCCGGTGCGGGTGGATCCGGCGCGGCGCGTCGGTGAGCAGCTGGCCGAGATCCCCGGCGACGGGATCGACTACGGGCTGCTGCGCTACCTGCGCGCCGACACCGCCGAGCAGCTCGCCGGCTTCCCCGGGCCGCAGCTGCTGCTGAACTATCTCGGCGCCGCCCACACCGGCGGCGGCACCGAACTACTCCTCGACCGCGACCTGCTCGCCGACGTGTCACCGGTGCCCGAGCCCGCCCTCGCGGTGCGCCACGAGCTCACCATCCTTGCCGTCGTGCTCACGGTCGGGGAACAGCGGGTCCTGGCGGCGCAGTGGCGCGCGCTGCCCGACATCCTCGATGACGCAGATGTAGCCGCGCTGCAACAGCTTTGGACAGAACACCTGAGGGAGGTGGCGCGATGAGCACGCTCGCGATCCTGGGCGCCGGAGCCAAGGCGGTGGCCGTCGCGGCCAAGGCTTCGGTGCTGCGCGACATGGGGGCCGAGGCGCCCGATGTGGTTGCCGTCGAACGCATCGGGGTCGGGGGTAACTGGCAGGCCAGCGGCGGCTGGACCGACGGGGCGCACCGGTTGGGCACCAGCCCGGAAAAGGACGTCGGGTTTCCCTACCGGTCGGCGCTGGTGCCGCGCCGCAACGCCGAACTCGATGAGCGGATGACCCGCTACGGCTGGCAGTCATACCTCATCGCCACCGCGTCGTTCGCTGAGTGGATCGACCGCGGCAGACCGGCGCCCACCCACTTCCGGTGGAGCCAGTACCTGGGGTGGGTCGCCGACCAGGTCGGCCTGAACGTGGTGCACGGCGAGGTCGAACGGTTGGCCGTCACCGGCGACCGCTGGGCGCTTCACACGCACGAAACCACGGTGCACGCCGACGCTTTGATGATCACCGGCCCCGGCCAGGCCGAAAAGTCCTTGCTGCCGGGCAATCCGCGGATGCTGTCGATCGCCCAGTTCTGGGACCGCGCCGCAGGCGACGACCGGATCAGCGCGGAGCGGGTGGCGGTGATCGGCGGTGGCGAGACGGCCGCGTCGATGCTCAATGAGCTGTTCCGGCACCGGGTTTCGACCATCACCGTCATCTCGCCACAGGTGACGCTGTTCACCCGCGGCGAGGGCTTCTTCGAGAACTCGCTGTTCTCCGATCCCACCGACTGGGCCGCCCTGACGCTGGACGAACGCCGCGACGCGCTGGCCCGCACCGACCGCGGGGTGTTCTCGGCCAACGTGCAGGAGGCGCTGCTGTCCGACGACCGCATCCGCCACCTGCGCGGCCGGGTCGCCCACGCGGTGGGCCGGGACGGGCAGATCCGGTTGACCCTGTCCAGCAACCGCGGCAGCGAAAACCTCGAGACGGTGCACGGTTTCGATCTGGTCATCGACGGCTCCGGCGCCGACCCGCTGTGGTTCACCTCGCTGTTCAGCCAGGACGCGCTCGACCTGATCGAGCTCGGGCTGGGCGGGCCGCTCACCGCCGACGGCCTGCAGGAGGCGATCGGCTACGACCTGGCCGTCACCGACGTCGCCCCAAAGCTGTTCCTGCCCAACCTTTCCGGACTCACCCAGGGCCCCGGCTTCCCCAACCTGAGCTGCCTCGGGTTGCTGTCCGACCGGGTGCTGGGCTCCACGGCAGGTTCCGTCAGGCACCCGACGATGAGGAGAAGCGATGAGCACCAACCCCTTCGATGACGATGCCGGGGCGTTCTACGTGCTGATCAACGGCGAGGAGCAGCACAGCCTGTGGCCGGCGTTCGCCGATATCCCGGCCGGTTGGCGCGTCGTGTACGGCGAGGCGAGCCGGTCGGCGTGCCTGGACTACGTCGATGAGAACTGGACCGACATACGGCCGAAGAGCCTGCGTGAGGCCATGGCGGGCGACTGAACGCCGGTAGCGTGGCCGTACCGTGACCCGCCCGAGACCGAGAACAGAAGTCGCTGCGGGCAGAATCACAACTCTTACTCACCAGGGGGAGGAACTGACGATGAGAATGAACCGCGTGAAATCCTTGGCCGTTGGCGCGCTAGCGATGGGCGCGGCGGCCCTCGGCGTGACATCCGTCGCTCCAGTCGCCGCCGCGCCACTGCCACAGGATCCGCCGCCGGCCCCGGGCCTGCCGACCCCTGACCAGTTGTCCAGCCTGTGCACCCAGGCCACCGATCCGGGCGTGTCGTACACGACCAAGGCCAACCTGGTCGAAAACGGCATCGCTCCGGACGAGGGCCACGTGGCCGACCACGACCTGAGGAAGGCGTACCGGAATGGAAACTTCCCGGAGACGTTCGCCGTGACGAACATTGCGCCGGCCGGACCGAACATGGCCCAGGCCGACGTGGCCATCTCGGGTCCGAAGTTCGCCGGACCGGTCGAGAAGCACCTCGTGTTCGTCAACCAGGGCGGCAACTGGATCCTGCAGCACGACGCCGCGATCGCCCTGATCCAGGCGGCGTCGGCGACGAACTAGCAAGGCCGACAGCGTAGGCGCACAGGTTGCTCACGCGACGTGGCCGTAACGTCACCGTGCCGTGGCGCGAAACAACAACCGCAAGAGGCACGCTGTCGAATCCGTGCCCGTTGAAGGGGGAGCGATGAAAACCGTCAAGTTCTTGGCTGCCGGCGTGGCGGCCCTTGCCGCCGTCGGGGGTGCGGCCGCCGGCATCACGTCCACCGCGACGCCGGGCGAGGCGGCGTCGGTGCGGCTGATCGCGGTCGGCGCGCCGTTACCGCAGGAACCCGCACCGGCGGCGAACGTGCCGAGCGCCGATCAGTTGACCGGCCTGCTGAACAGCCTGGCCGACCCCAGCGTTTCCTTCACCGGCAAGAGCAACCTGGTCGAAGGCGGAATCAGTGGGCTCGAGGCGCACGTCGCCGACAAGAAGCTGCAGAAAGCGGCCAAGAACGGCGACCTGCCACTGGCGTTCGGCGTCACCAACATCCAACCCTCCGCGCCCGGTTCCGCCACCGCCGACGTCGCGGTCTCGGGTCCCAAGCTCACGTCGCCGGTCACCCAGAACGTCACGTTCGTCAACCAGGGCGGCTGGGTGCTGTCGCGCGCGTCGGCGATGGGGTTGCTGCAGGCCGCCGGTCACTGATCGGCGCTCAGGCCGCGCAGGTCTAATTTGGCGATCCGTTCCGGGTCGGCCAGGACGTCGATCTCGGCGACCCGTCCGTCGCGTACGAGAAACGCCATGACCGCCGTGGGCCGGCCGTCGACGAAGACGACCGCACCGGCGGCGCCGTTGACGGTGGCGGCGCGCACCTCGCGTTCGGGCGCCGCGTAGCTCCGGGCGAGCTTGGCGACCGAGGCCGCGCCCTCGGCCCGGAACCCGGCGGTGCCCCGGCCGAAATCGCCGCGCAGCACGACGTCGGGATGCAGCACGGACACGAGCCGGTCGAAGTCGCCCGCGCGGCCCGCCGCGAAGAAGGCGTCGACGGCCTCGCGCTGCGCGGCGACGCCACGGTCGGGGGCCGGATCGGCGCGCTCGATGCGCCGGCGGGCCCGGCTGGCCAGCTTGCGCGTCGCCTCAGGCGTGCGCTCGACGATGGGTGCGATCTCGTCGAACGGAACGGCGAACACGTCGTGCAGCACGAAGGCCAGCCGCTCGGCCGGCGGCAACGTGTCCAGCACCACGAACAAGGCCAGCCCCACCGCGTCGGCCAGCATCGCCCGGTGCTCGGGGTCGGATTCGCCTACGGCGTCGACGATCGGATCCGGCAGGTGCGCGACCGGCTCCTCCCGCCCGTGGCCGTGGCGGTCGCGCAGGGTGTTCAGGCAGATGCGGGCCACCACGGTGGTCAGCCACGCGTCGAGGTTGGCGATCCCCTGATCGGTGCCGCTGAGCCGCAGCCACGCCTCCTGCACGGCGTCCTGGGCGTCGTCGATCGAGCCCAGCATGCGATAGGCCATGGCACCCAGCCGTGGCCGCGAAGCCTCGAAACGCGCCGCCAGCGCGGCATCCGGCGCATCCGGCCTCGTCACGCGCGGCCATTCTCGGGCAGGGCGCACACCCGGTTGCCGGAGAAGCCCGACGACCTGACGTCGAGCGCGATGTTGAACCGGGCGCGCAGGTTACCGAGCGTGATGACGTGGGTCAGCCCGACGAGCTGGGCGGTATCGAAGTGGGCGCGCAGCGCGTCGAAGAGCTGATCGCTCACCTCGACCGGGGTGCGGCTGATCGCGGTGGCGTACTCGAGGATCAGCTTGTCGAGCTCGGAGAAGCACGCGGCGTCCCGGTAATGGGCCATGGCCAGCAGCTCCTCGTCGGTGATTCCCCACTGGCGCGCGATCTGTGAACCCAGGTCGACGCAGTACTCGCAGCCCACCGTGGTCGCCGACTTCAGCTCGGCCAGCGCGCGGTGGCGGGGACTGAGGATGTCCAGCTTCGACTCGGCCTGCTCGAGCTTGCCGTAGGCGTTGAGCAAGCGGGGGATGTGCGCATACAGGCGCAGCGGTTCGAGCATCCCCGCGGTCTGCAGGCCGGTCATCTGTGCGAGCTTGCGCCTGGTGAAGAAGAAGGCGATCCTGGCGCCCAAACCGGCGTCCCGGTCGGAGACTCCCTGAAGGCGGGGCATGGCGGTCCTCCTTGAACGTGGTCCTTTCAACGTCGACACTCGGCGAGGCAGAAATGTGACCGCGCCCACGGACTACGTCTGGTGGCTCAGCGGCATGTCCATGTCGAACACCCGGGCGTGCAACACCGTGCGGTTCCGCAGCGCGGCGCGCACCGCGCGGTGCAGGCCGTCCTCGAGGTAGGTGATGCCCCGCCACCGCACCGCGTGCGGGAAAAGGTCGCCGTAGAAGGTGGAGTCCTCCGAGAGCAGGCGGTCGAGCGCGAGCACCGTCGTTGTCGTGACCAACTCGTCCAGCCGGATCTGCTGGGGCGGTATCTGAGACCAATCCTTGTAGGACAGCCCGTGCTCGGGATACGGCTTGCCTTCGCGCACGCCCTTGAAAATCATTGGCGGATCGTCTCTGACGCATCCCCCGGGCCCGGCAAGTACATGGTGGACAGGCTAGTTGTTCTGGTGGCGACCCGCTTCGCCCGGCTGCGCCGCGCTCGCGATCGCCACTGGTTGTTCTGGTGGCGACCCGCTTCGCCCGGCTCCGTAGCCGGACGCCGCGAATGGCGGTGCGGACCTCCTGACACCGTAAAATGGACGCGACGAGGAGGTGGGAGCCGATGGGGAGCGCCGACGAGCGTCGCTTCGAGGTACTGCGCGCCATCGTCGCCGACTTCGTCGCCACCAAGGAACCGATCGGTTCCAAATCGTTGGTCGAGCGTCACAACCTGGGCGTGTCGTCGGCCACGGTCCGCAACGACATGGCGGTGCTGGAAGCCGAGGGCTACATAGCCCAGCCGCACACCAGCTCCGGCCGGGTGCCCACCGAAAAGGGCTACCGGGAGTTCGTCGATCGACTCGCCGACGTCAAGCCGCTGTCGTCGGCCGAGCGGACCGCGATCCAAACCTTTCTGGAGTCCGGTGTCGACCTCGACGACGTGCTGCGGCGCGCGGTGCGGCTGTTGGCCCAACTGACGCGCCAGGTGGCGGTGGTGCAGTACCCGACCTTGTCGGCGTCGACCGTTCGACACCTGGAGGTAGTCGGACTGACGCCGGCCCGGCTGCTGATGGTGGTGATCACCGACTCCGGCCGGGTCGACCAGCGCATCGTCGAACTGGGCGACGTCATCGACGACCATCAGCTGTCCCAGTTACGCGAGATGCTGGGTCAGGCCCTGGTCGGCAAGAAGCTCGCCGCCGCGTCCACCGCCGTCGCCGACCTGGCGGGCGAGCTGCACGGGCGCAGCGGGCTGGCCAGCAACCTCAGCGACGCCGTCGGCCGCTCGGCGACGGTGCTGCTCGAGTCGTTGGTGGAGCACACCGAGGACCGCCTGCTGATGGGCGGCACCGCCAACCTCACCCGCAACGCCGCGGATTTCGGCGGTTCGCTGCGGTCCATCCTGGAGGCCCTCGAGGAGCAGGTGGTGGTGCTGCGGTTGCTGGCGGCCCAGCAGGAGGCCGGCAAGGTGACGGTGCGCATCGGGCACGAGACGGCCGCCGAGCAGATGGCGGGCACCTCGATGGTGTCCACCGCCTACGGCACCTCGGATACCGTGTACGGCGGTATGGGTGTGCTGGGCCCCACCCGGATGGACTATCCGGGAACTATCGCAAGCGTGGCTGCGGTTGCTCTCTATATCGGCGAGGTCCTGGGTGCCCGATGACCGTGCACCCAAGTGTTTGTTGACGGCCGCAACGGCGGCACAAGGAAGGTCAGGGCGTGGCACGCGACTATTACGGGCTGCTCGGCGTGAGCAGAAACGCCAGCGATGCGGAGATCAAGCGCGCGTACCGCAAGTTGGCGCGCGAGCTGCATCCCGACGTCAACCCCGATGAGGGCGCGCAGGCGAAGTTCAAGGAAATCAGCGTCGCCTACGAGGTGCTGAGCGACCCGGAGAAACGCCGGGTCGTCGACCTGGGCGGGGATCCGCTGGAGAACGCCGCCGCTGCCGGCGGGGGGTTCGGCGGCTTCGGCAACCTGGGCGACGTGTTCGAGGCCTTCTTCGGCGGCGGGTTCAACGGGGGTTCGGGCTCGCGTGGCCCCATCGGCCGGGTCCGGCCCGGTTCGGACTCGCTGCTGAGGATGCGGCTGGACCTCGAGGAGTGCGCGACCGGCGTGACCAAGCAGGTCACCGTCGACACCGCGGTCTTGTGCGATCGGTGCCAGGGCAAGGGGACCAACGGCGACTCGGTGCCCGTCCCCTGCGACACCTGCGGTGGCCGCGGGGAGGTGCAGACGGTGCAGCGCTCGCTGCTGGGCCAGATGGTGACGTCGCGGCCGTGTCCGACCTGCCGCGGTGTGGGCGTCGTCATCCCCGACCCGTGCCACCAGTGCATGGGCGACGGCCGGGTGCGGGCCCGCCGGGAGATCAGCGTCAAGATTCCGGCCGGTGTCGGCGACGGCATGCGCGTCCGCCTGGCCGCCCAGGGCGAGGTCGGTCCCGGGGGAGGGCCTGCCGGTGACCTGTACGTCGAGGTGCACGAGCAGCCCCACGACATCTTCGTCCGCGAGGGCGACGACCTGCACTGCACGGTTTCGGTGCCGATGATCGACGCGGCGCTGGGCGCCACGGTCACCATCGACGCCATCCTGGACGGTCAGAGCGAGATCACCATTCCGCCTGGCACACAGCCCGGTTCGATCATCACCCTGCGCGGCCACGGGATGCCGCACCTGCGTTCGGGCGCGCGGGGCAACCTGCACGTCCACGTCGAGGTGGTGGTGCCCACCCGGCTGGACCACCACGACACCGAGCTGCTGCGCGAGCTGAAGAACCGCCGCAGCCGCGATGTGGCCGAGGTCCGTTCCACCCACGCCGGCGGCGGACTGTTCAGCCGGCTGCGCGAGACGTTCACCGGGCGCTGAGTCTCCGGGCCCCGCATGGTGGCGACGCTGTTCTACGTTGACGCATTGCCCGACGTCGGCGCGCTGGCCTTGGTCGACGGGGACGAGGGTTTCCACGCCGCCACGGTGCGCCGGATCCGGCCCGGCGAGCAGCTGGTGCTCGGCGACGGCGCCGGTGAGCTCGCCCGGTGCGAGGTCGAGCACGCGGGGCGCGACGGGCTACGGGCACGGGTGCTGGCGCGCTGGAGCGTCGAGCCCGGCCACCCGGCGGTGACGGTGGTGCAGGCGCTGCCCAAGTCCGATCGCACGGAGCTGGCGATCGAGTTGGCCACCGAAGCCGGCGCGGACGCGTTTCTGGCCTGGCAGGCCGCACGCTGCGTGGCCAGCTGGCAGGGGCCCCGGGCCGACAAGGGTCTGCGCCGGTGGCGTGCCGTCGCCCGTTCGGCGGGCCGGCAGTCTCGGCGGGCGCATATCCCGCCCGTCGGCGGCGTGCTGTCCACCGCGGCGCTGACTCAACGGGTTCGCGACGAAGTGGCGGCCGGGACGGCGGTGCTGGCCCTGCACGAGTCGGCGACCGATCGGCTCGCGAATGCCCATGTCGGCCAAGCGGATTCGGTGTTCCTGGTGGTCGGCCCCGAGGGCGGCATCGCGCCGGATGAGGTCGCAGCGCTGACCGAGGCGGGCGCGGTGGCGGTCCGGCTGGGTCCCCAGGTGCTGCGGACGTCGACCGCGGCGGCCGTGGCGCTGGGTGCGCTGGGCGTGCTCACGCCGCGCTGGGACCAACACACCGACTGCGCGCCCGCCGAGAGTGAATCGGGCGACGCGACACGCCGGTGACCCGTCGCAGTCTTCACTCTGGACGGCAAACGAACCGTTGGGACAGGCTCCTGACCGGCGGTAGACTGGCAAGCCAGGATTTCACCACGTCAGACCCGACAAGGCAGGCATCGAAAACCACGTGACGCCCCGCGAGACCAGCGCTGCTGACACGGCATCGACCTCTCACGTTCGCAGCAGCATCGACGTTCCGCCCGATCTCGTCGTGGGCCTGCTGGGTTCGGCGGACGAGAACCTACGCGCCCTGGAACGCATCCTCAACGCCGACCTGCACGTGCGGGGCAACACGGTCACGCTGTCCGGCGAGCCGGCCGACGTCGCGCTGGCCGAGCGGGTGGTCTCCGAGCTGGTCGCCATCGTGGCCAGCGGTCAGCCGATGACGCCGGAGGTGGTGCGCCACAGCGTCGCCATGCTGGTCGGCACCGGCAACGAATCACCGGCCGAGGTGCTCACCCTGGACATCTTGTCGCGCCGCGGCAACACGATCCGGCCCAAGACGCTCAACCAGAAGCGCTACGTCGACGCCATCGACGCCAACACCATCGTCTTCGGGGTCGGCCCGGCGGGCACCGGCAAGACGTATCTGGCCATGGCCAAGGCAGTGCACGCACTGCAGACCAAGCAGGTGAGCCGGATCATCCTGACGCGGCCGGCCGTGGAAGCCGGTGAGCGCCTTGGCTTTTTGCCCGGCACGTTGAGCGAGAAGATCGACCCCTATCTGCGGCCGCTGTACGACGCGCTGTACGACATGATGGACGCCGAGCTGATTCCCAAGCTGATGTCCGCCGGCGTCATCGAGGTCGCGCCACTGGCATACATGCGCGGTAGAGCACAACCGGTGTTCACCAAAGTATTGACCCCCAACGGTTTCCGCCCGATCGGTGAACTGCGGGTCGGGGATTCTGTGATCGGTTCCGACGGACTTCCGACGGAGGTCTTGGGTGTCTATCCGCAGGGCTTCAAGGAGATCTACCGGGTCTTTACTCAGGATGGTTCCTCGACGCTGGCGTCCGGTGATCACCTCTGGTCGGTGTACACGCGGGAGGATAGGCGGCGTGGCAAACCCGCACGCGTGCTGCAGACCAAGGAGATGATCGGCAACCTCCGCGCGGCGCACTACCACCGCTATGAGTTGCCGCTGCTCAGTGCGCCGGTGCATTTCAAAATGCAGCCGGTGCCTCTCGACCCGTACGCTCTTGGTCTGCTGCTAGGTGACGGATGCGTGACGTGCTCGACGACACCGAGTTTCGCGACGACCGATCCGGAGCTTGCCGAGTCTCTAGGGCAGCTGATCCCGGGGATCAAAATACGGCGCAAAACAGAGGTCGACTACATACTGAACCGCGCCACTCGTCCGGGCGAGGTCATCACCCGAGAAAACCCGGTGACCGGCGCCATGCGTCGCCTCGGGCTGGCGGGCATGCGGTCGAATACCAAGTTCGTCCCAGCGGGTTACCTGTTCAACACATGCGATGTCCGGCTGGCGGTGTTACAGGGTCTCTTGGACTCGGACGGCGGTCCGGTCACTCAGCAGGGTCGGACCTGCCGGATTCAGTTCTCGACGGTCTCCGCCCGGCTCCGGGACGACGTGGTGTGCCTGGTTCAGTCGCTGGGCGGTGTCGTTTATTCGCACACTCGGCCCGCCGAGGGGCGCAAGCCGGGACTCGCCCGCGGCCGCGACGTGCATCACCGATCCGACGCGCACATCCTCGACATTCGTTTGCCCGAGGGGATCGTGCCGTTCCGGCTGGCCCGTAAGGCTGCGAAGTACGACGCTTCGGGTGGCGGTCGGCCAGTGCGTTATATCGACCGGATCGAGTCGGCGGGCACCGAGGAGGCGGTGTGCATCCAGGTTGCGGCAGCGAATTCTTTATACGTCACCGAGGATTTTCTTTTGACGCACAACACCCTTAACGACGCCTTCATCGTCCTCGACGAGGCGCAGAACACCACCGCCGAGCAGATGAAGATGTTCCTCACCCGACTGGGTTTCGGGTCGAAGGTCGTGGTCACGGGGGACATGACTCAGATCGACCTGCCCGGCGGCGCCCGTTCCGGCCTGCGCTCGGCCGTCGACATCCTCGACAGCGTCGAGGACATCTACATCGCGGAGCTGACCAGCGTCGACGTGGTGCGTCATCGGCTGGTCTCGGAAATCGTCGACGCCTACGCCCGCTACGAGGAGCCCGGCTCGGGGATGAACCGGGCGGCCCGGCGCGCCTCGGGCAGCCGCAGCCGCCGATGAGCATCGAAGTCTCCAACGAGTCGGGCATCGACGTGTCCGAGGTTGAATTGGTCAGCGTCGCAAAATTTGTGATCGCGCGGATGGACGTCAACCCGAGCGCCGAGCTGTCGATGGTGCTGTTGGACACCGCGGCGATGGCCGACCTGCACATGCGCTGGATGGATCTGCCCGGGCCGACGGACGTGATGAGCTTCCCAATGGACGAGCTGGAGCCCGGCGGCCGACCCGACGCGCCCGAGCCGGGGCCGGCGATGCTGGGCGACATCGTGCTGTGCCCGGAATTCGCCGCCGAACAGGCGGCCGCGGCCGGCCACAGCCTGGGACACGAGTTGGCGCTGCTGACGATTCACGGTGTGCTGCACCTGCTCGGCTACGACCATGGGGAGCCGGACGAGGAAAAAGAGATGTTCGCTCTGCAAGACCGGTTGCTCGAAGAATGGGTCGCCGAACAGGTCGAGGCCTACCAGCAGGACCGCCAGGAGGAACGCGACCGCCGGTTGCTGGACAAGTCAAGGTATTTCGACAATTGACCGGCGTCTCCCAGCTGCTGGGCGCGATCGCGTTGATCGCTCTGGGCGGGCTTTTCGCGGCGATCGACGCCGCCATCAGCACGGTGTCACTCGCGCGCGTGCAGGAACTGGTCCGCGAGGAGCGCCCGGGCGCGGTGTCGCTGTTGAAGGTGATGAACGAGCGTCCCCGCTACACCAACCTGATGGTGCTGCTGCGCATCATCTGCGAGATCACCGCGACCGTCTTGTTGGTGGTGTTCATCTACGACAACTGGGGCATCAAGTGGGCGTTGTTCGGCGCGGCCACCATCATGGTGGTGACCAGCTTCGTCGTCATCGGAGTCGGCCCCCGCACCCTCGGCCGCCAGCACGCCTATTCCATTTCCCTGGTGGCAGCCCTTCCGCTGCGGGTGATTTCGTGGTTGCTGATGCCGCTCAGCCGATTGCTGGTGGTGCTGGGCAACGCCCTCACACCGGGCCGGGGGTTGCGAAACGGGCCGTTCGCCTCCGAGATCGAACTGCGCGAGGTCGTCGATCTGGCCCAGCAGCGCGGCGTCGTTGCCGCCGACGAGCGCCGGATGATCGAGTCCGTGTTCGAACTCGGGGACACCCCGGCGCGCGAGGTGATGGTGCCGCGCACCGAGATGATCTGGATCGAAAGCGACAAGTCCGCCAGCCAGGCGACGAACCTGGCCGTGCGCAGCGGGCACTCCCGCATTCCGGTGATCGGCGAGAACGTCGACGACATCGTCGGCGTGGTGTACCTGAAAGACCTTGTCCAGCAGACATTCCTGTCACCCGACGGTGGCCGCGACATCAAGGTGTCGCAGGTCATGCGCCCGGCCGTCTTCGTGCCGGACTCCAAGCCCCTGGACGCGCTGCTGCGTGAGATGCAACGCGACCGCAACCACATGGCCCTGCTCGTCGACGAGTACGGCGCGATAGCCGGCCTGGTCAGCATCGAGGACGTGCTGGAGGAGATCGTCGGAGAGATCGCCGACGAGTACGACGAGGCCGAGACCGCCCCGATAGAAGATCTGGGTGACAAACGGTTTCGGGTTTCGGCGCGGCTGCCGATCGAGGACGTCGGCGAACTGTACGGCGTGGAGTTCGACGACGACCTCGACGTCGACACCGTGGGCGGCCTGGTGGCTCTGGAATTGGGCCGCGTGCCGCTGCCCGGCGCCGAGGTGGTCTCGCACGGCCTGCGCCTGCGCGCCGAGGGCGGCCCCGATCATCGAGGGCGGGTGCGGATCAACACCGTCCTGCTGAGCCCGGCCGAAGCCGACGGGTCGGCGGACGGGGAGGCCACACACCATGCCTGACGTGAGGCCGGCAGTGGTGCCGCGGTCCGGGACGCCGAACGTGCACTCACGGCGAAATATGACGCGGAAATTCGCAGTGCGTGCACGTTCGGCGATGGGCGACGATGGCTGAATTCCGTTCGGGGTTCGTATGTTTGGTGGGCAGGCCGAATACCGGCAAGTCGACGCTGACCAACGCGCTGGTCGGCACCAAGGTGGCGATCACCTCGACGCGGCCGCAGACCACCCGGCACACCATTCGTGGGATCGTGCATCGAAAAGACTTTCAGATCATCCTGGTGGACACCCCCGGCCTGCACCGGCCGCGCACGCTGCTGGGCAAGCGGCTCAACGACCTGGTCCGCGACACCTACGCCGAAGTCGACGTGATCGGGTTGTGCATCCCGGCCGATGAGGCGATCGGCCCGGGAGATCGGTGGATCGTCGAGCAGATTCGTGCGGTCGCGCCCAAGACGGCGCTGGTCGCCGTCGTCACCAAGATCGACAAGGTGCCCAAGGACCGGGTGGCCGCGCAGCTGGTCGCCGTCAGCGAGTTGGTCGGCGATTCGGCCGAAATCGTCCCGGTGTCGGCGGTGACGGGCGCGCAGGTCGACGTGCTGATCGACGTGCTGGCCGCGGCGCTGCCCGTCGGCCCGGCCTACTACCCCGACGGTGAGCTGACCGACGAGCCGGAAGAGGTCCTGATGGCCGAGCTCATCCGCGAGGCCGCCCTCGAGGGGGTGCGCGACGAGCTGCCGCACTCGTTGGCGGTGGTGATCGATGAGGTCAACCCGCGGGAGGGGCGCGACGATTTGATCGATGTGCACGCAATCCTCTACGTCGAGCGGGACAGCCAGAAGGGCATCGTCATCGGCAAGGGCGGCGCGCGGCTGCGGGAAGTGGGCACCGCGGCGCGTGCCCAGATCGAGAAGCTGCTGGGCACCAAGGTCTTCCTCGACCTGCGCGTGAAGGTTGCCAAGAACTGGCAGAGCGACCCGAAACAACTTGGTCGGCTTGGTTTTTAGAAGTTTGATCGCATCGGCGACGACGGGGTAGCCATCGCGTATGACCCAACCACAGTTAGCCCTAGTCACCGGCGCGTCGAGCGGTATTGGGCTGGAACTGGCCAAGCAGTTCGCTCAACACGGCTATGACCTCGTCGTGGCCGCCGAAGACGACGCCATCAGAGACGTGCCGCCGGCACCTCACCTGCGCGACGGCGGCGCCCCGGCCGGCGGCGTGTCGGCACCGGCGTGCCACCAGACCGGCGGCTGTCTGGTGGACCAGCCGCAGACGGCCTCCAGTTCGGCGGCCAGCGAGATCAGCATGCCCTCGCTGTTCGCTGGCCCCATCAGCTGCACGCCGATTGGCAAACCCTCCGAGGTAAAGCCCGCCGGCACGTTGATGGACGGCCAGCCCAGCAGGTTCCACGGCCACGTCAACGGGCACGCCGCGATCATGGCGCGGTCGGTGCCGAAGCCACTCAGCCGGTCGAAGGCGCGCGCCAACGGCGGTGGCTGGGCGGTCGTCGGTGCCAGCACCACATCGACGATGTCGAAGATCGAGCCCACCCGGCGCTGGTCGGCCGCCTCGTGGCGGCGCGCGCTGCGCAGTATCGCCTGCCCCAGCACCTGGCCCACGCGCAGGTTGGACAGGGTGCGGGGGTCCCAGATGACGCCGTCGCCCAGCCGCTCCTCCCAGTCGCGCAGGCCCGCGGTGGACCGGGCGAGGAAGTTCCACGACAACCGCACGCCGTAGTCCGGGTTCCCGGGCACCACCGTGTGGCCGAGCAGCTCGAGTTGCTTGCCCACCGCGCGCGTCGCGGCCAGGATCTCCGGGTGCAACTTGGCACGAAAACCGCTGTACGGGAACCGGGTTGACAGCGCGATGTTGAGCGGGCCGGGCGCCTTTCCGACATACTCGGACGCCGTGATCGGGGGCGGCTTATGCCGGTCGCCCTCGACGTTGCCGGACGCGGCGTCGAGCACCAGCGCCGCGTCGGCCACCGTGCGGGCCAGCACGCCGTTGACCGTGACGCCGTTGAACGCCTCCGGCAACGGCCAGGTGGAGATGCGGCCGCGCTGCGGCTTGATGCCCACCAGATGTGTCCAGGCGGCGGGGATGCGGACGCTGCCGGCGCCGTCGGAGCCGATGGCCGCGGTCACCAGACCCGCGGCCACCGCGGCCGCGCTGCCCCCCGACGACCCGCCCGGGGTGTGCCGGCGCGACCAGGGATTCCGGGTGTGGCCGAACCCGGGCCCGCTGGTGAACGGCCATTGGCCCAGCTCGCATGTGTTCGTCTTGCCGACGATCACGGCGCCGGCGGCCTTCAGGCGGCGGACCACCTCGGCATCCTGGGTCGCGGGCCCCACATACCCCTCGGTGCCGAAGGCGGTTGGCACGCCGGCGACGTCGACGTCGTCCTTGACCGCGATCGGGATGCCCAGCAGCGGCGCGGTGTCCCCGGCCGCCCGTCGCCGGTCGGCCTCCGCCGCGGCGGCCAGCGCCGACTCGGTGAGCACCACCCGGAAGGCGTTCAGCGTCGGCTGGCTGGAATGGATGGCGTGCAGTGAACGGCTCACCAGTGTGGTGGACGTCACTGCGCGGCTGGCCAGCTGATATAGCAGGTCAGTCAGCGTGGGCAGGCGTTGGCCGCCGGATCCGGAGATGGACCCGGTGCCCGCCCCGGAAGCGCCAATCACGGGGTACGAGACTAACGGCGCGGATACCCGCATTGTCGCGGCGGGGTGCAAAACTATTGTGATGCGGCTATATCGAGACCGAGCTGTGGTGTTGCGCCAGCACAAGCTCGGCGAAGCCGACCGGATCGTCACCCTGCTGACCCGCGATCATGGGCTGGTTCGTGCGGTGGCCAAGGGCGTTCGCCGCACCCGCAGCAAATTCGGCGCGCGGCTCGAGCCGTTTGCTCACATCGACGCGCAACTGCACCCCGGCCGCAATCTCGACATCGTCACCCAGGTCGTCGCCATCGACGCGTTCGCCACCGACATCGTCAGCGACTACGGCCGGTACACCTGCGGGTGCGCGATGCTGGAAACCGCCGAACGCCTCGCCGGCGAGGAGCGGGCGCCCGCCCCGGCGCTGCACCGGCTCACGGTGGGCGCGCTGCGCGCGGTGGCCGACGGGCGCCGCCCCCGCGACCTGTTGCTGGACGCCTATCTGCTGCGCGCCATGGGCATCGCCGGATGGGCGCCCGCGCTCACCGAGTGCGCACGGTGCGCCACACCCGGTCCGCATCGGGCGTTTCACGTCGCCGCCGGGGGAAGCGTCTGCCCACACTGCCGCCCGGCCGGCTCGACCACCCCGCCACCGGGTGTGCTGGATCTGATGGCCGCGCTGCACGACGGGGACTGGGAGGCCGCCGAGGCATCGCCGCAATCGCACCGCAGCTACGTCAGCGGGCTGGTGGCCGCGCACTTGCAATGGCATCTGGAACGACAGCTCAAAACGTTGCCGCTGGTAGAGCGGACATATCAGGCCGACCGCACCATCGCCCAACGGCGCGCAGCGTTGATCGGGCAGGATACGGCCTGTGGCTGAGCGCAAGCCGAAGTCCACCGACTTCCCGCAGCTGCCCCCCGCGCCCGACGACTACCCGGTCTTCCCCGACAAGTCGACCTGGCCGGTCGTCTTCCCGGAGCTGCCGCCGTCGGCCGACGGTGGCCCGTGCCGCCCCCCGCAGCACGTCTCGAAAGCCGCCGCGCCCAGGATCGCGGCCGACCGATTGCCCAATCATGTGGCCATCGTGATGGACGGCAACGGGCGCTGGGCCACCCAACGCGGGCTCAGCCGGACCGACGGCCATCGGGCGGGCGAGGCGGTCGTCATCGACATCGTCTGCGGCGCAATCGAAATCGGAATCAAGTGGTTGAGTCTCTACGCCTTCTCCACCGAGAACTGGAAGCGTTCGCCCGAGGAGGTCCGCTTCCTGATGGGGTTCAACCGCGACGTGGTGCGCATGCGCCGCGTAAACCTCAACACGATCGGAGTCCGGATCCGGTGGGTGGGATCGCGACCGCGCCTGTGGCGCAGCGTGATCAACGAGCTGGCGATCGCCGAGTCCATGACGGCCGGCAACGACGTCATCACGGTGAATTACTGCGTGAACTACGGCGGCCGCGCCGAGATCACCGAAGCCACACGGGAGATCGCCCGTTTGGCGGAAGCGGGCAGGCTGAACCCGGACCGGATCACCGAGTCGACGATCTCCCACCACCTGCAACGGCCCGACATCCCCGACGTGGATCTGTTCCTGCGGACCTCGGGGGAGCAGCGGTCCAGCAATTTCATGTTGTGGCAGGCGGCCTACGCCGAGTTCATCTTTCAGGACAAGCTGTGGCCCGACTACGATCGCCGCGACCTCTGGGCGGCCTGCGAGGAATACGCCGACCGCAATCGACGGTTCGGGAGCGCCTAGTGCCATCACTGCAGGAACGCCTGGCGTCGATACTGCGCGACGTCCTTCCCGTCGAGGAGGAACCCGACGGCGCCCTGACGGTTCGCCACAACGGCACGCTGGCGTCGTTGCGGGTGGTGAACATCACCGAGGACCTCGACCTGGTGTCGCTTACCCAGGTCTTGGCCTGGGATCTGCCCCTGACCAAGAAGATCAGCGACCAGATCGCCAAGCTGGCGCACGACAGCAACTTCGGCAGCGTGACGCTGGTCGAGAAGGTCAACCGGAAGGCGGTGCAACGCAATTCCGGCAAGAGCGCGGCCAAAACCGCCGACGTGATGCTGCGTTACAATTTTCCCGGCGGCGGCCTGACCGACGACGCCCTGCGCACCCTGGTCATGCTGGTGCTCGACACGGGCGCGGAGATGCGTCATTCGCTGACGGGCTAGGACACCGCGGATTGGGCCGGGGCGACGGCCGTCGAACCCTGGGCCATGTTTTCGCGGCCGCCGGTCCGCAGCAGCGAGGGCATGAGGTCCGGGTCGTAGGTGGCCGGTCGCGTCGAGTCGACGAACCGTTCGATGACCTCGACGAAGCGGTCGGGGTGGTCGTGGAACGGCATGTGCCCGGAGTCCTCGAAGATCTCCATTCGCGAACCGGGCATCGCCGCGTGCGCCGTGTGGGCGTGTTCCACCGGGATGATCAGGTCGTCCTCGCCCCAAATGATCTGCACTGGAACAGATTTCACCAGATAGCTGCGGTCCAGCATGGTGACGTATTGGCCGCGCGCGTCCACCACCGATCGCAGGGTGGCCGCGAACGCCGCCAGCCCGGCGGGGTCCAAGAAGCCCTCGAGCAGGTCGACGACGTCGGCGGCGTCGCGCCCGACCTTGGTGGAACCCAGCACGGTCTGCACGGCGCGGCCCAGGCGCCGTATCGCGGGCATCACGCCCGGCGCGCGCAGCACGCCCAGCGCCTCGGCGCCCATCGGCATCGCCGCCAGCCGCAACGCCAGGCTGACGTCCTTCGCGACGCCGCCGGCGCTCACCAGCACGATGCGCTCCACCAGCTGCGGGTACTGATAGGCGAACTGCATCGCGACGCCGCCCCCGAACGAATGCCCGACGACGGTGACCCGGTCGATGCCGAGCACCGCGAGCAGGTCGCGCATGCCGTTGGCGAACGCCGGCAACGAGTAGTCGGCGTGGGGTTTGTCGGACTCGCCGTGGCCCAGCAGATCCGGCGCGATGACTGTGAACCGTTGCGCAAGCTTGGCGTGCACGGTTTCCCACGACTCGGAGTTGTCGCCGACGCCGTGGATCAGCAGCAGGGCCGGTCCCGACCCCGCGATCCGGAAGGCTCGGCGGTAGCCATGGATCGTCCGAAACTGCAGTGACGGGGCCTCGACCTCGCGTACCGGCCGCAGGTGGGGCGACAGTTCGTTGCGCATGGTGTTCTCGCTTCCCTTGAGGGTGTTGCCTCGGCCCGTGGGCCACTCATGGGTAGGAGCACGCGGCGGACGCGTGTCGGACGGTTTTTTCAGAAACTTTTTTGCGGGGTGCCGCGCCGGGCGGAGGGTCGGCGGGCTAGGAACGGCACTGGGCGCAGGTTCCGAAGATCTCGATGGTGTGGCTGACGTCGGAGTAGCCGTGTTTGGCGGCCACCTCGGCCGCCCAAGCCTCGACCTCGTGGTCGCCCACCTCGATCGTGGAACCGCAGCAACGGCACACCAGATGGTGGTGATGATGTTCCGAGCACCTGCGGTAGACCGACTCGCCGGTGTCGGTGCGCAGCGTGTCGACCATGCCCGCGGCCGCCATGGACTGCAGCGTCCGGTACACGGTGGTCAGGCCGATGTTCTCCCCGCGGCGGCGCAGCTCGTCGTGCAGTTCCTGGGCCGAGCGGAATTCGTCCAGCGTCTCCAGCAGCGTGGCAATCGCGGCCCGCTGGCGGGTCGAACGCACGCTGGCGTTAGTCATGCGCGCCGCTTTCCCCCGCAAGCGGGTGGGGGTACCTCCCACTTGTGGGGGCGTGCCCCCACCTCATCGCTCCACCCTGCATCGTCGCCGGCGCGAGTCATACGGTGTCCTCGCTCGCGTGGGCGACGGCGTCGACGACGATGTGCGCGAGGTGATGGTCGGCGAGCCGATACAGCACTTCGCGACCGGACCGCTCCCCGGCCACCACGCCCGCCGCCTTGAGTATCTTCAGGTGCTGGCTGACCAGCGGCTGTGGCACGCCGAGCGCGTCGACCAGTTCGTGCACGCAGCGGTGCGATTCGCGCAATTGCAGCACGATGGCGATCCGCACGGGCGCGGCCAGCGCGCGCAACAGCTCGCCCGCGGCGTCGAGGATCTCCCGCGACGGCGGGACGGGATATTCGGGACATTCCGCGTGTTCGCGCGGGCCGGCCCCGCCGCGCTCGTGGGCCACCACGCTCAGGTCGGATCCCATGGCGCCGCCGGCGGCGGCCGCCGAGGAGGACTTCG
The DNA here is from genome assembly GCF_035506235.1 of Mycobacterium sp. Taxonomy (GTDB): domain Bacteria; phylum Actinomycetota; class Actinomycetes; order Mycobacteriales; family Mycobacteriaceae; genus Mycobacterium. Next base: position 72,082 of record NZ_DATJPU010000287.1, read on the forward strand.
ATAAGGGCACCGAGGAGGACATCGCCATAGGAGAGTCATCACCTCGAGAAGCGCCGGGTATCGGAAGTGCCCGCCGTGGGAATCACGATCGGCCGCTTTCCACTGTCACATGCATGATGACGCATGTCAAAGACGGCGGCGCCGGTCGATACCATGGCTGATGTTTTGCGAGCGGCGGTTCGCCGCCGGCCTGTCCGCCGGGATCTTCGAAAGGGAGTGCACAGCCCCGTGGCGTCCGTCATCGACACCGTAGTCAACCTGGCCAAACGGCGGGGCTTCGTGTTTCCCTCCGGCGAGATCTACGGGGGCACCAAATCGGCGTGGGATTACGGCCCGTTGGGCGTCGAGCTCAAGGAGAACATCAAGCGCCAGTGGTGGCGCGCTGTGGTCACCGGCCGCGACGACGTGGTCGGAATCGATTCGTCGATCATCCTGCCTCGGCAGGTGTGGGTGGCCTCCGGCCACGTCGAGGTCTTCCACGACCCGCTGGTCGAATGCCTGAACTGCCACCACAGGCATCGCCAGGACCACATGCAGGAGGCCTGGTTAGCCAAGAATGCGGCGAAGAAGGGGATCGCCGACCCCGACTCGGTCCCGATGACCGAGATCGTCTGCCCGGACTGCGGCACCAAAGGGCAGTGGACCGAGCCGCGCGAATTCAACATGATGCTCAAGACCTACCTCGGGCCGATCGAGACCGAGGAGGGGCTGCACTATCTACGTCCGGAGACGGCGCAGGGCATCTTCGTCAATTTCGCCAACGTGGTCACGACGGCGCGCCGCAAGCCGCCGTTCGGAATCGGGCAGATCGGCAAGAGCTTCCGCAACGAGATCACCCCCGGCAACTTCATCTTCCGGACCCGGGAGTTCGAGCAGATGGAGATGGAATTCTTCGTGGAGCCGTCAACGGCCAGGGAATGGCATCAGTATTGGATCGACACTCGACTGCAGTGGTATGTCGACCTGGGCATCGATCCGCAGAACCTGCGGCTGTACGAGCACCCCAAGGAAAAGCTGTCGCACTACTCCGACCGCACCGTCGACATCGAGTACAAGTTCGGGTTCGTCGGCAATCCGTGGGGTGAGCTGGAAGGCGTCGCCAACCGGACGGACTTCGACTTGTCAACGCACGCAAAGCATTCCGGCGCCGACCTGTCGTTCTACGACCAGGTCACCGACACCAGGTACACGCCTTACGTCATCGAACCGGCCGCCGGTCTGACGCGGTCGTTCATGGCGTTTCTGATCGACGCCTACAGCGAGGACGAAGCCCCCAACGCCAAGGGCGCCATGGAGAAGCGCACGGTGCTTCGGCTCGACCCGCGGCTGGCGCCGGTCAAGGCCGCCGTGCTGCCGCTGTCGCGGCACGCCGACTTGAGTCCCAAGGCCCGCGACCTGGCGGCCGA
>NZ_DATJPU010000288.1:0-25865 GCF_035506235.1 Mycobacterium sp.
CGGCAGGCGGCCGCCCAGCTGGAGCTGATCGGGCGCTTGTTTCGTTACCGACTCTCGCGGTGTTCGGACAACGAGGACTGTGCCATCGACACGATGGAGGCGGTGGCCGCGGAGATCGCCGCCCACCTGCGGATCAGCCAGAACCTGGCGTCCAGTCGGCTGCGCTATGCCCGCGCGCTGCGTGAGCGCCTGCCTCGAGTGGGGCGATGTGTTCAAGGCCGGCGACATCGACTACCGGACGTTTCAGACACTGGTGTATCGCAGCGATCTGATCACCGACGACGAGGTGCTGGCCGCGGTGGACGCCGAGTTGGCCGCCAACGTGACACGCTGGCCGTCCATGACCCAGGGCCGGCTGGGCGCGCAGGTGGACAAGATAGTGGCCAAAGCTGACGCCGATGCGGTGCGGCGACGCCGCGAGCGCGTGGCGGGCCGCGAGGTCTGGATCGGGCAGGTTGGCGACGGGCTCTCGGAGATCAGCGCGACCGTGTTGACCACGGATGCGCAGGCGCTCGACCAGCGCCTCACGGCGTTGGCGGCCACGGTGTGCGCCCAGGATCCACGCACTCGCGAGCAGCGCCGCGCCAAACGCGCTGGGGGCGTTGGCGGCGGGCGCCGACCGGCTGGGCTGCCGGTGTGGGCGCGGTGACTGCGCAGCCGGCAAGCGGCCGGCGGCCTCGCCGGTGCTGATCCACGTGATCGCCGAGCAGGCCACGCTTGACGGCCGCTCGGCGGAACCCGCGTCGGTGCTGGGTGCCGACGGCCTGATCACCGCCGGTCTGCTCGCCGAGCTCGCCAAGTCAGCCAAGCTGGTGCCGCTCGTCCACCCCCTCGACGCCCCACCCGAAAACGGCTATGTCCCCTCGAAGGCGCTGGCCGATTTCGTGCGGTGTCGGGATCTGACGTGCCGCTGGCCCGCTTGTGACCGCCCCGCCATCGATTCCGACATTGACCACACGATTCCCTACACCGCCGGCGGGCAGACCCACGCGTCGAACCTCAAGTGCTACTGCAGAACTCACCGCAGGCCGAGTCCCTTCTGCTGGCTCGGCCGTCGCAAAAGTTTGCCGAAACGGCGTATGCGGGGGTGGAAGCGGCGATAGTGTCCTTCCCGCCGGGGGTTTGGTGGGATCGGGTAGATGGAGAGCGATGTCGTATCTGGTGGCGGCCCCCGAGTTTTTGGCGTCGGCGGCAACGGATCTGTCCCATATCGGCTCCGCGCTGAGCGCCGCGCATGCGACGGCGTGGGCCCCGACGACGGGGGTGCTGGTCGCGGCCGAGGATGAGGTGTCGGCGGCCATTGCGGCGGTGTTCTCCGCCCACGGTCAGGGCTTTCAAGCGCTCAGTGCTCAGGCGGCGGCGTTTCATACCCAGTTCGTGCAGGCCATGAACGCCGCCCAGGGTGCCTATACGGCCACAGAGGCGGCTAACGTCTCACCGTTGCAAACCCTGGAGGAGGCGGCTAACGCCTCGCCGTTGCAAACCCTGGAGGACGATGTCCTCGGCGTGATCAATGCGCCCACCGAAGCGCTGCTGGGACGCATGCTGATCGGCAATGGCGCCAACGGGGCACCCGGCACCGGGCAGGCCGGGAGGCCCGGCGGGCTTTTGTGGGGCAATGGCGGTGACGGTGGCTCCGGGGCGCCCGGGCAGACCGGTGGCCGCGGGGGTGACGCCGGGTTGTTCGGAAATGGCGGGCGGGGTGGCGTCGGCGGGGCTGGCATCACCGGCACCACGGGCCTCGCGGCCAACGGCACCGACGGCGGCATTGGCGGCATCGGCGGTACCGGCGGGGCGGGTGGCAACGGCGGCCTGTTGTACGGCAATGGCGGACCCGGCGGCGACGGCGGCGTCGGCGGCGGCGGCGGCGGCGGTGCCAACGGTTTCGTCGGCACCATCCTTCAAAACCCCTCTAACGGCTCCATCGTTTACAGCCCGACCAATGGTGGCAACGCCGGCAACGGCGGCAACGGGGGGCCGGGTGGCCAAGGATCATTCCTCTTGGGCCTCGCCGGCGCCAACGGCAACGGGGGCGCGGGCGGCATCGGCGGCGATGGCGGCAGCATCAACCTCGACACCACCGCCAACGTCGCCACCTTTAGCGGCGGCAACGGCGGCAACGGTGGGTTCGGCGGCATCGGCACCATCGGCGGCCACGGCGGCAACGGCGGCAACGGCGGCAACGCGATTATCACCGCCGGCACCGCCGCCGGTGCCGGCGGCGGAGGTGCTGGCGCCGGCGGCGCCGGTGGGGACAGCACCGGCGGTGGCCCCGGTGGCACCGGCGGTAGCGGCGGTACTGGCGGTCTTGCCTTTACCGCAGCCGGCGGCCTGGTCACCGACGCCCTTGGTGGTACGGGCGGTGCGGGCGGAGGTGCCGCGGGGACGACCGGCGGTCCCGGTGGTGGCGGCGGTGGCGGGGCCGCCTCCACCAGCGGCGCCGCCTCGATCGGCGGTGGTAACGGCGCTTACGGCGGCAGCACCGACCCGGACTGGGCCGGTAGTGGCGGCGGTGGCGGCTTCGCCGCCGGCGGCGCCGGCACCATCCAATCCGCCGGCGGCGGCGGCGGTGGTGGCGGCGGTATGCCCGGCGGCACCGGCGGGGTCGGCGGGAACGGTGGCGGCGGCGCGGTTGGCGGCGCCGGCGGCACCGGCGGCACGCCGGGCCTCAACGGTGGCCCTGGCGGCGGCGCGCACGGGAACAGCGGCGGCACGGGCTACATCGGCGGCGGCGGTGGCGGCGGCTTCGGCGGTGGCAGCGGCTTAACCCTCGGTGGCAATGGCGGCAACGGCGGCGGCATCTAACACCGACTCCGACTAGAACCTCCGCTCATCGTCCTGCGCGACCCCGACAACATCCAGATCGAACTGACCGCCGGTTGACACCTGTCGAATTACTAGACCCTTAAGCGTTCTTCGCCAAATCGGTGCCAATGTTCGGCGTTTTTTATCGTTTGGTGCCCTACCATGCAAGCTGTCCCGAAATTTACCCATGGCAAAATTCCGGTCGACTGAAAACGGCTTGACCCCAACGGTGTTCACGGTCCGCCACCCAGCCGAAATCGTTGCGGTTCCGTGATTCGAGGTGATCGGCCGTGGTCCGCGGACGTCGTGCTGGTCGAGTGTGGCCATAGGCCACAATCCGTAACAGTCCCGCGCGCGTCACCACCCCGGGCAGCGCCCTGCTGTTTCCCGCGCTATGCGTACCCACCGGCGGTATGCCGCCGGCCGAAACACCGCCCCAAAAGCCGTGCGCCGAGCGCACCGCGATGATGCCCAAACGGCGCCGCACCCGCGCCCAAGACCGCGCCGCCCGCGTCGCCGCCGAACGCCACCGCAACCGCCAAGCCCGCCTAGCCCGAAAAGCCGCCAGGCCCAGCTACTTCCGGCTCACCCCACCCGCCGACGACGAGGATCCGCCGCCGTTTTAAGCACGGCTTTTGGGATCGGTAGCCGGCAACGGACGCAAAGCTTTCGCAAGTCGTCGGCCATAACCTACCGCCGGCAAGAGCGAAAGGAACGCTTCGTGGAGTGCATCCCGGGATGGGCAACGTCTCCAACATGATCTGGGACGGCCACAAACCGCCGCCCCCACCCGCCCTGATCAACAGAGACAACTGCCAGCAGAGACTCGGCATCTTCTGCCCCAAAGCGTGAACGAGCGGCAGGTCCTCGAGGATATAGCGCCTCGCGCGGTAATCTCATTCTCATGGCTGAACCGAACGAGGAAGCCGAAGTGACGCGGGGCGATCGCTTCATCAAGACGGCCGTCGAGATACTGGGTGAAACCGGGCGCACCGACTTCACCGTGCAGGAGGTCGTCGCGCGCTCCAAGACCTCGCTGCGGGCGTTCTACCAGCATTTCAGCGGCAAAGACGAGTTGCTGCTGGCGCTGTTCGACAGGACCATCGCGCAATCGGTGCAAGCCTGGCGCGCCGAGACCGATGGGCTGGACAGCACCGCCGCGCTGAAGCTGGTGATCGACCGCGTCAGCCAGCAACCGGAATCCACCACCCAGGACAGCCTGAACAGGGCGCTGACCCTCTACAACCAGCACCTGGCCGAGACGCGTCCCCGCGACTACGCCCGAGTGCTGTCCCCCTTGCATCAACTGATTCGCGACATCGTCGGGCAGGGCATCACCGAAGGGGTCTTCAACCCGGGACTCGATGTCGGGGCCGCTGCCGCGATCGTCATGCAGACGATCATGGGTGCGCAGCGATTGCATTGGCTCGGCACGGAGTTGATCAGAACACCGATCGACGCCGGCCAGCTCTACGACTTCTGCAGCCGCGCGCTCGGCATCCGCGACACCGACGAGGAGGCGGTCGCTCCCTCGCTGGCCGAGCTGTTCGCCCAAATCGGAATGCGACCGGGCACGCATAATGGCGAATTCGCGATGACGATGCCGGTCAGCCCGCACGTGACCAATACATCGGGTGCGCTTCAGGGCGGCTTGATCGCCACGCTCGTCGACGTGGCGGGCGGACAGTTCGGGCTGGAATACCTCCAGCCGGGCACCACGATGACGACCGCCGACCTGTTCGTCCGGTACCTGCGTCCGATCAAGCGGGGCGCCGCGCGCGCGGTGCCGCGAATGCTGCGATCCAGTCGCCGGGCGATGGTCATGCAGGTCGACATTTACGGCGACGGCGACGAACTCGCCGCGACCGCGACCGTGAACTTCGCGATCATCAACGGCCCGACGCCGACGGGGGGCCTCCGGGCCGACGATTAGGCCCCCTACAACCCACCGCCCAAAAGTGGTAACGTCATTACCACCTACCGAGAACCCAAAACTTCTCCGAAGGAGATCGCCATGCCGTCCCGCGAACTTTCCTTTCCCGTGTTCGACGCCGACAACCACATGTACGAGCCGCAGGAGGCGCTGACGAAGTTCCTGCCGGACAACCGCAAGAACGTGATCGACTACGTGCAGGTTCGGGGTCGCACCAAGATCGTGGTGCGCGGCCACATCAGCGAGTACATCCCCAACCCGACCTTCGAGAAAGTCGCCAAGCCGGGCGCCCAGGAGGACTACTTCCGCCACGGCGCGCAGGGCAAGACCTACCGCGAGATCCTGGGCGAGCCGATGAAGGCCATCCCCGCCTTCCGGGAACCGGGCCCGCGACTCGAGGTCATGGACGAGCTCGGCATCGACTACGCGCTCATGTTCCCGACGCTGGCCAGCCTGGTCGAGGAGCGCATGAAGGACGACCCGGAGATGACCCACGACGTCATCCACGCGCTCAACCAGTGGATGTATGAGACTTGGTCGTTCAACTACAAGGACCGCATCTTCGCCACCCCGGTGATCACCCTGCCCATCGTCGAGCGCGCGCTCGCGGAACTGCAGTGGTGCCTGGAGCGTGGCGCCCGCACCGTGCTGGTCCGGCCGGCGCCGGTGCCCGGCTACAGGGGCAGCCGGTCGTTCGGACTCGAGGAGTTCGACCCGTTCTGGCAGGCCTGCGTCAAGGCCGAGATCCCGGTCTCGATGCACGCCTCGGACAGCGGTTACTCGGAGTTTGCCAACGTGTGGGAGCCGGGCGACGAGTTCCTGCCGTTCAAACCGACCGCCTTCCGCAGCTTCACGATGGGCCATCGGCCGATCCTGGACGCGATGGGCGCGCTGGTGTGCCACGGCGCGCTGTCACGCAACCCGGAGTTGCGGATCCTGTCGATCGAGAACGGCGCCGACTGGGTGCCCGACCTGTTCAAGGGCCTCAAGGGCGTCTACAAGAAGATGCCGCAGTCTTTCAGCGAGGACCCCATCGAGGCGTTCAAGCGCTGCGTCTACATCACCCCGTTCTGGGAGGACCGGTTCACCGAGATCGTCAACATGGTGGGCACCGATCGGGTGCTGTTCGGATCCGACTGGCCCCACCCCGAGGGCCTCAAGGACCCCATCTCCTTCGTCGACGAGCTCACCGACTTCGATGAAGAGGACGTCGCCAAGATCATGGGCGGCAACCTGATGAAGTTGATGAAGGTTTCCGCGCCGGCGAAGAAGCCAGTCTCAGCCTGATCGCCCGGCTTCGTCGAAGACGGAGACCACGCCCTTGGTCTCGAACAGCGCGAGGCCGACGTCGGCGGGTGTTCGGTGACCATGCTGGCGCAGGATCGCATCCAGGTCTTCCCGGGTGATCCGGCAACGCCTCAGGTTCGCCTCGTTGAGTTCGCCGTGGCGGATTAACACCCGCACCGGCGGGTCGACGAGCCGGCGCACCCACGGGATGAAGCGCAGCCGCGCGACGACGTCATGGGCGGCGATCAAGGCCACCAGGGCCGCAGAGCCGGTGAGCCACGAGGTGTCGGCGCTCGTGGCGGTTCGACCGACGATGGCGCCGACCGCGACGGCGGTGACCCAGTCGAACGGCGTGAACTCGGCGATGGTTCGCCGCTGCGTGAGCCGGAAAGCCGTTGCGGCGGTGACGAATAACGCCACCGCTTTGAGCGCGGCATACACCGCTGGCCGCCACCCGTCGACGAAGTGCAGTAGGAGATCAGTCATCTGGCGGCAATTCGGTCAGGCGCGCCGGCAGCGCGCTACGGGAGTGCCAACGAGGCTGGCGAGTCCGGGCTCGTTGTCGAGGAGGTCGCGCAGTGCTCCGATGACGGTGTCCGGATCGCTCATCTGACCAGAGGTACCCGCACACACTCGGCGTAACCGCGGTGGCCGGCGCCGCCGCGCCCGATCAGCCACTAAACGAACCGATGCGGTGATTGCCCGACAGCCGTTGATAACCTGTTTTAACCTGCGTGTCCACTAACCGCGCAGCGAGGTTCCGTAGGAGGGACGGCCAATTGGTCGCCGAAAGCGACTGGGACAAGACCGTTGGTGCGGCGGACGACGTTCGCCGCATCTTCGAGAACGTCCCCGCGATGCTCGTCGGCCTGAAGGGGCCCGATCACCGGTTCGTCGCGGTCAACGCGGCCTACCGCGCGTTCAATCCGACGGGCAACCCCGTGGGGAAGCGTGCGGTCGAGGTCTTCCCCGAGCTGGAAAGCCAGCAGATCTACCAGATGTTCGACCGGGTGTATGAAACCGGCGAACCGCAATCCGGCAGAGAGTGGCGGCTGCAAGCCGACTATGACGGATCGGGCATCCAGGAACGGTACTTCGACTTCGTGGTCACGCCGCGCCGCGCGGACGACGGGTCGATCGAGGGTGTGCAGATCATCTTCGACGATGTCACCGAGCGGGTGCGGGCGCGGGTGGCCGCCGAGGAGCGCATGGAGGAACTCTCGGAACGCTATCGCAGCGTGCGGGAATCTGCCATCGTCATGCAGCAGGCACTACTGGCCCCGTCGGTGCCGGTCGTTCCCGGCGCCGACATCGCCGCGGAGTACCTCGTCGCGGCGGAGGACACGGCGGCCGGCGGCGACTGGTTCGACGCAATCGCGCTCGAGGACCGGCTGGTTCTCGTCGTCGGCGACGTCGTCGGCCATGGCGTCGAGGCCGCGGCGGTCATGTCGCAGTTGCGCACGGCCCTGCGGATGCAGATATCGGTGGGGCGCAGCATCGTTGAGGCGCTCGAAGCGGTCGATCGTTTCCGCGAACACGTGCCGGGGTCCAAGTCGGCCACCCTGTGCGTCGGTTCGCTCGACTTCGCGACGGGCGAATTCCAGTACTGCACAGCGGGACACCCGCCACCGCTACTGGTGAGCGCCGGCGCCAACTCGCGGTACGCGGAACCGTCGGGCGCGGGACCTCTGGGCAGCGGCACCGGATTTCCGGTCCGCACGGAGGTGCTGGAGGTCGGCGACTCGGTCCTGCTGTATTCCGATGGGCTGATCGAACGTCCGGGCCGGGCGTTGGGCGCCAGCACCGCGGAATTCGCGGAATTGGCCGCGAATATCGCCGGCGGCAGCGGCGGGTTCGTCATCGATTTGCCGGGGCGCCCGATCGACCGACTCTGTTCGGAGACTCTGGAGTTGCTGCTCCGGTCGACCGGCTACCAGGACGACGTCACGCTGCTTGCGGCGCAGCGGCGCACGCCGCCGCCACCGCTGCGCATCACCGTGGACGCGACGATCCACGCCGCGCGCAGCGTCCGCGCGCGGCTTCGCGAGTGGCTCTCTGAGATCGGCGCCGAGGCCGACGACATCTGTGACGTTGTGCACGCGGTGTCCGAATTCGTCGAAAACGCCGTCGAACACGGGTACGCGACGGCGACGCCCGACGGAGCTCAAAAGGGGATCCTCGTCGAGGCCGCGCTGGCCGGCGACGGCAACCTGCACGCCTCGGTGATCGATTACGGGCGGTGGAAGGACTACCGCGAGGGCGAGCGCGGCCGCGGGCGCGGACTCGCGATGGCCGAGGCCCTGGTGTCCCAGGCGCAGATCACGCACGACGCCGGCGGGACGACGGCCAGCCTGACGCACCGCCTGTCGCGACCTGCCAACTTCATCACCGACACGACGGTCAGCCGGGCACACCGCCGACGACCCCACAACGCCGAATTCGTCTCGCTGGTCGGAGACGCCGGCCGCATCGTCGTCAGCGGCGACGTCGACACCAGCACCGCATCCACCCTGGACCGCCAGATCGCGGTCGAAAGCCGCTCCGGCATAGGGTCTTTGACGATCGACCTCAGTGGAGTCACCCATCTCGGATCGGCGGGCATCAGCGCGCTGGCCGCCGCCCGCGACCGGGCGCAGACGCAGGGTGGCGCCTTCGTGCTGGTAGCCCCGCCCGGCAGCCCGGCTTACCACGTCCTGTCGCTGGTCCAGATGCCCTTTATCAGTAACGTCAGCGGCGATCCAGACCCTGACCGTGCCGCACCTGACTGAACGGCACCCCGCGGTCGGCGGCGTATTCGCGCGGGAAGCCCAGCACCCGCTCCCCGATGACGTTGCGCGCCATCTCGGTGGTGCCGCCGCCGATGGCGACGTTCTGCCGGGACAGGTACCGAAGCCCGGCTTCCAGGCCCTCGCCGACTTCCCCCACGACGCCGGCACTTCCGGCGATCGCCAGCGCGGTGTCCATGTCCAGCGTGACGGTCTCGGAGTGAAAGAGCCTGATGAGCGTACCGGCGGCCGGGGGCAGCGCGCCGTCCCGGACGTTGCGGTACACGTGGTCGATGAGTTGCTCGGCCACCGCGCGGTGCACGAGCACCCGGCCGGCCATCTCGTGGACCCGTTCGTCGTCGGCCCGGCCCGTCTTCTGGGCCAGGGCCACGTAGTCGACGGGTTTCGTGGAGCCGCCCTCGCTGCCGCTGCCGCTGGAGAACTCCGAACCCTGCCCGACCGCCCGGCGTTCGTGATAAAGCTGCCGCGACGCCACCGCCCAGCCACCGTTGACGTCGCCGACGACGGCGTCGTCGCCCACGTCCACTCCGTCCAGGAATTCCTCGCAGAACTCTCTGGACCCGCTCAGCATGGTGATGTGCCGCAACGTGATTCCCGGATGGGCGATGGGCACCAGGAACATGGTCAGGCCTTCGTGTTTGGGCACCTCCCAGTCGGTGCGCGCCAGGCACAGGCCATAGTCGGCCGCGAACGCGCTGGTGCTCCAGGTCTTCGCGCCGTCGATCACCCAACGGTCGCCGCGGCGTTCGGCCCGGGTGATCACGCCGGCCAGATCCGACCCGCCGCTGGGTTCACTCAACAGCTGCACCAGCACTTCGTCGCCGCGCAGCGCCGCGGCAATGTGCCGCTTCTTCTGCTCCTCGGTGCCGGTGTCGAGCAGCGTGGCGCAGCAGATTGTGAATGTGGGGGTGTTGAGAATCAGCGGCATCTCGTAGCCGAAGGATTCGGAGTCGAACGCCTTCTGATATTCGTAATCCAGGCCAAGGCCGCCGTACTCGCGGGGAAAACAAATGCCGGCGAACCCGCCTTCGTACAGCCGCTTTTGCAATTCGCGGGCGCGCTGCCACGATCTCTCGTCGTCGCGCGGTGCGGGCGGCGGATACTCGGGGTCGATGGCGGTCATGTTGTCCGCCAACCACTTTCGGGCCCGCGCGGCGAACTCGGGAACGGATTCTGCGGTCGTCATCCGGCGTTCGCCATCGATCGGGCCGCTTTCTCCGACTCGTACACCCGCAGGTTGTGTTCCTCGGGCGTGCCGAACATGGAGCGATACAAGGTGACTCGCCTCAGGTACAGGTGCAGGTCGTGTTCCCACGTGACGCCGATGCCGCCGTGCATCTGCACGCACGCCTGGACGACCCGCACGGCCATCTCGCCGACGTAGGACTTGGCTATGCTGGCCGACAGGCCCGCGTCGGGCGAGCGGGCGGCGACGTCGGTGACCGCGGCGGCCGTGGTGGCGCGGCACGCTTCCAGCCACAGCTTCATGTCGGCGAACCCATGCTTGAGAACCTGGTACGACGCCAGCGGGCGGCCGAACGTGTGCCGGTCCAGCGCCCATTGCGCGGTGAAGTCGAACACCGTTTGCAGGATGCCGACCACCTCGGCGCACTGCAGCACCTGGGCGATCTGGCTCTGCCGCTCGATCAGGGCGGCGGTCTCGCCCGCGCTGCCGACGACCGCGGACGGCTCCACAACCACCCCGTCGAAATGCACCCGCGCGTATTGCTTGACCAAGTCGACCGACTGCTGGGCCTCGATGCGGACGCCCGGTGCGTCCGTCGGGACCAGGAACTGACGGATCTCGCCGCCGCACCGCGCAACGACCAGCAACACCGCGCTTTGGGCGCCGGCCTCGACCCGGTCCTTGGTGCCGTTGATGCTGAAGCCGGCGTCCGTCCGGGCGGCCGTCACCGACGGGTCCAGCGGCGCCCAGCCCCGGCCCGGCTCGCACACCGCCCACGACGCCACCGCTTCACCGGAGATGAGCGAGTCGATGGTGGCGGCGTGCGACTCCGGGTCTGCGCACTCGGCGAGCGCCGCCAGCACGACGCTGACCGGATACAGCGGTCCCGGCGCCACCGTCTTGCCGAGTTGTTCGGCGACCATGGCCAGATCCTCGAGGCCGCTGCCCGAGACGCTGCCGCCGCCCAGCTCCTCGGGCACCAGCAGAGCCGTCCAACCGAGTTCGGCGGCACGCCGCCACCAGGGCGGTTCGAACGACTGGCCGGCCGCGTGCAATTCCCGGACGCGACGCAACGGCGCTTCTTTTTGTAGAAAGGCCTGGGTTGTGGAAGCGAAGAGTATCTTTTCGGGAGAGTCGACAGCGGTCATGATGCCGGAGGATTCGGGAGAAAGTGTGGGTGGTTGATCATCCGCCTGGTCGGTTCTCGTGGGAGTTCGCTGGGATTCTGATGTTAGCAACGAGCAATACCGTAAGAGATACCGGAGTTCAATCGATAATGGTCGTGACGAGCGGTGATCGCGATGGCTGAGGCGAACGAGCCGCCTGAAAATCCGATCGGATCGGAGGCCGACGCCCAGGCGTTGCTCGCCGAGGTCGAGGCCGAAGCTGCCGCGGCCGAAGCGCTGGCCGCCGCGGCCCAGGCCCGCGCCCGCGCCGCCCGGTTGCGACGCGAAGCCCTCGGCCTGCCGGATCCCGCCGAGGTGTACGGCGGCGACGAGGCTTACGACGAAGACTACGACGAGGACTACGACGAGGACTACGACGAGGCGGCCGCCGAGGAATACGACGAGGAATACGACGAGCCCGTCACGGAACAAGTGGGCTGGCGCCGGTGGTTGCCGGCGATCGCCGCGGTGGCCACAGTCATCGCGATCTGCGCTTTCGCCGGAGTGAGCGCATACATGGTGGTCCAACACCGCGACGCCACCCGGCACCAACAGCGGGAAGCGGCGTTCGTCGGCGCGGCCAAGCAGGGCGTCCTCAACATGATCTCCCTCGACTTCAACAAGGCCAAAGAAGACATCCAGCGCGTGATCGATGGCTCCACCGGCCAATTCAAAGACGACTTCCAGCAGCGGGCCAACGACTTCATATCAGTGGTCACCCAGTCGAGAGCGGTCACCGAAGGAACCGTGAACCGCGCGGCGCTCGAGTCCATCAACGGGAACTCCGCGGTGGTATTGGTCTCGGCGACCTCGCAGGTCACCAACTCCCCGCCCGGCAAGGACGTGCCGCCCCTGGTCTGGCGGCTGCGAGTGACGGTCGCCAATGTCGCCGGGCAGTACAAGATGTCGAAAGTTGAGTACGTACCGTGACCGAAGATGTGCGCGACATCGATTCGGCTGCACCGGAAGCCGAGCCGGAAGCCGAAGCCGAGGAGACCGCGGAACCCTTTGGCGACGAGGTGGAGGAGGACACCCCCGAGCTGAGCGAACCCCGGCGCCGTCGCCTGTCGCCGGGGCTGCGCAAAACGATCGCGGCGGTTCTGGTTGTGCTCCTGCTGGTTTCCGGCGGTGTGGCGACGTGGTTGTACTTCAAGTGGTACCGGCCCGATCAACAAACCGACGACAGCGTCGCCCGAACGGTGGCCGTCGCCGCGTCCGAGGGAACGGTGGCGTTGCTCTCTTACTCCTCCGACTCGCTCGACAAGGACTTCGCGAACGCCAGGTCGCACCTCACCGGCGATTTTCTGTCCTACTACGATCAATTCAGTCAGCAGACCGTGGCCCCGATGGCCAAGCAGAAGTCGATGAAAACCACGGCCAAGGTGACCGGCGCCGCGGTGTCGGAGCTGCATCCCGATTCGGCCGTCGTCCTGGTTTTCGTCGATCAGGTCACCACGACCAAGGACAGCCCCCAGCCGTCCGTGGCGGTCAGCAGCGTGCTGGTGCGCATGAGCCGGGTCAACGGCAACTGGCTCATCACCAAGTTCACCCCGGTCTAGCCGTCCTACGTCGCGAAGACGCGGCGAAGCGTCTGCGCGTGCAGCGCCCGGTTTTCTTGGGAGACAACCCAATCGGGGACCAACGAATCGAAGCCGTTGAATGTTGCTGCGATGACATGCAATTCGGTGTGCACGTAGGCGTGCAACAGCCGGTTGGCGTAGTCGATGGCTTCGTCGCGGCACGGGTCGATCTCGGAGCAACTGATGAACGTGGGCGGCAGCCCCTCGAGGTTGGCCCGGTGCGCGGGCACGTGTTGACCGGTGGCGGTCGCGTGGCCCAGGTAGTGGCTCCAGGCCCGGCTTACGGCGGGGCCGTTGAGGCCCGGCGTGCGCTGGAATTCGCGGCGCGACGGCATGGTATCGGAGTCGAGCATCGGCTGGTGCAGGATCTGCACCAGGATCGGCGGCCCTTCCTCGTCGAACATCCGCTGGGCCAGGCCCGCGACGAGTGCCGCGCCCGCATCCCGGCCCATCACCGCGATGCGACTGGGGTCGGCGTCCAGATCGGCGGGCAGCGTCTCGGCGCGGAATTCGACGATGTCCAGCTCGATCGCGGCCTCCCGTAATGCCGGGTCGATGCGGTGAGGCCTTGCGGCCGTGTCAGGTTGGTCTGCCTCATGCGCTCTCATCTTCCGTGCGGGAAACCCTCGTCAAGGTAGACCTGCGATTCCATGTGCTGAAAGATGCGGTACTTGTCGCCACGAAAAGCGAGCAGCCACGTGACCCAGCTGGCGCCGGTGTGGGCGATGTCGGACTCCTGCCCGGTGAAGCTCCACCGGCTCAGGAGGACGCACCGGGCAACGCCCCCGGGAAGCTCATCGGCGGACCACAATTGCGACGACACCGAGGCGCGCTTCAGGCGGCTGCCGATCCGGGCCCAGTGCCGATCGAGCTCGTCGGCGCCGAGTAGCGGCGCCGCGTACTCGTCGCCGATGTAGATCGGTCGCAGGGTCTCCCGCTCCCACAGGTCGGCCAGCCCGGCGAAGTCCAGCGCGGACCACTTCTCGTCATACTCGTTGACCAGAGCGGTCAGTTCGGCGGCCAGATCGGCCACACCGGGTCACCGTTCTCCGGGAAGCGCCTTGACCATCGCCGGTAGCCCGTAGAGGGTGGTCGCGTTGCCGCGCATGATCCGCTCCCGCTGGTCGGCGGGGAACCGGTTGATCGCGTAGGTCGGCGAGTCGTAACTCCAGTGCGGATAGTCCGTCGAGAACATGAGGTTGTCGCCGAGGTCCATCATCTCCAGGTACTCGCGGAACTGCACGGTGTCGGCGTCCTCCAGCGGCTGGGTGGTGAACCGGACGTGTTCGCGCACATACTCCGACGGGCGCCGACGCACGTGAGGCAGGTCGCCGCGGCGGGCTTCCCAGATCCGGTCCATCCGCGACATCACCGGCATCGCCCAGGTGAAGCCGCCTTCCACGAAGACCACCCGCAGGTCGGGGTGGCGGTCGAAGGCGCCGTCGAACACCAGGCTCATCAGGTGCGCGACATACAGCAGCGGCCAGGACGCGAAGAAGTCGTGCCAGTGCGCGGGATTGCCGACCGGGTAGATCGGGATCAACTCAAACGGCGTCTGGCCCATCAGGTGGGTTGCCACGGGAAATCCGTTGCGGGAGGCGGCCTCGTAGAGCGGGTCGAAATGTGGGTTGCCGAAAGGGATTCCGCGGGTCTGCGGTGTCATCAGCACCTGGGCCATGTAGGGGTGCCCTGCCCACCGCTCCACTTCCCGGGCGGCCTGCTCCGGCGCCTGCGCGGTGACGCTGATCGATCCGCGCCAGCGGCCGTGCCAGTTGTACTTGTCGAGCCAGACGTCGGCGAGCCAGTCGTTGTAAGTCGACTTGAGAACGTGTTCGGCCTGGGGCAGTTGGGCGTCACACATCGGCTCCAGCGTGGCGATGCTGACGCCGGCGTCGAGAAGCAACTGCTTGGCGGCGAAATCCGGGTCGCTGCCGGCGACGCCGCCGCCCGGCGGGGCGGCGTCCAGGCGCAGCGACATCGTCTTGTACGAATCGGGGGTGTCGTAGAAATGCGGCACCGGGGCGACCGCGTTGCCCGTCGGCCAGATCTTGTCCACCCATTCGGCCGGCGCGTAGGACTTCAGCACGTCGGCCGAGACCGGCAACGGATGCACGTCGGTGTCGACGATGGTGACCGCTATCTCGTCCGCGTGACCCGTGGGTGAGTCGAGTCGCTCGATCGTTGTCATCAGACACGCTCCTTAAGCCCGTAGAGCTCACTGGCATTGCGCCACAACACCTTGTCGCGCTGGGCGGCATCCAACCCCTCGGCTATCGCCTCCGGCGGCGACGTGGACCAGTGGGGGTAGCTCGATCCGTACATCAGCAGGTCGGACTTGCCGGTGAAGTCCATCCACCGCTGCATCGCGTCGGCCTCCGCCGGCCCATCGAATGCCGATGCGCAGAACCGGACGTGTGCGGGCAGGTATTCGCTGGGATACCGGTCGACCCAGGGGGTCTGGTCGCGCATGGACAGCCAGAAGGTGTCCAGCCGCCACATCAGCGGGGTGAGTATGTCGTAGCCGCCGTCGGCGAACACGAACTTCAGGCCCGGGTGCCGGCCGAACACGCCCTCGATGATGAGGGTGGACAGGTGCACGAAGTAGTTCAGCGGCATGAACGCCGCGTATCCCGGGTAGGTGTGCGCGTGCCCGGCGAAGGTGGGCGGGTGATCGACGCCGTTGCCGCCGTTGATGTGCACGGCAACCGGCAACCCGTGCGTGGCGGCGGCCTCCCAGATCGGCTCGAACATCGGTTTGCCGTACGGCTCGCGCGACTGCATGGGGACACCGACCTGCACCAGCTTCGGGTGGTCGGCGAGGCGCTCGATCTCGGCGACCGCGCCCCTGGCGTCTTCGGGGTTGACGCGGATGGTGCCCCGGAACCGGTCGGTGGTGTCGGGCTCCAGCCAGCGATCGAGCAGCCAGTCGTTGACGGCCGCGCAAATTCGGCTGTTGAGCAGGTAATCGGCGATGTTGCCGCGGGTCAGCGGGTTCAGGACGGCGTAATTGACGCCCATGTCATCGAAGAGGTGCCGGCTCACGGTCTCGGGGTCCGAACCCGGGTAGTGCTCGCCGTAGAGGTCCGCCCGGTAGTCGCCGCCGGGCGCCTGATACCACTGCTGCTCGACGTCGGGGATCGACCGCAGCTGGTGAGCCGCCGGGAGGTAGCGCCGTATCTCGGCGTTGTAGCGGAAGTGCGGTTGCACGTTGGCATCAATAATCATGCGGTGAGATAGACCTCCCCGTCGGTTACGTCGACCTGGTAGGTGCGGACGCGGCGCCGCGGATCGGCCACGTTTTGACCCGTGGTGACGTCGAATTCCCAATTGTGCCAAGGGCATCGAACGATCTGCCCGTCGCGGACGCGGCGCAATCCGTCGAGCGATTCCGGAGCCGACTCGTTGGTGCCGCCGATCAGACCCAGGCACAGCGGGGCGCCCTCGTGCGAGCAGTAGTTGACGATCGCGTAAAGCTCACCGTGCACGTTGTAGACGCCGACGCCGAACTTTCCGACGTCGACCAGCTTCATCCCGCCGGGCGGCAGCTCGTCCAGGGAGCACACGAATCGCCGGTCGGGCACCTGAGGATCACCGCCTCCCGGAGAGACCATACGCCGTTGGGCTTCGTTGCTATTTATACTATGATAGCGACATTCCCCCAGCACCCACCCGCCTGTAACCGGCTGCTCAGGAGGAGCGCGAATGACGCTC
Organism: Mycobacterium sp.; assembly: GCF_035506235.1. Lineage (GTDB taxonomy): Bacteria > Actinomycetota > Actinomycetes > Mycobacteriales > Mycobacteriaceae > Mycobacterium. Next base: position 16,455 of record NZ_DATJPU010000288.1, read on the forward strand.
AGCACAGACCCGGACGGCCAGCCCGTCACCCTTGACCTCACGGGCGAAATCAGTCCGTACCCGTTTTTCGAATACATGCGGCGCACGGATCCGGTCTGGCACGGTTCCCTGGCCGACCACTCGCAGATGCCGGAGGAACTGCGGCCGAACGACGAATGGGTCCTGTTCGGGTACGACGGGCTGTTCCAGGCGTTCCGCGACGACCGGGTCTTCACCTCGGCCGCCTACGACAAGTCGATCGGATTGGTGATGGGCCACACCATCCTGGCGATGGGCGGCAAGGAGCACCACGACCACCGCAGCCTGGTGGCCAAGGCGTTCCGGGCAACCGCGCTGGAGCGGTGGGAGCCGTCGGTCATCGGGCCGGTCTGCGATCGGCTGATCGACGAAATCAAGAACGACGGCCACGCCGACCTGGTGAAGGCCCTGACGTTCGAATTTCCGACCCGGATCATCTCCACACTGCTCGGTCTCCCCGCCGAGGATCTCGACATGTTCCGGCGCTTGTCCCTCGACCTCATCTCGATCCCGACCGACATCATGGCCGGGCTCACAGCGGCGGCGGAACTGCACGGCTACTTCCTCGACCAGGTGGAGCAGCGACGCCGCAAACTGACCGACGACATCATCGGCGACCTCGTCGCCGCCGAGATCGACGGCGAGAAGCTCACCGACGAGGCGATCATCGCGTTCCTGCGCCTGCTGCTGCCGGCCGGCCTGGAGACCACCTATCGTTCGTCCGGCAATCTGCTGTACCTGCTACTGACCCACCCCGAGCAGCTGGCGATGGTCCAGCGCGACCGGTCGCTGATCCCGGCCGCCATCGAGGAGGGCCTCCGCTTCGAAACGCCGCTGACGATGGTCATGCGGACCACCACCGAGGAAGTCGAAATAGGCGGCAAGACAATACCGGCCGGCGCGCAGGTCGACATGTGCATGGGCTCGGCCAACCGCGACGAAACCCGCTGGGCCGACCCCAACGCCTTCGACATCCACCGGCCGCGCCACGCCCACATCGCGTTCGCGGCCGGCATTCACATGTGCCTCGGCATGCACCTGGCGAGGCTGGAAACGCGGGTCATGCTGAACAGCCTGTTCGACCGCGTCCAGCATTTGGCCCTGGTGCCCGACGACGGAAGCGGCGATGCGTCCAGGATCGTCGGACTCACCTTCCGGTCGCCCAACAAGCTGCCGGTGACCTTCACCCCCGCCGCATGAGAAGCCGCGCGGCGATACTGCACGACGTCGGCGGGCCATGGTCTGTCGAGGAATTCGAGCTCGACCCGCCCCGCGCCGGCGAGGTCCTGGTCCAGCTGGCCGCCGCCGGGTTGTGCCACTCCGACGACCACATCCTCAAGGGCGACATGTCGGCACCCAACGAGGTGATGCGATCCCTCGGCCTGCCAACCATGTTCCCGACGATCGGCGGCCACGAGGGGTCCGGCATCGTGCGCGAAGTCGGCCAGGGCGTCACCGATTTCGTGCCGGGCGACCACGTGGTGATGTCGTTCGTGGCCGTATGCGGGCAGTGCCGCTGGTGCGCGAGCGGGACCGAGTACCTGTGCGACGTCGGCATCGGCACCATGGTCCCGGGGATGCCCACCGACGGCACCTTCCGCCACCACACCGCCGAGGGCCGGAACCTGGGCCACATCGCCAAGGTCGGCGCCTTCGCCGAACACACTGTGGTGTCGACGAATTCGCTGGTGAAGATCGAGCCGCACCTGCCGCTTGCACCGAGCGCGCTGCTGTCGTGCGCGATTCCGACCGGCTACGGTTCGGTCGCGAACCGCTCCAACATGCGCGCCGGCGATACCGTCGTCGTGATCGGCGTCGGCGGAATCGGCACCGGCGCGATCCAGGGCGCCCGGATCAACGGCGCCGCGCAGATCGTCGCGGTCGATCCCGTTGATTTCAAACAGAAGTCGGCGCTGCAGTTCGGTGCGACGCACAGCGCCGCGACCGCCGCCGAGGCGCTCGACCTGGTGCGCGACCTGACCTACGGGGTGATGGCCGACGCCGTGGTGGTCTCGCCTTCCTTGATCACCGCCGACGACGTCCGCGACGCGGTGAAGCTCACCCGCAAGGGCGGGACGTGTGTGCTCACCGGCATGGCGTCGCAGCTGACCCGGTCCGTGAACATCGACCTGCAGGACTTCATCCTTATGAACAAGACGCTGGCGGGCACCATATTCGGCTCGTGCAACCCGAAGGCGGACATCGCCCGGCTGGCCAGGCTGTATGCGACCGGGCAGCTGCAGCTCGACGAGATGATCACCAAGCGCTATCGCCTCGACGAGGTCAACGACGCGTATGACGACCTCCTGGACGGCAAGATTGTCCGGGGCGTCATCGATTTCGGGATCGCCTGAGGCTATTCCTTGCGGGTCATCACCCGCTGCAGTTGGCCGTACGCGTCGATTGGGCTGTGCAGCGCCAGGCCGCCGTCGGCGTGCACGATTTGGCCGGTCACCCAGGGCAATTCGAGGACGCCCACGATGGCGCCGGCCACGTCGGCGGCCTCACCCAGGCGCCCGAGCGCCGTGCGCTCGGACAGGCCCTCCACCCAGCCGGGAAGCTGTTCGGGCTTGGCCAGCATCGGCGTGCGGGTGACGCCGGGGCCCACGGCGTTGACCCGGATGCCGTGCACGCCCCATTCCACGGCGGCGACCCTCACCAACATGTCGACGCCGGCCTTGGACACGCAGTAGGCGCCCATGTCGCGATCCGCGAGGGTGCCGCTGATGCTCGAGACCGCGACGATCGAGCCGCCCACGCCGGCGTCGACCATGGCCCGCGCCCCCGCCCGGATGGTCAGCCAGGTGCCGGTGAGGTTGACCGCCAAGACCCGTTCCCATTCCGCGGGTGGTTGTTCGAGCAGCATGCCCGACGCGCCGATTCCCGCGCAGGTCACTATCCGGGTGGGCGCGCCGTGGTCGCGCACCGTTTCTTCCATCGCCGCCGACACCGCGTCGGGATCGCTGACATCGCAGGCGATGTCGCCGCCGGACAGGTCCCAGACCACGACGTCGTGACCCGCCTCGCGCAGCCGCGCGGCGACCTCCCGCCCGATCCCCGACGCGCCCCCGGTCACCAGCGCGGTCATTTCGCGGGCCCGATCAACTCGACGAGCACGCCGTCGGGCGCGGTGATCACCGCCATCGGGACCGTCGTGCCGCCCGGGGCCGGCACGCTGATGCGGCGGACGCCCTCGGCGAAACCCAGTGCGGCGAGGGCGGAAAGTGTCTCGTCGACGTCACGCTGCAGGGACAGCAGGAAGAACCCGTGCTGGGGCCGCCGCGCTGCGACGATGCCGGCCGAAACGGCGTCCGTGGCGCCCTCGAAGACGACCAGTTCCACGATGCCCGTGTCGGGTGTCTGCGGATCACCCAGGAACACCGACCGGAGCCGATCGGTCGGTGCGCCGAAGAGTTCCGGCCAGTCCCCGGTGAAGTTGTGGTCGAACAGTTCGGTGAATCCCAGGCCGTCGCGCCAGAACGTCATCGAGCGTGCGACGTCGGCGGTGCAGATCGCGGCGTGGTGGATACCGGGCATGGACTTCCCCTCTGCTTCAGACCGTTCCGCGAGCGTAGATCCCGCGGTCGTCGGCTGCCAGGTTGTAGATAATCAGACCATGTCAACGGGCCAGTCTCAGGCCACCCGACGTTTGGCCGACGCAGCTGTGACGGTCTTGCTGCTGGCAGGCCACGGCTTGCTCGTGCTGTACACGATCGGGATGGCGGTCGGGCTCACCCGCGAACAGGAATACCTGGAGTCGAGGTGCCGATATCACAACCTCGACTGCAGTAACCCCTGGCGCACCGATAGGGCCCCGGTCGCGATGGGCCCTGGCCGTCTGGCGCATCACCAAGCGACGACGATCATTTTTCGTACCATTGCTGTTCTGCGTCGGCCATATCGTCGTCATAGCGGTACTCGGCTTCATCGGTAAGCCTTAGCGTTCGCTGATCAGTTTCGTGGCGCGGGACAGCTCGGTCAGCCGGGCCGCCAGGTCCGCCAGCGCTCGAGCCGTCGCCAGCTCGTGGCGGGCTTCGCGAGCCAAGCATTCGGCGGGATGACGATAAGCGACACCGACCCCGGTCAAATGCACGCTACCCCATTGCAACTCAGCCCTCGCTGTTGTCCTGCCAGGATGCTCGTCGAGCGCTACCGTGACCATCGGATGAGTGGGACATGTCGAGACGCTGGTGTGGTACATGTACGAATCATGCTGCGGGACAGGCGCACTTTCGTGCTCATGGACCGGCGTGGCGCATTCTGGTGACTTTGGTCCCACCGGCGACTGCCGATGGACACTCCGCGCGATCAAACGATTTTCGCCAAGGTGCGATCCCACAACTCACGCGCCAGCACCGGATCGTAGGCCGCGCGGTGGGCCTTGGCGACCTTGCCCTTGGAGTAGTACTCGCCGGAAGCCCAATCGACGCCGGGCGCGCTCGACGCCAGCCAGACCAGTTGGTCGGCCCCTTGGTCTGGGGTGACGGTAAACCGGGCTGAAATCGGAATCCGGTACTTCATGAATACGAGAAAACGTGATCCGGATGCCTCGCCGAAGTTGGAGTTGACGTAGCCGGGGTGAAACGCCGCGGCGGACAATCCGCTGGCGTGGTATCGCCGATGTAACTCCTTGGTGAAGAGGATGATTGCGAGTTTGGTGAGGGCATAGGCGGAGCCGGGCCGGCGTCGGGTTGTGTCCTCCAGGTCGGCGATGGTGACGCGCGGAAGCAGTCGCTGCGACGAGCTGGTGGTGTTGATGACGGAGGCGCGGGAATCGACGAGCACCTCCAGCAACCGCGTGGTGAGCAGGAACGGCGCCAGGTAGTTGACCTGAAACGTCATCTCGTGGCCGTCTATGGTCCTATGGGTCCGGTGGGCCTTGGTGAACAGGCCGCCGGCGTTGTTGGCCAACACGTCGATGCGCGGATACCGGGAGCGAATCTTGTCCGCCAGGGCCCGCACCTGGGACAGGTCTGCGAAGTCCGCCACGAAGTAATCGGCGTCCAGTTCCGCGGCCACCGCGGCGGTCTTGCTTTGCGACCGGCCGACCACGACAACGTCTGCGCCGCCCCGGCGTAACCGACGGGCCGCCGCGGCGCCGATGCCGTCGCTGGCACCGGTGATGACGATCGTCCTACGCGCCATTGCCTTGGGGGCCGGGAATCAGGTCAGCGAGTAGCCCACCGGCAGGTGTTTGAGGCCCCCGACGAAGGTGGTGGCGGTCAATTGCGGATCACCGGTCAGTTCAATGGATTTGAGCCGGGGCAGCAGCTCGGAGAAGAAGCTGTTGACCTCCATGCGGGCCAGGGCCGCCCCCATGCAGAAGTGCACGCCGTAGCCGAAGGCCAGGTGTTTGTTGGGATCGCGCCCGACGTCGAAGCGGAACGGGTCGTCGAAGACGTCCTCGTCGCGGTTGGCCGACAAGTAGGACAGCAACACGGAATCGCCCGCGGCGATCGGTATTCCGCGCACCGTGGTGTCCTCGGCGGCGGTGCGCATGAACTCCTTGACCGGGGTGACCCAGCGGATCATTTCCTCGGTGGCCAGCGGCATCAAGTCGAGGTTGTCGCGCAGGCGCTCCAGCTGGTCCGGATTCTCGATGAGCGCCTGCATGCCGCCGGAGATGGTGGCGCTGGTGGTGTCGTGGCCGGCGGTCGCCACGATGAGGTAGTACGACACCGTGTCGATGTCCGACAGCGGTTCGCCGTCGATGCGGGCGTTGGCGATCGCCGACGCGAGGTCCTCGGTCGGGTGCTCGCGGCGCGACGCGGTCACCGCGTTGAAGTACTGGAACATGTCGAACAGCGCGGGCAACTGATCCTCGTTGGTGGTGCCCCGTTTGAATTCGGCGTCGTCGCTGCCGAACAGCTCCTGGGTTAGCTTGAGCATGCGCGGGAAGTCGGCCTCGGGCAGCCCGAGGAGTGACATGATCACGTAGAGCGGGTAATTGACGGCGACCTGCTGGACGAAGTCGCACTCGGGGGCCGCCGCCATCATCTTGTCGACGTAGATCTTGGCCAGTTCGTCGACGCGAAGCTTCAACGCGCGCATCGCCTTCGGGCGAAACCAATCGGAGCCGATCGCGCGCACCACCCGGTGCTGCGGGTCGTCCAGGTGGATCAGCGTGCGAACCCCGGCCGCGAGCGCCTGCTCGTCGCCTTCCACGGTGGTCAGCACGGGCCGCGGCCAGTTGGTGAACAGCATGTTGTCGCGTTCGATGTCCATGATGTCGGCGTGCTTGGTGATCGCCCAGAACGGCTTGTAGTTCGGCACGTCGACCCAGGACACCGGCGCGCTGGCGCGCAGGTGAGTCAGCGCCGCGTGCAGCCGCCGCTCGTCGGTGTACGCCAGCGGATCCGTCAATAGCCTGGCAGCCTCGTCGATCGTCGGCGTGCTCACTCGCGAAACTCCTTCACTACGGTGGTGATACAGGATGGGGAGGCGGTCAAGAAGATGGGCAGGACCCGGTCGACCGCGCCCTCGCAGCGACTCTTCAAACCCGCCGCGATCGTGTCGGCCGGACCGACGACGGCGAAAGCCGCGAGCATCTCGTCGTCGATGAGCGAGCCCATGGTGTCCCACTCCCCCGCCAGGGAGAGACGGTGCAGTTCGGTGTGCAAGTCGCCGCCCCAGCCATGCAGCTCGAGGACCCTGCGATAGGCCGGCGTCGATCCGTAGAAGGCGATCTGCTTGCGCACGGCGGTGGTGGCGGCCGCCAGTTCGTCGTCGTTGCGGCCGGTCGCGACCAGCACTTCGCACGACACCTCGAACACGCCGCGATCCCGCCGGGACCGCTGCATCCCGCGCAGCAGGGCCGGCAGAGTCACCTCCTCGAGGTAGCGCTTCGAGACCATCGGGTGGCCGAGGTGGCCGTCGGCGACCTCGCCGCACATCTCGGTCATCGTTTCGCCCACGGCGGCGAGGAACACCCTCGGCGGCGAATGGGGCTGCGGCTCGGGCGTAAACATCGGCGTCATGATCTTGTGGGTGTAAAAGTCGCCCTCGAAACGAAGCTTCGTGCCGTCCTTCCACGCCGACCAGATCGCGTGCAGCGCGGCGACGAATTCGCGCATCCGGGGCGCCGGGTGGCTCCACGGCATGCTGAACCGTTTCTCGATATGGGGCTGGATTTGGGTGCCCAGGCCGAGGATGAACCGGCCCTGCGAATAGGCCTGCAGGTCCCAGCCGATGTTGGCGACGATCATCGGATTGCGGGCGAACGCGACCGCGATGTTGGTGCCCAGCTCGAGTCGCGACGTGTGCTCCGCGGCCAGCAGCAGGGGCAGAAACGGGTCGTGGCTGGTTTCGGCGGTCCAGCCGCCGTCGTACCCGTCCTGTTCCAGAGCGCCAGCCACGAATGGCACCTTGGCGAGCTGATTGGGGATGCTCCCGTCTAGCTTGAGGCGGGGGGTGCTACCCATGCGGGTGACTTTACAGTAAGCAATCCAGTATGTGACCCTGCTCCTCTAGGCGTGACGCGTCCGCATGAGGTAGGACATAGGCATGACGAAAGCCCGGGATTGGGGGGAAACGCTCGACGATCTCGAGCGTCGCCGTCAGCGTGCGTGGGGAATGGGCGGCCCGGAACGCCTCGACAAGCATCGCGGCAAGGGCAAGCTGGATGCCCGGGCCCGCATCGAGCGACTCCTCGACCCGGGCACCTTCCGCGAGTTCGGCACGCTGGTCGGCGGCGAGGTCGCGGCCGACGCACTGATCGTCGGCTCCGGTGAGATCAACGGCTCGCCGGTGATGCTGGGCGCCGAGGACTTCACCACCATGGCCGGCAGCATCGGCCCGGGCGGCAACTCCAAGCGGTACCGCATCGCCGAACTCGCGCTGCGGGAGAAGATTCCGCTGGTGATGCTGCTCGAAGGCGCGGGGTTTCGGCCCACCGGAGGGCATTACGGGCGCAGCCCCACCGATCTGCTCGCCCAGACGCAGTGCTCGGGACGGGTCCCGACCGTCGCCGCGGTGCTCGGCCCGTCCGCCGGTCACGGCGCGCTGGTGGCCCCGGTCTGCGACTTCCGGATCATGAGCGCCCAGGGCGCGATCTTCACCGCCGGACCGCCCGTCGTCAAAGAGTCCACCGGAGAGGACATCTCGAAGGAGGACCTCGGCGGACCGGACGTCGCCATACCGAGCGGCGTCATCCACAACGTGGCCCAGGACGACGAGGCCGTGCTCGACGACATCCGGCGCTACCTGTCCTACTTCCCGCCGAGCGCGTGGTCGTACCCGCCCTCGCTGCCGGCCTCAGAGGCGACCGCGCCGCGACCGACGCCGGAGCTGCTCGACATCGTCTCCCGCGACAACCGCCGCGTCTACGACATGCGCGCCGTGCTCGATGTAGTCTTCGACGGCCCCGACTGGTTCGAAGTGCAACCGCTGTTCGGCAAGGCGATCATCTGCGCGCTGGCCCACCTCGGCGGCCACCCGGTCGCCGTGGTGGCCAACCAGCCCAAGGTGCTGGCCGGCTCCATCGACGCCGACGCCGCCGACAAGGCGGCGCACTTCATCACCGTGGCCGACTCGTTCCACCTGCCGATCGTCTTCCTCGCCGACAACCCCGGGATGCTCCCGGGCAGCCGATCCGAGCGCAGCGGCGTGCTGCGTGCCGGCGCGCGGATGTTCGCGGCCCAGACCGCGGCCACCACGCTGAAGCTGCACCTCACCCTGCGTAAGGCGTACGGGTTCGGCTCCATGGTCATGTCGCTGCTGGGTTTCGACCATCAGGTCGCGACGTTCGCCTATCCCGGCGCGACGATGGGCGCGATGAGTGCCGCCGCGCTCAGTCGCGCATCGCACGCCGGCGAGGACCTTTCCGCCAAGCTGCGCAACGCCGAGCTGCAGGCGTCGTATCGGTCGGCCGAGCACATGGGGTTCGACGAGCTCATCGATCCCCGCGAGACGCGCGTCGCGCTGCTGGCCTCACTGCAGCGCGGCCTATCCAGCCGCCAAGCCGCCGCCGAACCGGTGGCGCGCACCGTCATCATGCCGTGACGCCCATTCGCGAAAGTGCAACTGCCGACGGCGTCTCCCGGGAAATGCGTCGCCAGTTGCCCTTGTGGTCGATCCCACCCGCGATCGACGTCACCACCGGATCCGCCCGAAAGCGTTGCAGCACAGCGGGATCCCAGCCGTTGGTGCGCACCATCAGGTCCCCGTACCCCTGCAGGTAGGTGGCCAGGCGCGCGACGGTCTTCTTCAGCCGCAGCTGTTCGGGAAGATGGTCGCCGACGGTGGCGAAGCACGACCACACCCGCACGCTGTCGGGGTCGCGGCCGGCCTTCTCCGCGGCCGTCTTGACCGTCGCCACGCAGCGCTGCAGCGTCTCCGGGGTGAAGTAGGTGTGCAGGATCACGTCGTCGAAAACCCGGCCGCCGAGCGCGAGCG
>NZ_DATJPU010000289.1:0-17847 GCF_035506235.1 Mycobacterium sp.
CCCAGATCGTGTCGGCTTCCGGGTTGCCATGCACCAAAACGACAGTCACGGCGGCCTCCCTTCAGTGGGTCACGTTGGCGCAGCTCGACTCTGCCAGCAACTGAGGGCCGATGCATAGGCTGATTAGGTTCTGGGCGCGAAGCGGATTAGGCTTGTTCGCGGCCCGTTTCTGACCCAGGAATGCAGACATGCCCATTCAGCCCAGTCTGCGGCAGCCAAACGCATTGCGCCGCAGCCGTACGCGACGTGTCGCTCATCGTGTCAACTGCCCAACGGTCGGTCAGTGCTTCGACATCGAAGTCGCTCGCGATGCGGGCGGGTGGATGATCCGGATTCCCGAGATCGGTGGGCTCGTCGGCGTCGGCCGTCGAGCCGAGGTGGAGCTGGCGGCGCGACGGTGCATCGCGACCCGAACCGGCATCCCGATCGGCTATGTCTCGGTCTTTGTTGCACGCGAGACCGCCCGCACCAAGTGATATAGGCCCTTAGCCCTGCGGTAGCGGGCGGGAACGCACCAGCGTCGGCCACCAGAACCACGGCCCGAGGATTCGCAAGATGCACGGAACCACGAACGAACGCACGATCAGCGTGTCGAGCAGCAGGCCGATGCACACGGTCGAACCCACCTGACCGATGGTTCTGAGATCGCTGGTGAGCATCGCCAGCATGGTGAACGCGAACACCAAACCCGCGGAGGTCACCACGCCGCCCGTGCTCCCGAGCGCGCGGATGAGGCCGGTGTGGATCCCGGCGTGCAGCTCCTCTTTGACGCGGAGGATCAACAGCAGGTTGTAGTCCGAACCCACCGCCACCAGGATGATGAAGGTGAGCGGCAATATCAGCCAGTACAGGGGCAAGCCGATGAGGTGCTGCCAGACGAGTATGGAGAGCCCGAACGCTCCGGCGTACGAGAAGGCCACCGTGCTGGGGATGACCAAGGCGGCCATCAGACTTCGCGTCAGGAACAACATGATCAAGAAGATCAGCACGAAGGCGGCGATCGCCACGATAAGCAGATCGGACGCGGCGTATTCCTTGATGTCCTTGTTGGTCGATCCCGAACCGCCGATATAGACTTTCGCGCCCGCCAGCGAGGTTTCTTTGAGCGCCGTGGTTATCGCCGTGGGGAACTGTTCGACATGCTGCACGCCATCCGGGCCATTGGCGTCCCCCTCGTGGGTGACGATGATCCGGGCGGCCTGGCCGTCCGGCGACATCAGGAGTTGCATACCGGTCTTGACGTCGTCGTTGTCGAAACCTTCTCTGGGGATGTAGAAGAAGTCATCGCTGCGGGACTGGTCGAAGTCGAGGCCCACATTGATCTGGTCGAAGAATGTTTGGTCGGTCTGTGTGGTCTGCAGGGACGACTGGCCGTAGGTGCTGACCAAAAGAGAGGCCAGAGCCTCCGAGTCGTCGGCCGTGAGTTTCAGCTGCACTATTATTTGTGGCACGATCTTGTCCATGGCCTCGAGGGAGGTTTTGGCGTCGTTGATATCAGCGGCCAAATGGTCGATGTTGTCGAGCGTATCGAACAACGATCTGAATGCCCAGCACATGGGAATGTCGAAACAGTGGCGCTCCCAATAGAAATAGCTCTTGACCGGGCGGAAGAAATCGTCGAAATTTGAGATTTCCTGATTCATCTCATCGGTGACCTTTTGCAGATCCTCGACGGTGAGAACGGTCTTGTGCAATTCATCCGACAAGTTCTGGAAGTAGTCGATCTCTTTCCGCGTGACCTCGACGGTGTGCGTAGTGATCAGTGCCTGCTGGTTTGTATTAGCGTTTTGCTGCTTGTTGAAGGGGAGCTGTTGACCGTTCCCGCTGCCTTGTGTGGTGAACAGGTAGGGGATGGTGGCGTGTTCCAAAGCTCGGCCCATGGGCCTGGTGATGCTTTGCACCATCGCGACGCCGGGGAGGCGCTCGAGGGCCTTGGCCGCCCTGTCCAGCGAGATGAAATCAGCCGAGTTTCGCATGTCGTGGTCCGACTCGATCATGAGCATCTCGGAGAACAGCTTGCTCTTCGGGAAGTGCCGATCCGCCGCCGCGAAACCCTGATTGGCGGGGCCACTGCTCGGTTGGTACTGACGGTCGTCGTAGTTCTGCCGGTACGTCGGCACGAAGATTGCCCCGAACACGACGGCCGCGGCACTGGCCACCAGGATCGGCACCGGCCACCGGACCACACTCGTCCCGATCCGGCGATACAGAGTCGCCTTGGCCTTGCTTTTCGGGTCGAAGAGCCCGAAAAGACTGCCCACGGTCAAGAATGCCGGGCCGAGCGTCAGCGCTGCCGTGATCGTAAACAGCATGGCGATAGCGACGGCCGGCCCCATGGTGTGGAAGTAGTTGAGTCGCGCGAAAGTCAAGCAGTAACACGCCCCCGCGATCGTCAGCCCCGAGCCAAGGATGACCGGCGTGACACCCTTATATGCGGTGTAAAACGCCTCCTCTCTGCTTTCGCCGTCGTGTCGCGCCTCGTGATAGCGGCCCATCAAGAAGATGCCGTAATCCGTCCCTGCTCCGAGGGTCAGCGCGACGACGATGTTTACCGCGAATGACGAGAGCTCGATGTACCCGAGATGTCCGAGGGTTGCGATGACCCCCTTCGCGACCAGCAGCTCGAACAGCACTCCCGCCAATGGCACGAACAGGGTGACGATGGAGCGGTACACGAGCAGCAACATCCCGGTGATCAGGAAGATCGTCACGATCGTGATGTTGTTCAGGCTTGAATTCGCGATGGCCACCGTGTCCTTGGCGAGCGGGGCTGCGCCGCTGACGTAGACCTTGAGCCCGGGCGGAGGCGGGTCCTTGGCGACGATATCCCGAACGGCGGCAACGGACTCGTTCGCTTGCATTTGGCCGATATCGCCCGCGAGACGCAACAGCACGTACGCGCACTTGCCGTCGAGGCTCTGCGCCCCCGCCGCGGTGATCGGCTTCCCCCACAGATCCATGACGTACTGCACATGCTTGGGGTCTTGCTTGAACCGGCGCATCAAGTCGTCGTAGTACCGATGATCCACGTCGCCCAGCGGCCGGTTGGCTTCCAGCACGATCATGGCCAAGCTGGTCGAATTGGACTCGTGGAACTTCGAACCGATGGCCAGCAACGCCCGCTGCGACGGCGCGTAGTGCGGGACCACCGGTCCCGCGAGCTCTTCGGCGACCCTCTCTACCTGCGGCATAAAGGTGTTCGTCGACACCGCGAGAAGGGCCCAAAATGCGATGATCGGTATCGCGAAGACACGGACCATTCTCGGGACGAAGGGTCGTCTCGGCCGAGGCTCCGCCTGATGCTCGCTCATGCGGACTTCACCAGGCAAAAGACGTGTGCATCCTGATGGTTATCCGACTGTTCCGCGCGGACAACGTCATTCACCCGCAGCCGGCAGCCGACCTGACCACCATGAACCTGCGCAGAGATGCTGCCGGACACGACGGTGAGCGTGGTCGTCTCCGTGTGCGACCACGGCAAGGTCGTGAGGTCAACCTGATGCGGATGCCCATCGATGTCCACCCACACGAGCATCCCCCCTTGCCCAACAGAGCCGAACAACTCATACGTGAGCCGTTTGATACTGAACTCCGGCGGCGCTGCCGGTTCATTGACGGTAATGACAGGCGGGGGATTGGAGAACTGGTGCACCTTCCACATGCCCACCGCACCCACGCCGACCACAACAACGGCAACCAAAGGCATCCAGACCCGCGCCAACACTGTCCTGCCGACTGAACGAGGGCTCATTCGATCACCTCTCGGAACTCGGTCCGGACATCGTCTTCTCCCCCCAGCTCCCGGCCTCGGGCACATGCAGATAGTAGACGGCCATGTACCCAAAGCGCATCGTGCAAAGAGTATCGGTACTCCGGCCGGAACGCGACCAGGGGAGGCCTGCGTCGTACCGACGTGCCAGGTGCCTCGGGTTGGTTCAGGACATCTTCCGCAGACGCCTTTTCAACCTCGCGCTGCGGAGAATCTGGGTCGTCAAATTTAGGGAGGCCAACATGGGGAACACCCCGAGAAATGTCCGCTCGGAGGGAGTGGCTCCGTGCAGGTGGTAAAGACTGCCGAAAACATAAAAACAGCCCACCGAGAACAATGCGCAGGGGATGCATAACGTCATCAAGGAGCTGCGATCGGCCGTGAGTTGCTTCGCATAATCCAACTCGTCTCGCGACATTGGCTGGCGTTTGCGCACTTTGGTCAGCACCGTTTTGGCACTCCCGATTTCTTCCCTTATCGGCGTGGTCGCTCGATCGCCGAGCCGCTTCACGTATACGCCGGCGATGGCCGCGAACACCAATGCCAACGCGAGGGCGACTACGGTCAGGAAACCAAACAATGCCGAACTCATGTGGCGCCTCCGTCGCTCCGCCGCCGAACCATGGGGCGTTACCGCCAGCCCGCGGGTAGGTCGGTGATGTGATTGGGACAGTATTGCTGGGCGGCCTCAGACATGATATTCCGCGCGTCCTCGGCCGACATCCTGGCGCGCAGCTGCATGAAAGCGTATTCGGCTGGCAGGTAACCCGATTCGGGTCCGGCCGGATCGTCCATCAGCTGGCAGGCTTCCTTCTCCTGGCTGCTGTCGGCTCGCGCCATGCCCACGCCGATACCCGAGCCGAACAGCGAGGCCAGTCCAACCAGCCCACGAACGGTGATCTTCGTGATGCTCACTGGTGTTCACCTTCACTCGCACGCCTTGCGGGCCCAGTGTAAGGCCCTGCGTTCGCCGCGGGACTCTACGAGCTTCGCCAAACTGGTCGCAGCCCCCCGCGTCATTGCCGAGAATGGTCCAGATGGCGGTGATGCAGGTTGTTGCTGACGAGCTGGCGTCGGCCGCTGAGGACGTCGGCAGGATCGGTGCCGCGCTCGAAGAGGCCAATGCAGTCGCGGCGCTGCGGACGAGCAGCGTCCCGCCAGCCGGGGCCGATGAGGTCAGTGCGGCGATCACACCGCTGTTCATCAATCAATCGAGGATCTATCGGGATCTGGCGGCGGAGGGCCAAGCTTTCGAGCAGCGGTTCATGCAACTGCTGGGTGCGGCGGACGTCGTCTACATCGAGACCGAGCAGGCCGCGCAGCAGGCGCTGCGCGACGCGGTCGGCGGGTTGGAATCACCCCTGATCTCGTTCGCTGCGCAGGCCGAGAACCCCGCTCCCACCAGCATCCCGCCGCTGATCGTGCCGCAAAACGGGTCGGTGGCGCTGATCGTCGGCGGCACCACGTTCCCCCTGCCGAATGCAAAGTATGTCGGGTCGATCGTGACCGACTTCCTTAACAACCCGACGCTGTCGCCACTCACCGGTGCGCTGGGGCAGTCCATTTACACGCCGGAGCAGTTCTGGCCGCTCACACCGCAACTCGGCAACCTGACGCTGGGCCAGTCGGTGTCCCAGGGCGTGCAGTTGCTCAACGCCGCCATCAACACCGAACTCGCGGCTGGCAACAAGGTGATCGTCTACGGCACCTCACAAAGTTCCCTTGTGTCCACCAACGAGATCCGAAACCTCATGGCGATGGCCAATCCGCCCGATCCCGGCACGCTGTCGTTCTTCCTGACCGGTAACCCCGGCAACCCCGACGGGGGGTTCTTCGAACGGTTCACCGGCCTGTACATTCCGTTCTTCGACGTGCTGATGAATGGCGCGACGCCCCCCAACTCGCCGTACCCCACGGTGATCTTCACCGACCAGTACGACATGGTGGCCAACTTCCCGCGGTACGTGCTCAACCCGGTCAGCGACCTGAACGCGGTCATGGGGTTCCTGCTCTTCCACGGGCAGCACGACTACGTCGACCTGACACCGATGCAGATTGCCAACGCGAACCAGCTGCCGACGTCGCCCGGCTACACCGGCGCCACCACCTACTACGAGCTGCTGACGCAGAACCTGCCGCTGGTCACGCCGCTGCGCACGGACCTGCCCGCCCCGTACGGCAACGCGCTGGCCGACCTGCTGCAGCCGGACCTGCGGGTGATTGCCGACATGGGTTACGGGTCAGGGGAGTACGCCAACATTCCCACCCCCGCCAGCCTGTTCGAACTGCCGAACCCGTTCACCATCGTGCCGGATTTGGTGCACGGAGCGGTGCAGGGGCCGCAGGCGGCGCTGGTCGACCTCGGCCTGCTGCCGCCTTCGATGATGCCGACCGGGTACCCGTTCAATCCGGTGCTCGACCCCGGCCTGAACTTCCCGCTGCCGCAGTCGCCGGTCTCCGGGGTCTCGCTGCTGACCGGTTTCGAGGGCCGGTTGATGCGCGCGCTGGGCTTCGTTCCGAGTTGGGACAGCTGACTTAGGCGTTGCAGAACGACTCGCCACCGACTTTCTCAGGTCAGGTGGACGTCGCTGATGTCGATGGACACCATGAGCTCGTCGGCCAGCACGCGGCCGCTCTCATCGCAGCGGTATGCCCGGCGCTTCGATGACAGCTTGATTCCCTGCGACTCCACGATGTCGTAGACGTACTGGATCGCCGAGAACCCGCCGGCGACATCGACACGGTAGTCGTGGCGGCGCAGGAGGAAATCGCTGCCGAAGTAGAACTCCTGCAAGGTGCTGTGGCTGGCGAATTCGTCCGGGAAGCGCGCTTGCAGTCCGAACCAGCGCTCACCATGGTCCTCGATCGGGTCGATCTCGGCGACGGTGAAACCGGGCAGCGTCATAAAGAACGGAGTGGTCAAATACGTCCACAGTGCGTAGCCGTTGAAGTAGGCGCGCTGCAACGGATCCCACGGTGTCGTGAGGTCATGGCCAGCGAACGATTCCCGCGGGTTGACCCGTTCGGCGACCAGGCTGCCGTCAAGCTTTTCGATGGCGACGCGTTGCGGCGTGAAGTCGGTTTTCTGGTCTGGCGCACCGAACGGTTGTACGGAAGCCCATTCGCGTTGGAGCGCAACGATCATCCTTCGCGGCGTGGGATCTTGCGGTTGGCCCTTGATCTCCCATAGCCTGCCGCCGCTGACGATGGTCGCCTCCATCGAGCTGAATTGACGCCAGCGATCAAGCCCTCCGTGCGCGACGAGCACGGCGTCGAGCAGACCGGTTTTGGCCTCATCGGACATCGCTCGATCATAGGGCTCATCCGATGCAATCGTTGCGTCCCAGCGTGTCCCTGCCAGTACCAGGATTAACCGGGATCGGTTGCGGATCCGTTCGACGGAGTTTCGAACTCGTGGGGCGCGCTCATGGTGGCGGCATCGCGCCAAACTCTTACGAGAGGAAAAACTCATGTCCGTCAACCACTTTCACGCGGC
Organism: Mycobacterium sp.; assembly: GCF_035506235.1. Classification (GTDB taxonomy): domain Bacteria; phylum Actinomycetota; class Actinomycetes; order Mycobacteriales; family Mycobacteriaceae; genus Mycobacterium. The sequence continues at coordinate 7,266 of NZ_DATJPU010000289.1, forward strand.
GACCACCTCGACGCCCGAGCAATTCATTGCCGGGCTCACCGATTTCGGACCCGGCCGGTCGAAGGTCTTCAAGAACAGCGCCGATTCGTATCTGATGGTGCACAGCCACGGCCCTCATCAGGCCGACGTCACCGAGGGCTCGGGCGGCATCTGGGAACGGCTGCTTTGCGACCGGTCCGACCCCAGCCAGGTCAAGCTCACGACCATCGACTCCAACGTGTTCGGCGGCGCATCGGGCTACACCTATACCCTCACGCCGCGATCCGACGGAACGACCGACGTCGACGTCGTCATCGTTCGTGAGGGCAAGAACTTCAGGGGACGGGTGCTGTCGGGTCTGCTTGGCACCGTCGCCAAGCGCTCCTTGGGCAAGTGGTTCTCCAACAGCGTCAAGGCTATTGAAGCCCGGAGCGTGCTGAAGGTCCATTGAGGGTGGCGATTGCCGCCTTCATCGTCGACCTCCCCGCTAGCAGCCGCGTGCTGCTGTTCCTCAGCGGCGCGCTGTCGGTCGCGTTGGGCGTGTTCGCCTTCCACGACTTCAATCACGGCGCCGCCGTGTGGGTGCTGGCCACCTGGATTGGCGTCGGATTCCTCTTCCAAGGTGTCGCACAGACCGTGTTGGCGATCAACCACAAGGAATTGCCCGAACGCGGCTGGCACGTCTTCATGGGCCTGCTGAGCGTGTTCGCCGGCATGGTGGTCGTTGTCTGGCCGATCAGCTCGATCGTGGTTCTTGCCATCGTCACCGGGATATGGCTGATCGTCATCGGGACCACGCAAATCGTGTGGGCCTTAAAGGCGCGCAAGGCCGGCGCCGAGGTCGAGCACGTTGTCGACACGTTGAAGTCGAGCGTCGTCGGCTAACTCACCGTTCGGCGGGCTGAGGCCCGGTGAGCGTGTCTCAGCCCGCCGAACACCACGCAAGGACTCACCATGATGACCCCGCCGCGCCTGGCCGATCGGATCGCCGCAATCGCCGGCTCCGTGGATCTCTCTGGATTCACCCCATACTTTTCCCCTGTGATGTTTGGCCTAAAACGAGAACCTCTGGCCAACAATGACTCTGATGATCTCAGTCGTCGCGATCTTGCTTACGGTGGTGCTCGTAGTCGCAGGCCCAACAGTGTACCGTGACGGCGAAGCTGTCACTGACCGTCAGCCGCCGTCTCTGCAACATGCCGCGGGAAGCCATCGGTGGTCCAGGGATGGCGCGGTTGCTCGAATTGCTGTCCGGCGGTGGACAGTTGGTTAGCCATTCCCGGGCCAGCGACGAACCCATGTGGGTGGACACCTCGACACTGGTCGGCAAGCACCTCGCCGTCCGCGGATTCTTTGTCGGCGACTACGACTACCGCGACAAGGTGGTGCCTGTCATTCGGGAGGCGGCACCGCTGGTGGCTGACGGCGCACTCGTTGTCCCGGTGGCCGGCGGGTACCCGCTGGAGCACATCCAGGACGCAGTGCAACATCTCCTCCGTGGCGGCAAGATCCTGCTAAACGTGGCGGGGCGATGATAGCGCCCGCGCGGCGGGCGGCTGGGGATTCGCCACTTTCGTGAGACAACGCGAGACAAAGTTGTTCGCCACGAGCTGAGAACTCCCACGCCGCAGACGCTTCCGCTCAGCCGACCCCGGGCAGCCGGGCAACCTCACTGACCGCCGCCCACTCCGAATCGTGCTGATCGCTGATCAGTGCAACCATCCGAACCGCGCGCTCACGCAGCTCCGGCGGGTACCTTCTCGACGAACCACCTGATATGACCCGAACCTTGCCAAGAAGTGGAGGCTCCGGACATGCTGGGGCGGCTCAACGTGGCCAAACTCGCGTCTACCGATAAGCTCTCCACACCATCCGCACCGTTAGTACCGCACGCAAGCCAATGATTGCGGTGGCAATTGTCAGCGTTGACCAGGTCAGCACCTGACTCACAGGGGTTCGGCGCGGCAATAGCCCAGTGGCCCATGGTGTTCGCCGTTGAGGCTACCGGAAAGCTGAACGACCAAAATGAGATCGTGAATGGCCGGCGAAAGTAGTCGGGCAGGATGAAAAGTTGGATCAGCGCCATCATGGCCAGCACGGCCGCCAGGCCGATCCCGAAAGTGGTGACTCGGTTGGCGTTCAAGCCGAACCACGCGATGCTTGCCGTCGCAGGAGGAACCATCAATACCGCCAGGGTCGGGAAACGCGCATCACTGAGCCGTTGTTCGGTCACGTCACCCCGAAGTACACACCCACTACGAAGAGCCCCTGCGCCAGGGCATGCCAGCCGTTGGCCTGCAACGAGATACACGCAATGAACGGACCACCAATGACAGGCAGCGAAAATCCCGGATGTATGGCGTGACGATCACGCGGAGTCGTAATCCAGTGCGCCACCAAGGCGGCCGTACCGACTGCCCACGCCGTGGCCAGCGCCAGATCAAGTATGCGGCACCCCGGAATTTGCGAGGTGCGGGCCAGCAGCAACAGCGGAATCAACGGAATGTAACCCGAGGCGAAGCCCTGCTCCGGGTGACGCATGTCCGCGATGAATGCCCGTGGAAGCCCGCCGCCCTTCAGCACATACATCACCGTGACGGTGATCCACGCGGCCAGACTCAGAACCGACAACGTCACCGCAGGCCAGGCGGGCGCTCCCAGCGCGACGGCCGTGCGCCACGATCCGCCCAGACCACCTAAGCCCAAGGCAATCGGATACCAACGCAACCATTCGGCGCGGCCGGCGATCACCCAGGTCGACGTCGAGCTGTCCGCCGACGTCATCGATGCTGCGGCGCTGCGGATGCTGGTTGTCACGGTTCTACTTTCTGGTGGGAATTTTGAGTGAGTTCATAGCCTTATCGGTGACGATCAGCGCCACATGAGAGACGCGAATTCCTGGCGATGCGTCACCAGCCCAACCCTGTGTATCGTGCTACACACACACGGGTGGCCTTCATGCTGGTCCGCCGGAAGCGCTCACCGTGCTTTACCAGAGTGGTTCCGCGGTTATCTGAAGCCATGCTCTGAATTCCCGTTGCTCACGGCGTCTTTCTGCGCGTGCGGCGCTTAACCGATTAACCCTGGTTGCACATTGGCCAGTTGCTGGGCGTCGTATTCGCACGCCGGGACCGGTAGTGGCGCTCGTAGCGTCACTGTCGCGTACCCGGCCGACCCAAAGCGCCAGCGGCAGCATTGCCAGCATTCCGCAGGTTGCGATCAGCATTGTTCACTCTTTTCCTCATGCTCACTGATGGATCGCTAGGTGCTAGCCAATGCGGCGGTCGCCGACGGTGACGGGTGGCTTATGTGCGCCGGTCGCTTCCGCTCCCACGGCCAGGTCATCAGTGCCCACACCACGCCGACGATGGCGATCTCTGCCAGTACGTAGGACGGCCAAGGTCCTAAGAAGTCCAGGAGTGAGGCGTTGAGGGGCTTTCTGTTGAGGAAGCCGTAGTCGGTTCCTGCCACCGCATTGAACAAGAAGGTGAACGCCGCCCAGGTCAGGGTCGTGATGACGGCAAAGCGGTAGCTTCGCCAACCCGGCCGCATCCGAAGCCCCCAGGTCAGATAGATGGCGGCCCACACGATGAGCACGTGCAGCGCGAAGAACGTCAGGAAGTCGTGGCAGGGGAAGTCCGGTCCATCGAGATCCGGTGTGATCAACGCCTGCGAGCTCAGCGGAAGACCCCAGTAGTACGTGAGCGCGAAGGCCCACTTGCGCTGCGACCACAAGGCGTAGGCCGACGTGACCTCGGCGAGGTCGCACAGTTGCAGCGGCACCGAATGGGCGATGCTTGGCTGGGTCAGTTTGTAGACCAGGGCCGCGGTGAATATCGCCAAGGTCAACGCTCCCAGCACGCGGCCGAACAGCCGGGCCTGCGGCTCGGACTGGCGGCGTCCGATCCAGACCAGCGCAGCGGACCCGATCGCGAAGACCCCGAGCACCGTCCAATGTGACGAGCCGTAGGCGGAAAACTTTGGCGCCCCAGAGCTCAGCGCCAGATCCGCCGCGGTCGTCGCCAATACCAGCGAATGGGTCATCATCAGTCCTTTCGATCAGATCCGTGAGCATGTAATGCGCTGGCGATATACCCCGCTCAGTCGCGCGACACCAGCGTGTAACCCGCAATACCGAACGTGATGGGAAGCATCGCCAACATCCCGTACATCGCGCTGAGCATCGTTCTCTCCTTACTGCGCAAGCCTTTCCAGGCTGTCGACCCGGCAGTTGATGAGTTTGACCAGGGCCTACGTCAACTATCGGCGCAGCGCGGACCAGGTGGGGATGCCGCCGTTATACCGGTACTGGCAGGGACAGCCTTAGGGATGATCAGGAGGATGGGAACAGCGTGATCGCCGCACCCCACAACGCGCCCGGGTTCACCCGGTTGGGGTGCAGCCGAAGCATCGCCTCGTAGAACATCTCCGCCGATTCCGAGGACTGGAGAAGCCGTCGCGCATCGGTCAGATAACGCCGCGTCGCATGGATCTGCGAAGGATTGTCGAACGCGCCGGGGGCCTTGTGGCCCGCGATGACTGTTGCGGGGTTGAGGAGCTCGGCAGTGTCGAGCGCGGCGAGCCACTCGTCAATCCCGGTGACGCCACCCGATTCGGTCAGGTAGAGGTGCACGCCGTTGTAGACGACGTCACCGGCGACGAGCAGGCCCATGTCGGGGACATGCAGCATCGTCGTGGCATCGGTGTCGGTGTGCCCGACCTCGACGGGATAAAGCGCGACACCGTCGAGTTCGAAACCGCGCTCGTCGACGACGGTCACGTCCAGTTCGCCGGCGGGAAGCTGCCCCGGGAACACCCGATCCCAGAACTCGGCGCGAAACTTCGGGTCGTTCTGCACCTCCATCATCTTCGCCGTCCCTTCCGTCGCCCGCACCGTCGCGCCGGAAAACCTCTTCAGCAGGGGGATTGCGCCGAACCAGTGGTCCCCGTGGCCGTGGGTGACGTAGATCTGCCGCAGCTGGAATCCCGAGGCGACGATCCAGTCACCGATTTCGGCCGCTTGCGCTGTGGTGAGCGGTGGGTCGACCAGCACGGCGTCATCTCGTCCCATGATGAGCGTGGAGGTGATCGGCGACCACATCCGTGTGCTGCCATCGGGGAGGGGCCCGCGCCCGGATTGCGGGATCTGCTTTGTGACAAATACTTTGTGCCGTAATCGCCGCTTCACAGTGTCACCCTTCCGATTGCGTCGGCGAAGTCGAGGATCATCGCCGCGACGGCCCCGGGGTATTCGAAGTGCACCCAATGACCGCCTTCTGCAATGGCTTTGACGTCGGCGTCGGCAAAGCGCTGACCGACCGCATTGACAACCTGCTCGGTCGAGAATGGATCCGCACCGCCGCCGACGATGAGCACAGGGCCGGGGAAGGCACTCATCGCCGGTGCGTGGCTCAGCCCATCGTTCCAGACCTTGACATAGTGGGAGACGACGTCGGGACTGACCGCTGCGCCGATGTCGGCGAGCCGGTCGAGCTGCTCTTCGGCGAGGTTCGGCGCGAGTTCCCCGCGCAAACTGCGCTGGGCAACCCGATCCCCCCCTAGGGCGCCGAACGGCGCGACCACCTCGTCGGGCAGCTGGGTGCCGCCCAGCGGGACCGGGGTCAGTAGCACCAAGCCAGGCACCCGGTCTGGGCGCTGTGCGGCGACGAGCTCGGCGACTTGCGTGCCGAGGCTCTGTCCCACGACGATCACCAGCCCGTCGATTTTCTCGACGATCTCGCCCGCCTCGGCGGCGAGGGATTCCAGCGTCGCACCGCGCGCTTCTCCGACCGATCCGACGCGCGCGCCGAATCCGGGTAGGTCATAGCGCACGGTGCCCACCTCACCGCCAAGACACTCGACCACGCCGTCCCACACCGTTGCGTCATCGAGGAAGCCGTGGATCAACAAAGCCGTGGGTGCACTGGCTGGGATGGCGGGAGTGCGGGTGACGGGGAACCCGTTGAACGGGAGGGTCATTGCACTGGCTCCATCGTGGAGCCCGACGGCGACCATTCGCCCGTGTCGATGGGCGAGTAGTCGGTGCCGCGCCCGTCAAGCCTGCTGGCCCGTTGGGAACCGGCCGCCTCCACGAGCTCTTCGGGAAGCGGGGTGGTGAAAATGTTGTCCACGAGGGTGTATTCGCCCGCGAGCCGACCGAAAACTCCGAGCGCGCCGACGTCGATGCGCCCGCGAGACAGGTACAGATCGTCCCGCACGTGGATGCGCTTGACGCGTCCCCACACGACGTGGTCGGGCAGGGGCGGCATCGGGATGATGCGATCGACGACGCACTCGAAGGAGATCGGAGCGCCGGCGACACGCGGCGCCGAAATAACCTCCGACGCAGCTTTTTCCAGCCCAAGCGCCTCGAACTCGTCAACATCCGAGCCGAATTCGTAGGCCGAGCGATGCACGGCGTCCGCCTGACCGATCGTGGCGATGTTCACCACGAATTCTCCCGTGTCGCGAATGTTGACGAAGGTGTCCTTCAGCGTCACGCCGTCCGAGCGCGGCTGCAAGGTGATCGACAGCACCGGCGGGTACCTGCCGACGACGGTGAAGAACGATACCGGTGCGATATTGCCGACGCCGGTGGTAGAGGCCGTGCTGACCCAGGCGATCGCGCGCGGCAACACACTGCCGATCAGCAGTTTGTAGCTCGACGTGGGATCAAGGTCGTCGGTGTCGATGATCATTTCTGCTCCTGTGGCCAGACATCTTTCAGCGCGTCGCCGCTTGTCGGCGCGGCCTGGATGCCGATCACGCGCCATCCGGCCTGCCCGCGTGTCACCTCGAAGTGAGCGGCAAGTCGCTCGATTTCCGTTCCGTTGCTGCGGCGGCGTGACCAGATCACCTCGATCGCCGCGCCGTTGTCGTGATAGACCTTCACGCTCTGGTCGGGCAAGGCGGTGTATGCGTAGTCCTCGGCCTGCAATCGGCTCTGCATCTGTTGCAGCAGCCCGACCACGGCCGGCTCGTCTGGAATCCACCGGGCGCCCTGGTCGTCTGACCAGTGCAGGGGTACGGCCCAGTAGTCGAGGATGAACTCGGGGCCCCGCGGAATCGTGCCGGCACCGACGCCGACCCAGGTCGGCAGGTAATCGTCCAAGAACCAGCGTGAAACTTCGGCACGCACCGATGAGTGGTTGGTTTGCCCCGACAGCAGCGCCGTGGCGGTGTACCAGACCGGGCCCACGTTGAGCCGGTCCGGGTACAGCGCGACCATCGCGTCGAAATACTCTCGCGGGCTTGGCCTTTGGGTGAGCAGCCGGCGTGCGTTGAGCAGGTATTCGCGGGTCTGCTCGATGATGGCCGGCTCGTCGGGCAGATCCTTGTTCTTGTGGCCCGCCACGACGGCACTCGGCTGCAGCGCCGCGACCTTGTCCAGCGCGGCCAGCCACGCCTCCACTCCGCCGTGGCCACTTTCCAGCAGGTACTGATGCACGCCGTTGTAGGCGACGTCGCCAGCGACGACCAAGCCGATCGACGGCACGTGCAACACGGTGGTGTCGTCGGTATCGGTGTGGCCGACCTCGACGGCCAACAGCTGCTGGCCTTCCAGCTTGATTCCGTCGACGGGAATCGATTGGTACACCACGGGGCTGGGAGGAATCTGGCCGGGGAAGTCGACATCCCACAGCTGGGCACGACCCTCGGTGGCTTGTTGGTGCATCATCGCGATCGTGCCTTCGGTCGCGTAGGCGACGGCGCCCGGAAAACGTTGCAGCAGAAGCTCGGTTCCGAACCAGTGGTCGCCGTGGCCGTGGGTGGCGTAGACGGCGGTCAGGCGCTTGCCGGAGCGTTCGATCCAGTCGCCGATGCTGCTCACCTGCTCGTAGGTGAACGGCGGGTCGACCAGGACCTCGTCGCGCTCGCCGTAGATCAGTGTCGAGGTGACGGGCGACGAGACGATGGGGCTGCCGTCCGGCAGTCGCTGCTCACGTTGGCGCGGCAGGCCGTCGTTGACCATGACTTCGTAGTGCAGTGTCGACACCACATTTCCCTTCTGAATCAGAGCGTTTCGGACTTTGTAAGGTGCTCGGTGAACCACGCGGTCGCGGCACCGCTGGCGTCGGCGAAGCGGGCCAGATACGGGTCGAAGTGCCCGCCGTCGATGGTGACCAGGCCTTTGGGCTGAAGGGCTTGCTCGTAGGCGCTCAGGGCCAAGTCCGCGACCGTGATGGCGTCGTGTAGGCCGACAATCATCAGCAACGGCGTGGGGGAGACGCGCGAGATCCACGTTCCGGGCTCGTACATCCGCGCGGCGCGGGAGGAGCGAAGCGTGACGGTGTTCTCCCAAACACCTTCGGGCACAGCCTGGTTGTAGAACGCAACGGCGTCGGGCGAGCGGTACGCGGCCGGCACGGCGGGGTCGGCGTTCACCACGGCCTGGGTGGCGGGGGGTGCACCGCGGAACCGTTGGCGCTCATCGTCGGCGAACGCCGCTTCCAGGGCGGGAACCTGCTCGGGCGGAACACGTCGCAGGCTCTGCTGATAGCCGCTGATGGTGGGCACCTGGGCGACCACGGCGCGCACCCGCCGGTCGGTGGCTGCCAGGACGATGGCGTGGCCGCCGGCGTAGCTGGTGCCCCACAGGCCGATTCGGTCAGCGTCGACGGCCGGATGGCTCTCCAAGAAAGAGATCGCCCGGCGCCAGTCAGCGATCTGAGCCCACGGGTCGATGTCGAAGCGCGGAGCGCCTTCGCTGGCGCCAAAGCCGCGGTGGTCGTGCACCAGGACGACGAATCCGGCGTCCGCGAATGCCCGGGCGAATCGCTCCAACCCGTGCTCCTTGACCCCGGCGAACCCGTGCGCCATGGTTATTCCCGGGTGCGGCGCCGGTCCGTCCGGGACGAACAGCCAGCCCCGCAGCGTTACGCCTCCCTCGGCGGGAAACTCCACGTCTTGTCGCTGAACCATGAGACCACGATGAATCCGACGCGCACGGGTCGGAAGGCCGCCTTGATCCTGGGACTCGGAGGGCCAGGGTTACGCTGGCCGGATGGCGGCAAAGGCCAACGCGTTGGGCGATTACCTGCGCGCCAGGCGGGAGCAGGTGCAGCCCGCGGACGTCGGGTTGGTGGCAGGGTCCCGCCGACGGGTCGCCGGACTGCGTCGCGAGGAGCTGGCGCTGCTGGCCGGCATCAGCTCCGATTACTACCTCCGGCTCGAGCAGGGCCGCGACAAGAACCCGTCTCCTCAGGTGCTCGATGCGCTCGCGCGGGCGCTGCGGCTCGATGTCAAGGCCACCGAGTACCTGCACCAGCTGGCCAGCCCGACCGCCGGCCGGCGTGATCACTCCGGGATTGAGGTCGCCGCCGACGGCATCGATGAGCTGATAGAGCAGTTTCCGATGCCGGCGATCGTGGCCAGCAGATGCCAGGATGTGCTGGCGGCCAACCGGGTCGCACGTGCGCTGTCGACGGGCTTCACTCCCGGGTGCAACTTCCTGTCGTGGCGGCTTCTGGATCCCGCGGCGCGCGAGCTGTACGTGGAGTGGGACGCGGCGACCGACGTCGCCGTGAGCGGGCTACGCGAAGCGGCCGGCAGCGACCCGGATGACCCGCGCGTGCGGTCGTTGATCGATGAATTGTCCGCCGCCAGTGAGCGATTTCGCGAACTCTGGGCGCGCGCGGACGTCGGGTATCGCCCGGATGTCGTCCACATTCGCCACCCCCAAGTGGGGGATCTGTATCTGCACCCGAACAGGTTCAACATCCCGCACTCCGACGGGCAGCACATGCTGACGTATCGCGCCGATTCCGGCAGTGACAGCGCAAAAGCACTGGACGCGCTGCGGTTGCTCGGCTGAGGCCGAAGCTTGGCTTTTGGCGCCCCTTTACCGTCTTCGCGTTGCCAAGGCCAGCTCGTCAATCGTCTGTACGGGTTAGCGGGACATATCGGCCCGCTACGGATCGAACGTCAGCAGCGGTTTGGCCCCGTGCGCGGGCGCCTCGGCCAAATAGACCGCCTCGCCGAACTTCTCAACGGGGATAGGCTGGCCCTCCGGCACGCGCAACACTCCGGAGTCGGCGAGCTCAACTGTGCGGTCGATCGCTGCGGCCATCCGGTCCTTCGGGGTCTCGGTGAACCAGCGGAACAGCCAGAACCCCCGAACAGTCTTGGTTTCGTAGATCAGTGAGCGCGCGAAGATGGGGATGGTGAGTTTGTCGGGATCGGTTTGGCGGTGCGTGGACAGTGCGCCATAGACGATCAGCTCGCCGTGCGGTGCCAGCGCGCGCGAAACGTCTGCACCCACCTGGCCGCTGACACAATCGATCGCCTTGGACACGCCATCGTGGCCTGCTATGTCGGCCACCCGTTGGGTGAGGTTCTCGTCCTCCGTGCAGATCACTGCGGTGCCGCCCGCCGCGAGGATGTCCTCGACAGCGGAACGGCGGCGGACCACATTGAGGGTCTTGAAGCCGACGTGCGCTCCGAGTTGGATGACCGACTGACCCACGGTGGAACCGGCCGCAGTCTGCAGCAGCCATTCACCCGGCCGAACATCGAGTTCGTCACCGGTCAAGATCACCGCGGTGAGCGGATTGGCGAGAACCTGGGCGGCGGTGGAATCGCTCATGCCGGCGGGAACGGGCAA
>NZ_DATJPU010000290.1:0-5676 GCF_035506235.1 Mycobacterium sp.
CGAGGCCCGCTGATATCCCAGCGGAGTTTTGTTGACCAGACCCAGCGCTTGCGCCTGGTAGTCGAACACTGTTTCGGTGGCAGCGTAGGACTTACCTGCCGCCTCGGCCTTGATCTTGCCGATCAGGTTGACGTAGGGAGCCGTTGTTGTGGTGAACTGCGCACGGTGCTGCCCGAAGTAGTCCGCGGCCGGTGGGTCGATTTTGCTCAACTCGCTCGTCACGGCGTCGGCGACCGCGCTTACCGCTGAGGGCAGATACCACAGATGCGGGTTGGCGCCGTCCGGTGTCTTTGTAACTGACGCGGCGCTGACCAATGGGCTGCCCGAAGCGGAGCTGGCGGCGAGCTTGGATGCCCATGAGTCATAGCCCGCGCCATTGACCACGACGAGTTTGGCGCCGGTGAAGTCGGCGGCGTCGGCCGGTGACGGTTCGTAGTCGTGTGGGTCCACGGAGGAGCTGGCCAGCACGGTTTTGACGGTCGCACATGCGCCGCCGAGTTCGGAGACAATGTCGCCCCACTGGTCGACGCTGACCACGACACTGACTGGGGCAGCGGGGCACGCCGCGGCGACGTCCCCGCCGGTGGCTGATGGCGCGGTTACGGTGCGAGAGGGCGCGACGGTCTGTGTCTGGTTCGACGAACAGCCGGTCGTGGCGACCGTCAGCGTGAAGACAGTAGTCACGAGGGCGCAGAGCAATCGCGAGAACAATCCGCTCACGCGGAAACGATAACCGTTTTCATGATGGTTGCGGGAGGATTCCGCTCTACGGTTCTATGCATGTGACGCGAGCGCTTGATACCCGGGCCCGGCGAAGCGCTGAGCGTCCTCACGCATCTGGTCGGTCAACGGGCGTTGTTGCCGGATATCACCGGTGAAGATCCGGGGCTTTGAAGCTTTGGCATACAACCGGGATTCTGCGGTCATCCGTGGGATCGCGGCTCGGTCCGTTTCTAATCCGAAGTGCGGGGCCACGCGCTGCCACACCGCGGCGGGCAGGTCGGCATAATCGATGACGAGCCGCTGAGCCGGATCGCCCGCGGCTGCCTCCAGCATCGCGCCGAGGGCGCGGGCCGCGAACTCGGTTTTTGGCATGGCTCGGACCGCAGCCGGATCGAGGCCGAAACGTCGTGCGGCGCGTTGTGGCGCATCTTGCAGACTGAGCCATCCCGGCGGTGTGGCGAGCAGCGAGGCCAAGACGCGCGCCGGGTCACGCTGGACCCACGCCCACGGTGTTTCCGGGAACGCGGCGGCGAGGATCGCCCGGCGGCGGATGTTCCAGCTGGAGCATTTCAGAACCAGTCGCCGTTCATCGCCGTGCCGGCAACGGCCGAGCGCGCGTACCACCAGCCGCACCGCCGCCACCAGCGCGGCCTCGTCGACGCCGTCGGAATCCAGTAGGCCGAGAAGCGTGTTGAGCGGCGACGGCTCGGCGACCACCACGACGCCGGGAAGTTTGCCCAGCAGCCGGGACATGAGCGTGGATCCGCACCGCGACAGGTGAAAGATCATGCCCGCCGGATCCAGTGACGGCTGGCTGTCAAGTGCGACAAGCGCCTCAAGTCCGGTCCGGACCAGCGGCCGAGCCCGTGGGCTGGATGCCCAGCGGGCGACCGTCTGGTCGAAGAACGGTTCAGCGAAGCGTTCCGCGGAGAGATCGGCCCAGTCGACCACCGGGGCCGGCCCGGAAAAGTCGAGCCTGATCGGAGTCCACCGGGCGAGGTCGGCAAGCTGCATCAGACGGCTGAATCAGTCAGATACGCGGACGAGGAATCCACTCACGATCAGCGATCGTGCCAACTCGATCTGCTGCTGCGCACTCAAATCCGGCAGCTCGTGGACCCGAAAAGGCTCAGTGCTCTTCGAGACGAACAGCATCGCAGCCTTGTGGTCGGGGCCACAGCTTATCGACAGCGTCGCGAACTTCAACTCGGCCCGGTCGGTATCCGCTTTGACCCATGAATACAGCGGTTTATACTTCCGCACCACGGTTTGTCCGTCGATGCCGGTGGCCTGGGAGACCGGTCCGATGGGCGGGCATTGGCCGCGACGGACCAGGACATCCGCCAATAAGTCGAGCCCTCCCCCGATGGCATTCGAGTCTGAGAGGGTGTTGACGGCGTCACTTACCAGGATGCCCAGTGTCCCGCGCACGTCCGGGTCATCCAGATGCCGTGGTGGCAGTCGGGCGTTTAGGCGGTCATCGTGGAAACCGCGCGAATGCAGCGCCCCGATCGCAAGCATGAGCACGGTTGGCGCGTGGATTCCGACGGTCAGATGCACGGATGGGTCTGACGTTGTCTCGGCCGAATGCACCCGCCCGCGTGGCAGATACAGCACATCGCCGGGTTCGAGGCGCAGGTCGGTTGGCGAAGGGAGGTCGTCCGTCGGAATCGCCGGATCCTGGTCGCGCTGCATCTCGTGCGGCGGCACGTCGGCGCCCGGGTACAGATGCCACGTCTTCGATCCTTGGATTTGGAGTATCAACACGTCGTGTGCGTCGTAGTGAGGAACGAGCCCCTTTGATCCGGGCGGAGTGACGTAGGTGTTGACCTGTATCGGAAAATTCAGCTCGACTTCGATCGCGCGGGCCAGTGACGCGATCGCGCGCACGTAGCGCTCCACGCCGTCCACTACGATTGTGTAGCCCTGGCCAAAATCGTTGCGGACACCGTCCACATCGAGGCTGCCATCGCCAAGCCGGTAGCTGTCGGGCCCCTTTTTCTCCTTTTCCCTCACCAGCCGCACTGCCGATGGCTCGTGGCGAAAGAGCTCCAACAGTGCATTGAGTGCCGACGGGCCCGGTAGCAGATGATCGAAGTGGCCCGCGCAACATCGCTTGATGTGGTAGTGCGTTTCCGCCCATATCTCGTCCAGAAAGGTCTCGACCGCAAGCGGTTGAAGTAACCAGGCTAGCGACGGCTCAATGGTGAACCTCCCCAGACGTTGTTCTGACGCGGTCCGTAAGGGTAGCCCAATGGCCGGTGTGTGACCAGGCTAAAGCGGCCGGGCTACCCGCCGGCTGCGCCCGCGTTTCCCATTGGGGCTGCGCGTCAGCGGGAAAGGCGCTTCGGCCGGGCGGCGTAGGGTGGTCGGGTGCGAAGTGAAGGGGATACCTGGGATATCACAACGAGTGTCGGCTCGACGGCGTTACTCGTCGCGACCGCGCGAGCGCTGGAGGCCCAGAAGCCCGAACCTCTGGTCGTCGACCCCTATGCCGAGCTGTTTTGCCGGGCCGTGGGCGGTCCGGCGGCCGACGTCTTGGACGGCAAGTCCCCCGACCACAAGTTGAAGACGGCCGACTGGGGCGTGCATTTCGTCAACTTCCAGGGCGCGCGGACTAAGTACTTCGACGACTATTTGCGCAAGGCGGCCGATGCGGGTGTTTGCCAGGTCGTCATGCTGGCGGCGGGACTGGACTCCCGCGCCTACCGCCTGGACTGGCCCGCTGCAACGACGATCTTCGAGCTGGACCAGCCGCAAGTCCTCGACTTCAAGCGTGAAGTGCTCACCGGCCACGGCGCACAGCCGCGGGCCGAGCGCCGGGAGATCGCTGTCGATCTGCGTGAGGATTGGCCGCAAGCCCTGCGCGACAGTGGCTTTGATGCCGGCAAGGCGTCGGCATGGATTGCCGAGGGGCTGCTGATCTATCTTCCGGCCACCGCGCAGGAACAACTGTTCAACGGCATCGACGGCCTGGCCAGCCCCGGCAGCCACGTCGCAATCGAAGACGGCGCCCCGCTCGAACGCGACGAATTCGAGGCCAGACGCGAAGAAGAACGCGCGGCCATGGCCGAAGGCACCCAGGAGCGCGTCTTCTTTCAATTGACGTACAACCAGCAATGCGCGCCGGCCACCGAATGGTTCGGTGCGCGAGGCTGGACTGCGGTCGGCACCCCGCTGGCCGACTACCTGCGCCAAAACGGTCGCCCCGTGCCCGGGCCGGACATCGAGGCCGGGTCCATGGTCGCCCGGAACACGCTGGTCAGCGCCGTCAAAGGCTGAGCACAACGCAGTCCAACCCACCGGGTGACCGCCCAGGAGGTGGTGTCCGGAACTTTTCTTCGCCGCCGGCCGACTACTAGCTGCGTGCTGGCTACGCCGCCCACCAGCCTGGAGCGGCCGTGAACTCCAGCTCGATCGGGGTGAGGAGTAGTCGCTGTTATGACGGCGCCGGTCTGGATGGCATTTCCCCCAGAGGTTCACTCCTCGTTGCTGAGCAGCGGTCCGGGGCCCGGCGGCTTGCTGGCTGCGGCCGCGTCGTGGAGTTCGTTGAGCGAGACCTATGCCTCGGTCGCGGACGAGCTCGGTGGAACCGTGTCGGCCGTGCAAGCCGGGGCCTGGGAAGGGCCCACTGCCGACCGGTACGTGGCCGCGCATGTGCCCTACCTGGCGTGGCTGGTGCGGGCCAGCGCCAACAGCGCGGCGCAGGCCGCCCAGCACGAAACCGCGGCCACCGCCTACACCGCGGCGTTGGCCGCGATGCCGACCCTGCCGGAACTGGCCGCCAACCATGCCACCCACGCGGTCTTGGTGGCGACAAACTTCTTCGGTATCAACACCGTTCCGATCGCGCTCAACGAGGCCGACTACGCGCGGATGTGGGTACAGGCGGCCACCACAATGTCCACCTATCAAGCGGTCGCCACCACCGCGGTGGCGTCGGCCCCGCAGACCGATCCGGCGCCTCAGATCGTTAATTCCCGCCACGGCGTCCAAACCGGCCCGGGGACCACCGGTGGCACATACGGTGGCCAGGGCAACAGCGACCAGGGGATACTGCCCATCGTCGACAATGACGCCGGTGACCCATACGACCTGAGTTGGTGGATAAATCGAATCCTCGAACCGTTCCAAACCCTGTTCCGGGACATCGGGCTGATTGAACACAACCCGGTCCAAGGGCTAACACAGCTGTGGTACGACATCGGGGGAGTGCTATCGGACGAGTTCGGCCACCTCCTCCAGGTCATCCAGTACTTCCCCGAAACGTTGGCGCTTCCGTTCGTCGTGCCGGCCGGATTCGCCGGCGGGCTTGCGGGCCTGAGCGGCCTGGCTGGGATCCAGCCTGCCACCCTCCAGGTGGAGGCGCCTGCACCGATGACGCAACCCGAGACACCCGGTCTGCCGGGGGTTAGCAGCGCGCCGGCCGTGAGCCCGGCCGTGGCCGCGGCCCCGGCCTCGGCCCCCGCGCCTTCTCCGGCGCCCACCGCGAGCACCGTCGCCAGTTCCGCGCCGGCCCCGCCGGCGCCCGCGACCGCGGCAGGTTTTACACCCCCCTACGCCGTGGGACCACCGGGCGTCGGCGTCGGGACGGGGATGGCCGCCAGCGCCAGCTCCAGCGCCAAGCGCAAGGCGCCGGAGCCCGATAGCGCCGCCGCGCCCGCAGCCGTGGGGCAGGCGGCGCGGGCGAGGCGGCGCCGGCGGGCGGCGATGCGCGGGTACGGCGACGAGTACATGGATATGAACGTCCAGGTCGAGCCGGACTGGGGCGCCCCGCCCGCGCAGGACCCGGTCGCATCGTCGGTGGCCTCCGATCGCGGAGCGGGACCGCTGGGTTTCGCTGGAACCGCCCGTGCGGACACCGCCGCGGCGGCCGGCTTGACGACGTTGCCCGGCGATGAGTTCGGCGGGGGGCCGTCGTCGCCGATGATCCCGGGCACCTGGGGGCCGGAC
>NZ_DATJPU010000291.1:0-3475 GCF_035506235.1 Mycobacterium sp.
GAGGCAACGTTCCTGTTCACCCGCACCACCGTCGGCGAGATCGGCATCCTGCCGCGACACATCCCTCTGGTGGCACAGTTGGTGGACGACGCCATGGTGCGTGTCGAACGCGAAGGCGAGGACGACCTGCGGATCGCGGTGGACGGCGGGTTCTTGTCGGTGACCGAGGAGCAGGTCAGCATCCTGGCCGAATCGGCTGAGTTCGAGTCGGAGATCGACGAGAGCGCCGCCAGGGAGGCCGCCGAGTCCGACGATCCCCGCATCGCCGCCCGGGGGCGCGCCAGACTGCGCGCCGTCGGCGCGATCGACTAACCCTCGATGAGCACGCCCATGGTCGGCATGGTCGTGCTCGTCGTCATGCTGGGCGCCGCCGTCCTGGCCCTGAGTTATCGGCTGTGGAAGCTGCGCCAGGGCGGGACGGCCGGGATCATGCGCGACATTCCCGCCGTCGGCGGTCACGGCTGGCGGCACGGGGTGATCCGCTACCGCGGCGGCGAGGCCGCCTTCTACCGGCTGTCCAGCCTGCGTTTATGGCCGGACCGTCGGCTCAGCCGGCGGGGAGTGGAGATCGTGGCGCGCCGCGCGCCACGCGGCGACGAGTTCGACATCATGACCGACGAGATCGTCGTACTGGAACTGCGCGATACGACGCAGGACCGCAGGTCCGGTTACGAGCTCGCCCTCGACAAGGGCGCATTGACCGCATTCTTGTCCTGGCTGGAATCCCGGCCCTCACCGCGCGCACGCCGTCGCAGCGTCTAGTCGTTGCGCCGCAGGCTATCTCGCGCGGGGCGAGGCGCCGCCCCCTGGTTTCCCCCTGGTTCCCAAAGCACATCGCCGTCGGGGTTGGCCGCGCGCGCCAGGATGAACAACAGGTCCGACAGGCGGTTCAGGTACTTCGCCGGCAGCACACTGACCCCGTCGGGCTGCGAATCCACCGCGGCCCACGCCGAGCGCTCGGCCCGTCGCACCACGGTGCGGGCGACGTGCAACAACGCCGACAGCGGCGAACCCCCTGGCAACACAAAGGAATTCAGCGCCGGCAGGGGTTCGTTGAATTTGTCGCACCACGCTTCGAGCCGATCGATGTAGGTTTGGGCAACTCGCAACGGAGGATACTTGGGGTTCTGCACCACCGGAGTGGACAGGTCCGCGCCGGCGTCGAACAAGTCGTTCTGAATCTGCCGGAGAACGCCCGCGGTTTCCTCGTCGGGCCGGCCGATGGCGATCGCGACGCCGATCGCGGAGTTGGCCTCGTCGCAATCCGCGTACGCCACCAGGCGGGGATCGTTCTTGGAGACCCGTGAGAAATCGCTCAATCCCGTCGTTCCGTCGTCGCCGGTGCGCGTATAAATGCGGGTCAGGTGGACTGCCATGAGAAAACGGTACTCGGCTGGCCGACTCGAGTGACTGACAAGCCGATACCGCTTCACTAAACTGACCCGGGTGACTGAGCGATTCGTGGTGACCGGCGGCAACCGGTTGTCCGGCGAAGTCGCTGTCGGGGGCGCCAAGAACAGCGTGCTCAAGCTGATGGCCGCGACCCTGCTGGCCGAGGGCACCAGCACCATCACCAACTGCCCGGACATCCTCGACGTGCCCCTGATGGCCGAGGTCTTGCGCGGCCTGGGCGCCACCGTCGAGCTCGACGGCGACGTCGCCCGCATCACCTCGCCCGACGAGCCGAAGTACGACGCCGACTTCGCGGCGGTGCGACAGTTCCGCGCCTCGGTGTGCGTGCTGGGCCCGCTGGTCGGCCGCTGCAAGCGCGCCAGGGTCGCGCTCCCCGGTGGGGACGCCATCGGATCGCGCCCCCTGGACATGCATCAGGCGGGCCTGCGGCAGCTGGGGGCGCAATGCAACATCGAGCACGGGTGCGTGGTCGCTCAGGCGGATACCTTGCGCGGCGCGGAGATTCAGCTGGAGTTTCCCTCCGTCGGGGCCACCGAGAACATCCTGATGGCCGCCGTCGTGGCCGAGGGCGTCACCACGATCCATAATGCGGCGCGCGAACCCGACGTGGTCGATCTGTGCACGATGCTCAACCAGATGGGCGCGCAGATCGAAGGCGCGGGTTCGCCGACCATGACGATCACCGGCGTCCCGCGGCTGCACCCGACGGAACACCGCGTGATCGGCGACCGCATCGTGGCCGCCACCTGGGGCATCGCGGCCGCGATGACCCGCGGCGACATCTCGGTGATGGGCGTCGATCCGGCTCACCTGCAGGTGGTGCTGCACAAGCTGCACGACGCGGGTGCCACGGTCACCCAAGCCGACGACAGCTTCCGGGTGACCCAGTACGAGCGTCCGAAGGCCGTCAACGTCGCGACCCTGCCCTTTCCCGGGTTTCCGACCGACCTGCAGCCGATGGCGATCGCGCTGGCCTCGATCGCCGACGGCACGTCGATGATCACGGAGAACGTGTTCGAGGCCCGCTTCCGGTTCGTCGAGGAGATGATCCGGCTGGGCGCCGACGCCCGCACCGACGGGCACCACGCCGTCGTGCGGGGGCTGCCGCAACTATCCAGCGCCCCGGTGTGGTGTTCGGACATCCGGGCCGGCGCCGGCCTGGTGCTGGCCGGGCTGGTCGCCGACGGCGACACCGAGGTTCACGACGTCTTCCACATCGACCGCGGCTACCCGTTGTTCGTGGAAAACCTGGCGATTTTGGGAGCCGAGATCGAGCGGGTAGAGTAGTCAAAGTCAGTGCCCCACAAGGGCGGTCACCCCGCGAGGGGGGCCGAAACCGGGGCCTTGACTCCCTTACCGGATCGGTACTAGCCTGGCACGGCTGCCCCGCAGCGGTCACCACACAAGATGACCAAAACTGGGGCTTGACGCCTCCGCCGGACTGGTATTAAGCTGGCAGGGTTGCCCGGAAGCGGGCTAAAACAAGCAAGAGTGTTGTTTGAGAACTCAATAGTGTGTTTGGTCTTTTTTATTTGTTGTTGTTTTTTGGCCATACTCTGCACTCCCCGTGTGTGGGTATGGCTGTTTTATTGATGCCAGTTATTGGCGTCTTGTCAGGTATCTCTGATTGTAAATTCACCTCGTTATCGAGGGGTTTTTGTTTGGAGAGTTTGATCCTGGCTCAGGACGAACGCTGGCGGCGTGCTTAACACATGCAAGTCGAACGGAAAGGTCTCTTCGGAGATACTCGAGTGGCGAACGGGTGAGTAACACGTGGGCAATCTGCCCTGCACTTCGGGATAAGCCTGGGAAACTGGGTCTAATACCGGATAGGACCTCGAGGCGCATGCCTTGTGGTGGAAAGCTTTTGCGGTGTGGGATGGGCCCGCGGCCTATCAGCTTGTTGGTGGGGTGACGGCCTACCAAGGCGACGACGGGTAGCCGGCCTGAGAGGGTGTCCGGCCACACTGGGACTGAGATACGGCCCAGACTCCTACGGGAGGCAGCAGTGGGGAATATTGCACAATGGGCGCAAGCCTGATGCAGCGACGCCGCGTGGGGG
>NZ_DATJPU010000292.1:0-7670 GCF_035506235.1 Mycobacterium sp.
GCGACTCCAACAGGACGATCGAGCGTGAAGAACTTCATCGTCCTCGAGAAGCCCGTGCCTGCCCGGCAGCGAAACGCCGCCTTATCGACACCCATCACCGCAGGCCACAGCGCCGGAAGTCAACAACGCCGGAGCCCTGCAACCACAGGCGACTCAGCCACCGCCGACTTTTTCAGGTCGAAGTAGCTAAGCTAGCGTGCACTCCTAGACGGCGCGATCCCGCCACGCGCCGCGACGACGCCGCGATGAACGGCCCTAACTAGTCGTTCTAACGACCCAATACCACCTTTGACCGGCTATTTTGATGTAGGGCGGGCGGGACTCGAACCCGCGACCAACGGATTATGAGAGCGTCCCACCTGGGGAGACGGGATTTGACGGCATTTTATGAAGTGTGCTGTCAAGCGGTGGTATTCCGAACGGGCACAACGGAATACGCTGCCGAAACGTGCCGAGCATTGAAGAGGGTGGTCGAGAGTGCTGCGGACTGTGTGCGGACTGGCGAACCGACTGCCTAGCGCACCTTGGCGTGCCGGATCAACCTTCCGCGTGTGAAGCTGAGGCGAAGTCAGAACCGAGACGTTTGGGCTGGTCGAGCTGGGTGAACTGGACTCAGCTTGAGGGTTCAGGGCACCTGCTACGAGTGGCGTGGCGGATGCGGAGCGGATGAAAACGAACCTCTGATCCGTAGGCACGGGCGGATAGCGTGACGACCGCGCAGCGGGCAGGAGCCGCGCCGGGGACGCGATACGCCTACGACGCATTTTTGTCCTACGCCCATTAGGATCGCTGCCTTCTCAGGGAGTCATATCCGCGTAGAGGATGGTCTTCACCGTCTCCAAATGGTGGCGCGCCTGCTCCAAATACGAGCCCTCCATAGTCCACGGAAACGTACCGGAACCCGCGACCAAAGTAAGGCAGATGTGGGAGGCGGTATGATAGTCATCAATCATGTCCTGCACTGCCTTAGTCAACGACGGATCCGGACTCGGCATATCTGCTCG
Organism: Mycobacterium sp.; assembly: GCF_035506235.1. Taxonomy (GTDB): domain Bacteria; phylum Actinomycetota; class Actinomycetes; order Mycobacteriales; family Mycobacteriaceae; genus Mycobacterium. The sequence continues at coordinate 1,005 of NZ_DATJPU010000292.1, forward strand.
CAGCGCAAACCGCATTTGCATCGTGCAGATCCTCACACGCTGAGTGCAAAGCGTTGAAATCATAAGCGTTGATGGCGTTAGAGATCCTGTCCAACACATTGATGGACTGCTGGAAATGCTCGCTGGCCCGGTTGTTATACCACTCGGAAACTCCTGGATAGTCGGCGTTGGCCACATGTGCTGCAGTGACTACGCCGGTGGTGAGGATAGTTGTGATGCCAACTACCTTGCCAAGTGTTCGGCGCACATTCGACATGATTCTTGTTCCTCGCTTCAGCCGTTTCACAAGCTGCATGTCCGCGGCGCGGCCATCTCGCGGTTAAGGTAAGCACCATACCTCGCTGACGCCGATCTCCAATCCGAATACGAAGCCGCCAAGGAACTGGCGGCGGCCGAAGACCTGGAGCGAGCGGCGGCTGCGCGATTCAGCTGGCGCGGCATTGGACGACCGCGTCATCAACGCTCTGGAATACCACTGCAGCAGCCTCGAAAACGCACCCACTACTACATGATCACCTTGACAGGGTTACGCTGGCCGGTTAATCGAATCGACCTTCGCCACCGTTCGGTTACGGCAAGGGGTCACCAAAGGCCCCAGCTCCCGCGCGGCCGGTGTCGCGATGGCGTTCAAACTCATCGAGTCCGCGCAGCGCCGCTGGCGGCTGGTCAACGCACCCCACTTGGTCGCCCCTCGTCCGCGCCGAGCCGAATTCAAGGACGGCAAACTCGTCGAACGACCCGACGAATCAGGAGGTGAGGCTCAAGCCGCGTAACACGCCGATCCACAGATTGACTATTGCTCGTTCGGTGAGAAGTTCTTTTACTCATATCTGAAAAGTTTTTTCTACTGATATCAAGGTCGTATCGTAGGGCGAGCGCGATGATGTGCTATAGGCGCGGCGTGGGAGGAAAGAGCGCATTGGCGTGAATGAGGATTTTTGGGACGATCTGCTCGGGCATATCCGACAGCAGGTGCTGGTACCGGTTGTGGGGCCTGACTTGACGATGGTCAATGTCGATGGCGCCGAACAGGCGCTTACTACGCTCGTCGGCCAACGCCTTGTTGATAAGTATCAGCTGACGGTGTCACCGGGGGTGATCACCATGGGCGAAGCGGTGGCAGCATTCCTGCGAGAGCGCGGCCGAGATGAGCTCGAGCGGTTGTATAGCCGGATCAATGACATCATCCTCAAGCTCAATCCGGCGCCTGGCGGTGCGCTCCGTGACCTCGCCGCCATCACTGATCTGCGCCTGTTCGTCAGTACGACGCCCGACCGGCTACTTGCGCAGGCGCTCAACGAGGTCCGATTCCATGGTAGGTCGGCGACGCGTGAGATAGCGTTTTCCCCGTCTAAGTCCACGATCGAACAGGACGAAAATGCGCAACCGGCTGCGCCAACCGACACCGTGGTTCTCAGTCTGTTTGGTCGAGCCACTTCCACCCCCCAGTATGCGATCCACGAGGAGGACCAGCTTGAGTGGCTCCATGCGTTGCTCAGCGGCTCCGCGAGCCTGCCGGACTGGCTTGCTTCCCCGCTAAAAGATCGGCCGATGTTGTTTGTCGGCTGCGAGATTCCCGACTGGCTCGGGCGGTTTCTCCTGCGTATGGAGAGCACTACTCGGCTGTCGTCGCTTGAGTCCAAGCAGTTCTTCTTCGTCTGCTCCTCGACTTCAAGCGAACCGTCGCTATCGAACTTCTTCGCAACATACTGTCGCAAGACGCAGGTCCAGCAGCTGCAGATGGCGCCGGCCGCGTTTGTTGCGGAGTTGCGCGCACGGTGGGAGGAACAATCCACCGCGAGGCGAGGCGCCCGGGTCGAACCCATTAGTTCTCTTGCTCCAGACGCGCCGACGATCTTTATCAGTTACATGCGTGAGGATGTCGACGCTGCCCGGCAGCTGTCCGACACGATCAGCGGGCTGGGCGGCGATGTCTGGCTAGACGAGCGAAGGCTCTGCCCGGGCGATGTCTGGGAGCAGGACATTTTGACCGCGATCCGCAAAACTGTCCGCTTGTTCGTCCCGGTCATCTCGTCAAACACCGAGGGGGTATCGGAAGGCTACGTATTCCGGGAGTGGAAGAAGGCGGTAGATCGATCGGACTCCATTATGGGTCGCCGCTTCATTGTGCCCGTGATCATCGACGAAAACTATCAGGGCGATCCGAGTCGGTATCGGCATATTCCAGATGAGTTCAGGCGCTTGCAGTTTGGTCGCGCGCCGGCCGGTGAGCCGGATAAGGAACTGGAGGCGATGCTGAAGGACGAGATCCGTGCTATGCGGCGCAGCGGTGCGGCATGACTGGTGCAACGGTGACCACGCAACTCGACGCCCAGAACCCGTGGCCGGGCCTTGAGCCGTTTGAGGAAAACGCGCGCGCGTTCTTCCACGGGCGCGACCATGAAGCAGAATCATTGCTGAAGCACGTGCTCGACGCACCGGTGACAGTTTTGTTTGGGCGGTCGGGCCTCGGCAAGACGTCGCTGCTGCGAGCGGGCCTGTTTCCGTTGCTGCGCGACCGCAACTTTCTGCCGCTCTACGTGCGCTTCGACGTCACGCCGGATGCGCCGCCACTTACTCGCCAGCTCCATCAGTCTATCCAAACCTCGATTCGGGCCGACCTGCCCGATGCGATGCTGCCGTTGGATGAGGAAACTCTTTGGGAATACTTGCATCGCGCCGACTTTGAGCTTTGGAGTGCGCAGAACTATCCCCTTACGCCGGTGATTGTGCTCGACCAGTTCGAAGAGCTCTTTACCCTCGGTGAGCGGGTGCCCGATCTCGTGCGGGCGTTCAGGAATGACCTCGGTGACCTGGCCGAGAATCGCATTCCCGCCGATCTGGCCGCGCGGATCGACGACGACGAGGCTGTAGCCGCTCGATTTCAGTTGCGGTCGCTCAATTACAAGTTGTTGATTAGCTTGCGGGAAGATTTTCTTCCCGAACTCGAAGGATGGTGTCGGCTTATTCCAGCGCTGGCACGCACGCGGATGCGGCTGCGTCGCTTACGGGCAGGCGAAGCATTTGATGCGGTGCACAAGCCAGCTGCGGACCTGATGACGGAGGCGTTGGCGCGCCGGGTGGTGAGCATCATCGCTGGCGAGGAGTTGCACCGCGGCCGCGATACCGCGTTGCCAGATGGCGCCCCTCCTGGTGCTGAGGCTTCGGACGTGGAACCTGCGTTGCTCAGCCTATTTTGCCGCGAGCTCAACGAGGAGCGAAAGCGGCGTGGGCAGTCATATTTCGACGAACAGCTGGTCGAGGACGCCAAAACCGACATCCTGTCGAACTACTATTCGTCCTGTGTGGGTGATCTGCCGCCGCGCGTGGCGGAGTTCATCGAGTCCGAGCTGATCACCCAGAAGGGGTTCCGCAACAGCTACGACCGCGACGATGCGTTGCGGTTCCACCATCTGACCGACGACGAACTCACCCGGCTGATCCACTTACGACTGCTACGACTCGAGGAACACTACGGCACGCAACGGATCGAACTGACCCACGACGTCCTCACAGGCGTCGTACGCGAACAGCGCGACCGGCGACGCGCAGAAGAAGAGAAGGCGGCGCTGGCCACCCGCGCGGAGCAGGAACGCCAAGCCGCCGCGCAGCGTGAGGCGGAGCTCAAGGAACGCCAGCAGGCCGCCGAAGCTCTTGCTGCCAGAGAACAAGCACACGCAGAGGACCTGCGGAGACGCTCCCGCATCCTGCGAAGGGTTCTAGCCGTCACCACGATCATTGCCGTGATCGCCGTCATTGCCGCGGTCGCGGCCGGCTACTTCTTGTGGATCGCCACCCAAGCCAAACACGAGGCCCAGACGCGAACCCATGAAGCCTTGGACCTGCGTCTCACTTCGGAAGGGCAGGCGATGTTCGCGGGGAGTCTCCCCGGCGGCGAGGTGCGTGCGCTCCAAGAGCTCCTGGCATCACAGGTCGATCACGCTGATCCCGGCGCGCTGTTCCACGCGGTTTTCACGCGGCGTCACATGCTCAAGATCATCCCGGCCGCCGACAAGGTCTGGAGCGTGGCGGTCAGTCCCGACGGGCGCCGCATCGTCGCCGGCAGCACAGACGGAACACTGAGTCTGTGGGCCGCCGACACCGGCAAACCGATCGGGCTGCCGATGATCGGCCACACCCAGACCGTGCTGAGTGTCGCGTTTAGCCCAGACGGGCACCGGATCGCCTCCGGCAGCGTCGACACGACGGTGCGCATCTGGAATGCCGACACCGGCCAACCCCTCGGCTCCCCGCTCACCGGCCACACCCAGACCGTGCGGAGTGTCGCGTTTAGCCCCGACGGGCACCGGATCGCCTCCGGCAGTGCCGACACGACGGTGCGCATCTGGAATGCCGACACCGGCCAACCCCTCGGCTCCCCGCTCACCGGCCACCGCAACTGGGTGAACAGTGTGGCGTTTAGCCCCGACGGGCATCGGATCGCCTCCGGCAGCGGCGACGCGACGGTGTGGATCTGGGATGCCGACACCGGCCAACCCCTCGGCTCCCCGCTCACCGGCCACCGCGACTGGGTGAACAGTGTGGCGTTTAGCCCCGACGGGCATCGGATCGCCTCCGGCAGCGTCGACAACACGGTGAGGATATGGGACGCCGACACCGGCCAACCCGTCGGACAGCCATACACCGGCCACGCAAATCAGGTCACCGGTGTGGCGTTCAGCCCCGACGGGCGGTACATCGTTTCTGGCAGCACCGACACGACGGTGCGGCTGTGGGGCGCCGACATCGGACCTCGCGACGGGGCGCCCATCCAGTACGGGAATGGCCCAGTAGCGTTCAGCCCTAACGGGCGGTACATCGTTTCTGGCAGCAACGACAACACGGTGCGGTTGTGGGATGCGGGCACTGGTAAGCCCGCGGCGGCGCCGCTTACCACTTCAGACCAAGTGAAGGGTTTGGCGTTCAGCTCGGACGGGCGCCGCCTCCTTGCCGTCAGCGCAGACGGAATGCTGCGGCGCTGGGATGCGGAGACACGGCAATCCATTGGAGAGCCGATGGACCTGGGAAAACCCGGTGATCTGCACAATGTGGCGTTTAGCCCCGACGGACACCGCATCGCCTCCTGCTGTAGTTTGGACGGTGCGCTGCATTTGTGGGACGCCGACACGGGACAGCCGATCCGCGACCTGATGACTGGCAGCCAGATTAGCGCCCTAGCCTTTAGCCCCGATGGGCATCGCATCGCCGCTGGTGGCGACGGAACTGTCCGCTTGTGGGACCCTAACACCGGCCAATCCATCCCGACTCGGTTTTCCGGGCCCGCAGTCTCGGTTAACAGTGCGGCTTTTAGCCCAGATGGGCATCGCATCGCCGCTGGTGGCACGCACGAGTACCTGGACTACATGCTGCTGCGGTGGAACGCCGACACCGGCAAAGCCATCGGCCAGCCGCTCACCGGCCACAACTACACGGTGAACAGTGTGGCGTTTAGCCCCGACGGGCGCTTCATCGTCTCCGGCAGTTCAGATCGCACGGTGCGGCTGTGGAACGCCGAGACCGGCCAACCCATCGGGCAGCGGCTCACCGGCCACACTGAAGAGATAAAGAGTGTGGCGTTTAGCCCTGACGGGCGCCTCATCGTTTCCGCCGACGATCACTCCCTCCGGTTATGGCCGGGGCCTGCGGCTTGGTCGGATGCGCTGTGCGCCAAACTCACCCAAAACCTGAGCCCGCATCAGTGGAGTGACTGGGTCAAGGACATCGGCTACACGATTCAATGCCCCGGGCTTCCGAAGGCCTCGGACGAAGGCCCGTCGAGACAGATCGAACTTCCCTTCCACGGGCTCAGCCATCCTCAAGCGATCACGGTCGATGCGGCGGGCAACGTGTACGTCGCCGACACCGGCAACAACCGCGTAGTCAAGCTCGGTGCCGGTGCAACCAACATGACAGAGCTGCCGTTCAGCGGACTCAATGGCCCTAATGGCGTCGCGGTGGACCGCGCAGGCACCGTGTACGTTGTGGACGAGAACAACCGCGTGCTCAAACTGCCGCACGGTTCTACCAGCGCCGTCCAGCTGCCCTTCACCGGCCTGAACACACCCAGCGACGTGACGGTCGACGCACCGGGAAACGTGTACGTCGTCGATGCGGGCAACGCGCGGGTGCTCAAGCTGGCCGCGGGTTCAACAAGTCCCACGACGCTGCCTTTTACCGACATACGCGTACCCAACACTATTGCGGTGGACACCACCGGAAACGTCTTCGTCACCGACCAAGGCAACGACCGTCTGCTTGAGCTGCCAGCCGGCACCACCGCGCCGAGTGAGTTACCGTGCGGTGGGCTCGACGGGGCCGGGGGCGTGGCAGTAGACACGGCGGGAAACGTGTATCTCGCCAGCTACAACTCCAACCATGTGCTGGAGCTCGCGAAGGGCCAACCCGCGCCCAGCGCGCTTCCCTTCACCGGGCTCAACGAGCCTAATGCCGTCGCGGTGGGCACCCATGGGACCGTGTATGTAACCGACGCCGGCAATAACCGGGTCATTAAATTGCCGCCACAAAGCTAGTGTCTCGTGATTCTGTTGTATTTACTTCGCATTGTTGTCGACGAGCTTGCGGATGTTGGTCTGTGTGATCGCGACCTTCGCGAGGATCTCGTCGGCGGTGGCGGTCCAGGCGAACGGGCGGGCGTCGGCGTTCCAG
>NZ_DATJPU010000293.1:0-5195 GCF_035506235.1 Mycobacterium sp.
CACGCGGCCCGGTACCTCATCCAAAGCGCGCTCAACCCGTTCAGCACCCCGGCCATGGATCAGATCGCGAAGATCGTCAAGGCCGCGCAGTCGGCGCTGCCGAACACCGAACTGGCGGACGCCAAGGTGGCGGTGGCGGGCCTTCCCAGCGGGCTCAACGACACGCGCACCTTCTACAACGACGACATCGGTTTCATCGTCTTCGCGACCATCATGATCGTGTTCCTGATCCTGGTCGGCTTGTTGCGGGCGGTCGTCGCGCCGCTGTACCTCATCGGTTCGGTACTGCTTTCGTATCTGTCGGCGATGGGTCTCGGCGTGCTGGTGTTCCAGATGCTGCTGGGGCAGAACCTGCACTGGAGCCTGCCCGGACTGTCGTTCATCTTGCTCGTCGCGGTCGGCGCGGATTACAACATGCTGCTCATCTCGCGCATCCGCGACGAGTCACCGCACGGGGTGCGGGTCGGCGTCATTCGCACCGTGGGTTCGACCGGTGGAGTGATCACCTCGGCCGGTCTGATCTTTGCCGCCTCGATGTTCGGGTTGATGACCGCCAGCATCTACACCATGGCCGAGGCCGGCTTCATCCTCGGGATGGGCATCTTGATCGACACCTTCCTGGTGCGCTCCATCACGGTGCCGGCCGTGGCCGCGCTGATCGGCCAGAAGAACTGGTGGCCCTCACACCTCGGCAAGAGCCCGGCCCAGGTTTACGCGGCCCACCGGAAAAAGCAGCAACAGCTCGAACAGTTGACCGACCAACTGGTCCGGATGAAGGTGATACCCAACGCGGAGAAAGTGCCCACGCCATCGGCCTCCGCGGCGACCAATGGTGCTGCTGAGCCGTGGGTTCCCGACGACCTGCTGGTTCGCCTGAAACTCGTTCCCCCCGGGCACAAATCGCGGGCCAAGTCGCGGCGGGCGGGGTCAAACGGCGTTGCCAAGGCGACGCCGGCTGTCGCCAGGAACGGCAAACGGTCGGGCGGACGCCTCCCCGAGCATGCGCTCCCCCTGTTCGACCTCAGCGGCCTGCCGGGTCACGTGACCGACGACCTGCGCGATCCGGCGTTGGAATCCACGGGGGCCGCCAACGGCCATGGCAACGGCAAGCGGGATAGCGATCGCTACCTCGGTCACTCGCTGCCGCTGTTCGGGCAGGACTTCCTGTCGCCTCGGCCGATCACGGTCGGCGCCAACGGAAATGGGCATTCCAACGGCAACGGGCACAGCGAACAATCGGCCAGGGACGACGCCGACAACCCCCTGCCGCTGTTTGGCTCGAATGCCCCGTCACATCAGCCCGCCAACGGCAACGGGCGCGGGGAACACCCGCTCCTCTAGCGGCTACGCATCCAACCGGACGAACTCATCCTGCCGGTAAAGCTCGACGCATTGCGATCGTCTAATCTTGCCGCTGGTGGTGATCGGGATCGAGCCCGGCGATACCAGGACCAGATCCGCCACCTTCAACCCGTGGGACTTCGAGATCGCCGACGTGACTTCGCGTTTCACGCCGCGCAGTCTGTCGACGACCTCCTCCTCGGAGTCCCCCCGCTTCTTGAGCTCGATGATGGCGACCAGCTTCTCGATTCCCTTGTCGGGAACCGCTATCGCCGCGCAACGTCCCGCGGTGATCTCCTGAATGGTCGCCTCGATGTCGTCGGGAGAATGGTTGCGCCCGTAGACGATCAACAAGTCCTTGATGCGGCCGATGATGAACATCTCGCCGCTGGAGAAGAAGCCGGAGTCTCCGGTCCTCAGCCAGGGGCCCTCGGGTGTGCCCGGCGACGGCTCGACAATCTTCGCACCGAAGGTGCGCTCCGTCTCTTCGGGTTTCTGCCAATAGCCGGCGGCGACGTTCTCGCCGTGCACCCAGATCTCGCCGACCGTTCCATCCGGACACTCGCGACCGGTGTCGGGATCGACGATGCGGTGCAGCATCGATTTGGGGTCACCATAACTGACCAGCGGTGTGCCGCTTCCGGTTTCACACCGCACCGCCTCGCCGCCAGGCAGTTTCTCCGAATCGAAATGACCGATCTCGGGTGGCTCACCCACCTGGCGGGTGGACATGTACACCGTGGCTTCCGCCATGCCATAGCAGGGCCGCAGCGCCCTGGTGTCGAAATTGAAGGGGGCGAACCGGTCCGCGAATCGTTTGAGGGTGGCCGGCTGCACCCGCTCGCTGCCGTTGAGGATCGTGTGCACACCGCCGAGGTCAAGCCCGGCCATGTCGTCGTTCGACGTCTTGCGCACCGCGAGCTCGTAAGCGAAGTTCGGCCCCGCCGAAATCGTGCACCCGTTGCGCGCCAGCATGTGCATCCAGCGGGCCGGTCGCTGCAGGAAACCCACCGGGCTGGAGAGCAGCGTCGGCACCCCCGCCAGAATCGGCATGAGGATCCCCAATAACAGGCCCATGTCGTGGTAGAGCGGCAGCCAGGACACCACGGTGATGCCCGCCGGGGCAATCCCGCCCTCGGGCGCGAAGAAGTCGCCCATGATCTGCTCGAAATTGGCGAAGACGTTCTTGTTGGAGACCATGACACCCGCCGGCGTGCGGGTAGATCCGGAGGTGTACTGCAAATAGATGAACTCCGACCCATCACCGGCCCCGGAGCGGGGTCGCGGGCCCGCGGGCCGCTGCCGGGACTCGAGGTCCAGCAAATCAACTTCGACGATCGACGGTGCGGAGGGGCCCTGCTGCGACTGCACCGACGCGCTGACGTTGTCGATGACCGCGGACGTCGTCAGGACGATCGTGGGCGACGTGTCGGCCAGCACCGAGATGGTGCGTTCGTCGTGGGCCCCGCCATAGGGAACCGAAAGCGGTACCGCGACAAGCCCGGCCTGCAATGCACCCAGGAAGCTCAGCACGTAGTCCAGGCCCTGCGGCGCTAGGATGAGTGCCCGATCACCGGTCGATCCATGGCTTTTGAGCTGCTCGCCGAGGTTCACCACACGCCGATACAGCTGCGACCACGTCAGGGTATGTGGGATGCCCTCCCAATCGTGGTCGTAGTCAAGGTATGTGAACGCCGCGTCGTTGGGCTGCAGGCTCGCGCGCTCGCGCAGCACGGCAGGGATTGAAGACTGAACCACGGGAAACACACTACCTTCGTCGAGAGCCTTTCCGACCAGGAACGGCGAGGTTTGCAACCGTATCAACACGGCCTCCGGGCCAAAGCGACCTGACCTGCTGGCAAATAAACTACCGTGAACGCGGTGGACAATCGGCTCGCACACATGGACCAGGCGTCTTTCCTCGGTCTGCGGGCGCTTGGCTACGGGGCGCTTGTGCAGTTCGTCTGGGTATACAACCGCCCGGTAAATCTTGACGGTTTGCGCCGTTTCCACCGCAATCTCGGCTACGGGCTGCTGGGGCGGCTGGTCGAAGCGTCTCCGCTGCCGTTCGCGCGTGACCGATGGGTCGTGTCCCGGGGGCCGGACGACATCGAGATCGCCCCAACACCGCGCTCTCGGGCGACTCTGAACGCGTGGCTTCATGAGCGGGCCTGCCTGCCGCTGGATCCCCAATACGGGCCCGGCTGGCATCTCGGGGTGCTCCCGCTGGACGACGGCGGGACCGCGGTGTGCCTGACGACGTCGCATACCCTCGTCGACGGGCTCGGGATCCTGCAGGCGCTCGCGGACGCGGCCGGCGGAAGGACCCGCTACCTGGGCTATCCGTATCCCCGTTCGCGCTCCCGCCGGCGGGCCATGATGCGCGACGCCCGGCAAACCATCGCTTCCGCACCGGAACTGGCGAAGGCGGCGGCGGCGACGGCGCGCATCGCCCGGCGCCGGCTCGGGGACGTCACCGCCTCCATGAGGTCGGCCCCACCGGCACCGCGGCGAGCCGGCGGCCAGCCCCCCGTCGTGGTACCGTCGGTGACCGCCTATGTCGACCTGGCGGAATGGGATGCGCGCGCGAAAAGCATTGGCGGAAACAGCTTCACCCTGCTCGCCGGATTCGCCGGCAGGCTCGGCGTGCGCATGGGACGCGTCTGCGACGACGGCACGGTCACCCTGTCGTTCCCGATCAGCGATCGCACCGAAGCCGATACGCGCGGCAACGCGGTGGTGTTTCCCACGGTTTCCGTCGACCCGGCGCATCTGTCCTCGGACCTGGGAGAAGCTCGTCTCAAATTCAAGCAAGCGTTCGCCGACCTGGCCGAGATCACCGAGGACTTGCTGGCCCCGCTGGCACTGACGTCGTTGACCCCGAAGTGGGTGGCACGCAGGGCGGCGGGAATGGGACTCGGCGCGGCCGCCCTGCCCATCGGTTGCTCCAACGTTGGTGACATGCCCCCCGAGGTGATACGCCCCGATGGCAGCGACGCTGACTACGCGTCCGGGCGATTGATCGAACCCGGTATCAGCAGGCGCGCCCTCGAACGCATGGGTGGCCAGCTGTTCGTGGTTTCCGGGCGGGGCGCCGGGAAGATCTGGATCGCGGTCAACGCGTACCTCGCCGGCCGGACGAACTCGCAAGACGCGCTGCGCGAGGACGTCTCACGCACGTTTGGCGAGTTCGGCCTGACCGCGGAAATCCACGGCTAGCCTCCGGGCGTGGGAAAACTCGCGAAAGGGCGCTAGCGCCAACGTCTTCAGATGTGACCGCCGCTGCGGCCCGAAGACCGCGATCTCCACGACCAGCGCCAGCCACGCGGGAAACCACCAGAGCCGCGCCAGGATCCGGATCGAGCGGGGTGACACCGGATCGACGGCCAGCCAACCGAGGATGCGCAGCTGGTCGAGCACGTACCGTCGGTTGGCCATGACATGGGTAGTTTCCGTCCCTTTCATGTGACTGCGCACCGAAAGTTCCCGTGGCACGAAGCAAACGGTCGATCGCAGCATCAGGCGCAGCCAGAAATCGATGTCAACGAGCTGGTAGATGTCGTTGCGCAGGCCCCCCGCCTCCAGCGCCAGCCGGCGCCGAAACATCACACTGGTCGGTTCGCCCACCCAGTTGTCCTTGGCGCCCCGCAGCGCCACCTGCCGCACCAACGAAGCTCCGTCGTTGCGTTCCCGCAGGTCGCGAAAGCGCGTGTGCATCGTGCCGTATCGGCGCTGCCATCGCTCGTCGTCACCCACCACCTGGCGCGGGGCGAACGCCAGCCCGACCGTCGGGTCCTCGAAGCATCGGGCGAGCGTCGCAAGGGCACCGGGAAGGAGCCAGTCGTCGCCGTGCA
>NZ_DATJPU010000294.1:0-22505 GCF_035506235.1 Mycobacterium sp.
CCGGCAAGGAACCTCTACAAGGCCATGCAGCGCAGCGCGGGCGCGGCGGCGATCGGGCCCGTGCTGCAAGGGCTGAATAAGCCGGTGAACGACCTGTCGTGCAGCATTCGTCGACGACATCGTTTACACCGTGGCGCTCACCGCGATCCAGGCACAGGAGACGCTCCTACCCGGCGTGAAATGAGCATGTCGCGTTCCGTCAGGGCGAAAAATGCCCCGTAGCTGTGTCAGTGGCTGGTGGTGGCTTGCGGTGCGCAGATCGCTTGCACGAACTGGGCGATGGCGTGTTCGGGTAGGCGCCGGGCGATGTCGGCCTCGCTGACAATGCCCACCAGCCGGTGATTGTCGACGACCGGCAGCCGGCGGATCTGATGCTCTTCCATCACGATAAGCATCTGTTCGATGCTGGCGTCGGCTCCGACTTGATACGCGCTGCCCTGGGCCAGTTCACCGGCGGTCATCACGTTCGGGTCCTTACCGGCGGCAAGGCATTTGATGACGATGTCGCGGTCGGTGATCATCCCGTGCAGGCGGTGGTCGTCTCCACAGATTGGCAGGGCGCCCACGCCCAGGTCGCGCATGTGCCTGGCCGCTGCGGACAGCGTCTCATGTTCGCCCACACACGTCGTTCCGGTGTGCATGATGTCTTTCGCGGTGGTCATCGTGTCCTCCGAATGTCGTGGGTGGCCGGGTTTCGACGCCCGGGCAAGCCAAAATCTAGAGACGGCGATCACCGGGTAGTAGGGTCATTGGGCCTTCGAGCCGACGACACTAGACCCACCCGAGATTCGGCGCAGGTTGGTAGTTGCTCGACGAGGAGCGAGCAGCCGGTGGCAGCGGAGGCTCATCGGGGCCGGCCAATCGTTGCATACTCCCGCCGCCGGCCTGCCGCACCACAGCTGATCACCGCGCGATGTCCGTGGCGGCGTGTGACGAATCAGCTGGCGCGCTTGGGACTTCCGGCCCTACCGGCCTACGCCCGCGCAGTGGTCGGATCGAACGATCGGTGTTAAAGCCACACCAGGAGCGTCATCATCATGAGCAAGCTGGCTGCATCGGCCGTGGTCGGTGGTCGCCGTTCCTCTGAGCTGTTCACCGGCTCCCCTGTGTGGGCCGGTCTACGCCCGTTTCTGAAATCCGGCTGATCACAGCCAGCTACGACAAGGGGATCCTGACTGTTCGGTTGCCGTCCCGAATGGGGCTGGACCGGCCGAAAAGCACATCGCCGTACAGGCCGCAGGCTAACCGGCCCACCTTGCAAATATTAAGGAGGTTAGGTCATGAAAACGGATCAACAATTGGAAAAGGACGTCCGCGACGAGCTGAGGTGGGAACCCAGCGTCACCTCCGCAGAGGTCGGCGTAACGGTCAGCCAGGGAGTGGTCACCCTCAACGGCACCGTGCCCACTTACGCTGAAAAGTCCGCCGCCGAGAAGGCGGCTCAGCGAGTGGCGGGCGTCAAGGCGGTCGCCGACGAGATCCGGGTGGAGCCCCACGCGGACCACCGGCGCAACGACCAGCAAATCGCCCAGGACGCAGTGCGAGCCGTGCAGTCGCACGTGTGGGTGCCGACTGGCATCCAAGTGACCGTGGACAACGGCTGGGTCACCCTGCGAGGCAAGGTGACGTGGGAGTACCAGCGCAAAGCGGCATACGACGCGGTGCGCTTCCTACCGGGAGTGGTTGGGGTGTCCAACGAGATCACCATCAAGGCAACTGTCCGCCCCAGCGGTGTCAAAGAGGCGATCGAGACTGCGCTCAAGCGCGACGCCGAAATTGACGCCGAAGGAATCACCGTCAGAGCTGACGACGGCAAGGTTACGCTCAGCGGAACCGTGCCCTCGTGGGCCGAACGCGACGAGGCCGGCTCGGCCGCATGGCGTGCCCCGGGCGTAACCGACGTGCAAAACGAGCTCGTTGTTTCGTACTGAACGTTATTTTCCCAACCCCGACGTCGGGCGGACGTCCGCGTGGCGTTCGCCCTTCGGGGCCGAACTCGACCAGGAGAAGTGTGAGATGGCAACTGTAAAGGCGACGTGGCAACCGTTCGAAAGGCATGGGCGACTCACCGAGCGAACTGACCTGCCGGACACGGTCTTTGCGTACCCAAAGCAACGCAAAGAACCGTTGACCGATGGCCGGCACGTACGCAACGCCATCGCGCGATTCGATCAAGTGACCGATGTCCCCGAAGCCGATCGCGCTCTGGCTTTCGCCAACATCGAGAAGGCGGCGCAGCACTACGGCGTGAACCTTTCCGAAACGGACTGGCACCAACTGGGGGTTGATCCGCAATCCAATCGTTCCGAGCGCGCGCAAAAAGGAGCGGAAACCCGCATGCGGACGGGAGAAGCAAAGGAGGCCGCGCTCAAGGGCGCGGCGACCCGGAAGCGGCTCGGCATCGCCAAGGAAGCCGCCAAGAAGGCTGCGGCTACCCGCCGCCGAGTGCGTGACGAGAAACCCTGAAGGCCCGCGAGCGTCATTCTTCGTCCGGAGGCTGTATGAACGGTCAGCGCAGTGTGCCGATCATATTGCGCGTCAGCGGATTTCCCGATGTCACGGTGCTGGCCATCGTCGGAAGCCACGGATGTGAGGTGAACCGAGCACTGCAACAGGTGCGGGCGGACATGTTGTCGTGCGGGATCACGGTGAACATCTTCGACAGCCTGCCGGGTGTGCCGCCGTATCGCGATCGTCAAACAGTCCGCACGCCAAGGCAAGTCGTCACGCTGCGAAATGCTGCCGATGATGCGGATGCGGTGTTGGTCGCGACGAACTACTACAACCGTCTACCGAGCATCGTGCACAACGCGATCGACTGGCTCACCCGAGGCCATCGGAGCGGGCTGTCAGACAAGCCGCTAGCCGTAATAGGACGCGCGGCCAAGTGCTACAGCGGCGTGTGGTCGCATTGTCCGACGGATGAAGCCGGACGCACGGGCCAGGCGCCGGTCATCGAATCGATCAGCGTGGCGACTCTGCATGACGTGGTCCGGATATTGGCCGAGGAGGTCGAGGCGCGGGCAACCGGCTCACTGACCTCTGGGGCCGGTACGGCCGGGTCCGGCCATCTCGGCAGCTAGTGTCACGGCTGATGCCGCGGCCACCACCGGAGCGTCAGCATCCCTACCGCCACGCCGAGCGCCCATCCCGCGGCAATGTCGGACGGGTAATGCACGCCGTTCACGACCCGGGCCACGCCGACGGCCGCCGCAAGCGCCCCGATCGGCGCCGCCAAGGCCGGCATTTCCAGCCCGACGCCGGTGGCGAACGCCGCTGCGGCGGCGGCGTGCCCGGACGGAAACGAACTGGTAACCGGCGTCCGGCCCGGGCGGCGGTCCGGCGGTACCTCGCCGGTCGGGCGCGGCCTGCGTACCAGGACCTTGGCGAGCACGTTGCTGGCCGTGCTCGCGACCAGCATGCCGGCTAGACCCCGCACGGCCGCCCGGTGGGCCCGTTCGTCCTTGGTGGCCGCCAGCGCCGCCGCGATGCCGATCCACAACGCGAAGAAATCGGCGGACCGGCTCAGCGCGGGCAGGAAGCGGTCCAGCAGCGGGGAGCTTTCGGCGGAAATGCGGGCCATAATGGCCTGATCGGCAGCATCGATCCTGTCGCGCACGGTATTGCTCACGGTGCTGGGCATTCGCGGCCTCCCGACTCGTTAGGGTCTCTGGACCCTATGGAGAGGATTTGCACATCGATACCGGCGTTCATCGCGGCGATCCGCCTTCACGCTCGCCTTGCTAGCTCGTGCTCGCGCGCAACTTCGGCCTCCTCGCGAAGGGCGACGCTCTCGCGCTCCTCGGCCGTGCGAATGGGAGGCTCGACCATCTCAGCGCTCCTATTCTCGGGGCAGTGAAGTGACTTCTGCGATAGGTACCTTCAACACATAGGCCCTTGAACGGCTCCGTTCTAGGGTCGATCGGCCTCAAACGACCTTCGCTGGGTTACTAGTTCTTGAGTCCAGACGTTGCTTGACACCGGAACTCCACGACGTCGCCGTCAATCTGGATAGGCCCGCGGCCTGGTCAGATAGGTCGCGAGGTTTTTCAACGACGATCGAAGGCCGTCGACGTGATCGCCAGCGGAGATGCCCTCCGGGACGTCATCAGCTCGGACATCGACCCGGGTGCTGCCGGTGCTCACCGCTGTAACCGTCCACGTCATGGTCATCGTTTCCGCGAACAAGGGGTCGTCGGATTGGAAGTCGACGGCCTGCACGACCCGATCGTCGGGTACGACCTCGACGAACCGAACGTCCACGACGTCCGAGTCGACGCCTGACTTGCCGCCTGACTCAGGCGCTTCGGCATAGGTCAATTTCATCCGGTAGGACCCTCCTGTGCGGGCGTCGAAGTATTCGAACTCCCCCGACATTCCGCGGGGCGGTAGCCACTCGACGAGCGCCTGCGGCTGTATCAGCGCGGCATACACCCGGCTCAGCGGAGCGTCGACCACCAACGACGCGGTATCCGTTCGTCCCATATCGCCTCTGTTCCCCGAAGTGGTCCTCCCCCTAACCAGCCGGATTTATCGCGCCCGCCTGGCTCCTAGACGTTGAACCGGAATTCGACCACGTCGCCGACCCTAGTCATCGTTGAAATTCATCGTTGAAATCGACCTCATCGCCGCGTATCGCGCCCACGGCCCTGAAGCACAGCGTGCTCGATGGAACTGCAACAACAACCGCAATCACAAGCGCGAGAGCCGGATCGAGCCAATAGAACCGTCCAGTCACCGCAATCACTGCACCGGCCACGGCAACAGCCCCAGCCGCCGCTGCATCGGCCAGCGTATCGAGCAGGACAGATCGCATATGGAGGTCCTCATCTGCAGCGGACGCGCCCAGCACCCACGCGCCGACCAACAGAACGGCCATCGTCACCGCGCTGACAATCAACACCGGCAGTCCGTGCACCTCGGGAACACCGCGAATCAGCCGCAGCACCGCCTCCACCGCGATCAGGCCCGCCACGACAAACAGCGCACCGCAGTTGATCAGCGCGACTAAGGGTGTCGCCAGCGAGCGCCGCGGATGGCTCGACGGTCCCGCACAGTCACGGCGATCAGACCAAGAACCAGCGCAACGGAGTCCGGAATTCGACCACGTCACGCCCGGCCATCAGCTGGCCTCCGCCGTCGCCCGATCCGTCGTCGACTTACGGCTCTCGAAGAGCAGCGGGTAAATCAGGCCGCCGATAAGCCCCCCGATCAGGGGCGCCAGCCAGAACACCCACAGTTGACCGGGTGCGCCGTCCCCATTGAAGAAGGCGACGCCCGTGGACCGGGCCGGATTGACCGAGCAGTTACTGATCGGGATGGCGACTAGGTTGATCAGCGTCAGCGCCAGACCGATGGCCAACGGCCCAAATCCGTGCGGGGCCCGGTCGTCGGTCGCGCCCAGTATCACGATGAGGAAGAACGCCGTGAGCAAGACCTCGGTAATGATCACCGCTGCAAGCGAGTAGTGGCCCGGCGAATGCTCACCGTATCCGTTCGCGGCCATATGCCCGGTGGATGAAAATCCGGGCTTCCCCTTCGCGATGACCAGCAGGGCCACGCCCGCGAGCAGGCCACCGACGACCTGGGAAATCCAGTACCCGGGAAGGTCCTTCCACGGCAGTCGGCCGCTCACCGCGGCGCCCAGAGTGATCGCGGGGTTGAAATGCCCACCAGAGATGTGGCCGACGGCGTAAGCCATAGTGACGACGGTGAGCCCGAAAGCCAATGCCACGCCGAGGAAGCCGATGCCCAATTGGTAGGTACCGCTGCCATCCTCGGCCTGGGCGATCTGTTTGGCCGCGAAAATGGCGCTGCCACAGCCACCGAATACCAACCAGAACGTGCCGAACAGCTCGGCAACCAATTTCGAAGTGAGCGACGACGATGTCATGTGCCGCCTCCTTGAGAGGAATGTGTCCGCGAAAATGCTAATCGACACTCAGGCACGCCATCAAACCGTCTACTGGCCGACCTACTTGCCTACTTCGCGGGTTTAGTTGTTGCTCCGTGCCGGAACTCCACCACGTCGCCGTCGGCCATGACGTAGTCCTTGCCCTCCATGCGGACCTTGCCGGCGGCCTTGGCCGCTGCCATCGACCCGGCGGCGATCAGGTCGTCGTACGACACGATCTCGGCCTTGATGAAGCCCTTCTCGAAGTCGGTGTGGATGACCCCGGCGGCCTTGGGCGCGGTATCGCCTTGATGAATTACCCACGCCCGCGCCTCTTTTGGGCCCGCCGTCAGGAAGGTCTGCAGCTTGAGCGTGTGAAACCCCGCCCGCGCCAGCGCGTCGAGGCCGCGCTCGGTCTGGCCGATCGACTCCAGCAACTCGGCGGCCGACTCGTCGTCGAGCTCGGCCAGCTCGGATTCGATGGCGGCGTCCAGGAACACCGCGTCGGCGGGCGCGACGAGCCGGCGCAGCTCGGCGACCCGCGCGGCGTCGGTGAGCACCGCCTCGTCGGCGTTGAAGACATACAGAAACGGCTTGGTGGTCAACAGGTTCAGCTCGCGCAGCAAGGAGACGTCGGCGCCCGCGGCGAACAGCGTCTTGCCGCCGTCCAGCACCGCCTGAGCGGCCACCGCCGCGTCATAGACGGGCCTGCGCTCTTTGCTGGTGCGCGCCTCTTTTTCCAGCCTCGGCAGCGCACGCTCGAGTGTTTGCAGGTCGGCCAGGATCAGCTCGGTTTCGACGACCTCGATGTCGGATTTGGGATCGACCTCGCCCGCCACATGGGTCACGTCGTCATCGGAGAACACCCGGACCACCTGGCAGATGGCGTCGCATTCGCGGATGTGGGCCAGGAACTTGTTGCCCAGCCCGGCCCCCTCGGACGCACCCTTGACCAGGCCGGCGATGTCGACGAACGTGACCGGCGCCGGCACGACGCGCTCGGAACCAAACAGCTCCGCCAGCTTGTCCAGCCGCGGGTCCGGCAGCGAAACCACACCCTCGTTGGGCTCGATCGTCGCGAACGGATAGTTGGCCGCCACCACGTTGTTCCTGGTCAGCGCGTTGAACAGCGTCGACTTGCCGACGTTCGGCAGGCCCACGATTCCCAGGCTCAGGCTCACGGGGATCCAAGTCTAGGGCGCGGCGGCGCGGGCCGTTCAGGCGTGTGCGACGCATGGCGCGCCAGCGGTCGCTAACAAGGTCTTTACCGGCGTTTCGGCTCATTCCCGGTACGGTCTACATGTGTCAGCACAGCGGGCAAGATCGGCGGTCGAGGCCAACCACCGCTCGATCCACCCCGATATCCCGGGCGTGCCGTGGTGGGCGGCCGTGGTCATCGCCGTCACCGCGACCGCCATCGGTTATGCGATCGACGCCGGTCACAAGGACCTCACGCACGTCTTCGCCGGCTTCTATATAGCCGGCTGCGTGGCCGCGGTGCTGGCCGTGCGCCAGGACGGCCTGTTCACCGCGATCATTCAGCCACCGCTGATTCTTTTCTGCGCGGTGCCGGGTGCCTACTGGATGTTCCATGGACGCAAAATCGGCAACCTGAAGGACCTCCTGATCAACTGCGGCTATCCGCTCATCGAGCGTTTCCCGCTGATGCTGGGCACCGCCGGCGCCGTCCTCCTGATCGGCCTTGCGCGGTGGTATTTCGGCAAGTCGCAGCCGGCAGCCGCCGACTCCAACGGCGACGCCGCGTCGACGCGTGCGTTCAGCTCCTTCGTCGGAGCCATTGGCGCGAAACTGAATTCGCTTCTCGGCCTCAGCGCTCGCGACGAGGATGCGGAGGAAGCGGCGCCCACCGGCCCGAAGCGAACCCGCGAGGCCGGCCGTCCGCCGAAAGCCGCTTCGAGGACCGGCCGATCGACGCGCGGTGGTCGGTCTGCTCGTCCCAGCCGGACTCACTCCCGGCATGCCCGGCCCCCGCTGGACGACGAACGCGATCCTGCGGCCGAGCGGCCGCGGCGCCGCCGTCAGGCGCCGCCCCGCGACTTCGACCCCGCCGACCCGCCGCCCCGGCCGCGCCGCCGCGCCCGGCCGGAAGCGGATCCCGGCGTTCGCCAGCCGCCGCGCGAAACCCGCCGCGAGCCGCGCACCCGCCGCAACCCCTACGAGCGGCCGGCTTCTCGCGGCGGCCGTCTCGACGGGTATGACCCCTACGAGCCACCCGGTGCGCCCGACCGCTTCGATCGCTACGAGCCACGGCGCCGTCGCGCCGCCCCAAGCGGGAACGGCTCCGACACGACACACCACCCGATCTCACGGGTGCGCTACCGCGACTCGGGCCCGGCCGACGAGCCCAGCCCCGAGCGGCGCAGGCGCACGCCACGCAGCTTCCCGGCGGAGTCCTGGGAGTTCGAAGGCTAGCGAGGCGACCTGATCTCGCGGGGCAGCGCGAACACCAGGGTTTCCTGGGCCGTCGTCACCGGCTGCACCACGTCGAAGCCGCATTCGGCCAGCCGCTCCAGCACACCGCGCACCAGCACCTCGGGGACGGAGGCGCCGGAGGTGACGCCCACCGTCGCGATGCCCTCCAACCACGCCGGGTCGATGTCGTCGGCCCAGTCGACCAGGTAGGCGGCGCCCGCGCCGCCGCCCAGCGCCACCTCGACCAGCCGCACCGAATTCGACGAGTTGCGCGAACCGACGACGATGACCAGCTCGCACTCGGGCGCCATCGCCTTGACCGCGACCTGCCGGTTCTGGGTCGCGTAGCAAATGTCGTCGCTGGGCGGGTCCTGCAGATTCGGGAAACGCTGCCGCAACCGCTCGACGATCTCCATCGTCTCGTCCACCGAGAGCGTGGTCTGCGACAACCAGACCACCTTGTTCTCGTCGCGGACGGTCACGTCGTCCGCCGCGCCGACGCCGTCGACCAGCTGCACGTGCTCGGGCGCCTCCCCCGCGGTCCCGATGACCTCCTCGTGGCCCTCGTGGCCGATCAGCAGGATGTCGTAGTCGTCCCGGGCGAATCGCCTGGCCTCGTTGTGCACCTTGGTCACCAAGGGGCAGGTGGCGTCGATGGTCTGCAGGTTGCGTTCGGCCGCGGCCGCGTAGACGGTCGGCGCGACGCCGTGGGCGGAAAACACCACGATGGCCCCCTCGGGGACCTCGTCGGTCTCCTGAACGAAGACGGCCCCGGCCTTTTCCAGGGTGTCGACCACGTGCCGGTTGTGCACGATCTCGTGGCGCACGTAAACGGGGGCGCCGTGCTTTTCCAGGGCGCGCTCCACCGTCTCGACGGCCCGGTCCACGCCGGCGCAGTAGCCACGCGGCTCCGCCAGGAGCACCCTTTTACGGATTGGGTTGTTGGCTACCGAGCCGGCTGCACCGGGAATTCCCATGTCAACAGTCGGCGGCATGGCATTCAGGGTACCGGCCCGCGGCGGGCTTGGAGTTGGCCGCCGGTTAAGGCAGGCTTGGACTCATGGCTACTGCACCGTACGGAGTTCGGCTACTGGTCGGCGCGGCGACAGTCGCCGTTGAGGAGACGATGAAGCTGCCGAAGACGATCCTGATGTACCCGATGACGTTGGCCAGCACCGCCGCGCACATGGTGATGCGCTTTCAGCAGAACCTGGCCGAGCTGGTCATCAAAGGTGACAGCACCCTGGAATCGATCTTTCCGCCCAAGGACGAGAAGCCGGAGTGGGCGACCTTCGACGAGGACCTGCCCGAGGACGCGGTCGAGGGCGCCCCTGCCACCCTCCCGGAGGCCGGCGAGGTCGAGCGCAGGGCCGAGGGCCGATTCGCGCTGTACTCGGTGGCCGACGCGCACGAGGACGCCAGCGCGCTGGTCAAACCCGCCAAGCGGTCGAAGACTCCCGCCGCCAAGACGGCTGTGCCGGAACCGGAGGTGGCGGTCGAACTCGACTATCCGACCCTGACGCTCGCCCAACTGCGGGCCCGGCTGCAATCGCTGAGCGTCGACGAACTCGAAGCGTTGCTGACCTACGAGCAGGCCACCAAGGCCCGCGCACCGTTCCAGACGCTGCTCGCCAACAGGATCACCCGCGCGAACGCGAAGTGACCCGAGCGGCTGATTTCGAACCCAACTCCGCGGAGAACCCCTTTCCAGTGCGCGCGGTGGCGATCCGGGTCGCGGGCTGGATCGACAGGCTGGGCACCGTCTGGGTCGAGGGTCAGCTGGCCCAGATCACGATGCGGCCCGACGCCAAGACCGTGTTCATGGTGCTGCGGGACCCGGCCGCCGACATGTCGCTGACCGTGACGTGTTCGCGCGACCTGGTCACCAACGCGCCGGTGAAACTCGCCGAAGGCACCCAGGTGGTGGTCTGCGGCAAGCCCTCGTTCTACACCGGGAGGGGCACATTCTCGTTGCGGCTCAGCGAAATCCGGGCGGTCGGCGTCGGCGAGCTGCTGGCGCGCATCGACCGGCTGCGCCGACTGCTGGATGCCGAGGGGTTGTTCGACCCGCGGCTCAAGCGGCCAATCCCCTTCCTGCCCAACATGATCGGGCTGATCACCGGCCGGGCGAGCGCCGCCGAGCACGACGTGACGACGGTGGCGGGCGCGCGCTGGCCGGCCGTGCGTTTCGCGGTGCGCAACACCGCTGTCCAGGGGCCGAACGCCGTGGCGCAGATCGTCGAAGCGCTGTCCGAACTCGATCGCCACCACGAGGTCGACGTGATCGTGGTGGCCCGAGGCGGCGGTAGTGTCGAGGACCTGCTGCCGTTTTCCGACGAGACCCTGTGCCGCGCGATCGCGGCGTGCCGCACGCCCATCATCAGTGCGGTGGGGCACGAACCCGACAACCCGCTGTGCGATCTGGTCGCCGACCTGCGCGCCGCCACGCCCACCGACGCGGCCAAAAAGGTGGTGCCCGACACCGCCGCCGAGCAGCGGCTGATCGATGACCTGCGCCGGCGCAGCGCGCAGGCGCTGCGCAGTTGGGTGTCCCGCGAGCAGCGCGCGCTGGCCCAGCTGCGCAGCCGGCCGGTGCTGGCCGAGCCGCTGGCGGCGTGCGCGGCCCGGGCCGACGAGATCCGCCGCGCGCGCTCGGCGGTGCGCCGCGACATCAGGCGGCTGGTCACCGCGGAGACCGAGCGCGTCGGCCACCTCAGCGCGCGGCTGGCCACCCTGGGCCCGGCCGCCACCCTGGCCCGCGGCTACGCGGTGGTGCAGGCGGTCCCCGACGCCGGACCTCCCGTGGTGCTGCGGTCGGTCGGCGACGCGCGCGCGGGCACCCGGCTGCGGGTCCGGGTGGCCGACGGCGCCGTGGCGGCCGTGAGCGAGGGACTGACCGATGGCCACTCCTAAGGAGCAGTCGATGCAGTCGATTACGCCCATTAGTCAGCTTGGCTACGAAGCCTGCCGGGACGAGCTGATCGAAGTGGTACGGGTCCTGGAGCAGGGCGGGTTGGACCTCGATGCGTCGCTGAAGCTGTGGGAAAGGGGCGAGCAACTCGCAAAACGATGCGAAGAGCACTTAGCTGGCGCCCGCAAGCGGATCGAGGACGCGCTCGCGGCGGGCCAGTCGGAAGAGGGCTGACGGCCGCCCGATCGCGGAACCGCTGCCGAGGCTTTGGAACAGGTTTCAGTTTTTCTCGGCTATGCTTCGCGAACTATGGGTGATGCATCACTGACAACCGAACTGGGCCGCGTCCTCGTCACCGGCGGCTCGGGGTTCGTCGGCGCCAACCTGGTGACCACCTTGCTCGACCGCGGATACCGGGTGCGTTCCTTCGACCGCGCGCCCTCACCGCTGCCCGAGCACACCCAACTGGAGGTGCTGCAGGGCGACATCACCGACGCGGGCGTTTGCGCCGCGGCGGTGGACGGCATCGACACGGTGTTCCACACCGCCGCGATCATCGAACTGATGGGCGGCGCGTCGGTGACCGACGAATACCGCCAGCGCAGCTTCGCCGTCAACGTCGGCGGCACCGAGAACCTGGTGCACGCGGGGCAGGCGGCCGGGGTGAAACGATTCGTCTACACCTCGTCCAACAGCGTGGTGATGGGCGGGCAGAACATCGCCGGCGGTGACGAGACACTGCCCTACACCAACAGGTTCAACGACCTGTACACCGAGACCAAGGTGGTCGCCGAGCGATTCGTGCTGTCCCAGAACGGTGTTGGTGACATGCTGAAGTGCGCGATCCGGCCCAGCGGCATCTGGGGCCGCGGCGATCAGACGATGTTCCGCAAGCTGTTCGAAAGCGTGATCGCCGGCCATGTCAAGGTGCTGATCGGCCGCAAGTCGGCCCGGCTCGACAACTCCTACGTGCACAACCTGATTCACGGCTTCATCCTGGCCGCCCAGCATCTGGTGCCCGGCGGGACCGCGCCCGGCCAGGCGTACTTCATCAACGACGACGACCCCATCAACATGTTCGAGTTCGCTCGGCCGGTGATCGAGGCCTGCGGTGAGAACTGGCCGCGGGTGCGGGTCAACGGGCCGCTCGTTCGCGCGGCCATGACCGGTTGGCAGCGCATGCATTTCCGGTTCGGGATACCGGCCCCGCTGCTCGAGCCGCTGGCCGTCGAGCGACTGTATCTGGACAACTACTTCTCGATCGACAAGGCGCGGCGCGACCTCGGCTACGAGCCGCTGTTCACCACCGACAAGGCGATGTCGGAATGCCTGCCCTACTACGTGGACATGTTCCGGCAGATGAAAAGCCAAGCGCAGGAGGCCAAGCGGGCGGGGTAGCACCGCGGCGTCGGTAGTCACATCAGCCACGCCGGCACCGTGAGCCGGCCATTAGGCGATTCCCATTTGCGGTATCACCGGCGATACCGCAAATGGAACTCACCTATCGGTCGGTAGCGCAGCAGCACAGGTCCGCCGGACGCGCCCTACCGGAAGCTCACCATCTCGCTGCCCCAGGCGGCGCGGATGTGCGCGTCGACATCGCCGGCGACGGTGTCGCTCTTGTCGATGAGCAAGCAGGCGCGGCCGGTTTCCTGGTAGGGCGTCCAATCCGGCTCGCCGGCCGGGCCCGCGGGCTTCCCGTGGCCGGCGAAGTTGGTCCACCTGGTGCGCACCCTTCTCGAGACCGCCTTGGCGGTTCGGGCGCCGCCGAGCTTCAGCGTAGGGTCGTTGGGCGCCCCGAGATTGCCCCACACATAAGGCAATTCGGTGGCGTGGGCGGCGTTGACCAGCAACAGCTTGAGCATCGGAGTCGCGTAGTCGAACCGGTACAGATACACCGTCGCGACCCTGCGGTGCCCCTCGGCCAGCCACACCGTCGGCATCCGGAACCCGACGTCGGTCGCGATGCTCAAAGACCTTGCCCGCCGCCCCAACCGCGAATACGCCGACACGATATCCTCTTCGGTGGGCAATTGCAGGTCGGGCTGTTCGGCGGCGATCTGGGTGAACATCGACGTGATCGCGCGCGGGGTGATCGGCATCAGCGGCGAGCGCATCAGCCGGAACAGCGCCGCCTCATGCCTGTTGGTGCCGATGATCAACGGAACCCGGTGGGTGCGAGCCCGCTGCGCCACCTTGACCGGGTAGTCGTGCAGCAGCTCGCCGTCGACGATCGGGACGAACGCGAGCGTGCCCGGGTTGCGGACGGGCACCTCGTCGAACACCTCCTGCGACGCGGCCAGGATCGCCGCGATCGGGGCGTCGGGCAACCGGTCCACGTCGGCCGGGGCGATGCCCAGCTTGTCGAGAAAGCTCAGGGCGACGCGCCGGGCCCGGTCGCGGTCGTATACCGATGTGGCCGGCGAGCTTTGGGCGATCGCGCCGACGAACAGGCCCTCGGCGGCCGGGGTCGCCAGCAGCGTCGTGACGATCCCCGCGCCGGCGGATTCGCCGAACAGCGTGACCCTTTCGGGATCGCCGCCGAACGCGGCGATGTTGTCGCGCACCCAGCGCAGCGCCGCCAGGACGTCATGCAGCCCGATGTTCGAGTCGAAACGGCGCCGCGCGGTGTTGAAGGACGACAGGTCGAGAAAGCCCAGCGCCCCCAGCCGATAGTTCACCGTCACCACGATGACGTCACCGCCGGTAGCCAGCCGGCGGCCGTCGTAGAGGGGCTGGCTGGCAGATCCCAGGACATACGCGCCGCCGTGTAGCCACACCATAACCGGCTTCGCGGCACCGGGCTCGGTGCCGGACGGGGCCCAGATGTTCAGGCTCAGGCAGTCCTCGCCCTGCGACGCACCGAGATCCAGGGGCATGTTCGGAAAGACCGGTTGCGGGCAGGCCGGCCCGAAGGCTGTGGCATCGGCGATCTCCGTCCACGGCTCCGGGGGCTGCGGCGCCCGGAACCGCAGGTCGCCGGCGGGCGGTGCGGCGTACCGGATTCCCTTCCAAATCCGCACGTCGCCTTCGGCGGCGCCCCGGACCGGGCCGTGGGTGGTTTCGACCACGCGAGTGTCGGTCGCCATACGGGCCGGACTTTCCTAACTAAGCCGCTCGGCGAGGAATTGGACCACCCGTTTGCGGGCCTCGTAAGCGGGTTGACCGTCGACTTCGCGGACCTCGTCGGTCAGGACCGAGTGCGCCCCCTTGGCGAAGCCGCCTTGGTTGCCGGGGCTCGAGTCGATCTCGATGACCTCGAACGCGTCGCCGAGCCGCTCCTCGAGCGCCGCGAACCGTTCCCGCGGCACGACGTTGTCCTCGCTGAACCGCAGCCCCATCGCGCACAGGCCGTCGTTGCCGCAGCGATCGGCGACGGTGGCGAGTTCGGACTCGCTGAGCCCCGGATCGGCGCGTCGGGCACGGCCCAACGGCAGCGGCACCGACGGCTGGGAAAGCACCGGGGCCAGCACGCTGTCGTCGACGGCGGCGGCCAGCGCGAAACCACCGGTGAAGCACTGACCGATGACGCCGACGCCCTTGCCCGGCGTCGACGCGTTGAGGTCACGGGCCAGCGCGCGCAGGAACAACGCCACCGGCCGTTGCTTGTTGGTGGCGAAGGCCGCGAATTCCCTTGCGACGCAGGCCCGCGCGATCGAACTGAGTATGTAGCCACCCGTCTTCGGCTTGCCCGGCTCACCGAACAGCGAGGGCATGGCGACGGTGAAGCCGTTGTCCACCAGGTGGTTCCCCAGGCCCAGCACACCGGGATGGATGCCGGGGATCTCGGGGATCAGCACCACCCCGGGGCCGGTGCCCTTGCGGTAGACGTCGTGGGTGTGGCCGCCGCCGGTGAACGGCGCCCCAGACCATCCGGACAAATCTGCCTCGGGTGCAGTCACGTGCCTTCCCTTCAGTGCGCGGGTAGGGGCGGCTGCGATTGCGTCGCCGCCGCCAGCGTACGGAATTGCTCGGCGCTCCCGGCGCCGGTGATCGCGACCTGGGCGGCGCCGGCCGGGCCGGTAAGCCTGGTGGTCCATACCGGCTCGGCGTCGGCGTCGCTCTGGCCGGCGCCGCGGTAGACGACCCAGGTGGTGCCGTCGACTTCGGCCGTTCCGGTCGGATACGCCGACGCATGGATCGAGCCGACGAGCCTGTCCTCGTCGGCGTTGCTTTGGGTGAGGCCCAGATACAGTCCCGTCGGGCTGATGTAGCCGACGGTCGACGTGGCCGCGTTCAGTCGCTGACCCCCAGAAGGGTCAGAGGGGTCTTTCCGCCCGCCCTCGATATAGCCGCGGCCGCCGGAGTTGGGGTGCCAACCGGCGGGTAATCGGGGCAGCCGGATGGGGAACGCCAGCGTCTGCGCATCGCCCCGCAGGGCCGTCGCCGCGTCGTAGGCCGGGATCACCCCTTTATTCGTCCCGACAGGCTCGAAGGAACACATTCCCACCAGGCCGGCCAGCAGGATGCACCCGATCACCAGCGGGATGAGCGACCAGAACATGTCGCGACCGTCCTGCAACAGCCGGGGCTTGGCCGGTCTTGGAAAAGGTCCCAGTGCCGGTGCCGGCTCGCCTACCTCGGCGTTCGGCTGCGGCTGTTCGGTCATTTGCCAAGTATCCCAGTTCCCGCGGACCGATCCGCTTCTGGGACAATCTCCAACCATGACAGCTGAGGGCGACCGTTCGGCCGCCGCGACCGGCCGGGGCCCGTCGCAGGCACGGCCGCGCGGCGAAGCGCCGGACCGCAACCTGGCCCTGGAACTGGTACGCGTCACCGAGGCCGGTGCCATGGCCGCGGGCCGCTGGGTGGGCCGCGGCGACAAGGAGGGCGGCGACGGGGCGGCCGTCGACGCCATGCGCGAACTGGTCAACACGGTGTCGATGCGCGGCGTGGTGGTCATCGGCGAGGGCGAGAAGGACAAGGCGCCGATGCTCTACAACGGCGAGGAGGTCGGCAACGGCGACGGCGCGGAGTGCGACTTCGCCGTCGACCCGATCGACGGCACCACGCTGATGAGCAAGGGCATGCCCAACGCGATCTCGGTGCTGGCGGTGGCCGACCGGGGCGCGATGTTCGACCCGTCGGCGGTCTTCTACATGAACAAGATCGCCGTCGGGCCCGAGGCCGCGCATGTGCTCGACATCACCGCGCCGATCTCCGAGAACATCAAGGCCGTGGCCAAGGTGAAGAACCTGTCGGTGCGCGACATGACGGTGTGCATCCTGGACCGGCCCCGGCACGCGCAGCTGATCGAGGACGTCCGGACCACCGGGGCCCGGATCCGGCTGATCACTGACGGCGACGTCGCCGGGGCGATCTCGGCGTGCCGTTACCTGTCGGGCACCGACATGCTGGCCGGGATCGGCGGCACCCCGGAGGGCATCATCGCCGCCGCCGCGATCCGGTGCATGGGCGGCGCCATCCAGGCGCAGCTGGCGCCCAAGGACGACGAGGAACGCCAGAAGGCCATCGACGCCGGCCACGACGTCGACCGGGTGCTGACCACCGAGGACCTGGTGTCGGGCGAGAACGTGTTCTTCTGCGCCACCGGGGTCACCAACGGCGACCTGCTCAAGGGCGTGCAGTACTACCCGGGCGGCTGCACCACCCAGTCGATCGTGATGCGGTCGAAGTCGGGCACCGTCCGGATGATCGAGGCCTACCATCGGCTGTCCAAGCTCAACGAATACTCTGCGATCGACTTCACCGGCGACAGCTCTGCCGCCTATCCCCTGCCCTGAACCCGACACCAAACGAGGACTGCCACCTATGGCCGATAGCGCCGCCGATACCGAGTACCGCATCGAGCACGACACGATGGGCGAGGTGCGGGTGCCCGCGAAAGCGTTGTGGCGCGCGCAAACCCAGCGCGCGGTCGAGAACTTCCCGATCTCGGGCCGGGGCCTGGAGCGCGCCCAGATCCGCGCGCTGGGCCTGCTCAAGGGCGCCTGCGCGCAGGTGAACAAGGACCTGGGGCTGCTGGCGCCGGAGAAGGCGGACGCGATCATCGCCGCGGCGGCCGAGATCGCCGACGGCCGACACGACGACCAGTTCCCCATCGACGTCTTCCAAACCGGTTCGGGGACAAGCTCGAACATGAACACCAACGAGGTGATCGCGTCCATCGCGGCGGCCAACGGGGTGACGGTGCACCCCAACGACGACGTCAACATGTCGCAGTCGTCCAACGACACCTTCCCGACCGCCACCCACATCGCGGCCACCGAGGCCGCGGTGCGTCACCTCATCCCGGCGCTCGAGGTGCTGCACGACGCCCTGGCGAGCAAGGCCCGCGAGTGGCGCACCGTGGTCAAGTCGGGCCGCACCCATTTGATGGACGCCGTCCCGGTGACGCTCGGGCAGGAATTCAGCGGGTACGCCCGCCAGATCGAGGCCGGGATCGAGCGGGTCCGCGCGACGCTGCCGCGGCTGGGCGAGCTGGCCATCGGCGGCACGGCGGTGGGCACCGGGCTCAACGCTCCCGACGGGTTCGGCGCCAGGGTGGTCGAGACGCTGGTCGCCTCCACCGGTTTGGGCGAATTGCGCCCGGCGGCAAACTCTTTCGAGGCCCAGGCCGCCCGCGACGGGCTGGTCGAGGCCTCGGGCGCGTTGCGCACCATCGCGGTGTCGTTGACCAAGATCGCCAACGACGTCCGCTGGATGGGGTCGGGCCCGCTGACCGGCCTGGCCGAGATCCAGCTGCCGGACCTGCAGCCGGGCAGCTCGATCATGCCGGGCAAGGTGAATCCCGTTCTGCCGGAAGCGGTCACGCAGGTCGCCGCGCAGGTGGTCGGCAACGACGCCGCGATCGCCTGGGGCGGCGCCAACGGTGCGTTCGAACTCAACGTCTACATCCCGATGATGGCCCGCAACATCCTGGAGTCCTTCAAGCTGCTGACCAACGTCTCAAGGCTGTTCGCAGAGCGCTGCATCACCGGGCTGAAGGCCAATGTCGAGCACCTGCGCGAGCTCGCCGAATCGTCGCCGTCGATCGTGACCCCGTTGAACTCGGCGATCGGCTACGAGGAGGCCGCCGCGGTGGCCAAGCAGGCGCTCAAGGAACGCAAGACGATTCGCCAGACCGTGATCGACCGCGGCCTGATCGGTGACAAGCTGTCGATCGAAGAACTGGACCGCCGCCTCGACGTCTTGGCGATGGCGAAGGTGAAGCCGGAAGAGGCTGACCGATGACGGCTCCCCCCGGCGGCCCCTACGGCCAGGATCCCTATGGGGCGAATCCCTATGGGCAGGGCCCCTATTGGGATGGCCCGCCGCAAGGCGGCGGCTACCCGCAGGGCGGCCCGCCGCCGGGTGGCTACCCGTACCCGCCGCCCGGCGGCCCGTACGGCAACCCCCAGGAGGCCGGGAATCCCTATGCGGCGGGCCCGTACCCGCCCCAGCAATTCCCCCCACCCGGCCAGCCCGGCTGGCCGGGCGGGCCGTACCCGCCCGGGCCGCCGCCGACCGGCCCGCGCTCCAAGGCGCCGTGGTTGATCGTCGCCGGCCTCGCGGTGCTGGCGGTCATCGTGGTGGTGGTGCTCGTGGTGGTCGGGCTCAACAGCGCAAACAAGCCGAACAAGGCTGCGCCCCCGGCGACCCCCTCGTCGACCGGCGCCCCCTCGTCGCAACCGAACAGTTCCCAGCAGACGGCGACGGGCTGCACGCCCAACGTCTCCGGCGGTGACAAGCCCGGCGACACGATCAGCGCGGGCAAGCTGTCGTTCCCGATCAGCGCGACGCCGGGGTGGCAAGGCTTTTCGGACGACCAGACTCCCAACCTGATCGGCGCCGTCGGCGTCGGGGCGGAGGTGCCCGGAGCCAGCCAGTGGATGATGCAGGCGGAAGTCGGCATTACCAACTTCGTGCCCAGCATGGACGTCGCCGCGCAGGCGTCCAAGTTGATGAACTGCGTGGCCAACGGCCCCGGCTACGCCAATGCAACGCCCACCCTGGGACCGATGAAGACGTCGTCGATCACGGTCGACGGGGTCAAGGCCGCACGGGTGGACGCCGATGTCACGATCGCCGACACGGCACGCAACGTGAAGGGCGACTCGCTCGTCATCATCGCGGTCGACACCAAGCCGGTCACCATGTTTTTGGGTGCGACGCCCATCGGCGACGCCGGTTCGGCGGGCATCATCAACGGGGTCATCGGGGCTCTGAAGGTGCGGAAGTAGCCGGCGCCGAAACGTGGGTGGCCTCGGAGCGCCCGCGCAACACGGTGGAATAGCATTCGGCCCAGTGCGCCCGCTCGGCATCATCGGCGCGGTCGACGGCCGCCGCCGAACACAGGATCCGCCGGTCGGCGGTCTTGGCGAGGTCGGCCAGCCGCGCGGCCTCGTTGACCGCGTCACCGATTACCGTGTATTCGTACCGGTTTTCGGCACCGACGTTGCCGGCGAAGACGCGGCCCGCCGAGACGCCGATGCCGAAATCGACCACCGGTAACCGCCGCAGCTGGGTGCCCAGCGCGCGCGCCGTCGCCAGCGCCGCCGACGCGGGTTCGTCCGTCCGCAGCGGTGCCCCGAAGACCGCCAGCGCGGCGTCGCCGGCGAATTTGTTGATCAGCCCGTGGTGTTGGTCGACGGCGTCGACGACGATCCGGAAGAAGTCGTTGAGCACCTCGGCAACCTCTTGCGGCGGGCGGCTTTCCGCGAGTTGCGTCGAGCCGACCAGGTCGATGAACAGCACGGCCGCGTCGACCACGTCCCCCGACAGCGAGGCGCCCTCCTGGATGGCGCGCTGCGCGACGTCGGTTCCGACGTGGCGCCCGAACAGGTCCCGCAACCGGTCCCGCTCGGCGAGCCCGGTGATCATCCGGTTGAAACCCGTTTGCAGGCGCCCGATTTGGGAACGCTCGTACGCCCCCACGTGGGTCCCGATGTGGCCGTGTTCGACCTCTGCCATCGCGTCGACGACCTCGCCGAGGGGATCCGCAATGGATCTCGAGGTCAGGATCATCGTCGGCAGACCGAGGACCAGCGCCGCCATCGCTACCACCAGGATCGGCACGTCCAGCGCGGCGGACTTCTCGATCAGCCAGCCGTAGGAGCGCAGCACGACCAGGGTCGCGATCACCCCGATCGGAAGCGCGCTGCACAGAAACCACAGCAGCACCAGCCGCGCGAACACGCCCGGTACCGCCAGCCGGGGCTCGGCCCCCAGCGTGGCGGCGCCCATGATGGGACGCAGGGTGCGTTGCGCGAGCAGCATCCCCGTCCCGGCGGCGGCCGGTCCGCCCAGCAGCACGCCCAGCCCGGTGGGCAGCAGGATCTGGGCCCCGCCGGCCAGATTCAGCAGCGCGAAGATCGCCCCGGACGCCGCCCAGGCCAGCGCCAGGATCGCCGACTGGCGGCCGGGCATCTTCATCGCGGCTTCCCGCTGCTCGGCGGTCGGCTGGTCCCCGGCGACATACCAGCGCAGCGTGGGGGCCAGGTTGAGCGCCCCGGCCACCGCGACGGCCGTGACGCCGAGCACGACGAGGACCACCACCAGCACGGTGTTCTTTTCCGCGAAGTCCGCGTTGGCCGCGACGGACGTGTGCCCCCGCAGCGGGATCAAGATCGCGGCCGCGTCGACGAAGGCCAAAATGTAGGCCAGCGCCAGGGCGGCCGCATACTCAATCGTCAACCTGCGCGCGGACTTTCGCCGCCCCGCGGATGGGGCCCGCAACCGGCCAGGCTTGATCACCCTACAAAGGTAGCCGTGGGTGCGCCCAACCTCTTCTAGGCGCCGTTATTCGGGCCGCCCGAGTTCTGGCCCGGGATGTCGGTGATCGGGAAGTTGGGCATCGGCTTGGGCGACGACGTGTCGGGCAAGGTGGGGATCTCGCTGGCCGGTATGTCGTGCAGCTGGTTGGCGGGCGGCCCGTTCTCGCGGCCGCCGTAGGTGCTGCCGGGCGCCCGCGGCCCCAACAGATCGCTGACCGTCACCAGGCGGTAGCCGTTGGCCTTGAGCACCGGGATGAACTGGTACACCAGGTCGACGGTGCTCGAGTAGGTGTCGTGGAACAGCACCACCGAGCCGGGCTTGATGTACGTCATCAGCATGTAGCGGGTGGCGGCCGTGTTGGAGTCGTTGATCCAGTCGAAAGGGATGACGTCCCAGAGTATTTCGGCCAGCCCGAACTTGCCCGCGGTCTGGCGCACGAGGTCGTTGGACAGCCCGCCGGCGGGACGCCACAGCGACGGGGCCCGCCCGGTGGCGGCGGCGATGGCGTCGTTGGTCTTCGAGAACTGGCCGGCGATGTCCTCGGGCGGGATCGTGGTCATGTTGGGGTGTTCCCAGGTGTGGTTGCCGAACTCCATCCCGGCGTCGGCGACGCGCTTGGCGCCCGCCGGGTTGGCGGCGACCTTGTTGCCGATCAAGAAGAACGTGGCCTTGGCGTCGGCGTCCTTCAGGACTTGCAGCAGCCGGTCGGTGTAGGGGCCCGGCCCATCGTCGAATGTCAGCGCGACGCACTTGACCACCGAGCAGCTGAGGTTGTCGGCGCGCGTCACGTGCCCGGTCAGGCCGCCGATCACCAGCACCGCGGCGGCCGCGACGACGCCCACAACGGTCCGCCAGTATCGCCAGGTTTGGCTGTCGGGTCGTTTCGGCACGTGAGAAGCCTACCGAAACGCCGCCTCAGTGCGGCCCGGCGATCTCCTCGAGCATGTCGGTGACCAGCGCGGCGATCGGTGACCGCTCGCTGCGCAGCAGCGTGATGTGGGCGAACAGCGGGTGCCCCTTGAGCTTCTCGATCACCGCCGCGACGCCGTCGTGGCGCCCGACCCGCAGGTTGTCGCGCTGGGCGATGTCGTGGGTCAGCACCACCCGCGACCCGGTCCCCAACCTCGACAGCACGGTCAGCAGCACGTTGCGCTCCAGCGACTGCGCCTCGTCGACGATGACGAACGAGTCGTGCAGCGACCGGCCGCGGATGTGGGTCAGCGGCAGCACCTCGAGCATGCCCCGGGACAGCACCTCCTCGAGCACCGCCGGGCTGGCCAGCCCCTCCAGGGTGTCGAAGACCGCCTGCGCCCACGGGCCCATCTTTTCGCTCTCGCTGCCGGGCAGGTAGCCCAGCTCCTGGCCGCCGACGGCATACAGCGGGCGGAACACCACCACCTTGCGCTGGGTGCGCCGTTCGAGCACCGCCTCGAGACCCGCGCACAGCGCCAGCGCCGACTTGCCGGTGCCGGCCTTGCCGCCCAGCGACACGATGCCCACCGACTCGTCCAGCAGCAGGTCGAGCGCCACGCGCTGTTCGGCGGAACGGCC
>NZ_DATJPU010000295.1:0-2925 GCF_035506235.1 Mycobacterium sp.
GACAGCACCGCGGCGACCGCGGGAATGACGGCAAACAGCATCGCCACCGCCGCCGCGCCGTGGGTATTGATGGCCCGCACGTACAGGCTGACGGCCAGCGTGGCGTTCAACAGCACGATGCCGCCGACCGCGATCGCCGCCTTGACGCCGTCGTGGACGGCGAATGGCGTGAGGGCCGCAAGGGCCGCCGCGGGAATCAGGGCCACTGCATTCTGCATGGCGCTCATTGCGCGGAAGTCGACCCCGGCGCAGAATCGCTGCTGATACACGCCGCCGGCCGAAAGACCAAGCAGGGCAACGACAAGCAGCAGGATAACGGGGTCCACGCCGCGGGTGCTCATCAGCCGCCCGGCGCACGCGGCGAGCACGGCGACGACGCCGAGGACCAGCGCGGCCAACCGCTGGGGACCAAGCGGCTCCCGCAGGAACACGGTGCCGAGAATCGCCGTGGTCACCGGATTCATCGCGATCGCCACCGCACCGAGCACCGCGGGCGAGCCCAGCTGAAGGGCCTCGTAGAGGCAGCAGAACTGGACGGCTTGGATCAGCAGCCCGGCCACCACCACGTGACCGAATTGCGCACCCCGAGGCCAGGGCGCCTTGGCCAGCACGGTCCAGGCCGTCAGAATCGATGCCGCCAAAGCGAACCGCAGCACCAATGCGGCCATCGGCGTCATCGCGGCCACCGCAAGGGCCCCGATCGGGTAACCGAGCGCGTAGAGGAGGGTCACCGCCGAGGCGGTGGACAGCGGCATGCGCGGCAAGTCCATGCCCCCATGTTGGCCTCGCCGACCGACCGAGTCCAACGATTATTGTTGGTCGCTACCGATCGTTGATGCTTATCTTTGGTTGTCAGCTGAGCCGATTTTCGGGTGGCCATCTGCACTATTGATCATGGATACGAATCGAACTATCGTACGGGTATGGCCCAGGTCCTGGACATCGCGCCCCTGCGCAGCCTCGTCGCTGTCGCCGACTGTGGCGGATTTCACCGCGCTGCCGCCGTGCAGCACCTGAGCCAGTCCGCCGTCAGCCAGCACCTGCGCAGAATCGAAGCGGTGGTCGGCCAGGCGCTGGTCGAGCGCTCGGGCCGCGGGATCGTGTTCACCGAGGTCGGTCAGAAAGTGCTGCGGCATGCCCGCACCATCCTGGCCGCGCACGACGCGGCGCTCGACGACCTGGGCGCAACCGAACGGGCGCTGTTGACGATCGGCGCCACCGAACACGGCGCCGACGTGATGCTGGCCGGCCTGACTCGAGCGCTGCGTGAGCGACTTCCCGACCGGCGGGTCCGTTTCCGGCTCGATCGCAATGTGTCGCTGGCCGACTCCATCGAACGCGGGCTGGTGGACCTGGCGGTCATGCTCGACGGGGCAGGTTTGGATCGCATCAATGTGTCGGGTCTGGTTCGGCTGCAATGGGTTTCGGCGCGCACGTTCGCGGCGTCGACGGACGATCCGCTGCCGCTGGTGATTTTTTCCGAGCCGTGTACGTTGCGGGAGCCGGCGTTTTCGGTTCTCGAGAAGCGTGACATCGCCTACGAGATCGCCGCCGAGTGCGGCGACCTGTCCGGGCTCTACGCGGCCGTGCGGTCTGGCCTGGGGGTGGCGCTGCTGCCGATGATCGGAAAGCTTCCCGACGGCCTGTGCCCGGCAGAGGGGCTGCCGCCGGCCAATTGCGCGTCGATCTTGGTGCGCGGCCGTGCCGGCATCGCGCCCGACGTGCTCAGCACCGTCGACGCCGCCGTGCGTGACGTCTTGGCCGCCGAAAGCTGAACGATGGGTGCCGGGCCGCATCTCCAGGACGGGGCTGCGAAAAAGACTGGCGCGCAATAGCGTTCGTATATCCCACGCCATGGACGCCCGGCGACACCTCGGCCGACGGCAGTTCGGGTCAACGAGATTTCGGCGGGAATGGCAACCCGGTCGGGAAATTGCCGCCTCGCTGTGAGCTGCGCAGAACGCCGGGGGGCTACCGCGTGACGGCGGCTTCAGACCCGTGCTCGATGCGCAGTTCGCGACAGTGCAGGCCCTTGGGTAAGTGGTGGGTAGCCACCACCACGGTCCGCTCCGCCGACATCAGTCCGGCATCGGGGCCCAACAGATCGCGCAGCACCCGCTCGGCATCGGCCGCGTCGAGGTGTTCGGTCGGCTCGTCCAGCAACACGATGCGGGCGGGGGAGATCACCGCCCGGGCGAGCAGCAGCCGCCTGCGCTGGCCCGCCGAGAGCGCCTGCGCGCCACCGGTCAACACCGTCGACAGCCCTTCGGGCAATCCCGCGAGCCACTCGCCGAGGCCCACCGCGCCCAGCGCCGCCGTCAGTTCGTCGTCGGGACAGTCGCCGCGGGCCACCAGCAGGTTGTCTCGGACCGTGGTCGCGAAGACATGTGCGTCCTCGGCGAAAAAGCTGACCGCCCTGTGCAATCCGTCCTCGTCGAAGCGGATGACGTCGGTTCCGTCCAGCGTCACCCGCCCGTCCAGTGGCGAGATCAACCCGGCGAGGGTCATCAGCAGCGTGGTCTTGCCCGAGCCGCTGGCACCGGTGACGGCCAGCCGGGCGCCCGCCGGCAGGTCCAGCCGCGCCGGGATCGATCGCGACGTGTGACCGGCGCGGACATCGGCCGACAGTCCCCCGGTGCCCGCGGGTACCGGCCGGCCGGCCCGCGGCGGGTGGTCCGGGGGAGCCAGGTCGAGCAGGCGACGCGCGGCGATCCGCGACCGCGTCAGCTGGACCGCGGCGGCCGGCAGCGGCGTCGTCGCCTCGAACGCGGACAGCGGCAACAACATCAGCACGGCCAGGGTGGTGGGCGCGACGGCGTGCGCCAACCCGATCCCGGCCACCACCGCGCCCAGCACGCTGGCCCCGATCGCCGCGGTGGGCATCGCCTCGGCGATGGCGGCCGGTCTGGCGGCGGCGTCCAGGGC
>NZ_DATJPU010000296.1:0-30582 GCF_035506235.1 Mycobacterium sp.
CGCGGTGCCGCGCACCCTGGTCTGGGACGGCGAGGGCGCGATCGGGCGGTGGCGTTCGGGCCGGTCTGAGTTGACTGGTGATTGCCAGGCATTTCGTGGGGTGCTGGGCACCAAGGTGGTGGTGCTCAAACCGCGCGAGCCCGAGCACAAAGGCATCATCGAACGGGCTCACGACTACTTGGAGCGCTCGTTTCTTCCCGGCCGAACCTTCAGTGGGCCAGGTGATTTCAACCACCAGCTGCAGAAGTGGCTACAGATCGTCAACGGACGGACCCGCCGGGTGCTGGGCTGCGCACCGACTGACCGGATCGGCGCGGATCGCCAGGCGATGCCGACGCTGCCGCCACTGCCTCCACAGGTGGGCTGGCGCAGCACGACCCGGTTGGCGCGGGATCACTACGTGCGACTGGACTCCAACGACTACTCGGTGCATCCCGGGGTGATCGGCCGGCGCGTCGAAGTCGTCGCCAATCTCGATCGCGTGCAAGTGTTCTGCGACGGCAAGACCGTCGCCGACCACGAACGAGTGTGGGCCTGGCACCAGACGATCACCGACCCCGAACACCGCCAGGCAGCCGACATGCTGCGCCACCACCGGATCGGCGCGCTACGTCCCGTGCGTGAGCATGAGGACCAGATCGTCGTCAAACAGCGGTCGTTGAATGACTATGACACTGCCCTGGGAATCGACCTTGGTGAAGGCGGGTTGGTGTCATGACCACCAAGACCACGCGGGCCCCCTCATCGAGTAACCGTGACCTCAGCGCCGAGATCAGCTTCCTCACCCGTGCGCTCAAAGCGCCCACGATGCGCGATGCGGTGCCCCGACTAGCGGAGCGGGCCCGTGCGGAGTCCTGGACCCATGAAGAGTTCCTCGTGGCGTGTTTGCAGCGTGAGGTCTCCGCCCGGGAGTCCCACGGCGGGGAGGGCCGTATCCGCGCAGCCCGGTTCCCCTCACGAAAGTCGTTGGAGGAGTTCGACTTCGACCACGCAAGCGGCCTCAAACATGACACCATCGCCCACCTCGCGACCCTGGACTTCGTCGTCGCCAAAGACAACGTCGTCTTCCTCGGCCCGCCCGAGGCTGGTTAA
This sequence comes from Mycobacterium sp., assembly GCF_035506235.1. Taxonomy (GTDB): domain Bacteria; phylum Actinomycetota; class Actinomycetes; order Mycobacteriales; family Mycobacteriaceae; genus Mycobacterium. Next base: position 1,093 of record NZ_DATJPU010000296.1, read on the forward strand.
CACTGCGCTCTCCTCCTATCAGGGTGTGTCGAACAGTCCATGTTGATCTGGTTTGACCTGGATACGGAGACCTTTGCGGCGTCCGCGGTTGACGTGGACGGCCTGCAACTCGCCGCGTTGGACCTTGTGCAACACGGTTTGTCGGGCGATCCCGAGTGCGGTGGCGGCCTCGTTGAGACCGAGCCAGCCGTCGGGAACCTCGGGTTGGATCCGATTGCGCAGGGCCTGGTCGATGCGGATGCGCCAGGGTGCACCGGGGGTGATCTGTTCGGCGGTGACGAATCCGTCGCGGATCCAGCGGTACAGGGTGGTCCGGGCGACGCCGAGGATCTGTTCGGCGGCAGTGATCGTGACCACGACGACATCGTCGCAGCCGGCCCCGACATCCGGTGTCGACGGTTGGTAGGCGGGAATGTTGTGGCCGGCGCGCAGGATCGCTACCCGCGCTCGGGTGAAGGGCAGGCCGGTGGCGGTGCGGCGCTTCTGTTTGGCCAGGATCGCCGCGATAGTGCGATCGTCATAGTGCTCCGCCAGGCGGCGCACCAGGGCCACGGTTGCTTCATCAGTGACGCGCAGATGCTGGCCGGTCTTGGTCATTGGCATCGCCACCTCGGTGGTGGCGCCACCTTGCCAAAGGATGCGCAGTTCGGCGATGCGCTGTTCGGCGCGAACGGTGAGGGCGATCTCGTCGATCACCGCGCGGATGAGTTGTTTGCGTTCCCTCAGCGTGGTGGTGGGGGCATCGAACACCGCCCGCACGTCCGCGCCGGCGGTGGTGATCCAGGCCAGTTCCTGTTCAGTCAGCGCCAGCGGACGGCGCGCGCGTGCAGCGGCCAGGTTGTTCTCAGCGGTGCGGACCGCGGCCAGTTTGGCTTCTAACGCGCTTTCCAATGTTCTTGCTACCAAACGGTTCTCCGGTTCGACATTGTCGAACTGACGCTGCGCGCGGTCGGCTTCATAGCGGGCGCGTTCGGTGGCCAACTCGAATACCGCCAGATCGCGCCGGTGGTTGCTGTCGGCCTCAGCCAACGCCTGGGCGGTGGCGGACAACGCCGCCGGTTCCAAAACAGTGAACATCTCATCAAGGACAGTGTTCTCCAACCGGATGCCACCGATGCTCTGGCACACATGCTCACCGGCGTAGAGCTGTTTGGCGCGGGCACACACATACCGCGGGCAGTTGCCCTTGGTTCCCGAATAGCTGGTCTGCATGATCCGCCCGCACCGCCCGCAACGCAGCAGGCCCTGCAGCAGCGCACGGCCCTCTCGCACCGCGCCGCCGGCAAGCTCACGAGGACGGCGCCAATTACCGCGCAGCCGTGCAGTATTGGCCTCGAAGGCCTCCCAGGTGATGAAACCTTGATGATGATCGGGAATCAGGACCTCCCACTGCTCGCGGGGTACCAGCCGGTCGCGGGCACACACGGCTCCGGTGGCCGGGTCGACTCGCTTCTCGGTGCGGGTGCGACCGAACACGAAGGCCCCGGCATAGGCCGGGTTGGTGAGGATGTCGTGCACCGCGGGATAAGTGGCTTGGGCCCAGAAGACCCGCTTAGAACCGTTGCGCCGACGCGGAAGCAGCACACCGCCTTCACGCAACCGAAGCAACACCTGCCGCGCTGAGCCGAGTTCGTCGAACCGGCGGAACACCGTGGTGATCGCCTCGCGCACCGCCTCGTCAGCGCACAACACCACCTTGTCATCCTCGTCGTATTCCAGCCCGACCGGAAGTCCCTGGCGCAGTTCACCTTTGGCTGCCTTGTGTTTGAGCCCCGCGGTCAGCCGCGACTTGATCAGATGTAACTCGGCCTCTGACATCGTGCCCTTCAGTCCAAGCACCAGGCGGTCGTTGAAATCAGCCGGGTGATACACCCCGTCGGCGTCAGCGATCAGCGTGTCGGTGATCGCGCACAGGTCCAACAGGTGATACCAGTCGGCGTTGTTGCGCGCCAGCCGCGACACCTCGATGCCCAACACGATCCCGACCTTGCCTAGCCCGACATCGGCAACCAACTCCTTGAACCCGCTCCGACCCGCAGTCTGCGCCCCAGAGCGGCCCAGATCAGCATCAATCACCACGACCTGATGGGCAGGCCACCCAAGCATCACCGCCCGCTCACGCAACTCATATTGGCGGGCAAGGGATTCGGTGTGGTGAATCATCTGCGACGGCGTCGATTGACGCACATACACATACGCATCCCGCGAACGGTGCGAGGCGGTGACCTTGTCGGTCGACAACAGCAGCGACGGCACCGATGGGCCCGCCGAGGTCTGACTGGTCATCGCTCACCAGCCCCGGGCCGCGTGTCTTCGACCAGAGCGCCGCGGGCGATTAGCCGGGCCAACAACCCCAGCACCTGGGTTCGGGTCTCCTCGGGAAGCGCCTGCCAACGACAGACCGGCACGGGTAAGTCGGCCAGCCCAAGGGCAAGCTGACGTGCAGCAGCTACTCTCATAACGCGCAAGTGGGTTCACTCTCCTGTAGTCGTGACCGCGATCAGGGACGAGGCGAACCTACTTGCGCATCCACCCCCAACACGCCCCCTTCGGCACGCGTCGCCAGCTGCACCACCAACCGGTGCAGCGCGCGCAGCCCCGCCGCATCCAGCACCGCCCGCGGTCCCGGCTCGACGACCCCCAATACATCGGTGGCATCGCAACGGATCGTTCCTGGCGATCCGTCGGGCAAATCGATCACCAACAACAAAACGCCGTTCCACCGCTTGAACGACCTCGCCGCCAACAGCCGACCAAACAACGGGTGCGTCTCGGCCACCACCCGCACCTCACACGGCAAGACCACACGCAACTGTTGCAGTCTGTCGCCTTCACTCCGGGCACCGGTAAGACGCACCTGGCCATCGGGATCGCGATCCGGGCCTGCCAGGCCGGCCACCGCGTCCTGTTCGCCACCGCATCTGAATGGGTAGCTCGCTTGGCCGAGGCCCACCACGGCGGACGGCTCCAACAAGAACTCGTCCGCCTGGGCCGCTACCCGCTGATCGTCGTCGACGAAGTTGGCTACATCCCGTTTGAATCCGAGGCCGCCAACCTGTTCTTCCAGCTCGTCTCCAGCCGGTCTGAACGGGCCAGCCTGATCGTGACCTCCAACAAACCGTTCGGCCGCTGGGGTGAAGTGTTCGGCGACGAAGTCGTGGCCGCCGCCATGATCGACCGCCTCGTCCACCACGCCGAAGTCATCGCCCTCAAGGCCGACTCCTACCGCATCAAAGACCGCGACCTCGGGCGCGTCCCGGGATCAACCACCGAAGAATGAACACCAAGGGGGGTCAATTTTCAACCCTCGAAAAGGGGTCAATTTTCGGCCGCAGTTGACAGCTGGACACGCTGCGGTTCTGGGACAGCTATGGAATCCAGCGGCCCGTTCAGCAGCAAACACTTCCCGCACCGGTCCTGACGTTGTTGGCACCAACACATCAGCCGTAACTCTCAGTATTATCCTGTAACCAACAGGGCTCTCCCGTACTGAAACCGCAGTTCATAGCGATTTATTAGCGCTGGTTACTGGTTCGATTCCCGGCAGCTCCACCAGAAAATATGCGGTTCGTTAGCAGGTCAGAGCTTTTTCGCCCTGGCCTGCTTCCTTTGTGGGCACATTCCTTTGTGGGCACATTTTGGGCACACCCTGAGACCAGGTCGTCCTTCTTGTCCGCCACGTCGTCAAGGTCGTCTGGAAACAGGTGGCCGTACTGATCCAGCGTCATCGTCGCCGTTTTATGGCTCCCTGGGCCTGCACCGTCTTGACTTTGGCACCACTGGCAATCATCAACGACGCCACCGTGTGCCGCAGCTCGTGGACCGTGACCCGAGGAAACTTCGCATCGGCTGCTTGGCAGCGGTTGACCGCAGCGCCGAACCAATGCGTTGTGGTTGGTGGTCGCATCGGCTGCCCATCGGAGCCGACCAAGACCACGCGCTGGCGATGGTGGGCAATGGCCATCTAGTTCGCCATCAGGCGACGGTACTGCTCGAAGGAGTCCTGCTCGACCGACAACCGCTTGACTTTTCCGTCATCATCGAAGGCGAAGACCGCAATGCCGCTCAATGCGATTTCCTCCCCGTTTGGCTCGGTGCCGAAGAGGCCGTTGTTCGTGCCCATCAACACCCAGCGGGACGTGACGCGGGTGCCTTCCTCATTCTGGAATGTCTCCCCAACGTCGACTTCTAGGTCGTCGACCTTGTCGAAGAACTCTTTGGTCCAGTTCTTGAGGTTGTCTTTTCCGGTGCGCTCTTGCCGGCCACTCGCTAGGACGACGTCATCCGCGACAAACTTGTCCAGCGCGTCGACGTCATGCGCGTTCCACACCTCGTCCCATAACCGAATAACGGTCTCTGTCGATCTCATGGTTCAACGATCCCACTTCCAGCGCCTTGCGCGAGGGCGTTTAGACCAGGTTCGAGAACCTCACTGGCCGCCAGGCACTTGGGGTACGGGTGCGGTCTTGATCCGTATCGGAGGAACCCGGTAGGGGTCCGTGTTCGGAGATGAGTTAGTAAGGTCCGAGATGCAGCGATCGCCGACACGTCCGGACCGCAGTTCCTTTTGGCGTGTTTCGGTGCCTGCGCATGCTCGAACGCCTCGAGGTAATCCTCGAGGTGGTAGGAACGGCACGCAGCGGGGGTCAGATACCAAGGGTGCAATCGAGCGGCAGATCGGCCAGATGCGCGCCGACTTTGAGCTCGGTGACTAATGGCTCCTGGCTGGCGCGACTTGGGCGGCTACCGTCATGGACATAAAGCCAGGCTGATGGATCGGAGGAACACGAAATGTTGAATGCCAAAACGCATCCTGGCGTTGTCGTGGGCATCGACCGGTCGGGTAGTGCCGGCACCGCTGTGCGTTGGGCGGCGCGTGAGGCGATACTGCGCCATGTTGCGCTCACCATCGTGCCTATCCAACCCTCGCCGGCGCTCGGCTCCTTTGCGCGGGTTCTCGCCACCGCTCCTACCGTGAACGAACTGCACCAATGGCGCGAGGATGAAGTGCAAACAATATTCTCCGATGCGATCAAGTCGATCGAAGACGACGCCGATGGCGGAAACGTACCCGAGATCAATACCGACCTGCTGTACTCGGCGCACGTGCCGACACTTGTCGACATGTCGATGGAGGCCCAGATTGTGGTGGTCGCTCGGCGCGGTCAGGCCGCGCAGGATGACCGCGGCCCGTTCGGATCGGTGAGCACAAGTCTGGTGCACCTCGCCCACTGTCCCGTCGCGGTGATCCACGAGGAGGATTCGGGAGCATTGCCATCCGTGCAATTACCGGTGCTCGTCGGCATCGACGGCTCAGCAGGCTCGCAATTGGCGACGGAGATCGCCTTCCAAGAGGCCTCCTGGCGACGTGTGGAACTGGTGGCCCTGCATGCCGGGAGTGACGGCGACGCGTCAACGATGCCCACCGCGGAACGGTCCGCGCTTCAATCCAAGGCGAGCGCAACCCTCGAAGATGGGCTGGCCGGCTGGCAGGAGTGCTATCCCGACGTCAAGGTTCGGCGCATTGTCGTGGACAACGAACCGGCCCATCATCTTCTCGACCAGTCGCAGTCTGCCCAACTCCTTGTCGTTGGCAGCCGCGGCCGGGGCGGACACCCGGGCATGCTGCTCGGTTCGGTTGCTGCGGGCGTGGTGAATGCAGTCGGCATACCGGTGATCGTGGCCCGCCATGACTGAAGCCGTCGCAGGCGCGACACCGGGTCGATGGCGACGTGCGTGAAGCTGCTGAGCGCCGGCATGTTCGGCGACCGGTCGGCGACCACCAGAATCCGGCGGATGGGACATCGTATTCCTGCCCGATCTTGAGACCGGTGTGTCGTCGATTTGGGCTGGTATGGCTCGTACCGAGCTTCGTCTGGTACGTCAGGTAGCGGGTCGGCCCAAGTAGCGACCAGCTGCGCTAGATGACGGGACCTTCGGCCCTAGGGCCGGCTGCCGCGGAAGCGGACCCTTTTCATCGTCGGCGACGACGAATCCACGAGGAGCAATCGACGTACCAAACCTTTGTCGGAGTGACGGATAGCGGGGGAGTAGTGACTCGCAGATCGTCATCGTCGCGAGTAGCGCTTCGAGGCGGAAGACCTTGCGGCACAAGGAAGGTCACCGCCATGTTCATGCATGCCGGCTGGGAGCACATTTTGACATCGCAGGGATGAAAAGAACGTCGAGGACGCATTCGGGCGGCTCCGTTATCTGCTGTTCTACTTCGCCGGCGGATTCGCCGCGACGATGATGCAGACGGCGATGACCCTGCTCTTCGGCAGCGCGTCGGATGCCCAGATACCCAACCTCGGCGCCAGCGGCGCGATCGCCGCTGTGCTGGGCGCCTATTTCGTGCTCTATCCGACCTCAAATGTCCGGACGCTGGTGCTGTGGTTCCCGGTCAACATCCCGGCGTGGATCTACCTCGGCGGCTGGTTCCTCTACCAGTTCTTCGAAGGCAACAACGCGTTAGTCCATCCGACGAGCACCGGTGGCAGTGGTGTCGCGTTCTTCGCGCATGTCGGCGGATTCGTCTTCGGTGTGATCGTCGCAAAGATTCTCACCAGCACCGGACAAGTCACGGCGACGCGGGCGCGATGGGCCGCAGCATAGGCCAAGTCCTCGTGATGGCGGGAATCGCCAGCATCGTAAACGTGCAAATCTATATCCCGGTGATCTCGATGCTGCTGATCTCGATCGCGGCCACGATACTGCTGTTCCGCCTTGCGGAACGTGTTTCGCCGGTGACGGTCGGCGTGCCGTGCGCGGACGCGATCATCCATCGCGCTTTTGGTGATGACGACGCGGCACCCGTGCAAGCAGCGCCGGACCCGAATACCTCCACGTCGCATACTGCTTGAGTTTGCGCATCCACCGTCGCAAGGCCGCCGGCCTCTCCCGCCGGGACGACTCTTTCGCGGGATCACGTGTGGTCATCGAACTCTCCGTTCGAGATGAGTCACCGGCGAGCGGCCGCCTCGGAAGCGAGCTCTTCGGCGCTGGCCCGCGCCCCCAGGGCATAGACCACAGATCGCTCGGCTTCCTCGATGGCTTCCAAAGCATGCCCGATTGCGTTCTGCGCGTCCGATTCAGCCTCCCGGGCGTTGTTCGCAGCGCCGGTCGCGTCCAGTTCGGCGAGCTTCTTGCTGGTGTCTGCCTTCACCTTTGCCACGTGGGCACGCCACTGGTCGCGAAATTCCTCCCAGTGGTCCGCCCCTTTGTCGCGGGCGGCGTGGGCACTTTGACGGTCGTCGGTCACTTCCGACCCGCCAGGTTTCGTGGCGGCCGTCTCAGCTCGAGACCGAATCGAATTGGACTCTTTGGCTTCCTGTATTTTTTGCAGCGACCATTCCGACTCCTTGCACAGCTGCCCGAAATAGTCGCTCAGGTCGGTCTCAACCATCGGGTACTCCTTACTTCGCATCAACCGGCGGCGCGCAGCACTGTCGTTTGCTTTTGTGATCGCAAAGCTAAGCCGCATCGCAGTTTACGCGTAGTGCCGAAAGTCCACTAAGCAGAAGCCATTGGTCGTGTTCAGCGCTGCTGGGTCGTGATCCCGGGACAGTCGCGCGTGCGCTATATCATGTCCTTCTCCGTCATCCAGCGCATCACCGGCCACCCGATCAACACCGGCACCCAGCAGGTGATCACCCGGTACAACAGCACCGCCGGCACGCCGACGGCCGCGGGCAGCCCGAACGCCGCGAGCCCGCCGATCAGCGCCGCTTCGACGGCGCCGACGCCGCCGGGGGTGGGGGCGGACGAGGCAAGCGTTCCGCCGACCATGGTGACGATCGTGACGGCGATGAGCGTGACACCCCCGCCGAAAGCGACCACACTCGCCCACAACGCCAGCGCATTGCCGAGAGTGGTTGTGGCGCAACCGACGACGATCACCGCGAGCCGCTGAGGTTCGCGGGCGAGCTTGGCGAGTTCCGCTGTCACTTCCTTGAGTCTTGGCCGCACTGTGGTCCGCAGCCACCGGCGCAGGGCCGGAACCACCAGGAACGCGCCCACAAGCCCCAGTGCCAGGCCGGCGACCAGGTACAGCACGGTTGTGGAGGGGACGAAGTGCGACAGATCGGCCGACGCGCCGGCAGCGACACTGAAAATGATCAGCAGCACGACATGGGTAATGACTTGCACCGCCTGCTGCAGGGCCACCGCCGCGGTGGCGCGCGCGGTGCTCATACCGCTCTTCTGCAGGAATCGGGTGCTGAGCGCCAGGCCACCGACGCCGGCGGGCGTGGTGGTTGCGGCGAAAGTGTAGGCGAATTGCAGCAGTACCAGATTCCCGAAGCGCACCGACCGGTCGGCGCTGGCCCAGAGTGCGCTCGCCGCACCGATGTACGTCAACGCCGACACCGCGACTTCCAGCAGCACCCACCGCCAGTCGGCGGTCCTGATCGCAGACAAGAAAGACGGCACCGAGCTGATGTACGGATAGGCCACGTAGACCAGCCCCACGAGCAGGACCAGTTGAATCAGCTGATTGCGGGTGAAGCGGGTGATGGTTTCGGTCTGGATTTGATCGGCACCGGTTTGGCGCAGCACCTCGTCACGGGCAGCGGAGATGACGGCCCCCGGGTTGCGCACCGACTTCCGAAGACGCTGTGGCATCGCCGATTTCGTGAGTCTACCCGATGCCTTGAGGATCGTGTCTTTGCCGAAATGCGTGGTGGCCGCGGCCACCGCGGACTTCGCGTCGTACACCGCGGTCGTCGTCACCAGCAGCTGGGCGATGTCCGACTGGAGCCTGACGTCGGTGGCGCCGTACTGCGCGCTGCCGAAGCCGCCGAACCGCACGTTGCCGTCATCCGCGGTGATCTGCGAACTGCGGAGGTCACCGTGGGAGATCTGGTGGTGGTGAAGCAGTCGCAGCGATTCCCAGACACGAGCTACGGGCGTCGATGGCGCGGACCGGTCGATCGGAATTCCGCGAGCGGGAGTGTGCGCGTATAGCATCCATCCCCGTTCGAGCTCGGCGACGGCAGTCGTCGACGTGTTGGCGAGTTCGAGGCCGCCGAAGGCGATGGCCATAAGCGCGCGATGCTCGACGGCGAGGCGCATGGAGGGCTGAAGCGGCGGGCTTTCGCTGGTGCGCAGCATGAGCTTCTGCCAAAGCTGGCGCATGGCGCCACCGCTGCGTTGGTTCGGGCCGTACATTTCAAAGACCGCGACCGTGTCGGGTTGCGTCGACGTCGCCTCCAACACGAGCGGTCCATGGCCGGCGGGCTGCACCACCGTGAGCCCTGAAGCCACGAATCCGCGCCGGTCCATCGCCCGAACGGCGCCCTCGAGTGGCACCTCCAAGGCAGGCGTTCCGACGACCCAGACCACCAGCGAGCCGACGAACCAGCCAACCGCCAGTCCCAGGAGCGACCGCGCCGGCACCACGGCGCTGATCACGAGGTGGATAGGTACAAAGGCCAGCAGCAGCGCCCACCACGACCGGCGCCAGCGCGCCGGCAGCCACGGCCCGGCCACCGTGACCATCGCGGCGACCATGGCGATCCACCGAGGGTCGTCGACGAACTGCGACGCGGTGGTGTCGAGCCGGCCGGACAGCTCGAAGTGCCACCCCGGCGCCGAAAGGCCGTTGCCGCTGATCGACAGCGCCAGAACGGCGATGAGGCCGGCTGCCGCGTAGGCACCGAGAAGTTTCCATTGGCGGGTGACGATGAGGCCGACGAGGATCACGAACGGCAGTGCGAGGATCGCAACGCCGTAGAGCCGATACACCAGACTGGATTGTTCGGGCGTCAAGACTCCGACGATTTCGGAGATGGATTTCTCGAGGGCGGCCCACTTCGCGCGAGTGACCAGCGAACCTGCGATCACGGTGGCGAGGAAAAGTGCTGCGAGCACGACCCGCAGGATGTCGGTGGTGCGACGAGTCAATGGTTGCAGCAAGCTCCCCGAAACGGTGATCTCCCGCCCGTCAACTTGCATCTTTCAAAGATCTTTCGGATCGGCTCCAGGGCCCTGTCAGTGGCTCGCCGCCAACTTAATAGGCGAGGCTTGCTTGTGGATCTGATTGGTGACGATACGAAGCGACTCAAAGTGAAGGAAGACAGCCCCCGGCGCGGCGGCCGGCGCGGCTGTGTTCGTCGCTGTGAGAGCACGGCGCCCGACGTCGTCGGAGCCGTCGTCCGCGGACAGGGAGGTCGCGCCTGCACGGCTCAGCGTCTGGCGCAAGTACGTATTTCGAGCGGCTGGTGGGCCCGGGACGTCTTACCGTGCGCCGTGGTGACTTCGGACCCTATATCGGCGCAGGTGCGTTTCGAAACGATCACATCAGCACCAGGGTTGCGTGAGGGCACCAGTTCTATACCTAAACCTGCGCTACATCCGCTGTCCGGCAGGGGATTGACGTGACCGAGGTTCGAGCCGACATCGCGGTAACGGGACTTACCGCGCAGGAGGCTGCCCGACGGCTAGCGGCTGACGGGCCAAACGAGCTGCCTACCGAGAGACCGCGCAATCTCTGGCAGCAGACCTGGGATGTGATCCGCGAGCCCATGATCGTGCTTCTGCTTGCTGCCGGTCTGGTGAACTTCCTGCTGGCTAAGCCACTCGACGCGATCATGCTGATGGGCGGCGTCGTCGTGGTCATCGTCATCTCGGTCTATCAGGAACACCGGACCGAGCGGGCGCTTGCGGCGCTGCGCAATCTCTCATCGCCGCGGGCGCTGGTAACGCGCGACGGAGAGCAGGTCCGCATCGCAGGCCGAGAAGTCGTGCGCGGTGATGTGATCCTGCTCGCCGAGGGTGACCGGGTCCCTGCCGATGCGGTGGTAGTGGATTGCGCAAATTTCTCCGTTGACGAGTCAGCCCTGACCGGTGAGTCGGTGTCGGTGCGCAAGGTGGCGGCCGATGCGGCGGGACTCTCCTCTGCCATGGGCCGTCCCGGCGGTGATGCCACCCCGTGGATCTTCTCGGGCACCCTTGTGGTCAAAGGGCACGGCGTGGCCCTGGTCAACGAGACCGGTGCCCACACCGAGCTAGGAAAAATCGGGGCGGCGCTGCGCACCATCAAGCCCGAACGCACGCGGCTGCAGCGCGAAATCGATCGACTGGTGCGGGTTTTCGCGGTGTTCGGCGTTGCGGCGGCAGTGATCGTCGTGGTCGTCTACGGGCTGACGCGGGGCCACTGGCTTTTTGGGGTGGACGCTGGTATCGGGACCGCGATGGCTCTGCTCCCGGAGGAGTTTCCGGTGGTCCTGTCGGTCTTCCTGGCGTTGGGCGCGTGGCGCCTGTCGAAGAAGCACGTGCTCACCCGGCGGCCGGCAGTGATCGAGACGCTGGGATCGACGACGGTGCTGTGCGTGGATAAGACCGGCACGCTGACGCTCAACCGCATGACGGTGCGCCAGCTCATCGTCGACGGGCAGACACACACCCTCGACGAGCGCCCGCTGCCGGAAGATTTTCACACCATCGCGGAGTTCGCGGTGCTCGCCTCGCCGGTCGACCCGTTCGATCCGATGGACAAGGCTTTCAAGGAACTCGGCGAGAAATACCTGTCCGGCACCGAGCACCTGCACGGTGACTGGCAACTGGTGCGCGAATATCCGCTGTCGGAGAAGCTGCTGGCCCTCTCACACGTCTGGCGCTCAGGCGACGGCGACCGTTACATCATCGCGGCCAAGGGCGCTCCGGAGGCGATCGCCGACCTGTGTCACTTCAACGCCGGCCGGCTCGCCGTTATGACCGCGCAGGTCGAAAACGCCACCGACAGCGGACTGCGGGTGTTGGCGGTGGCCGGCGCGCGTTTCAATGCTGACGACCAACTACCCGCACAGCAGCACGACTTCGACTTTCACTACTTGGGACTGGCCGGTCTCGTCGACCCGGTTCGGCCCGGTGTCGCCGATGCCGTCGCCGTATGCGGCGGTGCGGGAATCCGCACCATCATGATCACCGGGGACTATCCCGGCACTGCGCTGGAGGTCGCGCGGGAAATCGGCCTCGACCACGAGGCCGGCTGCATCACGGGCCAGGAGCTCCACACGCTGTCGGACAACGAGGTGGCCGGCCGCATCAGCAGTGTCAGCGTGTTCGCGCGCATGGTGCCCGAGCAGAAGCTTCGACTCGTTCGCGGGTTACAGGCTATCCGCGAAGTCGTCGGGATGACAGGCGACGGTGTCAACGACGCCCCAGCCCTGCGGGCGGCCGAGGTCGGGATCGCGATGGGCGCCCACGGCACCGACGTCGCCCGGGAATCGGCTGCACTGGTGATCACCGATGATGACTTCACCTCGATCGTCGGCGGCGTGCGCCAGGGCCGCGGCGTGTTCGACAACCTCCGCAAGGCATTGTCCTACGTCGTCGCGGTGCACGTGCCGATCGCGGGCATGTCTTTGCTCCCAGTCTTCGTGGCGGGGTGGCCGCTCGTCCTGCTGCCGGTGCAAATCGCCTTCCTCGAGCTCATCATCGATCCCGCCTGCTCGGTGGCGTTCGAGGGGGAGGAGATCGATCCCGAGATCATGCAATGGCCGCCGCGGCGCCGCAACGAGCCGATGTTCACCCGACGCGTGCTCACCGTCGCCGTCATGCAAGGCCTTTGGGTGTTTGCCGCCGTCGTCGGCGTCTACCTATGGATGGTGCTTTGCGGCCGGCCCGACGATGTGGTGCGCTCCGTGACCTTCGCGGCGTTGGTCGTCGGCAACCTCGCGCTGATCTTGGTCAATCGATCCTGGCGGCTACCGGTCTGGCGAATATTCCGGGAGCGGCGCAATCCCACAGTGATGTGGATTGTGGGCGGCGCCGCGCTGATTCTTGTTCTGGTCCTGACCATCCCGTGGTTGCGCCACGCTTTTCATTTCGGCGCCATCACGCTCACGGAGTGGTTGGTCGCCGTCGCGGCCGGGCTGGTCGGCGTCGCCTGGTTTGAGATCTACAAGGTCGTTACTGCGCGCCGCCAGCCACACGCTCACAGCCGGCGCTCGGTTGAGCGCCGGTCGCCGCATTCGACAAAGCGATGACGCGATGGCGCAAACGTCGTCGAACATCCTACTTGTCGATCGGGGCAGCACTTTCGTCTCACCGGACACTTCATCGGAATAGCCGAGTTGGCCGGAATCGTAGTTGCCGGTCGGCAAGTTGTCGGGAGGTTCGATGCGCAACGTCCGTGCGATCGGAACGTCGGTGGACGAGTGCAATACGATGGATAACACGATTGTGACCGCCACCAAGTTGAATAACAACTCGGCGCCGCCCGAACCACGCAGCGGTGAGTCGTTCACGCCAGGGCAACGAAGTGCCCAGGAGCGACAGCGTCAGAGCGCCGGCACGAACCACGACGATCGCCAGCGTCGCGAATAACCATTCAGTCCACCCAAGATGGGATAGCCAAAGCGTTGTTATCAACGCCCCAAAGCAGCACGGCCGCGAATTTCGTTATTTCCGAAAGTAGATCGCCGAAGGGCTCGAATATCTCGGGGGCGACCGTGGTCGAGTGTGGCCGGCGTTGAGCCGGCCGCGAACGCGGCCAGGTATGGGTTGGCGTGTGTGAGGTGCACGTCCCGTATACGACGATGGCGACCGCGAGCGGTCCCAGCGGCTGCAACCGCGGTTCGGCGGTCAGCACCTCGAGCCGCCAGGCCATGGTCACCAGCGCGGAAACCGCGACGCCGATCGCGACGCCGAATAGCAACTCGCCAAGCACGGTCAGCAATCCCGGGCCCTCGTGGCGCGCTGTGGCGATAAACATCAGCACGAAGGGCAGCGCAATCCCGTCATTGAGCCCCGACTCGACGTTGAGCAGCCGCCGCAGCCCCAGCGAGATGTCGGACCGGCCGACCAGGGCCGCTGCGACGACCGGGTCGGTGGGTGACAGGACACCGAGCGCGACGTCGTACGACTGGTCAGCGAAGGGCTCGCCAACAACGACATCGCCGTACGGCTTTTCGTTTCACCCCGCACCGTGCAAACGCACGTCACCCACGTCTACACCAAACTCGGCCTGACCTCTCGGGTGCAACTCGCTCAGGAGGCTGCCCGGCACGGCTGACCGAACGCCGTAGGGAGCGGAGACTACCGTTTGTTGACGCCGTTAACACCTTCCGCGTCTCCCGCACGTCGTTTCGCGTACTTTCGCGTCGTTTCGCGTCGCCAGGTTCAGCGTTTCCGCAGGCCCATTTTTGTAGCGGGGTTCGATTCCCGGCAGCTCCACTAACTGGCTGGTCATTGAAGCGTCTCCTTGGCGCGGTCAAGCCGTCCGGCCGCGGTAGGAACTGCGAGCAGGATTGTGGAAACTGTGCGCTCAATTCCTTGGCGGCGCAGACTGTGAATATGAGAGCGCGCTGACCAATTGCATCGCGAAGTGTTTCGTGTCCCCGGGTTGTGGCACAACAGCCTTACCTGTTGCTTGATTGCGCGGCGCGCCTGGAGGGCTCCCATACACGTCATCAACGCCGTCGCATTGTGGAACTTGCTGAGTCACGCGGTGTGCCGGCTCGGGCCGAGGAGGACCTGTGAACGATTACCCGTTGATTGCCGAGCACGGCATCATCGGCGATCTTCAGACTGCCGCACTGGTGTCTTCCGCAGGAACGGTCGACTGGTGGTGCTCTCCGCGATTCGATTCGCCGAGTATCTTCGCATCGCTACTCGACAGTGAGCGCGGCGGTTACTGCCGGATCTCCGCGGATCAGTCGACCGACGGCGACGCAACGGTGCGGCAGCTCTATCTTTCGGATACGGCTGTTCTGCTGACTCGGTTCATGTCTCCCAGCGGCGTTGGTGAGGTCGCGGACTTCATGACACCGCTCTCGTGCCCCACTCCCACCGACCGGCACCGCTTAGTAAGGGTCGTTCGGGTGGTCCGGGGCCGCCTTCCGTTCACACTTACGTGCCGCCCACGCTTCGACTACGGTCGCGCTTCGCACACCCTTGCCCCGATCGATGACCGCTCGGTAGTTTTCCGTGGTCCGACAACCGATCTGCATCTACAGTCCACCGACCTGGTCACACTGCAGGCCGATGGCCGCGATATCGTCGCACACTTCACCCTGGCGGCCAGCGAGATAGCCGTCATCGTTATGACCAGCGTCGCCGGCGATACCCCCGCGCCGGCCGCACCATCAGTAGACGGCATCACTGACGAACTGGAGGCATGCCGCACGTTTTGGGCGTCGTGGCTGCGCGCCTCGACATATCGCGGACGCTGGCAGGACATGGTCAACCGATCGGCGATCACTCTCAAGCTACTCACCTACGCTCCGACTGGTGCGCCCATCGCTGCAGCCACGATGGGACTGCCTGAGCAGCTCGGCGGCGAGCGCAACTGGGACTACCGCTACACCTGGATCCGCGATGCATCGCTGTCGGTAAGAGCCTTGATAGATCTCGGCTTCAGCGAGGAGGCTCAGGCCTACCGCCGTTGGCTGGGCGATCGCCTAGAAGCCGCGGACACCGCCTCCGGCGAGCCTCTGCAGATCATGTACCGGGTTGACGGCGATCCGAACCTATCGGAGGAGATCCTTCACAACTTCGAGGGTTACCGGGGATCGGCGCCGGTGCGGGTGGGTAACGCGGCCGCCGACCAGATCCAGCTCGACATTTACGGTGAGGCCGCCGACGCTTTGGCGCAGGTGCGTCATCTGGGCGTGTTCGGCGAGGATGTCGGCCTGATGATAGCCAGCGACATCGATATCCGCGGCTGGCAGGGTTTCGCCAACGTTCTCGACTGGTTGACCGAGAATTGGGAACGGCCCGACGAGGGCATCTGGGAAACGCGGGGAGGCCGCCAGAACTTCACCTACAGCCGCCTAATGACATGGGTCGCGTTCGACAGGGGCATTCGCCTTGCCATGAACTACTCCCGTCCCGCAGATGTGGCCCGGTGGACTGCTGTCCGCAACGCCGTCTACGACCAGATCGTTGAACGGGGCTGGAGTGAAAAACGGCAAGCGTTCGTCCAGCACTACGGGACCGAGGTGCTGGACGCCTCGCTTTTGCTTATGCCCCGCATGGGCTTCGTTTTCCCGCGCGACCCCGCGTGGCTCACGACTCTAGACGCGATGGGCGAGGAACTGGTCAGCGACAGTTTGGTCTACCGGTACAACCCTGATGCTTCCCCGGACGGTCTGCGCGGCAGCGAGGGAACCTTTAACCTGTGCAGCTTCCTGTACGTCGAAGCACTCGCCCGCGCGGGGCGGCTTCATGAGGCTCGGTATGCTTTCGACAAGATGCTCACCTACGCCAATCACGTCGGCCTCTTCGCCGAAGAGATAGGTCCCTCGGGCGAGCAGCTCGGCAACTTCCCCCAAGCGTTCACTCACCTCGCCCTGATTGCCGCAGCCCTGGCGCTCGATGAACAACTTGATCGGGTGGAGCAACGGGCACCAAGACTGCCTACTTGAGCCAAAGTCGCAGCGGTGTCGGCACCGACGTGTGGTCATGTCCTTTTATCTTCAACGGGGCTACTTTTCAGCCTCATATGTGACCAGGTATGAGCGCCGGAAAGGTTTCGTCGCCGTATCCCAATCGTCTAGCGGGATGCAAGCCGTTGCCCTCTTGAAAGCAGGATCTCTGGCCAGGATTTGTCGCTCGAATTCGGTCCACATCTCGGCATAAGGGAGACTGGGGTCCGCGAAGGCCTGCTTCTGCTTCTCGATGAGGGGCATGTCTCTCAGTGCTGACTGTGACGATGACGGAAGGTGGGAGATTGCTTCGGTTCTGCTTTCGTAGATGTGGGGTGCGAGGCCGCGGCCGGCGAGTTGGTCGTGGAGTTTGAGGCGCATGAACGAGCTAGTGGTGTAGCGGCTCGCGGATAGGTAGAAGCGGTCGGCGAAGTCTCTTATCGACGCGACCCAGAAATCGTAGAAGTCGGCGGGGAGGAAGAAGTTGTCGTAGTTGGCGACGAGATGGACCTTCTTGCCGACCTCGAGGAGGCGGGCTTCGATGGCGGAGCGGATCGCCTCGGCCTCGGCGGCGGTGGTGACGGCGATTCCTTCCATGTTGAGGAAGAACACGTTGCGTTTGGCGTCGTAAGCGAAGCGCGCGTCGAGCGGAACCGACAACAAATGCTCTTTCAATTCCATTGTTTCGGGGGCGAAGATTCGTGAATCCATCAGGGTCGGTTCGTCATCGATGATGGGTTTGAAGCTCATGTGGGCGAGGATGTCTTTGTCGATGTCCACACCGGGGGCGACTTCGGTGAGCTGCAAGCCGTTTTCGGTCAGCTCGAAGACGCAGCGGTCGGTGATGTAGAGCACGGGCCGGCCGGTCTTGACGGCTTGGGCGCCGCTGAAGGTGCGTTGTTCGACCGCGTCGATGAACTTTGCCATGGCAGGTGTCGGGTCAACGACGATGCGACCGTCTTCAACACGGGTGCGGCTGGGCGCGAGGAAGGTACCGAGGAAGAAGATTTCTTTGGCGTTTTGGCTGATGTCGATGAACCCGCCGCAACCGGCGATTTTGGGTCCGAATCGGCTGACGTTGATGTTGCCCTCGCGGTCGGCTTGGGCCATGCCGAGGAATGCGGCGTCGAGGCCCCCGCCGTCGTAGAAATCGAACTGGTAGGGCTGGTCGATGATGGCGTGCGCGTTGACCGCGACGCCGAAGTCCAAGCCGCCGACCGGCATCCCGCCGATGACACCGGGTTCGGCGGTCAATGTCAGATAGTCGAGGATGTGTTCTTCTCTGGCGACGCTGGCGACGCCTTCGGGCATACCGATGCCGAGGTTGACGACGCTGTTCGCGTGCAGCGCGAACGCTGCACGCCGCGCGATGACCTTTCGTGCGTCCAGCGGCATGGGTGCCGCCGCACGCAGCGGTACGTGTACTTCCCCGCTGAATGCGGGGGAGTACACGGTGCCGAAGGTCTGCCAGTGGTGGTCCGGTGTCGAGACCACGACGCAGTCGACCAGCACGCCGGGAATCTTGACCTCGCGCGCGTTGAGTGAGCCGCTGCTGGCGAGGCGCTCGACCTGCACGATCACCAGGCCGCCGGCGTTGTGGACGGCGGTGGCGATCGAAAGCCCTTCCAGAGTGAGAGCTTCTCGCTCCATGGTGATGTTGCCGTCGGCGTCGGCGGTAGTGCCGCGCAGCAAGGCGACATCGAGCGACAGCGCCTTGTAGAAGAGGTATTCCCTGCCGCCGAGGGTGAGCAGCTCGACAAGGTCCTCGGTCGTTCGCTCGTTGACCTTGCCGCCGCCGTACCGCGGGTCGACGAACGTGCCGAGCCCGACGTGGGTCAACAGTCCGGGCTTGCCGGCGGCGGTGTCGCGGAACAGTTGCGCGAGAACGCCCAGCGGCAAGTTGTGCCCGGCGATCTTGTTCTCGAAGGCGAGTTTCTGGATCGACGGGCACATTCCCCAGTGGCCGCCGATGGCGCGGCTGAGCAGCCCAGGGTGGCAGATGCGGTCGAGTCCGCGGCCGCTGCGGTCGCCTTGGGCGACGGCGAAGACGAAGCCGAGATCCCGTGGTGCGCCGGTGTCCAGGAAGCGTTGCTCGAGGGCGATGGTCAGTTCCTCGGGGTAGCATTCACCACCGAAGCCCTCGATGGCGACGGTGTCGCCATCGCGGATCAGCCGCACGGCCTCGGTGGCGGTAACGACCTTGTCGCGTCGGGCAGTCGGCAGCAAATCTGCGACGGCGGCCATCGGTCCTCCTTCGGGTGCGGTGGGCCAGCGGGGCGCCACCCGGATTGTTCCGCGATGCGGATGACTTGCTGGTAATTATCGACTTGGCGATCATCGCCCGCCAGCCCCCAGCAGCCGATAGACCCGGCGCATCCTGTTCTCTGGCAACGGATGCTCGGGCACTGCCGCGGCGTAGGCGTAGATATGCCGGCCGTGGCCCTGATGCCCTGCGCTGCAACGAGTGCAGATCTGCATCGCATACGCCTACACCTCGGCGGGCAGATCGGCGGGGTCCCTCGTCGGGTGCCGGGCGCATCTGCCCCGCTTTGCCGAGGATGCGCAGGGCCTCATCTTGGATCGCGCGCGGCCCGCTGGATCGCACCTTGGATGCCGGTGGGCCATCGGCGCCAACCCAGGATCACGGGGTGTGCCTGCTGCTTGCGCATTTCGCCGTCCTTCCACGCTCTGGCACGACGCCGAGAGTCCGGGAGACACGTTCCTAGAGGGCATAGGTCACCAAGTTGTTGGCCATTGGGCCTCATTTCATGTCCAGCCCTTGCGGGGTGATACCTCAACGGCGATATGGTCGTCTCGCCAACGCGTTTCGGCGCGCTCAGCGTGCACCATTTGCTCAATGGAAGGGACGCTGGCCATGAAGTTTCCCATAACTATCGACCCGCGCTATCACGACGCGGTGATCTTCGACCTCGGCGGTGTGGTGACTGACACCCCATGGATCCATCAGGCGGCGTGGGCCGCCCTCTTCAACGATTACCTTGCCTCGCGGCCCGAGGCACCTGGCGAGGATCACGCGCCGTTCACCGACGCCGACTATCGGCATTTCGTCGATGGCAAACCGCGGTATGACGGGGTGGCGGACTTCTTGAAGTCCCGTGGCATCTCGCTGCCGTGGGGCACCGAGACGGACGATACCGATGACACCGTATGCGGCCTGGGCAATCGGAAGCAGAAGCTGTTTCTAGACCTGTTGGCCTCCGGCGTGCGGGTGTTCGAGTCGACCGTCGAGCTGGTGCGGCAACTACAGCAGCTGGGCATCGGCACGGCCGTCTTCTCGGCCAGCCGCAACTGCGAACATATTCTGCAGGCTGGCGGGATCGCGGATCTCTTTCCGGTTCGCGTCAACGGCGTGGTCGCCAAGGAGCTCGGGCTGCCCGGCAAGCCCGATCCCGCGGTTTTGCTCGAAACAGCCAGGCGGGTGGGGGTCCGTCCGGATCGATGCGTGGTCGCCGAGGACTCGGAGGCCGGCGTGACCGCCGGGCGCGACGGCGGATTCGCGCTCGTCATTGGCGTGGACCGCACGGATCACGGCGAGGAGCTGCTTCAGTCAGGGGCCGACGCGGTGGTTGTGGATATGGTCGCCGTCAGGGTCGCAACCGGTTTCGAAAAGATGTCGGCGCTGCCGGACGTGCTGGATTCCTACGGAGAGATGTCCACCATGATCGCCATGCGGCGACCCGTGGTGCTCTTCGATTTCGACGGGACGTTATCTGAGATCGTCGACGACCCCGGTGCCGCCACGCTGATCCCCGGGATGGCCGACGCGTTGAACTCGTTGGCGTCGCACTGCCCGGTGGCCGTGGTGAGCGATCGCGCCATGGAGGACATTCGGGGACGCATCGGCCTGCCCGGTCTCTGGTATGCGGGAAGCCACGGCTTCGAGCTGACCGCACCCGAGGGCACGCATTATCAGAACGACGAAGCCATGGCGGCCGTCGGCGTGCTCGAGCACGCCGCGGCAGAACTGAGCAATCGGTTGTCGGGCATCGACGGTGTACTGGTGGAAAACAAGCGTTTCTCCGTCGCCGTGCATTACCGCAACGTCGCGTCCGACCGGGTCGCAGAGGTCACCACTGCGGTGCGGATCATCGGACAGCGCAACGGCCTACGGACGACATCGGGCCGCAAGGTCATCGAGGTGCGACCAAACCTGGACTGGGACAAGGGCAAAACGGTCGAGTGGATCCTCGAGCAAGTCGACGGCCAAGGACCGACTTTCCCGATCTACGTCGGCGACGACCTCACCGACGAGGACGCCTTCGACGCGGTGCGTCACAACGGTGTCGGAATTGTCGTGCGCCACGCCGAGGACGGCGATCGACGGTCGTCGGCGCGGTTCGCGCTCGACAATCCCGAAGCGGTGCGCCGGTCCGTCAAGCGGCTCTCCGAGCAGCTCGCCGACGAGCAGGACACTTCCAACAATCCGTGGACGATGACGTACGGGGGCTATGAGCCCCGTGACGAGCGCATGCGCGAGGCGTTGTGCACCATGGGCAATGGCTATTTCGCTGTCCGCGGATGCGCACCGGAGTCGCGCGCCGGCCAGTTTCACTACCCGGGCACATATGTCGCAGGTCTTTACAATCGGCTGACCGACCAACTCGCCGGCACCACCATCGACAACGAAAGCATGGTGAACTTGCCTAACTGGCTGGCGTTGACGTTTCGGATCGACGGCGGTCCGTGGTTCGACATCGACGACACCACGCTGTTGAGCTATCTGATCACCATCGACCTGCGCCGTGCGGTACTCACCCGCGAAATACGGTTTCGCGACGAATCCGGCCGCACGACCAGTCTGACGCAGCGCCGATTCGTCGCGATGCACCGTCACCATGTGGGCGCGATGGAAACGACAGTGCTGGCCGAAAACTGGTCGGGACGGCTGGAGTTTCGATCCCTCATCGACGGCGATGTTCAAAACACGGGCGTGGAGCGTTACCGCGACCTGTCGTCGCGCCATCTGAACCTATGTGGCATAGGGGAATTGTCGAATGACTCGGTGGTTTTGGAAGCCGAAACAAGTCAGTCGAAGATTCGAATCGGAGTCGCGGCGCGCAACACCGTGTGGCGCAACGATGAGCCGGTCGCGGCCGATTATCGCATCGTGCGGGATGAGGCCCGAATCGGGCATGACATCGCCCTCGACATCGCGGCGGGCGAGTCCGTCATCCTCGAAAAGCTTGCCACGCTCTTTACGGGACGTGACCATGGGATATCGGAACCCGCCACCGAGGCCGAACGCGAGCTCAACCGCCTCGGCCGATACGCAGAGCTCGAACGTGGCCACCAGTTCGCGTGGGCACACCTATGGGAGCGCTTCAACATCGAGATGGGCCGAGACGCCAACGCACTGCGGATCCTGCGCGTTCACCAGTTGCACCTTCTGCAAACGCTTTCGCCGCACACCGCTGATATCGACGTCGGGGTGCCCGCGCGTGGGCTGCATGGCGAGGCATACCGAGGGCACATCTTCTGGGACGAGCTGTACATCTTTCCGGTGCTGAACATCAAGCTGCCCAAGGTGACTCGAGCGCTACTGTTGTACCGGTACCGACGGTTGCCCGAGGCCCGCAGAGCGGCTAAAGAGGCCGGCTACGCTGGCTCAATGTTCCCGTGGCAGTCGGGCAGCGACGGCCGCGAGGAAAGCCAGCAAATGCATCTCAACCCGCGCTCGGGCCGGTGGCTTCCCGATCCGAGCGCACGGGCCCATCACATCGGCATCACGATCGCCTACAACGTGTGGCAGTACTATCAGGTCACCGGCGACATCAGCTTCCTCATCGACTATGGGGCGGAGATGCTGGCCGACATCGCCCGATTCTGGGTGAGCCTGGCGACCTTCGATCCGGCGCGCGAACGCTACGTGATCCGCGGTGTTATCGGGCCCGACGAGTTTCATTCCGGATACCCCGGCCGTGGCTACGACGGCATCGACAACAACGCGTACACCAATGTGATGGCGGTCTGGACGATCCTGCGCGCGCTGGAGGCCCTCGAGCACATACCGATCTACTACCGAGTCGCCCTGCTGGAGACGCTCGGCATCGACGACAAGGACCTTGAGCACTGGCAGGATGTGAGCCTGCGCATGTTCGTGCCCTTCCACGACGGCGTGATCAGCCAATTCGAGGGCTACGAGCTGCTGCGCGAATTGGACTGGGAGAGCTACCGCAAGCGATACGACAACCTGCAGCGGCTCGATCGCATCCTCGAGGCCGAAAACGACAGCGTCAACAACTACAAGGCCTCCAAGCAGGCCGACGCGTTGATGCTGTTCTACCTGTTGTCTTCCGACGAGCTGTACGATCTCTTCGGCCAGCTTGGATACCGCTTCGCGCCCGAACAGATACCGAGGACGGTCGACTACTACCAATCCCGCACCTCGCACGGCTCCACATTGAGCGCCCTCGTGCACGCCTGGGTCTTGGCTCGCGGCAATCGTAATCAAGCGATGCAATACTTCGACCAGGCGATGGCTTCCGACGTCGTCGACATCCAAAAGGGCACCACGGCCGAAGGGATACACCTGGCCGCGATGGCGGGCACAATCGACCTCGTGCAGCGCTGCTTCACCGGGCTGGAACTTCGCCGTGACCGGGTTGTACTCGAACCGCTGTGG
This sequence comes from Mycobacterium sp., assembly GCF_035506235.1. Taxonomy (GTDB): domain Bacteria; phylum Actinomycetota; class Actinomycetes; order Mycobacteriales; family Mycobacteriaceae; genus Mycobacterium. The sequence continues at coordinate 24,106 of NZ_DATJPU010000296.1, forward strand.
CCGAAATCGCTTGGCAAGTTGGAGTTCACGTTGCGCTACCGCGGCCATCGGTTACACCTGTGGGTCAGTGGGCGCAGCGCGCAGCTCAGTGCCGAGAGCGGCGTCGCCGCGCCGATCGAGGTCGAATGCCGTGGCGAGACGAAACAGCTGAAGCCAGGCGGCACAATCCGATTCGGGTGAAACCGCTACCAAATAGGTAGGTGAACACGACTCAAGCTGCGGTGGAGGTGCTTCGATTGTGTGTTCTTTGAAGTTGCCTGATATGACGCAAGTCCTGCAGGAGACGACGCGCAGGGGTGTGGGCAGTCAGCGTTGGCAACGGCCCGTCTACGTTGATCTTCTTCCGCCATGTAACCACGCCTGCCCGGCCGGAGAGAATATCCAGGCTTGGCTGGCACAGGCTCAGGCCGGAGAATATGAAGAGGCGTGGCGTGCGCTGGTTGATGACAACCCGCTTCCGTCGACGCATGGGCGAGCCTGCTATCACCCCTGCGAAAGCAGCTGCAACCGCGCATCTTTGGACGCGCCGGTCGCAATTCACGCAGTAGAGCGTTTCCTCGGCGATCTCGCGGCTGACAAGGGTTGGCGGGTGTCGGTCGCACCGCCGAGCGGCAGGAAGGTGCTGGTTGTGGGAGCCGGACCGGGCGGGTTGGCCTGCGCCTACCACCTTGCGCGGATGGGCCATCACGTCGAGATCCGTGACGGCGCCGGCGAACCCGGAGGCATGATGACCTTCGGAATTCCGGCCTACCGCCTGCCGCGCGCGCCGCTGCGCAAGGAGATCGGCCGCATCACCGCCATGGCCGGGATTGCGCTTCAATGCGGCCAGCGGGTCGATGATGTGGTGGCCGAAAAACAGAAGGGCGGCTTCGACGCGGTCTTCGTCGCGGTGGGCGCGCAAGAAGCCAATCACCTGAACATTCCGGCCATGGACGGCAAGAAGATCATCGATGCGGTCACCCTGCTTGACGAGGTGCAAGAGGGCAAGGCGCCCAAGCTTGGTCGTTCGGTAGCGGTCATCGGCGGCGGCAATACAGCCGTGGATGCCGCGCGCACCGCCCGGCGGCTGGGGGCTGAGGACGCGCTGCTGGTCTACCGCTCCGATGTGGCTCGTATGAAAGCGCAGCCGGCCGAGGCCAGTGAAGCGTTTGCCGAGGGCGTGAAGATCAAGTGGCTGAGCACCGTGGGGCAGTTCGGCGCGGACGGCATCGTGATCGAAAAGCTCAAAATGAACCCCGACGGCAGCGTCACCCCGACCGGCGAGACCGAGCGGATCGCCGCCGAGTCGGTCGTGCTGGCAGTCGGGCAGCACAGCGATCTGTCATTGTTGCGCAGCGCGGCGGACGTCAAGATCACGCCCGACGATGTCGTTGAGGTCGACGAGGTGTTGATGACCGGTCATCCCGGGATCTTTGCCGGCGGCGACTGCATCGGCGGCGCGCGGACTATGACAATAGCGGTCGGACACGGCAAGCTCGCGGCCCGCGCTATCGATGCCTGGATGCGCGGCGAGACCTACCAACGTCCGATATCGCATCCGCTGGTCACGTTCGACATGCTCCATCTGCTGGACTATCTGGACGCGCCGCGCAGCCAACAGCAGAAGCTGCCGGTCGCCCAGCGGACGGGGTTCGGCGAAATTGTCGCTGGCCTCGATGAAGCGCAGGCGCGCTATGAGGCGCGGCGCTGCCTGTCGTGTGGCAACTGTTTCGAATGCGACAATTGCTACGCGGCCTGCCCCGAACAGGCGATCACGCGCCTCGGCCCCGGGCACGGTTACCACGTCAGCATGGACCTTTGCACCGGCTGTGCAACGTGTTTCGAACAGTGCCCCTGCCACGCCATCGAGATGGTTCCCGAACCGCAGGGCGAGTCGCCGCCTCTCGGAAGTCTCGGCGAGCCGTTGGCGCCAAGCAGTTTCAAGGTACGGACCTAGAGGCACACATGACCGATCAGACCGCCACCATGGACGGCAACACCGCGGTTGCCCATATCGCCTATCGCGTGAACGAGGTCTGCGCCATCTATCCGATCACGCCCTCGTCGACGATGGCAGAACTGGCAGATGCCTGGTCGGATCAGGGCATCAGGAATGTCTGGGGCAGTATCCCCGTCGTGCAGGAGATGCAGTCCGAGGGGGGCGCCGCGGGCTGTGTCCACGGTTCGCTGCAAAGCGGCGCGCTGACCACGACCTTCACCGCGTCGCAGGGCCTGATGCTGATGCTGCCCAACATGTACAAGATTGCCGGAGAGCTGACGTCGACGGTATTCCATGTGGCAGCAAGGGCGCTGGCCGCCGGTGCGTCGTCGATCTTCGGCGACCACCAGGACATCATGGCGGCACGCGGCACCGGCTTTGCCATTCTCGGGGCAGGTTCGGTGCAGGAAGGCCATGATCTCGCGTTGGTTGCGCAGGCCGCGACGCTGGCGGCGAGGGTTCCCTTCATCCACTTCACCGACGGCTTTCGCACCTCACACGAGTACAACAAGGTGTCGCTGATCCCGGACGCTCAAATCAGGGCGATGATCGATGACGATCTGGTGCGCGCCCATCGCGAGCGCGGCCTCAGCCCGGAGCATCCGGTCATCAGGGGAACCTGGCAAAACTCGGATACCTACTTCCAGACCCGGGAAGCAGTCAACCCCTTCTACGCCAAAGTCCCTGAGATCGTTCAGTCGGCCATGGATCATCTCGGAACCCTTTGCGGACGGCACTATTCACTGTTCCGCTATGACGGCCCCGCCGACGCCGAGCGTGTGGTCGTCAGCATGGGCTCGAGTGCCGAGGTCGTGCGCGAGACGGCGCGGTGGCTCAACCGGCAGGGCGAAAGGGTCGGCGCAATACAGGTTTTGCTGTATCGACCGTTTTCTGCCGAACGCTTTCTGAATGCGCTGCCCGAAACCGTCCGCTCGATCGCAGTGCTCGACCGGACAAAGGAGCCCGGCGCGCCCATGGAGCCACTCCACTCCGATGTCGTGGCCGTGCTCGCCGAGGCCGTCGCGGCAGGCCGGCTGCGACACATGCCGCGGGTGATCGGCGGCCGGTACGGCCTGTCCTCCAAGGATTTCCACCCGGGGATGGCCAAGGCCGTATTCGACGAGCTGAAGAAACCCGATTTCCGGAATCACTTCACCGTCGGGATCATCGACGACGTCAGCCAAACCAGCCTCGACTACGACCGGACGCTGGATATCGAGCCTGAAGACACCGTCCGCTGTGTGTTTTTCGGGTTGGGTGCCGACGGCACAGTCGGAGCCAACAAGAACAGCGTCAAGATTCTAAGCGAGGCGCCCGATCGCTATGCGCAAGCGTATTTCGATTACGACTCCCATAAATCGGGAGGGGAGACAGCATCACACCTGCGTTTCGGTAAGAGCCCGATCACTGCGCCCTACCTGATCCGTCATGCTGATCTCGTCGCCTGCCACAAGTTCAGCTTTCTCGCCAAGCGCGACATACTCAGCCCGGCAGTTCCCGGTGCAACGTTCCTGCTCAATAGCCCATACGGACCGAACGAAGTCTGGGATGAGCTTCCGCGTCAGGTCCAGAAGCAGATCCTCGACAAGGAACTGCGCTTCTATGTCATCGATGCGTCCGAGGTGGCGCGGCAGAACGGGCTTGGGCCGCGGGTGAACACGATTCTCCAGACGTGCTTTTTTCATCTGGCCGATGTTTTACCGCCGGTGCAGGCCGTGGCCGAGATCAAGCGCTTCGTCCAAAAGACTTATGCCGGCAAGGGCGACGCGGTTGTGAAGCTGAACTTCGCCGCCGTCGACGCCGCGATCGACGCCCTGCATGAAGTCGAGGTCCCCGGAGCGGTTACCAGCACACATGATGTCCCACCGATCGTTCCGCCGACGGCGCCGGAGTTCATCCGGGAGGTCACCGGAGAGATCATGGCCGGACGTGGCGACGACATCCCGGTCAGCCGCATCCCCGCAGATGGCACATTTCCCGTGGGCACGACGAAATACGAGAAGCGCAACATCGCCGTCGAGGTGCCGATTTGGGATCCGGACCTGTGCATCCAGTGCGGCCAATGCAGCATCGTCTGCCCACACAGTGTCATTCGCGCGAAGACATATCCTGCAACGGGGCTCGAAGGCGCACCCGACGGCTTCAAGTCCGCCCCGGTCAATGCGCGGGGTTATCCCGACTCGCGTTTTACGTTGCAGATCTACGTCGAGGACTGCACCGGATGCGGTGTCTGTGTCGAGAATTGCCCGGCGTATAGCCAGACCGGCGACGACCGGCGTGCCATCAACATGGACGAGAAGTTGCCCATCCTCAACCAAGAGCGGGAAAACATCGCGTTTTTCGACACGCTGCCCACGCCCGACCGCCAGCGGGTGAACTTCGCCAATGTGCGTGGGGTGCAACTGTTGGAGCCACTCTTCGAATTCTGCGGCGCCTGTGCCGGTTGCGGCGAAACGCCGTATCTGAAGTTGATCTCACAGCTTTTCGGCGACCGCCTGCAGATCGCCAACGCGACGGGGTGTTCGTCGATATACGCCGGCAACACCCCCGCCCATGCCTGGAAGGCCAACGCGGAGGGCCGCGGTGTGGCATGGTCGAATTCGCTATTCGAGGACAACGCCGAATTCGGCTTGGGCTACCGGCTGGCAATTGACGAGCAGACGAGCCTCGCCCGAGGCCTGTTGGAGACGCTTGCTTCGCAGGTCGGTGAGGATCTGGTCAGGGCGCTGCTCGATGCCGAACAGCGCAGCGAGTCCGACTACGCGACGCAGCACGCCCGCGTTGCGGCCCTGAGGGACAAGCTGAAACGGATCGACTCGAGCGATGCGAAGATGCTAATGAGCGTGGCCGATTTCTTGGTGCGTCGCAGCGTGTGGATCGTCGGTGGCGACGGCTGGGCCTATGACATTGGATATGGCGGGCTCGACCATGTGCTGGCGCAGGGCCGCGACGTCAACATCCTCGTCCTGGATACCGAGGTCTACTCAAACACCGGAGGCCAGGCGTCGAAGGCAACCCCGCTTGGGGCGTCGGCAAAATTCGCAGCTGCAGGTAAGCGGGTGCCGCGCAAGGATCTTGCCATTCAGGCCGTCGCGTACGGCAATGTCTATGTGGCGCAGATCGCGCTCGGCGCGAACTCCGAACAGGCGCTGATCGCGCTGCGCGAGGCAGAGGCGTACGAAGGCCCGTCCATCGTTCTTGCCTATTCGCAGTGCATTGCCCATGGGATCGACATGCGTGCTGGCATGAAGCTGCAGGCACGTGCGGTGGCGAGCGGCCACTGGCCGCTGTTCCGCTTCGACCCGACGATGCGCAAAAAGGGTATGAACCCGTTCCGGCTTGACTCCCCGCGCCCGCGAATCCCGTTGGAAGACTATGCCTATCGCCAGCTTCGCTATACGACACTGAAGAAAACGCATCCCGAAGTGGCGGCCGAACTGCTGCAGCAGGCCGAGGCGGCCGCAAACGAACGCTACCGGCTCTACGAAGACCTCGCCGCGCGGGATGGCAGCCGCTTCCTGCCGCATTGGGAGGACGTCACCCAATGACCGAATTCGACCTTGGGACCCGATATCTGGGGCTTGAGCTGAAGCACCCGATCGTCGCCTCGGCATCGCCGCTCAGCTCCGATCTCGACGGCATCCGACGGCTCGCCGATGCCGGGGCCGCCGCGATCGTCATGGCCTCGATCTACGAAGAGCAGGTCGTCGCCGAGGAGTTGGCAGAGGCGGCATTGCGCGAACAGGGGGGTGAGACACAGCCGGAGGCGACGGGATATTTCCCTGAGGTGACCGCCGATCTGGGCGGGCTGGAGAGCCGGTTGGAGCTGCTCCGCCGCGCATCGGAATGCGCGGACGTGCCGATCATCGCCAGCCTGAACGCGAAATCCGCTGCCGGCTGGGTCGATTTCGCGCGTCGGCTGGAACAGGCCGGCGCCAGCGCCATCGAGCTGAACATCTACCGCGTTCCCGCCGACCCAGCCGAGACCGGTGCGATGCTCGAAGACAGTTATGCCGAAATACTTCGCGGGGTGAAGGCGACGGTCAGCGTGCCAGTCGCAGTCAAGATCGCCCCGTTTTTCAGTTCACCCGGGAACATGGCGACGAAACTGGTGCAGGCCGGCGCCGACGGCATCGTGATGTTCAACCGTTTCTACGAACCCGACATCGACCTGGCGTCGCTGGCGCCGCAGATAGACCTACAGCTCAGCACACCTTACGAAATCCGGCTGCCATTGATGTGGATCGCCCTACTGTCGCGACATCTGGAAGCCTCGATTGCGGCTACCACCGGCGTGTGGAGCCGTGACGAAGTCGTCAAATATCTGCTGGCCGGCGCGGATGTGGTGATGACGACCTCAGCCCTGCTGAAGCACGGTCCCGATCATCTGACCACGCTGGTGGACGGTCTGCGCGACTGGATGGACAGCCGGGGTTTCGAATCTGTCGCCAGCCTCAAGGGCAGGCTCGCGGCGGGGCGGCGTCCTGGCGACGCCGCGG
>NZ_DATJPU010000297.1:0-16851 GCF_035506235.1 Mycobacterium sp.
CACAGGTAGAAGTTGTAGAAGTCGCCGTAGATGCCGCCGGCGCGGCCGATGATGCGGAACGCGCCCGGCAGCTTGGCCAGCACGTCGTCAAGCGTCGGCAGGTCGTTGATGAGCGGCGGCTGGATGACCTCGAGGTGCCCAAAGGTGCCGTGCAGCAACGGCCGGTCCTCGGCCAGCAGCCCGGCCAGGGTTCCGGCGGCGTCGCTGATATGTGCCGCCGCCGAGGCCAGCGGATCGGCCCTGTTCTTCAGGCCGGTGATCAGCAGTTCCAAGTTGTCGACCGTTCGGTCGAAAGCCTTTTGATGCTTGACGGTCGTGCCCAGCACGGTGTTCAGGTTGGTGATCACCTCGCCGATCGCCTTGTCGCGGTCGGCCAGCGAGGCGGTCAGGGCCGCGGTCTGGTCGAGGATGTCGTTGATCGTGGCGCCCTGCCCCTGGAACACGGTGATGATCGACTGGGCGATGCTGTTGACCTTGTTCGGGTCCAGCGCCTTGAAAAGCGGGCGGAACCCGCCGATCAGCGCGTCGAGATCCAGCGCCGGCCGGGTGTGCTCGAGCGGGATCGTGCCACCGGGCGCCAGGCGCTGACCGCTGTCGCCGCGGGTGAGCTCCAGGTAGCGGTCGCCGATCAGGTTGAGGTAGCGGATCGACGCCGTCGTCGCTTTGTCCAGTGGCAGTGAGCGATCCACGTTGAAGTCCACCAACACCCGCGCGTCGCCGTCGATCAGCGTCACCTTGGCGACCTTGCCGACCTCGACTCCCGACGCGCGGACGAACTGTCCGGCCCGTAGCCCGCCCGCGTCGGTGAACACCGCGGAGTACCCCGTGGTGCGGCCGAATCGCACCTGGCCGAACACGACGATGATCATCACGGTGAACATCAACAGCGCCAGCCAGAAGACGCCGAGTTTGACAGCTGTGCCGGTGATTTTCATGGACTCCTCGTCATGGGTTGATCGTGTTCTCCCCGTATTGGCGGCCCCAGACGTATTCGGCGGCCAGTGGCTGGCCGACTTCGAGGTGGTTGTAGGGCGCGAGGCTGGCACCGGTGTCCATCACCAGATACGGGGCCGGCCACAAATCCCGGGTGATCTTCTGCCAGCAGCCCGGCCGCCCACCGGGTCCACCGCGAGCGTTCACCCGCGGCAAGTTGTCCGGATAGACATAGGGATTGGGCGCCCCGATGAGCGATCCGGCCGCCGACAGCGAATAACCGTTGCCGCCGGCGGCCTTTGCGACTTCCGGCGCGGCGTCGTGGAAGTTGCGGATGGTGCAGAGCACTTCGGGGCTGTAGGTGTCGAGCAGTTCGGCGGTGGGCACCAGATCGGCGGCCCCGCGCGCCAGGTACGGCCCGCCCCTGGCGAAGATATCGTCGCCGGTGCGGCCCACGCCCACCGCCGCCAACAACGCGGCATCCAGGTCGCCCTGTTGCCTGGTCAGTGTGCGCGCGAGGGTCAGCGCGTTCCGCAGAAAGTCCCACAAATCGGGCGAAGCCTTGGTGTAGACGTCGGCCAGGTCCGCCAACCGCCGCACGTCGTACCGGATCTGCGGCATCCGCGGATTCAGTTGCGCCAGAATCTCGTTCCCGTTGACGAGCGACTCCCCGAACTTGCCCCCGAGCCCGTTCAGCGCCTGCGCGAGCGCCGACAACGTCGCGTTCAGCTCGATCGGGTCCACCTTCTCGGCTATCGAGGTGACCGTCTCGAACAGCGTGTTGAACTCGGTGGTCACCGACCGCACGTCGATCACGTCATGCGGCGAGAGGCGCTGCCGGGTTGGGTTTTCCGGTGAGACCAGCGACACGTACTTGTTGCCGAACAGGGTGGCCGCCTCGATGTCGGCCACCACGTTGGCGGGAATCAGGCTCAGGTAGCGCGGATTCACGTCCAGCATCAGCTTGGCCGCCGGTTTGCCCTCCCGCTCCATTTCCGAGATGGCGGCCACCCGGCCGATCACCACCCCGTTGAAGGTGACTTTCGACCCCGGTTCCATCACCAGGCCCGCCCGCGAAGCCACCATTGTCAGCTCGGCCTTCGGCGTGAAATCGCCCCGAAATTGCAGGTACACCAGCGCCAGAACCAGCGCGCAGACCGACAGCAGGACGACGCCCTCGACGTACACCCACGCGCGTCGGTTCTTGCGGGTCACGGGCGTCGCCATGGCCGTTACACCGTGAGATTGAAGTTCGGGTCGACGCCGTAGAGCGCCAACTGGGCCAGCAGGACAACGACCACCACCGAGACCAGCGAAAAGCGCATGGATCGGCCCACCGCCTGGCCGACGCCGACCGGGCCGCCGCTGGCGGTGTAGCCGTAGTAGCAATGGGTGACCATCACCACGACCGCGATGATGACGACCTCCACCACCGACCAGCCCACGTCCTCGGGGCGCAGGAAGGTGCGGAAGTAGTGCTCGTACGTGCCGTTCGACTGTCCGTAGAACACGGTCGTGACAACCTGTCCCGACGTGAAAGCCATGTCGAGCGCCAGGGCGTACAGCGGCACGATCACCGCCAGCCCGCCCAGAATCCGGGTGGAGACCAGGAACGAGATCGACTTGATGCCCATGACTTCCAGCGCGTCGATCTCCTCACTGATTCGCATGGCGCCCAACTGCGCGGTGGCCCCGGCGCCGACCGTGGCGGCCAGTGTGACACCGGCGACGATCGGCGCGGCGACGCGCGTGTTGGCCAGTGCGGCAAAGAATCCGGTGAACGCCTCGACGCCGATGTTGCCCAGCGATGCGAAGCCCTGGATGGCGATCAGCGAACCGCCGGACAGCGTGACGAACCCGATGATCGCGACCGTCCCGCCGACGACGGCCATCGCGCCGGTGCCCATGCCGATCTCGGCGATGAGTCGCAACGTCTCGCGCCGGTAGCGGCGCAACGCCCACCCGATCTCCCCGATGCTGATCCGCGTGAACCTTGCGAAAATCCCGATTTGCCAAAGCCTTCGGGCCGTTCCGCCGCCGTAGCGGTCGAGGTTGGCGGCCGTTCGTGGGTAGCGGGCGCGGAGTACGGCGTTAGTCGACACGTCAGCGCCCCGTCCCGAACCGCACGCCGATCGTGGTGAGCACCACGTTGACCGCGAACAGCGCGATCACGCACAACACCAGCGTCTCGTTGACGGCGATCCCCACGCCCTTGGGGCCGCCCTTCGTGGTCAGCCCGCGATAACAGCCGACCAGCCCGGCGATCGTTCCGAACGTCGCCGACTTGACCACCGAGATGATCACCTCGGGCAGGCCGGTGACCAGGGTGAGCGTGCTGACGTAGGCGCCGGCCGAGATGTGTTGGATGTAAACGCCGAAGATGAATCCGCCGACCAGGCCTATGGTGATCACCGCGCCGTTGAGCAGGGTGGCGACGATGGTCGCGGCGACGACGCGGGGCACCACCAGCCGGTGGATCGGGTCGATGCCCAGCACCTCCAGCGCGTCGATCTCCTCGCGGATGGTGCGGGCGCCCAGGTCGGCGCAGATCGCGGTGGATCCCGCGCCGGCGATCACCAGCACCGTGGTGAGCGGCCCCAGCTGCGTCACCGCACCCAGCGCCGCGCCCGCACCGGAGATGTCGGCCGCGCCGAACTCCGCCAGCAGGATGTTGAGCGTGAAGATGATGAGCACTGTCAGCGGGATCGCGACCGCCAGGGTCGGCAGTAAGGAGACGTTGGTGAGGAACCAGCCCTGCTCGATCGTCTCCCGCCACTGGAAGGGGCGGCGAAACAGCGCCTTTCCGGTCAGCACGCAGGTGCGGAAGAACCCGCCGATCGCGTCGACCCCGGGCTGGATCTGGCCGCGGAGATAATTGGTGACCACGGTGTGGGCGCTCATCGCCGCCTGCCCCGGCGGTCGAGCGCAGCCGTCATCACGGCGTTCGTGAGCTCGAGCACGTCATGGCCGGCTTTGCGCGCCCGGGCGGGATCGCCGGCGCAGATAGCGTCGGCCAATTTCCGGTACGCGTCCGGCCGCGTGCCCTCGGCGGTCATGGCGGTGCCCAGCGCAGCCAATGCCGGCTCATATGCGGCGCGAAACGCGTTGTACATCAACGTGAATACGATCGAACCGGCGCCGTCGACCACATGCTCCCAGAACGCGAGCGTGTCGCGCTGCCACTGAACCGGGTCCTTCTCGGCCTCGAGCGTGCGCAGCGAATCCTCGAGCGATTCGGCCAACTCGGGTCCGTGCCGTTCGGCTGCGAGCTCCGCGACCTTCGGGCCGATGCGCAGCCGCGCCTCGAGCATGCTGCGGAAAACCGCGGGGTCGAGCGCGCCGTTGGCAAACAGCAAGTGCGGCAGTAGGTCCAGGCCGGCATGCCGCCGGAAGTCGCGCACGGTGGTGACGCCGCCCTGACGCACGTCGACCAGACTGGCCGCCGAAAGTCGCTTGAGCGCCTCGCGGACCGCGGGCCGGGAGACGCCGAACACCTCCGCCAGCCGGCGCTCGCTGGGCAACGCCTCACCGGGCTGCATCTCGCCGCTCAGCACACCGGTGGCGATCTGCTCGAAGACCTCTTCGGGCACCGATCGGCGAGTCACCGGCTGCAGCGCCATGCGGAAAGTGTGGGCGGTCGGAGGTCAGACGTCAAGTGGTCAGACCAGCGTGTCGTCATCGCCGAACGTGCAACCATCGCGAGATCTTCGCGGCCGTTTTCTCGCAGCAGTTACCCGCTCGGCACGAAAAGCCGGGCCGCTAGCTCGCTGTCCGCTCCGCGACCACGAAAAGGTTCCCCGGAACCTCGTCCTCGACCTCTTTCGGGGCTTTGCGGCCGTAGCCGGCCATCAGCTCGTCGGACGGCGTCACGGTCACGTCCCAGCCGTGGCGACGGAACCAGTCACCGACGTCCTCGCGCTCCTCGAAGTACCACAGCTCGTCGGTGCGGGGAATCTCGCGGTCCGGGTCCACCTTGGCCATCAACGCGCGAATCCGCTCCATCCGCTCGCGGCGCCTGGCGCGGAACTCGGGGTCGAGGAACTTCGGACCCAGCGCCTCCACGGCCACCCGGCTGCCCGCGGCCGTGAGCTCCTGGATGCGTTCGAACAGCAATTTCTGGGCCGCGGCGGGCAGATAGGGCATCAGCCCCTCCGCCGACCAGACGCTGGGCGCCGACGGGTCAAATCCCGCCCGCCGCAACGCCGCCGGCCAGTCTTGACGCAGGTCCACCGCGACGGCGACCCGGTTGCAGGCGGGCCGGGCGCCGTGCTCGGTCAACGTCGACAGTTTGAACTCCAGCACCCTGGGCTGGTCGAGTTCGTAGACGCTGGTGCCGTCGGGCCAGGGCAGCCGCCAGGACCGCGCGTCCAGTCCCGCCGCCAGGATCACCGCCTGGCGGATGCCCGCCTTGGTCGCGTCCAGGAAGAACTGGTCGAAAAACGCCGTCCGCGAAGCCATATAGCCGACCATCGACTGCATCTGCAGCGGCAGTTCGGGTTCGGCCTCGATGACTTCGGGGGGCAGCGCGGGTGCGGAGTGCCAGTTCCACACCCCGTCGCCGACCGCGTCGAGGAAGACCTGGGCGAACGGGTCCTCGATCAACGGATTCTCGCTGCGGGTTTCGGCCGCGCGCGCCGAGGCGACGCCCAACGCCGTCGCCCCCACGCTCTCGGTGATCTCCCAGCTGTCGTTGTGGGTTCGAACCACGGTCACTCCTTCTCGGCCGCGACGAAAAGCGTCTTCGGGGCGGCGTCTTCGACGCCCTGCGGGGGTCTGCGGCCGTAACTGGCCATCAACTCTTCGGCCGGTGTCACGGTCACCTCCCAGCCGTGCCGGCGCAACCAATCACCGACGTCCTCGCGCTCCTCGAAATACCACAGCTCATGGACGTCGGGGATGTCGCGTTCCGGCTCGAGTTTGGCCATCAGGTCGCGGACCCGCTGCATGTCCGCGCGCCGCTTTTCGATGGCGGCCTCGTCGAGGAAGTCGGGGCCGGGCGCCTCCACCGCGATCCGGCTGCCCGCGGCGGCGAGCGCGTGGACGCGCTCGAACAGTAACTCCTGGGCCGCCGCCGGCAGAAACGGCAGCAGGCCCTCGGCCGACCAGGCGCTCGGCAGCGAGGCGTCAAAACCGGCCTGCCGCAACGCGGCCGGCCAGTCGTGGCGCAAGTCGACCGGGACGTGCACCAGGTTGCAGGTCGGCAGCGCGCCGTTCTCCCGCAGCGTCGACGACTTGAACTCCAGCACCCTGGGCTGGTCGAGTTCGTAGACCGTGGTGCCATCCGGCCAAGGCAGCCGCCATGCCCGCGAGTCCAGGCCGGCCGCCAGGATCACCACCTGGGGTAGGCCCGCGCGTGTCGCTCGGGTTGCATTGAGGAAGAACCGATCGAAAAACGACGTCCGGGCGGCCATGTAGTCGACCATTCCCTGCATCCGCGGCTTCAGGTCGGGTTCGGCCTCGGCGATCTCGGCGGGCAGGTCCGGGGCCGCGAACCAGTTCCACATGCCGTCTCCCGCCGCGTTGAGGAAGACGCGCGCGAACGGATCGCTGATCAGTGGGTTTTCGCTCTCCGTTTCCGCCGCGCGGGCCGCCGCGACGCCCAGTGCCGTGGCGCCCACACTCTCCGTGATCTCCCACGTGTCGTTGTCGGTTCTGGCCACCTCATCCTCCAATTCGCTGGCACGGCTACCCAGCCGACCGTACGCGCGCCGCATGTGAACGAGCTGTCCGTGCGGTTCATGCACGCCGCCGCGGACATATCCGGTTAAGTTGTCGGCGGGCCGCTAATATTGCGGCCCCGGATCGAAGGATCGCGACATGCGGGTTGACGGGCGCGAGATCAGCGTTTCTGGCAACTTGCTGCAACCGCTGACCCGGCGGACCAACGACCTCCTGCGCCTCGCCGCATCGGTGGTCTTCTTCGCGATCGTGATCGCCGGCTCGCTCATCACCCGGCCGCAGTGGGTCGCGCTGGAGCGATCGATCTCGCAGATCGTCGGGGTGCTGACCCCCACCCAGTCGGACCTGGTCTACCTGGTGTACGGCATCGCGATCCTGGCGCTGCCGTTCGCCATCCTCATCGGTTTGGTCGCCTCCCGGCAATGGAAAATGCTCGGCGCGTACGCGGCCGCCGGGCTCATCGCCGTCCTGTCGCTTTCGATCGGCGGCAACGGCATCTCGGCGCCGCAATGGCATTTCGACCTGAGGGATCGGCCGCAGACCATGCTGGCCCAGATCCTGGACGACCCGCGGTGGATCGCGATGCTCGCGGCCGTCCTGACCGTGTCGGGTCCGTGGCTGCCCGCGCGCTGGCGGCACTGGTGGTGGGCGCTGCTGCTGGCCTTCGTGCCGATCCACCTGTTCGTCAGCGCGATAGTCCCGGCACGCTCTTTGCTGGGCCTCGCGGTCGGTTGGTTGGTCGGCTCCCTGGTGGTCCTGGTCGTCGGCACGCCCGCTCTCGAGGTGCCGCTCGAAGGGGTGGTGCGGGCGCTGGCCAAACGCGGATGCGTGGTCTCCCGGCTGCAGGTGGTGCGGCCCGCCGGACCCGGGCCGCTGGTCCTGTCGGCCGTGTGCGAAGGCTCCGATGCGGACTCCGAATCGGCCCTTATCGAAATGTACGGCCCGCACCAGCGCAGCGGCGGTGCGTTGCTTCAGGTCTGGCGGAAGCTTCGGCTGCGGGCCAGGGAGACCGCGCCGCTGGTGGCGTCGATGCGCCGGGCCGTCGAGCATCGCGCGCTGCTGACCATCGCCGTCGGCGACCTGGGCCTCGCCAACACGTCGACGATCGCCGTCGCCAGCCTCGACCGGGGATGGATGATGTACGCGCACAAGCCCGTTCGCGGGGTTCCGCTCGACGAATGCGCGAAGATGACTCCCGTTGACCGCGCGTGGAAATCGCTGCGAACGCTCAACGAACACCAGATCTCCCACGGCGACCTGCGCGCCCGCGAGATCACGGTCGACGGCGGCACGGCGCTGTTCGGCGGATTCGGCAACGCCGAGTACGGGGCCACCGAGACCCAACTCCAATCCGACATCGCCCAGCTGCTGGTAACCACGTCGGCGCTGTATGACGCGAAGTCCGCGGTGGGCGCGGCGATCGACGCATTCGGCGAAGACACCGTCCTGAGCGCTTCGCGCCGGCTCACCAAATCGGCTGTGCCAAAAAACATCCGGCGGTCGATCGCCGATTCCGGCGCCGTGATCTCCGGCACCCGCGCGGAGGTGAAGCGCCAAACCGGTGCGGATCAGATCAAGCCCGAAACGATCACCCGCTTCACTCGCCGGCAGGTCATTCAGCTGGTGCTGCTCGTCGCGCTGGTCTATGTCGCGTATCCGTTCATCAGCACCGTGCCGACGTTCGTTTCCCAGGTGAGTAGGGCTGACTGGTGGTGGGCACTGCTGGGCCTGGTGATATCCGCGCTGACGTATGTGGGTGCGGCAGCCGCGTTATGGGCCAGCGCCGACGAATCGGTGGACTTCTGGAAGCTGTCAATAGCCCAGGTGGCCAACACCTTCGCGGCAACCACCACGCCGGCCGGCGTCGGCGGGCTCGCGCTCAGCACGCGGTACCTGCAGAAGGGGGGCGGGCTGTCCCCGGTGCGCGCCACCACCGCGGTGGCGCTGCAGCAAGCGGTGCAGGTGATCATGCACATCGTATTGCTGATCTTGTTCACCACGGTCGCGGGCGCGTCGATGGACCTCTCGCACTACGTTCCCAGCGCCACGGTGCTGTACCTGATCGCCGGGGTGGCGCTGGGCGGCGTCGGCACATTCCTGTTCGTCCCCAGGCTGCGGCGCTGGCTGGCGATGGATCTGCGTCCGAGGCTGAAGGAGGTGACCGCCGACCTCGTCGAGGTTGCGCGGGAACCGAAACGATTGGGGCTGATCATGCTCGGCTGTAGCGGGACGACCCTCGGCAACGCGTTGGTACTCTGGTGCAGCATCGAGGCCTTCGGCGGCGGTGCGACGTTCGTCACGTGCACGGTGGTGACGATGGTCGGCGGAACGCTGGCGTCGGCCGCCCCGACGCCCGGCGGTGTCGGCGCCGTCGAAGCGGCGCTGATCGGTGGTCTGGCCGCGTTCGGCGTGCCCCCGGCCACCAGCGTGCCGTCGGTGCTGCTGTATCGCGTGATCACCTGCTGGCTGCCCGTGTTCCTCGGCTGGCCGGTGATGCGCTGGTTGACCGAAAACGAGATGCTCTGAGGAGCGTCAGGGTTCGTCGGGCTCGGCCGTCACGATAACGAAAACGATTGACTTCCTGGCGGTTCCGCCAACCGTCGTGGTGAGAAACACCGCGTAGTACTCCTCGGGCACCGACGGCGCCGCCGTGATCGCGACGTCAGTCGCGGCCGATCCGTCGGCACCGAACTGTCCGGACGCCGGCGCCACGGTGATCCCGGGATCGGCGGACGTCCCGGTGATGTTGTAGCCACCGGCAGCGTCGACCATCCGTTGCGCGTCCACGTGCACGGTGCCGGTGTGTCCCGGCTGGATCCGGAGGATTGGTTGCGGCGCATTGACGGTGACCGCGGAACTTCCGGCACCGAACGACGGCGGCGCGGAGGAATCGGCGGTGCCCCAGACCTTGTTCGGGTAGGCGGCGAGCGAGAACGCGACGTCGCCGCCGGTGCGGATGATCGACTCCGGCAGCCAGGTGCGATCGGTGGTTCTCCCGTCGACGCTCAGGCCGCTGATGTACTTCAGGTGGTGGGGACCCGACGCGCCCGGGGCGGAGATCCGGATGAATTTTCCTGCGGGAAGGGCGATGACGATCCGGTCGAACAGCGGAGCGCCCAAGGTCAGTATCGGCGTTCCCGGGGTGCTGGGGTAGAGGCCCAGGGCGGCCCAGACGTACCAGCTCGACATCGCCCCAAGGTCGTCGTTGCCCGGCTCGCCGTCGGGCCTCGGGCCGAACAGCCCGCGCACCCGGTCGACCGTGAGTTGGGTCTTCCAGGGTTGGCCGATGTAGTTGTACAGCCAGGGCACCCCGAAACCGGGCTCGTTGCCGGCCCAGAGGTATGGCTCGTCAGGGCCGACGTTGAGCTTCTTGGTGAACCGGTCGAGCCGGTCCGCCACCGCCGCGCGGCCGCCGAGCGCGGTCACCAGGCCGGCGACGTTATGCGGCACCCACCACACGTATTGCTCGGCGTTGCCCTCGTCGTAGCCGTCCTGGCCGAAAAGCAAAGGGGATTCGAAGAATCCGGGACCCTCGCGGAAGAATCCCATCGCGCCGCGGGGCGAGACGAAATCGGTGCTGGGATTGAACAGGTTTTGCCAGTACTGCGCCCGGCTCTGGAATGTGGCGGCGGTAGCGCTGTCGCCGAGCGATTCGGCGAAGCGGGAGATCGTGAAGTCGTCGACCGACCACTCCAGCGTGATCGACGCGTCGACGATCTTGCCGTCGGCGCGAAATTCCAGGGTGCGCGGCGCGTAGCCGAGCGCCAGGTAGGTGGCGATGCCCGGGCGCTCCACGTAGCCGCCGCGCCCGGCACCGCCCTTGGTCGCCGCGTCGACCATGTAGCGCAGCGCCGCTTGCACGTCAAAGTCCTTGGCGCCGTAGGCGTATAGGTTCACGATGAGCGGGACCACGTTGTCGCCGCTCATCTCGGCGGTTGCCGAATTCGCGAGCGCCCAACGGGGAAGCGATCCGCTCTGCTCGGCGTCGTTGACCAGCGATTGGGCCATGTCGCTGGCCCGCTTCGGAAAGAGCAGTCCCTGCAGAGCGGCCAGGCTCCGGTAGGTGTCCCAATCCGAGAAATTCGCGTACTGGGTGCGCCCCTTCTCCACCGTATGGATCACGCCGTCGAATCCGATGTAGCGTCCGTCGGCGTCGTTGAAGGTGTTCGGGTGCAGCAGCGAGCGGTACAGCGACGTATAGAACGTGTCCACGTTGCCAACGTTCCTGCCCGCCACCGCGATACACGACAAGGTGGCGTTCCACTCGGATGCCGCCGCGGCGCGCACGGCGTCGAAGCTCGCACCGCCTTCGGCCGCCAGGTTCGCGCGCGCCCCGTCGATGCCGACATAGGAGATCGCGGTCCGCACCTCGAGCACCGAGCCGGCCGGGAACTCCACGTAGCCCCCGCTGTAGGGCGACGCCACGCCGCGGGCGCCGGGATACACCGAATAGCCGTCCCAGGAGCCGTAGGAGGTGAACGGCTGGCTGAACTTCATGGCGAAATACACCGTGTAGGCGTTCGGTTTGCCGCAAAATCCGCCGCTGGTAGCCCACCCGGTGATCGTGGTGTTGTCCCCGCCGATCTCGATGGCCGCGCGGGAATTGCCCGCCAGCGACGCTCCGGAACGGACGTGGAACACGGCGGGCCGGCCGTTGTGCGGGTAACGGAACCGGCCGACGCCGGTGCGGGTGGTCGCGGTGAGTTCTGCGGTCACACCGGTGCCGGGGAACCGCACCGTGTAAAACCCCGGCGCGCCTTGCTCGGTGTCGTCGTGCGCGATCGTCTCCCAGGAGTTCCACGGCTGGGCGCCGACCGGGGCGGTGGTCGGCAGCATCGAGATGTCGCCGAACGCGGCGCAGCCCACCGAGGCGTGGGTCATGCTGAACCCGGTGGAGCGCGGGTTGTCGTAGTTGTAGCCGGCGTAGTTGCCGACGGTGTCGGGCGAGTACTGCACCATCCCGAACGGCACGGTGGCGCCGGGGAAGTTGTTGATCTCCCCCACCGCCTCGCCGCCCGTTCCCGTGCCGACGAGGGTGTCGACGTGGTCGACGGGGTTGGCGACCAGCTGCGGCTCGCCGTCGTAGGCGATCGGCGGGGCCGCCGCGATGAAGGTCAGCAAGACGGCAGTCGCAACGAGCACCGCGATGAGGGCCCGTCGTGACCGCATAGCTGTCTCTTACTGCATAACCGCCCCGTTGCGGTGCGTTTCGCGCATGCCGGGAGTCCCCAATTTTGCCTGGCAACCTTTGAGCCCGACTTCGGTTAGTCTCATTCCGCGTGGCTGGCTCTGGTACCGGCCCAATCTTCGGGAGATTTGATCGATGAAACAGTTGACCGCAGCAACCATTACCGTAGCGCTGAGTGTGGCGCTCGTGGCGTGCGGCTCCAGCAACAAGTCATCGCCGACGACGTCGACATCGACATCCACCTCGACTTCTACTTCTACTTCCAAGACGTCGGCAACCTCCGCGACCCCGAGCGCGCAGGGCGGCCCGACGATCGCCGACTACGTCCGCGACAACCACATCACCGAGACTCCCATCCACCACGGCGATCCCGGCCCCACTGTCGACCTGCCGGTGCCCGCGGGCTGGCAGATCAACCAGAACGCCGGTACGTCCTACGGCGGCATTGTGTTGTCACAGCCGGCGAATCCTGCTGACCCGCCGACCATCTCGGCGCTCTACTCGAAACTCACCGGTGACGTCGACCAGGCGAAGATCATCCAGTACGCCCCCAACGAGCTGCTCGGTCTGCCCGGCTACCAGGGCACCGGCAACGGCAACGCCTCCACGCTCGCCGGATTCCAGGCCTGGCAGCTGGGCGGCACGTACCAGAGGGACGGCAAGACGCGCGCCGTCGCGCAGAAGACGGTGGTGATTCCCTCCCAGGGTGCGGTGTACGTGCTCCAGCTCAATGCCGACTCGCTGGAGAGCGACCAGGGTCCGTTGATGGACGCCACCAACATCATCGACGACCAAACGACCATTACCCCCTGACCACCGACGAGGCGGCGCTGCCGCCGCAAGTCCCTACGCCGCGGCGCCCGGTTGGCCTTACGGTGGTTGGCATGGCAGAACAGTCGCACGCGATAGAAGTCGGACACCCACCGTCGGCACTACTGCGCCTCGTCAACCCCGTCCTCAGTTTCCTCCTGCGCACCCCGCTCGCCGGACCCGCACGCAAGCAGCTGATGGTGCTGAGCTTTACGGGGCGAAAGACGGGGCGGCCGTACACGATTCCCTTGAGCGCCCACCTGATCGACCACCAGCTCTACGCGCTGACCGGCGCCCCGTGGAAGCAGAACTTCCGCGACGGCGCGCCCGCGCAGGTGGTCTACGCCGGCAAGACGACGGCCATGCGCGGTGAGCTCATCCGTGACCGCGAAATCGTCTCGGACCTGTACCATCGCTGCGCCGAGTCCTACGGGGTGCAGCGCGCACAGCGCATGATCGGATTGAAATTTCGCGACCCGCGCATACCGACCCGGGAGGAGTTCGCGGAGGCCGTCGACCGGATGCACCTGGCGGCCGTCCGGTTGACTCCGGCAGGCTAACGCTCGGACACGCGCAGGTGCGCGGTGAGCAAGCTCTGGTCGAATCGCGAACGCGAGGCGATGGCGTCTTTGCCCAACGCGGCGAAGTCCTTGGCGATCTGCTGGGCGAGCGTCCACAGCTTCGTATTGCGCACTTGGGAAAGGGATTTGAGCACATCGAAAGCGGCGTCCTCGTCGATCCCATAGACCAGCATCAACATGCCCTTGGCCTGGTCGATCATGCCGCGACGCCCGGCGATTGCGGCGACTTTCGCGGTGATGGCTTCCTCGGCTTTCCTGGTGGACGTCGGTGTGACGTCGATGTAGAAGCCGTGGGTGCCGATGACCTCACCGCCGTCGTCGCAGAACTGATCACCGACCACGACCACATGGCGGACGGCGCCGCGGGTGTCGACGATGCGATGCCGCGTGCTGAATGGCTGGCGGCGTTCGACCATGTCGTTGATGGTCGCGGCCATCTGGCGACGGTCGTCGGGGTGCTTGTGCGACAACACGAGATCGGTGGTCGGTGTCACCGTTCCGGGCTCGTAGCCGTGCATGCGCTGCACTTGCTCGGACCATTCCCAGCGCTGGTCTTCGAAATAGAAGCGGAACCAACCCGCGCGCTGCGGTGTACCTCCGGCGAGCGCCTGCTCGACGGCCGCCGCTTGACCGTCTAATTCCCAGGCCACGATGCGCGCTTTTGCAGGATGGCCCTGCTCTCCCGCAGGTGACGCTCGGAAATCCCACACAGCTCACGGGATCGATCGACCTGCTCCCGCGCGCGTTGCACGGTGCCGGGGACCGAAGACCGCAGCGATCCGGCGGCGCCGGAGCTTTGGCTGAGGCTCTCGTGGCGCACGGCCGTCCGATGGGCCGTCCGGACGCGATGCGCTTTCTGCCGGCACGCCGAGGAGCAGTACACCGCGTCCGACCGGGCGGAGAAGTCAGCGCCGCACGAGGCGCACGTGGTCAGGCGCATACCCGTGACGTTACAGCTATGGCCGCGTTACGGCTAACGCCAGGATTCAGAGTTGCCGGCGAAGCCTTTCGACCAGAGCAACCAGCCGGGCGTGGTGCGACCCGGCCCAGTAGATCCGCCCACACCCTGTGCAGCGGCTGAACTCCCCGTAGAACTGCCGGGTCATGGGCTCGAGCTGGTCGATCACCTCGTCTTTTCCGACCGTGGCCAGCGTCCCGTTGCACCGCAGGCACCGGGTGAACGGCGCCAGCCGGTGTGCCAGGTCCAGTCGCCTGATCACCTCGACCGCCTGTTCCTCGGGGTCCTGGGAGTGGACGAACAGGCCGTGGGTGATGGTGCGGCGCTTCAGCAGGCCGCGGTCGCGGGTCAGCAGGATGCGCCGCTCGCCGCGGCTGACGTCGGCCAGGGTCGCGTCGTCGGCGCCACTGGACCACCACACGTCGAAACCGAGCACGCGAAGCAGCCGGGCGAGCCGGCCCAGGTTCACGTCGACGACGAACCGCGGATCGCGTAGCGGCGCCGGCCGCAGCCTCGTGATGGGCGCGACGTCCAGCGCCTCGAACATCGGGTAGGCGGCGATCCGGTCGCCGACGCTCGGGCGGTAGCCGAACCCCCGCGAGGCCCCATTCACCAGGATCAGGTCCACCTCGGTGTGCGGGATGCCCATCGCCTCCAGCACGTCCTTGACCGTCTGATGACCCCGGAACGGACGGCGCACCGTCAGCCCCCGCGATTCGGCCGGCAAGAAGTCGTTCAGCTCGGCGTACGCGCGCACCTCGACGTAGCCGGTCGGCTCGCTCACCCGCCGGGGCCCGCGCCCGCGGCCGCGCGGGTTCGGGTGATGACCGGCCGCGGATGACCCGCGCTGGTCAGCGTCCGTCGCAGCGTGTCCGCAACGGCGTCGGCCCGGCTGTCCGGCACCAGCGCGATCACGCAGCCGCCGAATCCGCCGCCGGTCATCCGTGCGCCGAGCGCACCCGCGCGTACCGCGGTGTCGGCGATCAGATCGATATGTTCGGTGGTGATATCGAAGTCGTCGCGCATGGAGACGTGTGAGGCGGTCAAGATGCGGCCGGCTTCAACGTAGTCCGAATCATCTACTGCCGCAACGAAATCCAGCACCCGACCGTTCTCGTTGAGAACATGCCGTGCGCGGCGGGCATCGATTGGGTTGTTGATCGCGTCCAACTCCGCGCGCCCGCGATCCCAGACTTCACGCAACGATGACGCCCGCAAATTTGCGGCCGCCCGCTCGCATGACGCGCGTCGGGCCGCATACTCGCCGCCGACGTGGCGATGGCGCGCCCGGGAGTCGATCAGGAGCAGCACAACGCCGCGCCCGTCGGGATCGAAGGCCACCGGCGCGACGGTGAGGTCGCGAAAATCGATCAGCAGCGCCGTCGAAGGCTCCCCGTACAGCGACGCCAATTGGTCAAGCAAACCCGTTGGGGCGCCGACATACTCGTTCTCGGCCCGCTGGGCCAGGCGCGCCTGCTCGACGCGGTCGATCTGGATGCCGGCGGCCGATGCGATCGCCCCCAGCACCGCGCACTCCAGCGCCGCCGAGGACGACAGCCCGGACCCCATCTCCAGGTCGCTGGTGATCGACATCGCGCCGCCGGGCACCGGGTGCCGCGCCTGGCGCAGCGCCCATACCACCCCGGCCACGTAGGCGGCCCAGTCGGTCACCTGACCGGGAGTGGTGCCCAGTGGAAAACGGACCGCGCCGTCCGCGCGATTGCTGGCCACGGTGATGGTGTCGCCGCCGTCGGGGGTGAAGGTCACCACGGTGCGCTGCGGCAGCGCGATCGGCAGCGCGAAGCCGAGGTTGTAGTCGGTGTGCTCGCCGATGAGGTTGACCCGTCCCGGGGCGGCGTAGCGGACCGTCATCGGAGTTCCCGCAGTCGCTCGGCCACGGCTTCGGGCGTGACGTCGCTGATGAACGCGTCCATCGCCGATTCGGAGGCCGCCAGGTACTTGAGCTTGTTCGCGCTGCGCCGGATCGACATCAACTCGATATGGAAGTAGCCGTCGGACTGGGCTTGGGTTGCGGCGAATTGGTGTAGCGCCGAGATGTAGGGCAGCGGAATCGAATACATGCGGTCGAATCTCTCCAGCATGTCGAGATAGACCCGCGCCAACCCGTCCAGCTCACCGTCGTCGAGCTCAACCAGGTTGTGCACGAACCTGTTCGGGTAGATGTGCACCTCGACCGGCCAGCGCGCTGCGAACGGCACGAACGCAGTGAACAGCCCGGTGCGCGTGACGATGCGACCGCCGTCGGCGACCTCGCGCGCCAGCAGGTCAGCAAAGAGGTTGCCGCCGTGCCGAATTCGATGTTCGCGGACCTGCGCCAGCATGGCCGCGGTGCGCGGAGGGAGGAAGGGATAGCCGTAGATCTGGCCGTGCGGGTGGGTCAGCGTCACCCCGATCTCCTCGCCGCGGTTCTCGAAGCAGAACACCTGCTCGATGCCGGGCGCGGCCATCAGTTCGGCGGTGCGGTGCCGCCACGCGTCGATGACCAACCGGGCGTGCGCCGGCGGCAACTGCGCGAACGACCCGGTGTGGTCGCTGGAGAAGCAGATCACCTCGCAGCGGCCGTTTCCCGGGGCGGACACGAAGCCGGCATCGGCCGGCGCCGGCGCCGGCCCACCGGCGCCCGACAGGCTCGGGAACCGGTTCTCGAAGACGACGACGTCGTAGTCGGGGGCCGGCACCTC
>NZ_DATJPU010000298.1:0-7295 GCF_035506235.1 Mycobacterium sp.
GCGCCGTCGGCGCCCCGGACATCTTGGTCAACAACGCCGCGGTCACCTTCCTGCGGCCGCTCGACGGGTTTCCCGAACGGCGGGCCCGGCTGATGATCGAGATGCACGTGCTGGGGCCGTTGCACCTGAGCCAGTTGGCGATTCCCGCGATGCGAAACCGCGGACGTGGGTGGATCCTGAACCTGACGTCGGTCGGCGGGGGCCTGCCGCCCGGACCGCCGTTCTCCGAATTCGACCGGACCGCGGGCTTCGGCATCTATGCAACGGCGAAGGCCGCGCTCAACCGGCTCACCAAAAGCCTTGCCGCCGAACTCTATGACGACGGCATCGCCGTCAACGCCGCCGCTCCGTCCAACCCCGTCGCGACTCCCGGGGCCGGCACCCTAGACCTGGCCAAGACCGACACCGAGGACATCGATCTGATCACCGAGACCGCCCTGCGGTTGTGCACCTGCGATCCGCGGACCATGACCGGGCGCATCGCGCACACGCAGTCCTTCCTGGCCGAAGTCGGCTGGTCGAGAACCGGCCCGCTGACTGGATGAACTTGGTCGAGCTCGACCTCGACGCGCTGCGCCGGCGACTCGCGGCCGCGGACGTTGTTGACGTCGCCCCACTCTCCGGGGGCGCGTCCAGCCTCACGTTCCGCGGTGCGCGCGGCGGCCGGGCGGTGGTGATCAAGGTTGCCCCGCCCGGCGTTGAGCCGGTCGCGCACCGCGACGTGTTGCGTCAGGCCCGCATCATGAAAGCGCTTGCCGCGACGCAAGTCCCGGTCCCCGAGGTGGTGTGGGAGGATCCGGGCGGCCCGCCCGATACCCCGCCGCTGTTTGTGATGGCCCAGGTCCAAGGCGACTGCGTGGAGCCGCTGTTCGACGGCTGCCCGCCGGCTGCCGATCTGGCCGAGCGCTATCGCAATGCGTGCCGGGCCATGGCCGCCCTGCACAGCCTGTCGCCGTCCGATTTGGGCCTGGCCGGCGAGGCCGTCACCGATCCGGTCTCCGAGGTCCAGCGCTGGTGCGACACGCTGCGGACCGTCGATGCGGAGCTGGTGCGGGGCTGGCGTGGCGTGCGGGACGCCCTATTGGCGTGCGCACCATGGGCTTTGCGGCCCAGCGTGGTGCACGGTGACTTCCGGCTGGGCAACCTGATGGCCGTCAGCGCCCGGATCACCGCGGTGATCGACTGGGAGATCTGGTCGATCGGCGATCCGCGCATCGATGCGGGCTGGTTTCTGATCAACTGCGACCCCGAGACGTACCAGCGGGTTCCGGCCTCCGCCGGGGTCGCGCCCCCGACCAGCGAACTCGCCGAGATCTATCAACGCGAGTTGGGCTGCGAGCTCACCGACTTGGGCTGGTTCACCGCTTTGGCCTGTTTCAAGTCCGCGGCGACGTGGTCGCTGATCGTCAAGCACAACCGCCGAAGGCGTTCTCCGCGGGCCGAATTGGAAGCCATGGCCGATACGCTGCCCAGGCTGCTGGATCGGGCGCGGTCGCTGCTGGACTAGCGGTGGATTAACGGCACCGCACGAACATGTTTTCGCAGTACATCCCAGCACCACCCCAATCGGCTGATGGGCCGCCTTCGTCGCGCGGATCCACCAGCAGCACTGGAGTGTCCGCCACGATGAGATCCACAATCCCTGGCCCCGCCGGCACCAACGGGTCTGAATCGGCGTGCGCTATGCCGGTGCCACCCGCGAGGACCATGGAGCACATCGGACTGGCCAGCAATCCCCAGGCGAACGTGCGAAGCTTCATCGCTGCCCTCTCTGTCTGCTGCGTATTCTAGCGGTCCGGCAAATCAAGCGGCACAGGGTTCCTCCAGCGTCCCGGGGCCATATCGCGGATCAGTCACGAACGCACAACGACTTCAGCCGAGTGCCCAGCAAATTCCATGACCCGATTCGCGGAGCGCCTACGGTGTCGCGCGTGAGGCCGGTAACCGTGGTTGTTCGCCGCGCTGCGGCTGTCGCGGTTTGTCTCGTCACGATGGTGACCTCGGCGCCGGCGGCAAGTGCCGACCCGGACGTCGACCCCGCCGCTGCGACGGCGCCCGCGCCGGACGGCGGGGTGGCATCGAACCCTCCCGCAACCCTTACCACGCCCGACGGCTGGACACTGGGTCTCGGCGCCAAGGACGAGTCGCAGATCCCCGTGGCGCCGTTGACCACGGCGGTCTCGTCCCGCGAATACCTGGCCAGCGGAACATTCGTCGGCTCGCTGATCGGTCCGGAACCGCCTCGGGGCCAGCTCGAGGTGGGCTACGAGATCGGCTGCGGAATCGACATGAGCACGTCTAACGGCGTCACGATGGCCGGTAGCGCCGGCGTCAACCCGGGCATCGGCTTCCCGTTGGCCGGTGGTTTTATCCCGTTGGTCACCGTGCCGATCAACGGCGTGATCACTGTGGGGCTCAAGCCGGGGCTCGTGATCGTGGTGCCGGTGGTCAAAAAGCAGTTCAAGGGGCCGAGTCCCTGGGTGATGATCAGCAACTTCCACGTCAAGATCGACGGATGCGTGGGCCAGTCGTTCATCCGCTCGTATGCGACGCTGACCCGGGAGACCGATCAGTCCGATGTGGTGCTGTCGTACGTCGGCGTCACCAAGGCCGTCTAAGGCCGATGGTGGCGACCCGCTTCGCCCGGCTCCGCCGCGCTAGCGATCGCCACGCCGCGGGGTATGCCCGCCAGCCTGTCCGCGAACTTCGCTTCGGCCGCCGCGCGCAAGCGCAGCAGGTGTTCGGAGGGAAACAGGTCCGGCGCGGGTGGGTGGTCTTTCAGCAACAGCCGGGCCAGCGTCACCTTGTGCACTTCGGTGGGGCCGTCGGCGAGGCCGAGCACGAACGATTCCACCAGGTATTGGACGAAGGGCATCTCGTGGGTGGTGCCCAGCGACCCGTGCAGCTGAAGCGCCCGCGACGACACGTCGTGCAACACCTTCTGCATCATCGCCTTCACCGCCGAGATGTCGGCTCGCACCGCCCTGTAATCGTTGAATTGATCGATCTTCCAGGCTGTTTGCAGGGTCAGCAGGCGGAAGGCCTCGATCTCCATCCATGAGTCTGCGACCATCTCCTGGACCAGCTGCTTGTTGGCCAGGACCTCGCCCTGGGTGTAACGCGACACCGCCCGCTCACAGATCATGTCGAAGATGCGCCGGACCAGCCCCACCGTGCGCATGGCGTGATGAATTCGCCCGCCCCCCAAGCGGGTTTGGGCGACGACGAAGGCCCCGCCGCGCGGGCCCAGCATGTGATCGGCGGGCACCCGGACGTTCTCGTAACGGACATAGCCCTCGCGCCCGCCGCCACCCGGCGGCTGATACCCCAGCCCGACATCGCGCATCACATTGATGCCCGGGGTGTCGCCCGGCACGACGAACATCGAGTAGCGCTGATAGGGCGGCGCGTCGGGGTCGGTCATCGCCATCACGATGAAAAACGACGCCATCGAGGCGAACGACGAAAACCACTTCTCCCCGTTGATGATCCAGTGATCGCCGTCGGGGACCGCTGTGGTCCGGAACACCTTGGGGTCCGCGCCGCCCTGTGGCTCGGTCATCGAGAAGCAGGACACGATGCGGTTGTCCGGCAGCGGCTCGAGGTAGCGCGCCTTGAGCTCGGGCGTGCCGTAGTGCGCAAGGATTTCGCTGTTGCCCGAATCGGGGGCCTGCGAACCGAAGACGATCGGCGCGCATTCCGAACGACCCAGGATCTCGTTGAGCAGAGCCAGTTTCACCTGGCCATAGCCCGGACCGCCCAGGTGCGGCCCGAGGTGGGTGGCCCACAGGCCGCGCTCCCTGACGATGTCCTGCAGCGGCGGGATTAGCGCCTGCCGCACCGGATCGTTGAGGTCGTGCGACTCCTTGACGATCAGGTCAATCGGTTCGCACTCGGTGCGCACGAACTCCTCGACCCATTCCAGTTGTTCGGCCCACTGCGGGTCGGTGGAGAAGTCCCACGACATCCGTTGTCCCTTCTCAGCTGGGTCATTGCCACTTCTTGCGGCGCTCGGCCGCGTCCTCGGTCGCATGCGCGATCACCTGGTTGCGGTTCTCCAGCTCCAGGGCCGCCGGCAGGCTCGCCGCGTCGGTGTTGACCTGCAGCGCGCGCTTCGTCAATTGCACGCCGAGCGGTGCGAGGCCCGCGATCAGCGCCGCCAACTCGACGGCGCGATCGACCAGTCGATCGGGTTCGACGACCTCGCTGACCAGCCCCCGCCGCTCGGCCTCGCCAGCCGAGACCGTGCGCCCGGTGAGCATCCAGTCGGCCGCGACGCTGGTGCCGACGATGCGGGGCAGGTGATAGCTCATGCCCATCTCGGCGCCCGACAGCCCGAGCAGGATGGCGGCGTTGCCGAAGGATGCTTGCGCCGAACAGATTCGGATGTCGGCGGCGAGGCACAGCGCGAGACCGGCCCCGACGCACGGGCCGTTGACCGCGGCGATGACGGGCTGCGGCACTTCCCGGACGTGTTGGGCGAGCGCGGCCATGCTCTCCTGGAAACGCATCCGGTCCAGCGCCGGGGCGGTCGCCTCGGGCGCGTCGGGTCCGAAGTCGCGCATGTCGATGCCGGCGCAAAAGCCGCGACCGGCTCCGGTGAGGACGATGGCACGGGTCGACCGATCGGCCCCCAAATCCGCCAGGGCCCCGGCCAATTCGGCTTGCATGGCCTCGTTGATGGCGTTGAGCCGCTCCGGGCGGCTCAGGCGCACGAGGACGACGCCGTCGCGAGAGCGGTCGAGTTCCAGCGTGTGCGGCACCCACCGATCGTAAAGCGTCTCTCGATTCGGGAGAATAACCTTCTCCTAAACGGCGAAGCTGTTCTCGCGACCCTTGAGCGCAGTTCCACGCGACACACGGGCCTCAGCCCGGAAGGGCATCGGCTTTTTGTCCACCTCCTAGCGACAACTTCGTTGCGTTGTCGCTATGAGGTGGACAAAAAGGGTGGTCCTCCCGACGGCGTGACTCGTGTGGCGGAAGTTCGCTTAAGCCACAGCGCAGCAGGTAGCCCGCCGCCATGACCAAGATCGGATATTTTCTGTCCTGCGAGCAGTTCGGCCCCAAGGAATTGGTAGACCAGGCCAAGCGCGCGGAGGCCGCCGGGTTCGACGCGTTGTGGATCTCGGACCATTTTCATCCGTGGAACGACGAGCAGGGGCAGAGCCCGTTCGTGTGGGGCGTGATCGGTGCGCTGTCGGAGGCGACGTCGCAGCCCGTCAGCACGGCCGTCACCTGCCCGACCGTGCGAACGCATCCGGCGATCATCGCGCACGCGTCGGCCACCGCCGCGGTGCAGCTCGACGGCCGGTTCGTGCTCGGGGTGGGCAGCGGGGAGGCGCTCAACGAGCACATCCTCGGCGACAGCTGGCCGTCCGTCGCGGTGCGCCAGGAAATGCTGGAGGAGGCCGTCGGGGTCATCCGCAAGCTGCACAAGGGCGACGAGGTGAGCCACCACGGCAGGCACTACGAGGTCCAAGAAGCGCGCATCTACACCCGGCCGGAGCAGCCGGTGCCGATCTACGTGTCCGGTTTCGGTCCGCAGGGCGCGGAGCTGGCCGGGCGCATCGGCGACGGCTACGTCCTGGCAATGCCGGACGGCGAGCTGGTCAAGGCTTTCCGGAACTCCGGTGGCGACGACAAGCCGGTGCAGGCGGGGACCAAGGTCAGCTGGGATCAGGACCCGGACGCCGCGCTCAAGGTGGCGCACCGATTGTGGGCCAACGAGGGGCTGCCGGGGCAGACCGCACAGATATTGCCGCGGCCCAAGGACTTCGCCGCGCTGATGTCGCTGGTGGCGCCGGAGGAGGTGGCCGAGATCGTCGCGTGCGGGCCGGCTCCGGACACGCACGTCGTGCAGGTGCGCAAGTACGTCGACGCCGGCATCGACGAGGTGTACGTGCAGCAGATCGGCCTCGACATGGACGGGTTCTTCGCGGCGTGGGAACGTGACGTGATGCCTGCGGTGCGCGGTTGAGCTTCAGCTTTGAGACGGCCCCAATCGTTCGGGCGGGGGTGACTGGCCGAGAACGGCATCGCCGTAGAAGCCCACCCGCAGCAAAGCGGTGATCTCGCTGACCAAGGGCATCCGCGGATTTGTGCGGTTG
This sequence comes from Mycobacterium sp., assembly GCF_035506235.1. Classification (GTDB taxonomy): domain Bacteria; phylum Actinomycetota; class Actinomycetes; order Mycobacteriales; family Mycobacteriaceae; genus Mycobacterium. The sequence goes on from NZ_DATJPU010000298.1 coordinate 6,108, forward strand.
CTCAGATCCTCGAAAGCCGTCATCGCCAGCGCGGGCAGAGCCCCAAGGAATTGCTCCTCCTCGACGCCGTACTCGCGCAGCGATCGCGGCATCTTCAGTCGGTTCAGCAGATCATCAACGCCACGAAACAGCCGGCCGCGGCATTCGTCGGGCTCATGGCCGCCGAAGATCAGCTGGCCGAGCTGCGCGTATTTGTCCGGCGCCACGTAGGCAGAATATCCCGGCGCGGGCATGAACTTGCTTGGCAAACTTGCGTTGTAGCGCAGCACATGCGGCAGGAAAATGCCGTTCGCCCGGCCATGCGAGATCCCGAATCTCGCTCCGACGGCATGGGCGAGCGCGTGATTCGTCCCGACGAACGCATTCGAAAAGGCAAGCCCGGCAAGGGTTGCCGCATTGGACATGTCAGTCCGCGCGGATAGATCGTGGGGGTCATCGTATGCCCTCGGCAACGCGTCGAAGATCAGTCGTGCCGCCTGGGCGCACAACGCATCCGTATAGGGCGACGCGAAGATCGAGACGGCCGCCTCCAGGGCATGGGTCAGCGCGTCGATGCCGGTGTCGGCGGTCAGTGTGTGCGGCATTGACGAGGTGAGAACCGGGTCGACGACCGCGAGGTCGGGCACCAGGCTGTAGTCGACGAGCGTCTCTTTCTTACCGCGCACCGTCAACACCGCCGCCGGCGAAACTTCCGATCCGGTGCCCGATGTCGTTGGGACAGCGACCAATTGGACGCGATGACGGTCGACCGGATAGTCGGCGACGCGCTTGCGGGGGTCGAGGAACGGCATTGTCAACTCGTCGAGGCTCTTCTCCGGATGTTCGTAGAACAGCCGGATCGCCTTGCCGGCGTCCAGCACCGAGCCGCCGCCGACGGCGACCAGCAGATCGGGTTGGACCCGCTGCAGCAGCGCAACACCACGGCGGATGGTGGCCTCGTCGGGCTCCGGTGTCACCTCGCTGAAAACCTGGACGTGTTGGGCGCGCAACTTGCCGCGCAGCTGGTCGACCACGCCGCGCTCTTCGGTCAACGCATCGGTGATCACAACGACGGTTTCGCAGTCGAGCTCGCGCAGGTTGTCCAGTGCGCCCTCGTTGAAGTAGGTGTTGGACGGGACGCGGAACCATTGCGGCGGCATGCGGCGCCGCGAGACGGTCTTGATGTTCAGCAGCTGCCGGTAGTTGACG
>NZ_DATJPU010000299.1:0-4320 GCF_035506235.1 Mycobacterium sp.
GGCGGGTCTCACGATCCTCGAGCAACCGCAGAGCAGAACGCACGACGTCGCTGGCCGAGCGGTAACGACCCGACGCCACCTCATCGTCGATGAACGCGCTGTAATGTTCGTCGAGGCTGAATGACGTATTCTTACCCACACGTCCGATGATACCAAGAATTGGTATCTTAGCCGCGGCGTCAAATGCGGGAACTCCCCCGAAAACAGGCCAGGTGTCCCGAGACATTGTTTACACTGTCGTGTCTCGGGACGTCGTTGACAGCCTGCCAGAGTTTGAAACCCTGCGACCACTTGACCCCCAGTAAATCGCGGTAACACCTGTCCGCAGGTCGCTGGCCTGTCATGGCCAGCTTGTAGGCGTGCATGACGTGCACAAACGCGCACGTCGCTCACCAGCGCATATACTGTGTGGTCCCCGACTGGTCCCCCGACAGCATCCCTCGACTCGCACGATCGCGCACCGCCGGGCGTCGGCCCACGCCGACGGATTTGCAGTCCGCAAAACAGGCCGCACAGTGACGTCGGTCGCGCTGTCGCCGTTGTCGGGCTGACGGGATTTGCACCTGCCAACCACTTGTCCCCCAGACGGATATCAGGTGAATTTGGTTGTCTCGCAACGGCTCGCAAAGGATTCTGATCAGCCGAACCGTCTTAAGCCGTTCCCAGTCCCTCGCGGGATTCTCACCTGGTTGATGTCACAACCCTGCGACAACGGCAGCCTGAGGAGTCGCCGGCTTTTGGATGCTTGGATGTCGGGGCTATTTGACTGCAACTCGTCGGGCATGATCGTTCCCGGTCCAGCTGATGGGAAACGGTAGGCACAGGCCGTTGAGTTCGTTCGGGGAGACGGAATTTGGACCTCAGTGTGCCAACTGCGCGGTGAACGCGGCGACCGAGCCGGCGACGCGGTGACGGGCCGCGGCCGGATCGTTGAAGACCGCGGCCAGACCATCGACGGCGCGGTCTGCGAGCGGATGCCATTTTGCTACCCAGCTGTCGATGACGGCTTGATTGGCGGGGTTGGCGGCCAGTGCGTAGCGGGCCAGGACGGCGCTCCACGCCTGGCTGCGGGTCGTGTCGACGCGCGACTCCTGGAGCAGGGCAGCGGTCAGGCCATCCCCGTTAGCGGTGGCCAGATCAACGAACGCCTCCTTGAACAGCGCGTCGAGCGCCGGCTTGACGACCAGGTTCAGCGCGGTGAATGCCTCACCCCAGTCGTAGGCAAGCAGCAGGCGCTCAAGGGTTTCGCGGGCCGGTTGCCAGGCCTCGTCGGTCTCCCAAATCCGCCGTGTCGCTTCGGTATTGGCGAGTTGCGTGCCGTAGGTGAGCGACAGCGACTTGGCCCGGTAGGCGATCCACTGCAGCGCGCGCAGTTCGTCGGCGGCTTGGAAGAATGCCGCGTTGGTGATGTAGGCGCTCGGTGCCAATTGTCCGACGTACAGGCTGGTGATCTGCAGGACGTGGAACGCGTAGCGAGCCGGTACGTAGATGCGGTTGAGCGTCTCGACCCACGAAGGATCCAGTTGCCCGTCGTGGTCGCGCGCCTCGTAATGGTCGACGACGCCCTCGGCGTAAATTTCGCGGTCGTGTTGCAGTGCGATGTAGCGGCGGTAGTTCAGCGCGGCCGGATCGCGAAAGCCCTCCCAATCTTCGGCTTGCAGCGCTGAGCCTTCGCGATGCTTGAGGTACCACCGGTTGATCGCGCTGTCCGGGTCGAGGTCGAACGGAGCGGGCTTACGGTTGAAGTGGTAGTGGAAGTGGCCGGTGACGGCCTCGTACTCGGTCGGCTTGCGCCGGGTGTCGCCGGTGATGCTCCACGTCTTGAGCCGTCGAGGCGGCGCGGTGGTCATGAGTCAGTCCTCTCGGTCCAGGTACCAGTGCAGTTCGTCGTCGCCGACGTAGCGGATCCGGCCGGCAAACCCCACAAGCGCGGGCTCCAGCGTGGCGAGTGGAAATGCTTGTCCCGCAGCTGCTTCCAGGCTGGCGCGGGTGACGCGCAGGAAGCGCGGCGCGTGGATGCGCACATAGCCGGCGTGGTCTTCGATGACGAGCTCGGCGTCGGGGTTATCGGTGTAAATGGCGTCGGTGAGCGCCGAGACGATCTCGGGATCGAAGCCCCGCACGACGGGACCGACGAGCTTGGCCCGCTCCGCGGTTGCAGTCACTACTAACTCCCTTCTCGGGTGAGCGATACGACGATCCGGTCGCCCTCGCGGCGCACCGGATGGCTGTGCAACCGGCAGTTGTCCGGATTCACCCCGGCGCCGGTGGCCAGATCGAACTCCCAGCTATGCGCGCCGCAGGTCAGGACGTCATCCTCGACATTGCCGTCGGCCAGCGGGAAACCAGCGTGTGGGCACAGGCCGTCGTAAGCGCGGATTTCCCCGTTGCGTAGGTGGGCGAGCAGGAGCGGTCGGTCGCCGACATAGAACTCACCGACCTCGCCCTCCCAAAGTTCATCGATGGTGGCGACGGCGTCCAGGTCTGGGCGCTAGTCATAGAAGGCCTCGACGTGGTCCAGCGGCCCGACGCCGGACGCGGCGATGCCCGCTTGCGGGTCGAGCACGTTCCCGTTGTGGCGCAAGCGGATCGGTGCATCGCTTTTGGCGACGCGGTGCCCGACGACATGGTGGGCAATCGCCGCACCCACGGCCTCAACGGTGTCGGCGTCGTCGACGGGGATCAGCAGTTCGAGCACGTCACCCTCGAACAAGGCAGTCAGCGGAAGCAGCGCCATCGTCTCAGCCCTTCGATCCGTTCTTCGATCCATTCAGCGCCCACGCATAACCGTCGGCGTCCTGGCCCTGCTCATCGGGTGAGAGCCCGAAATACTGCAGCACGGTGCCCAGATCCGGCGGGCTGATCTCGCCCGAGAGCACCCGATCGATCAGCGACTGGTGGCCGGCGAACCGGTCCGGGCGCTGAACGAAAATCCACCGGCACGGCTCCGAGCAGAACAGGTACTTGCGACCGTTGTGCACATGCGTCAGCGGCGCGGCATCGGTGTGCGCACCGACGATCACACCCGCGGCCCGAACCACCGGCAGCTGGCACAGATTGCAGGTGATCGGCAGCGTCTCGGGCAGGGTGGCTGCGATATCGCCGTTGCGAACGTTCTCGGTGATGACGTCCCAGTGCTTGCCGAAATCGCGGTTCCAGCCCGGGTACTTCTCCTCAAGCCACAGCCGCTCGGCTTGGGAGACGCCCGCGTCGGGATTCCACCACACCGTCGGCCGGTAGTACCACACTCCGAGGTGGATAGCATGGTGATACCACGTCAGCTCGTTGATGAATTCGTCCCAGTACCAAGGAAACTCGAGCCCGTAGTCGCGGAACTGGTCCGCGAACTGCTTGACCACCCAGTCCTCGATGAACTCCTTGAAACTCATCCGCCGGCTCTCCAGCGGGGTGTAGTAATCCATCGACAGACCGGTCAGCAGCGCGAAGATGCGCCACGACCGCCAGAACATGTGGTCGATGAGGAACTGGCCCCACTCGCCCTCGCCGTTGTCGATGAGCACCTTGATCGTCGGCTCGCCCTGCTGAGCGTGGCGCGCCTCATCGGTCTGGATCGAGCTGATCAGCGCGCCGAACTCCAGGTCGCCCACATCGACGGCGTCGGCGGCCATACCGAGGAACTGCAAGTTGGTGAAACCGGTCTCCAGCGTGAACGTCAACTGCAACGCGATCGACAACGCATCGTTGGCCACAAACATGTCATCGAACAGATAGCGCACCGCCAGCACGATCCAGTCGTTGGTGTGGAAAGCCTTGAGCGCCCAGTCGCCTCGCGGCTCCTTGTCAAGCAGGCCGTACGGGAAGAACGCCTGGATCTGACCGTGGCGGACCTCGTCGAGAGTGCCGAAAGTCGCGGTGTTACGCCAGGCGGCGGAGCGGCCGAACCGCCCCATCCGGGCCTCACCGATCGACGCCAGGTATTCGGGCATCGTGATCGCGCCGTAGTGCGCAACGATCACCGACTTCCAGCCGGGATCGAGCTGATCGAACAACTTCGAGCGCCCGATCGTGTTCTTCAACGAGTACGTTGTGGTGTCCTTGGTGACCTGATTGTGGACGTACTCGCGGTAGCCGATCTTGTAGGGCTCGTCCCATTTGAGCCACCCTTCGGCGGAGACACGGTGAGTCCCGGACAGCTCTTCAGGAAACACCTCGTCCTCGGCCCTCTCTGCCAACCTGAGTTGAGGCACCTGCCTCCTGAAAATTAATGACCCGAGGGCGGGGATGGAGAGCTTCCCCGAGATGACGAAAAAGGTGACCACATTGGTGCGAGCGACCGGGATCGAAGATCCTGGTCGGATG
>NZ_DATJPU010000300.1:0-8396 GCF_035506235.1 Mycobacterium sp.
TCCTCGGCGGCCATGATCTGGCGGTATTTCCAGACGCCGAGAACCAGTGCGAGCAGGAAGATCAGGCCGGCCGCCAGCAGCGTCATCTTGGTCTCGAGGCCCAGGGTGGAAGTCATCGTCTGACGAGTTTAGTTTCCCTTAGTAAAGCCCGGCTAACGTCGGGTTCATGCGATTTGCATTCAAAACCTCACCCCAAAACACCACCTGGCCCCAGATGCTGGCGGTCTGGCAAGCGGCCGACGACATCGACGTCTACGACTCGGGGTGGACCTTCGACCACTTCTACCCGATCTTTTCCGACAGCAGCGGGTGCCTGGAGGGCTGGACGACGTTGACTAGGCTTGTGCCGGTGTCACCACTATAATACAAGGTGTGCATACCGCGCTATATTCCCGCGTGTCGCAGGACGCGACCGGTGAACGGCTAGCCGTACAACGCCAGTACGACGACTGCGCCGTTCTGGCCGACCGGCTCGGCTGGACCATCGTCGAGCACTTCTCCGACAACGACATCAGCGCCTACGACGGATCGGCCCGTCCTGGGTTCGAGGCGATGCTGGCCGCGATCAAACGCGGCGAGGTCAACGCCATTATCTGCTGGCAACCCGACCGGCTCTACCGATCCCTGAAAGACCTCGAGCGTCTCGTCGATGCCACCGATCGCGGGGTGCAGATCGCCACGGTCAACGGCGGGGATCTCGACCTGTCGCATTCCACCGGCCGGATGCTGGCCCGAATCCTCGGCTCGGTATCCCGTCAGGAGTCCGAGCTGAAAGCCGAGCGTCGGCGCCGCGCCAACATGCAGCGCGCCGGACTCGACGGCAAGGGCGCCGCGCGCCGGCCCGGGCGGTGGCGCGCCGATCAGCCCCGGGTGTTCGGCTACACCCAGCGCGGCGAACCACTGGAACCGGAAGCCACCGCTGTACGGCAAGCCATACTCGATGTCCTCGGTGGCCGGTCGCTGCGATCGATCGCCGCCGAATGGAACGAGCGGGGACTGCTCACCCCCCGCAGCGCCAAACGCGGCGGTGGCCGCTGGTCCAACCTCACCTTGCGGCGCGTGTTGGTTCGGCCGGTCTACGCCGGGCTGGTCGTTTACCAGGGCAAGGTGGTCGGGCGGGGTGAATGGCAAGCGATCATCGATGAGGACACCCACCGCGGCCTGGTGGCCTACCTGTCCGACGAGGCCCGCCGCCCGGCCACCGCGTTCGAGCGCAGGCACATGGGTTCGGGTGTCTACCAGTGCGGGGTCTGTGACGGCAAGCTATACGCCACGTTCCCGTCAGCGGCGCGGCCCATGCTCTACAGCTGTAAACCCCACAAACACGTCGCCCGTCTCGCCGCCCCGCTCGACGAACTGGTCACCGAAGTGGTGCTAGGTGTCCTACGTCGCGACGACATCGCATCCCGGCTGCGCCCCCGTGAGGGGTTCGACGTCGTGGTGATGCATGCCCGCCGTGAAGCGCTGCAATCGCGCATGGACGAGCTGGCGGCCATGTTCGCGCGCGGGGAGATCGACGCCAGCCAACTACGTTCCGGCACCGCCGAGCACCGCGGCCGCGTCGGCGAGATCGACCGGATCTTGGCCGAGCAGGTCCGCACCAGCCCCACCATAGTGCTACTCGACGGCGACCCCGACGACCTCGAAAACCGTTGGGACGCATTGCCCCCAGACATGCAAGGCAAGGTCATTGATGAACTGGCGACGGTGATCGTGAAACCGACCAACGGGGCCAAAGGCGTTGACCGCGACGGGATCGTCGACCTCGACTTCGTCGACATCATCCCGAAGAAGCTGCCCGGCGATGCCTGAGCCTGAGCACATCATCCAAGCCATATGCAACGACCCGCGGCACGCACGCGGCAAGGTGGCGAAGGTGGCGACGTTCGGCCGGTTCACCTTCCCTCACGGCGAGGTCCGCTGGCTTATCCTCGATGCCGGTGAGTGGCGCTACACGCGGCCCGACCCGACCGGCGTTTACCGGCGTTACGGCGCCCACGACGAGGACAGGGGCAGCACCTATGTGTGGCCGTGCAAGCTGTGCCCGCGGTCGTTGGAGGTCACAGAAATCACATTGCGCCGAGTGTTGGAAGACACCTATCAAGGGTTGCTGAAAACGACTGGAAATGAGCGTGTGTCGCAGGTACCTATCACCGTTCTACGGCAGGTAGCATCTAGACAGCCGCGGTAATTGGCGGTGCGACCGGTGACGGCATATCACCGGGTAAGCCTCCCCACGGCGAGGGTGTGTTTCACCCTGCCCAGGAGGCATTTTTCATGTCCACGTGGACATCCGAACGCGCCCGCATCGCCGCCCTGAAACGTGGCATCCGCGCCGGTGAACGCCCCGCCGACGACCCCGCGCTGACCGAGGCCTACCGCAACCTGCGCGCCGAACGGCTCGCTGAACACGTCGCGACGGTCGTCGCCGGCTTTCCGAAGCTGACCGACGAACAACTCAACCGCGTCGCCGCGATCCTGCACGCCGGCGCCCAGAACGGCGCGGCATGACCACCCGCGGAGGCCCCCCCAATGACAGAGGCCGGGCGCTAGACCCGGCCTCCGCAGAAGCGGTTTTCACCACCATCACCATCACCGCCGGGCACCACCCCAACGATGGCCACCCGCCCCGCAACCGGAAGCGGGTGACGTGACCGATTATATCGGTTCCGGCCGGCGCGGACGCGTATTGGTGGGCGGCGATGACTGAAAAGACCGCCGCCGTCGACTTCACCGCCCTGCTGCTCGGCGTCCTCGGCCACGGCGACGGGGAATTCACGTCGCTCGGCTACGAGGACGCCGACGGCACTTTTCACACCGCCGTCTACCCGCCCGCCGACGCACCCGGCACCGTTGACCAGCTCCCCGCGACGGCCAACACCTACTTCGGCGTCTGCACTGTACGCGGCCCGGCCCGCCGCAACGCCGGCCGCGGCAAAGAAACCGACGTGACCCGGCTGACCGGGCTGTGGTGCGATCTCGACGTCAAGGAGGGCGGCTGCCCCTCCCTGGACGTCGCCAAGGCGATCATCGCCAACCTTTCCATCATCCTGGACACCCGCCCCACCGTCATCGTCGACTCCGGCCACGGCCTACACCCCTACTGGCCCATCAGCGACGGGCACATCACCGATAGTGACATCGGCCCGGCCAGGGCGCTGGTGAAGCGGTGGGGGCGGCTGGTCGACGTGGTCGCCGAGAAGCTCAACGCGGGCGTCGACAATGTCTTCGACTTATCGCGCATGATGCGCGTCCCCGGCACCCTCAACTGCAAGCACACCAACGGCCAAGGCCCCCTGCCCGTCATCGCCCACGACGACCAAGGCAGGCCGCTCACCGTCACCGAGGTAGACGAGCGGCTCACCGAGGTCGGCATCCTCGAGGAACCCGGCGACCGCGACGCCGACACCGAACAGATCAGCGACCCCGGCGAATGGCAATACGCCAACCACACCTGTGGCTACGTCGCCGCGATCCTCGCCGGCCTACCCTCCGACGGGCCACCCGCCAACCCGAAGCCCGGCAAGGGCCGCGGCCGCCACCAATGGGCCGCCAGCCAGGCCGTCCGGCTGACCTGCGCGCTGCGGCAGGGCTGCATCACCGAAGCCGACTGGCGCACCGCGCACAACCTGCTGAAGCAACGGCTCCAGGAGCTGCGCGCCGCCACCGGCGACACAGTCCCCCGCCACGAGATCGGCGGCCTGTTCAAACTCGGCAAGCAACGCACATCCACCAAAACCGACGACCAGCGCCGCGCCGAACTCGGCGACCACACCCACGACAAGGGGGCGGCCGTAACCGCGGCAGACACCGGCCCGACCGACAGCGACGACAGCATCCGGGCGTTCAAATTCCCCGACGGACACCGCCCCACCGACATCGGCAACGCCGCCCGACTCCTCGCCCACGCCGGGCACCAGCTCCGCTATGTCCACGCCTGGGGAAAATGGCTCGTCTACCAGCGCGGCCGGTGGATCATCGACGAAAAAGATGCCCTCGTCACCGAGATCGCCAAACAGGTCGCCAAGGGCCTCTTCGAACTTGCGGCGAAAACCGCGAACCGCGACAAGGAGGAAGCCAAGCCAATCTGGGAGTGGGCGCTGCGCTCGTGTTCCTCGAGTGCGATCACCGCGATGATCCGCCTCGCCCGCGGCCACCCCGGCATCCTCGTCGGACACGAAGAACTCGACGCCGATCCCTGGCTGCTCAATGTGGTCAACGGCAGCATCGACCTGCGCACCGGGAAACTGCGCCCGCACGACCCGGCCGACCTATGCACGATGCAGGCGCCCGTGGTCTATGACCCGAACGCCACCGCCCCCCTGTGGGAGGAATGCCTGCAGCGCTGGCAACCCAACGACACGGTTCTTGACTACCTGCAGGTGCGCGCCGGTGCTGGCGCCACCGGAGAACCCACCGAGACCATCGACATCGACTACGGCCACGGCAGCAACGGCAAATCGAAATTCCACGGCGCCATCCAGCACGTCCTCGGCCCCTACGCCACCGTGCCGCACAAAAGCCTGCTCGTCGCCGGGCGCTTCGAGCAACACCCCACCGTCGTCGCTGACCTGTTCCGTAAACGCCTCGCGGTGGCCTCCGAGACCCAGGCCGACGAGGCCCTCAACGACGAGGCCGTCAAGAACCTCACCGGCGGCGACCGGCTCAAAGGCCGGCGGATGCGTGAAGACGCTTGGGAGTTTTGGCCCACGCACAGCCTGATCATGTTCTCCAACCACAAGCCCACCGTCCGTGGCCGGGACGAAGGCATCTGGCGGCGACTGCGGCTGGTCCCGTGGCAAGTCACCATCCCCGAGCACGAACGCGACGAAGGACTCGCCCGCAAGCTGCAGGCCGAGGCGCCCGGCATCCTGCGGTGGATCGTCGACGGAGCCATCCAGTACAACAGCGCTGGGCTACGCCCGCCTTCCGTAGTGCGCGACGCGACAAGCCGATACCGCGCCGACGAAGACATCATCGGGCGATTCATCCGTGAAGTGCTCGAGATCGACACCACCGAGGTCGGGCTCCGCAACACCTGGTGCTACTCCATCGACATCAAGAACGAGCTCGACGACTGGTGCAGCGAACAGGGCATCGAGGAACCGCCGCGAATGAACGAGATCGCAGCAACCCTCCGCGAGCAAGGCTGCAAAGACGGCGGCCGCAAAAAAATCCACGGGAAACGATCCACGATTTGGCGCGGCGTCAGCGTCGCTCAGAGAGGGAGCGAAACGCTGTGACCTGCACCGTGCCACCCATGCCACCCTCCGCTGGTTTGTTTCTCGCGCGTACGCGTTTTCAAATTCAAATAAGAACAGGGTGGCATGGGTGGCACGGCTGGCCTGCCAGCAAACTCGCGGAGCGCCCCTGATGGCCGGAATCCCTACCCGCTGCGCCGGCTGCTGTGCCCGACTCCACCCGCACAACATCACCCGCCTGTGCGCCGAGTGCAAACACATCGCCCGCCACCGGCGCTGCACCGGCCAACCCGCCGACACCACCGACCCGGTCACCCACGATCAGGCGATCGCCACCACCGTCGCCGTCCTCGGCGGCCGCATCATCTCGGAAGGCACCACCCTATGAACGGCCGCCAGCGCCGCCACGCCCGCGACCCACAATCCGTCCGCAAAATCCGCAACCTGCAAGACCGCGTCGAACAAACCGGAAAACCCGGCATCCTCCACGGCTTGACCGGCGCCTGCAGGGACTGTCACGCCACCGGTGAAATCGTGCTGCTACCCGGCCGCCGCCACGTCGTCGGACACATCTGGCACGACGAAGGATGTCCCGCCGCCGCAGGTGTCACCAAATGGCAGCCGGAACCCATCTAAATAAGGAGAACAGCATGACCGACACCACCACCGATTGGGAGCGCCGCGTCATGGCCACCGACTGGCACGACATCCCCCGCGGCCACTACGCCATCGCCGTCTACGACGACGACGACGAGGACTACACCCTGCTCGGGTACAAACTGTTCGAGCGCAAGGTCCCGCAGACGTACAAAAACGGCCGCACAGTCGGATGTGACGGCTGGAAACGCAGCTACGCCCTAGCACCCGGGACCACACCTAGCCGCGCGGCGTTCGACAAGTTACGCGAGAACGCTCTGGACGACACCGAGTTCTGCCGACGCTGCGACATCGATTCTCTACTGAGTGACCTGGACTGGCACCGCGAGGAGTTCGGACGATTAACCGGCCGGTGCGGTTGCTGCGGCAAGACCCTCACCGACCCGGACTCCAAGATGCGCGGCATCGGACCTGAGTGCATCAAGGGCCTGCGATGACCGGCCAGCCTCGCCGCTTGTGCTGCACATGCTTTCGGCGGTACGCGCCGCCCGGAGGGTACAAGTGCGGCGACTGCGATCCCGGCCGCCAGGCCGATCGGTCCGCTTTCTGCGAGCCCCGGGTGGGCGTGTCGTGACGCCTGAGCCTGACACCATCGCCCACGTCCTCGACGAACTCCTCGACGCCATCAACGCCTGCCCCAATCCCGCCCCGGGCGTCTGGGGACGCTTCGGCCAGGTGGCCGGCTATGCCAAGGAGCTGCGGCAGTTCCTTGGCACCGAGGCGGGCACCGCGCGCTTCGACGACTACATCCAAGCCCACCTGTTGGCCTACCTGTTCTCCGCAGATCCCGACCAGGCGCAGCAGGCGCTGGCAGAAGAATTCACCGCGGAAGTGCGGGCAGCCTACCGCCGCGGCCCCGAGTGATGCCCGGCTCACCGGTCGACCTCTCGGAGCACATTCGCTGCGTCGACGGCGCGCTGCAGCTCACATACCCGACCGCGATATATGTCGTGGCGCTGCTCGACGTGTTGGAGAAGTTGGCCGCTGACCGCTACGGCGCCCCGCCCCGAGAGCCGTTCGGGGCGGTCCGGGACGCGCTCAACGCCGCGGCCTGCCAGCTGGCGCCGGCCGGGACTTGCGCAGCCGCAAGCGAGGGTGAGGAGGCTGTCAGCATGGTGGAAGGAGCACCGATGTCGACCAGAGAGGCAGCCGAATTGCTTGAGATCAGCACAGCCGGCACGACGTATCTGATCCGACACGGCCGGCTTCAGGCCACCAAGTTCGGCCGTCAGTGGGCGATCACCGGCGCCTCGGTCGCAGCGTACCGGGCCAGCCGCAGGCGAAAGGACGTGGCCTAATGGGTCCTCACCCGCGCGAGATCATCGCCGGGGCAGCCGCCGATGCCGACGACGCCTTCGAGGTGGCTGTGGCCGAGGCGCTCGAGCGGCGCACCGCCGAGCACGCCGCCGCGTCAACACAAACAGCGGCTTTTGATCGCCCCCTACACGACGCCGAGCGCACCCTGCTCGGCTTCCTGGCGGCCCGCACCATCGCCGAACAGATCGGCTGCAGCCTCGACGAGGCTTTCGACGCCCTGTCCGCCGCGGCAGGCGAAGGGCAGGTTGTCCTCGCCGGGGACGCCGCCGACGTCCGTGTCAGCGTCCGCGGGAAGGTGGTCGTGCATGCCGGGCGCGACTGGCTGGCCTTCCGTTCACAGTGGCCCGGCGACGATCCTTGGCAGGACCGAAGATGAGCGACGAACCCACCGACCGCTATCCCGACAGCGAAGGCCCGTTCGCCGGTCCCAACAACACGTTTCCGCTCAACACCCGCAAGCGAGTGCTGAACGCGTGGGCCCGCATCCACCAGGCCAAGGTCATCGCCAACCACAGCCCGGCCGAAGTCGCGTCCATCAAAGCCAAGATTCGGGCCCGCGCCAAAGAGCTCGGAATCGTGCTCGAGGACGGCGCGGGAACCGACAACGACTCCGTCTCCTCACTAGAGCGTGCTTTCACGCCCGGCCTGATCGAGCTGCGCTCCGGCGGTGCCGGGCGAACCATCTTCGGGTACGGGGCCGTATTCGGCCAACTGTCCCGCCGGATGGCGTTCGGGTACGAGCAAGTTTCGCCGGCGTTCTTCGACCACAGTTACACAGAGGGCTGGCGGGACGTGGTGTGCAGGGCGGAACACGACCCACGATTGCTGCTGGGCTCGACCCACTCCGGCACGTTACGGCTCGCGGTCGACCACCGGGGCTTAGCTTATGACTGCGACCTCGCGCCCAGCCGCCAGGACGTGCTCGAATCGACCGCCCGGGGCGACTACCCCGGCAGTTCCTTCACCTTTGTCTGCATCTCAGACGAGTTCGAATACCGCAACGGGGACCCTGTGCGAAATCTGCTGAGCGGCAAGCTCATCGACACCGGCCCTGTCACCGTCCCGGCCTACGGCACCAGCGCCCCCGGCTTGCGGAGCCTGGCCAGACACATGGACGCCCCGCTCGCCGACATCGAGCAGTTGGCCGCTCAAGGCGAGCTGCGGCGCCTGTTCACCCGCTCCGACATTGACTGCGGCGCACCCGCCAAGACCACGACCGGC
>NZ_DATJPU010000301.1:0-47077 GCF_035506235.1 Mycobacterium sp.
CTGCGACGTGTTGTCCGCCACCTGATTCGTTCCTCGCTCGCTTGGCTGCCCACCCTTTGAGGCAAACCTACCCCGCCCGGCGCGGTGGCTGCCCGTTATTGCGATGCCTGTCCCAGCGGCGACACCCCCAAGGCCCGCGACCGCTCCAGGCTCGTCTTGACCTCAAACGCCATCTTCTTGCCCGCCACCCGACGGCGGTGGTTCATCCTCGTTAGGTTCATCCGCGCGAGCTGCCATGCCGCGGCGCCGGCCGGTTCGGCATGCAGGAAATAGTTCAGCACCACCCCGTCCAGCACGGGTTCCAGCCAGACCTCCATGGTGCCGGTCAATGCCCCGGTCACCGTCCACCGGACGCCTTTGTCACCACGGTGCTCGATGACCTCCAGGCGCAGGTCCGGCCACCAGCGCCGCCAGTTCGCCGGATCTGCGACAGCCTTGCCGACGTCGGCCGCGTCCGCGGCGACGAACGTCTGGTCGGCGACCTGGATGCTGTGCACGGTGGTCAGCTTTCCACGCGGGACGGGGCCGCGACTAGGGTGGATGCCCTAACAGGGCTACCGCCGTCGAGAGGCTTCCCATGGTGCGTGAGCTGAGCGCTCCGGCAACGTTTAGCGTGGCTGAACACGACAACATCGCCAACGCGGTGTTCGGCTACGAACGCACCGATCCTGACCTCGCCATCTTTGCCCGCCTCGTCGACGGGGTATGGACCGATGTGACGTGCGCGCAGGCCGCCACCCAGATCCGTTCGGCGGCACAGGGTTTGATCGCCGAGGGTGTGCGGCCTGGTGACCGGGTGGCGATCCTGTCGGCCACCCGCTACGAGTGGGCGATCCTGGACTACGCGATCCTGTCGATCGGCGCGGTCACCGTGCCGATCTATGAGACGTCCTCGGCGGAGCAGGTGCAGTTCGTGCTGAGCGATTCGCGTGCGGTGTTGGCGTTCGCCGAGACCGACGCGCATGCCGAGCTGATCGAGCAGCTGGCTGACCGGTTGCCCGACCTGCGCAAGGTCTACCGGATCGCCGGCGCCGGCCCGAAGGCCCTCGAGGTGCTGACCGATGCGGGCTCCTCGGTGGACCCGGCCGAGGTGCAACGCCGGCTGTCGGGGGTGCGATCCGGCGACCTCGCGACGCTGATCTACACCTCCGGCACGACGGGCCGGCCGAAGGGCTGCCGGCTGACTCACGCGAACCTGGTGGCCGAAACCCGCGGCGTCAAGGCGGCATTCCCCAATCTGCTGGACCGCGATGAGCGGTTGCTGGTGTTCCTGCCGCTGGCTCATGTGTTGGCCCGGGCGATCGCGATAGCGGCGTTCCAGTACAAGGTCACCGCCGGGTTCACCAGCGACATCCGCAACCTGGTGCCGATGTTGGGTGTGTTCAAGCCGACGCTGGTGGTGTCGGTCCCGCGGGTGTTCGAGAAGGTCTACAACACCGCCGAGCAGAACGCCGTCAACGACGGCAACGGGCGCATCTTCGCGATGGCCGTGGAAACCGCGGTCGACTGGAGCCAGGCCCACGACGACCGCGGGCCCGGCCTGCTGCTGCGCGCCAAGCACGCGCTGTTCGAACGGCTGGTCTACCACAAGCTGCGCGCCGCGCTGGGCGGCGACTGCCACGCCTCGGTCTCGGGCGGCGCACCGCTGGGCGCGCGGCTGGGCCACTTCTACCGCGGCGTGGGCCTGACCATCCACGAGGGCTACGGCCTGACCGAGACGAGCTCGGCCATCACGGTCAACCAGGTCGGCAGGGTCAAGATCGGGACGGTCGGCACCTTGCTGCCGGGCAACAGCATGCGCATCGCCGACGACGGCGAGCTGTTGGTGCGCGGGGGCGTGGTGTTCAGCGGCTACTGGCGCAACGAGCAGGCCACCAGCGACGCGTTCACCGACGGCTGGTTCAAGACCGGCGACCTGGGCGCGCTCGACGAGGACGGCTTCTTGAAGATCACCGGCCGCAAGAAGGAGATCATCGTCACCGCCGGCGGCAAGAACGTCGCCCCCGCGGTGCTCGAGGACCAACTGCGGGCGCACCCGCTGATCAGCCAGGCCATGGTGGTGGGCGACGCCAAGCCGTTCATCGGCGCGCTGATCACCATCGACCCCGAGGCGTTCGGCCCCTGGAAGGAGCGCAACCACAAGCGGGCCGAGGCGTCGATCGCCGACCTGGTGACCGACCCGGACCTGTTCGCCGAGGTCGACGCCGCCGTCAAGAACGCCAACCTGGCGGTGTCGCACGCCGAGTCGATCCGCAAGTTCCGCATCCTGCCGGTCGACTTCACCGAGGACACCGGCGAGCTGACGCCGACGATGAAGGTCAAGCGCAACGTGGTGGCCGAGAAGTTCGCCTCCGACATCGAATCGATCTACGAGAAGGATTAGTTTCGCCGGGCGCGCCGGTTTAGTCCGCCGAGCTGGGGGCACCGCCCGCTTGCGGGGGACACGCCGGCGTTGCGGTGACTGCCGATCGTCACGCTGGCGTGACACCCGCGCCCGCCAGTCAGCCCAGCAGTTCGGCGAGCCGGGCGGCCAGCGTGTCCCAGCGCCACTGGGACGTCACCCACTTGCGGCCGGCCGCGCCCATCGCGGCGGCGCGGTGGGGATCTGCCAACAGCCCGGCGACGGCCTCGGCCACCTCGTCCACCGAGCGGCCGTCCACCACCAGCCCGGTCTTGTTGGGCTGCACCGTTTCCGGGGCCCCGCCCGACAGGCCGGCGACGACGGGCACGCCCGTCGCCGAGGCCTCCAGGAAGACGATGCCCAGGCCCTCGACGTCCATGCCCGCGCCGCGGGTGCGGCACGGCATCGCGAACACGTCGGCCAGCGCGTGGTGGGCGGGCAGTTCGTCGGAGCGCACGCCGCCGGTGAATGTCACGTGCGCGGCCACCCCGCAGTCCCGGGCCAGTTTGCGCAGCGCCTCCAGGTAGGGGCCCCCGCCGACCACGACCAGCGCAGCCCCGTCGACCCGCCGCCGGATCGACGGCAGCGCCCTGATCAGCGCGTCCTGGCCCTTGCGCGGCACCAGCCGCGACAGGCACACGACGACGGGCCGCTCGCCCAGTCGGTAGCGCCGGCGCAGCTCGGCCCGGGCCGCCGGGTCGGGCCGGAACCGGTCGGTGTCCACCCCGGGCGGCAGGTACTCCAGCCTCGCCGCGGGACCGAAGGCCGACGCGAAGCGCGAGCGCGTGTAGCGGCTGACGAAGGTCACGACGTCGGTGCCGTCGCCGATGCGGCGCAGCACCGACCGCGCGACCGGCAGCATCGACCAGCCCACCTCGTGGCCGTGCGTGCTGGCCAGCACCCGGGTCGCCCCGGCCTGCCGGGCGCGGGGCGCCAACAGCGCCAGCGGTGCGGCCGCGCCGAACCAGACGGTGTTGATGCCGTGCTCGCCGATCAGCCGGCGCATCCGGGCATCGACCGCCGGGCCCGGCAGCATCAGCGTGCCGGGGTGGCGCACCACGCGATAGCGGGCCGCGGCGTCGTACGCGTCGGCCCCCTTCCATTGCGGCGCGTACACCGTCACCGAATGCGACCCGGCGTCCACCAGCCGGCCGACGAACTCGCCCAGGTAGGACTGGATGCCGCCCGGGCGGGGCGGAAAGTCGTTGGTTACCAGCAGAACCCGGCTCACCTGCGTCAGGCTAGCGGGCCAGCCATTGGTGCCACCGCACCAGCAGGCCGGCCGTGTCGGCGCCGAGGACGTCGTGGACGGCGGTGGGCACGTCCACGTGACCGGCACCGCAGCCGGCCAGGTACAGCTCGCGCAGTTTCGGCGTCCCGTAGGTGTCGGCGACGAAGCGGGCGAACCACCATGCCTTGTCGTACGCCAGTGAGCGCTGCGGTCCCGGCGCGTCCAGATCGCTGTCGGCCGGCAGCGTCAGCGGCACCGGCAGCGCGTCGGCGGGCACCGGGATCTGCGGGCGGGCGACGAAGTCGGCGACACCCTCGGTGAGCCATCGGGGCGCGTCCGCGGCGGTGTCGGCGCGCGCGGCGTAGTGAAAAAGCTCGTGTGTCAACACAATTCGTAACGCGCCCTCGTTCATGTTGGCCGCGCCCGGTGCGAACACGATCCGTTGGCCGACGGCCACGCGGCGCGCGGGATCGACGCGTTCGGCCACCGTCACCGCCGCGATGTCGGCCCACTGCGACGCCGGTCCCCCGCCTGCGGCGGCCCGAAACTGTTCGTCCGAGCCGGCGGCGAGGATCGAGATGTCGCGCGGCCAATCAGCGCCCCAGAAAGCCGTCACCGCGGTGATCGCGGCACCGATGTCGGAGGCCACCCGCGACAGCAGCCGGTCGGCGGCGGCGCCGCCCGGGCCCGCGAGCCGGACGGTGCGGCCACCGACGACCAGCGACCTCGCCGCAGCCCCGACCTGGCTGCGGGCGGGCGTGACGAGCTGCGCGTGCCTCGCCTTGCCGTCGCCGGCCGCGTCGAACGGCACGGCCGCGGCCACGATCAACTCAAGGGCGAAAACCCACGCCAGCAGGATCGGCAGCCGCCGACGCCGCGGGCCGAGGTGGTCAGTAGCGACGGGCGTCGTGGACCGGGCCGGCGGCGTTCATGGGCACCACCCGCACCGGCACGCCGTAGGTGGAGGAATGGATCACCATGCCGTCCCCGATGTAGATGCCGCTATGTGACGCGTCGGAGTAGAAGGTCAGCACGTCGCCGGGCTGCAGGTCCGCCAGCGACACCGGCTGACCGCCTTGGGCCTGCGCCTGGCTGGAGTGCGGGAGCGAGATGCCGGCCTGCTGGAACGCCCACATCACCAATCCGGAGCAGTCGAAGCCGCCGGGTGCGGCACCGCCCCACACGTAGGGCGAGCCGACCTGCGTCAACGCCGCCTGCACGACGGTCGCGCGGTCACCCCCGCCGACGCCGCCGGGAGCCATGCCGGGCAGTCCGGGCATTCCGGGCATTCCGGGCATTCCGCCGGGAGGGGGAGCCATACCGGGGGCCTGCCCGCCGGGAGCCCCGGGTGGCGCCGCGTCCGGCGCCGGCGCACCGGGTGCCGGGCCGGCCGCCGGAACCTGCCCGGGGTCGGCGAGCGCGGTGCGCTGCTCCGGCGTCAGGGCCACGTACTGCGATTTGACGACGGCGATCTGGACCTGCAGCTGGCTCTGCTTGGACTGCAGGCCCGCGCGGACCGCGGCGGCCCGCTCGGCCGCGCTCTTCGCGTCGGCCGCGGACTTGGCGGACGCCTGCTCGGCCTTGGCCGCCTGCTCGCTGGCGGCCCGGTAGCTCTCCATCTGTGTGCGCAGCTGCGCCGCCATCAGACGCTGCACGGCCAGCTTGTCGATCAGGCCCTGCGGCGATCCCGCGGTCAGCATGGCCTCCATGCCGTCGACGCGGCCACCCATGTACTGCGCGGCGGCGAGCTTGTTGACGGCGCCCTGGAAGGAGGCCAGGCGCGCCTTCGCCGAATCCACGGCGGCCTGGTCATTCGCGTGCTTCTTTTCCGCCGCCTGCTGGACCACCAGCTTCTCGTTCAGGTCGAGCTGGGCGCTGTGCATCGCCTCGGTGGTCTGTTCGGCCTGGCGGGACAGCTGGTTCAGTTTGGCCAGCGCGTCATCGGCGGGATCGGCCACGGAATTCGCGGCAAAAACCCCCGAGAAGACGACCAAGCCCGCTAACGTACCTAGGGCAGAACGTGTGATGACACGCGCACAGGGGTACATAGAGTCGAGCCTCAAAATTGCTTCCTTAAACGGCCTTGGACTGGCACTGCCGGAGCGCCGTCGAGCTAGTTTAGGTCTCAAACAGGTTACGAAACGATATCGACGTTTGTCCAAACCGGCTCGTTAAGAAATCAGAAAGATTTCTGTCATTACTTTGTGAATGATGGCAATCCCCTAAGACGATCGAGCGGTTTTGGCGCACAAGGCAATTAGGCTACACCGGCCCCGCGGTCCCGACGAATCGGCACCAGCCGCAGCCTCGGCGCCAGTCCGACGTCGGCGAGCACTTCCAGCGCGGCCCGTTCGTCCTGCAACAGGGTCTCCGGCACCCCGAGCAGCACGCTGACCACGCAGTCGCGGCATCCCGGCCCGCGCACCGCGCACTCGTCGCAGTCGATCACCACCGGCGCCTCCGGACCGGGCGCTGGTTCACCCTTGCCACTGCCGTATGCCATCTGGGCCGTCCTCTCGGTCGTTCGAACACTGACTTCGCGCGCTTATCCGCACGCTAACCGGGCGCACCGACAAAAAATCCGCCCCCGATCCGCCCGGCGTGGGAACCCCGCCGCTGTCGGTGCGGGTGCCTAACGTCTCGGCCATGACTGGTGCGACTCAGCTGAGTTTCGCCGACTTGGGACCGCGCTGGGACCCGGCCGCCTGCCCGATCGACGAAATCCCGTTGCGCGAAACCACTTTCGTCGTCGTGGACCTGGAGACCACCGGCGCGCGCACCAAGAGCGCCGACGGCGCGCCGTGCGACGCCATCACCGAGGTCGGGGCGGTCAAGGTGCGCGGGGGCGTCGTGCTCGGCGAGTTCGCCACCCTCGTCGATCCGCAGCGCGCCATCCCGCCCCAGATCGTGCAGCTCACCGGCATCACCACGGCGATGGTGTACGACGCCCCGACCATCGACGCCGTGCTGCCGATGTTCTTCGAGTTCGCCGGCCTGGAAAAAGGGGTCGTGCTGGTCGCCCACAACGCCGGGTTCGACGTGGGGTTCCTGCGGGCCGCCGCGCAGCGCTGCGAGATCGCCTGGCCCCGCCCCCAGGTGCTGTGCACGGTGCGCCTGGCCCGCCGGGTGCTCAGCCGCGAGGAGGCCCCCAGCGTGCGGCTCGCCGCGCTGGCGCGGCTGTTCGCCGTCGCGGCCCAACCGACCCACCGCGCGCTCGACGACGCCCGCGCCACCGTCGACGTGCTGCACGCGCTCATCGAGCGGGTGGGCAACCAGGGCGTGCACACCTACGCCGACCTGCGCTCGTACCTGCCCGGCGTGACGCCCACCCAGCGCCGCAAACGGGTTCTCGCCGAGGGCCTTCCGCACCGGCCGGGGGTGTACCTGTTCCGCGGACCGGCCGGCGTGGGGTCCCCGCGCAGCTGGGGAGTGCTCTACGTCGGGACCGCCGTCGACCTGCGCCGCCGGGTGGGTCAGTACTTCACCGGCTCCGAGCCCCGCGGCCGGATGAAGGAGATGGTCGCGCTGGCCGGCGCCGTCGACCATGTCGAGTGCGCGCATGCGCTCGAAGCCGGTGTGCGGGAGCTGCGGTTGCTGGCCGCGCACGCGCCGCCCTACAACCGGCGGTCGAGGTTTCCGCAACGGTGGTGGTGGCTGGCGCTCACCGACGAGGCGTTTCCGCGGCTGTCGGCGATCCGGGCGCCCCGGCACGACCGCGCCGTCGGCCCGTTCCGATCCCGCGCCGACGCCACCGACACGGCGGCGCTGCTGGCCCGGTTCACCGGGCTCCGGACGTGCACCGGGCGGCTCGGCCGTTCGGCCCTGCACGGGCCCGCCTGTCCGGAGGGCGTGGTGTCGCCCTGCCCGGCCGCCCGCGGCGCCACGGCCACCCAGTACGCGGCGGCCGTGGCGCGGGCCGCGGAACTGATCGACGGGCTGGACGACGCCGCGCTGGCCGCGGCCGTGCGCCACGTCACCTCGCTTGCCGAGCAACGCCACTTCGAGAGCGCCGCGCGCCTGCGCGACCGCACCGCCACCGCCATCGAGACGCTGTGGCGCGGCCAACGGCTGCGGGCGCTTGCCGCGCTGCCCGAGCTGATCGCCGCCGCGCCCGATGGTTTGGGCGGCTACCACCTCGCCGTGATCCGCTACGGCCAACTCGCCGCGGCCGGCACCGCCGGGCGCGGGGTGCCCCCGATGCCGGTGGTCGACGCCATTCACGCCGGCGCGCAGGCGATCCTGCGAACGGCGGCCCCGCTGGGCGGCGCGCTGGTCGAGGAGACCGCCCTGGTCGCGCGGTGGCTGACCGCCCCCGGGGTGCGCATCGTCCGGGTGGCCGGTGTTGACGACGCCGGGTGGAGCACTCCCTTGCGGTCGGCCGGCGCGTGGGCGGCGTGGGCGGCGTTGGCCCGCTCGGCGCGGCTGGCCTGCCAACAGGATCCGGCACAGGCGGGCTCAGCCCTGCTGGCCGAACCGCACCCATCGCGCGAGCAGCTGTTCGGCCGCACCGGAGTCGATGGCCGCGCACGCACGCCGCAGCCCGTCCTCCCAGGCCGGCAGCCATTCAGCGCGGCTGGATAGGCCGGCGTGCGCGACGATCGCCCCGGCGGCGTTGAGGACGACCGCGTCCCGGACCGGGCCCTTGGCGCCCGCCAGCACCGCGCGCGCCTCCGCCGCGTTGGCCTGCGCGTCGCCGCCCAGCAGCTCGTGCAGCTCGGCCCGGGCGAACCCGAATCCGGCCGGATCGAACGTCAGCCGGTCCACGGTGCCGGCCTGCACCCGCCAGATCGTGCTCGTGGTCGTCGTGGTCAGCTCGTCGAGTCCGTCGTCGCCGTGCACGACCAGCACGCTGGACCGGCGCGCCGCGAACACGCCGGCCATCACCTCGGCGAGGCCCGCGAACGCGCAGCCGATCAATCCCGCCCGCGGTCGGGCCGGATTGGTAAGCGGCCCAAGCAGATTGAACACCGTGGGCACCCCGAGCTCGCGGCGCACCGCAGACGCGTGCCGGTAGGACGGGTGGAACAGCGGCGCGAAGCAGAACCCGATCCCGATCTCGGCGAGGCTCTGGGCGACCTGCTCGGGCCCTGAGTCGATGCGCACCCCGAGTGCCTCCAGCGTGTCGGCTCCCCCGGACAGCGACGACGCCGCGCGGTTGCCGTGTTTGGCCACCGGCACCCCCGCGGCGGCCACCACGATCGACGCCATGGTGGACAGGTTGACCGTGTTGACGCCGTCGCCGCCGGTGCCGACGATGTCGACGGCGTCGTCGGGGATCGCGTCGGCGGGCATCGGGCGGGCGTGGCTCAGCATCACGTCGGCCAGCTCGCTCACCTCGCCCGCGGTGGGCACCTTCATCGTCATCGCCACCGCGAAGGCGGCGATCTGGGCCGGGCTCGCGGCGCCGGACATGATCTCGTCCATGGCCCAGGCGGCCTGGCCCCGCGCCAGTTCCCGACCGCCCGTCAGGCGGCCCAGGACCTGCGACCACGACGGCGCCACCCCGGGGGCTCCCCGGGGAGAGAAGGCTTCGGACGACGCGGGCACGCGCCGATGGTCCCACGAGGATCTGCCGCCCCCCAACCATTGCCGTAAGCGCGCCGGTGGGGCCCGATCGCGGCGGGGGAAACGCCGATCGGAGAAATTTCGGACCCGGGTAGAGTTCGACAACTACAAAGCGTCATACTTGCGGATGTGACCAGCGCTGTGGGGACCTCGGGTACTGCGATCACGTCGCGAGTGCATTCGCTGAATCGGCCCAACATGGTCGCTGTCGGCACCATAGTGTGGCTGTCCAGCGAACTCATGTTCTTTGCTGGACTGTTCGCGATGTATTTCACGGCGCGGGCTCAGGCCGGCGGGAAGTGGCCTCCGCCGCCGACCGAGCTGAATCTGTATCAGGCCGTTCCGGTGACGCTGGTGCTGATCGCGTCGTCGTTCACCTGCCAGATGGGCGTGTTCGCGGCCGAGCGCGGCGACGTGTTCGGGCTGCGCCGCTGGTATGTGCTCACCTTCCTGATGGGTTTGTTCTTCGTCCTGGGCCAGGCGTACGAGTATTACCACCTGATGTCACACGGGACCACGATCCCGGGCAGCGCCTACGGCACCGTGTTCTACCTGGCCACCGGCTTCCACGGCCTGCACGTCACCGGCGGACTGATCGCCTTCATATTCCTGCTGGCCCGCACCGCGATGAGCAAGTTCACGCCGGCGCAGGCGACGGCCAGCATCGTCGTCTCCTACTACTGGCATTTCGTCGACATCGTGTGGATCGCGCTGTTCACCGTGATCTATTTCATCCGCTGAAGCCCGGCGCTGGCAAAGGGAATGGACAGGAGTGCTCGGTTGAAGAAGCTGGTGTCTACCCGAAACGGTGCGCGGCGTGGCCGGGCCCGAAATGGGCACAGCGATCGCTCGCGACGGCGCCTGCGGCGCAGGCTGTCGGGCGGGCTGCTGCTGCTGATCGCGCTGACGGTCGCCGGCGGCCTGGCCGCCGTGCTGACCCCCACCCCGCAGGTGGCCGTCGCCGACGAGAACTCGTCGGCGCTGCTGCGCACCGGCAAGCAGCTGTTCGACACGTCCTGCGTATCCTGCCACGGCGCCAACCTGCAGGGCGTGCCCGACCACGGGCCCAGCCTGATCGGCGTCGGCGAGGCCGCCGTCTACTTTCAGGTGTCCACCGGCCGGATGCCGGTCATGGCCGGCGCCGCCCAGGCTCCCCGTAAGGAGCCGATTTTCGACGAAGCTCAGATCGACGCGATCGGCGCCTACGTGCAGGCCAACGGCGGCGGCCCCACCGTCGTCCGCAACCCCGATGGCAGCCTGGCGATGCACTCGCTGCGCGGCGACGACGTGGGCCGCGGCGGCGACTTGTTCCGGCTCAACTGCTCGTCGTGCCACAACTTCACCGGCAAGGGCGGGGCCCTGTCGTCGGGTAAGTACGCGCCCGACCTGGGCGGGGCCAACGAGCAGCAGATCCTGACCGCGATGCTGACCGGCCCGGAGAGCATGCCGAAGTTCTCCGACCGCCAGCTGTCCTTCGACGCCAAGAAGGACATCATCGCTTACGTCAAGACCGTCACCGAGGAGCGGCAGCCGGGCGGCTACGGCCTCGGGGGCTTCGGACCCGCGCCCGAGGGCATGGCCGCTTGGATCATCGGCATGGTCGCCGCCATCGGGCTGGCACTGTGGATTGGGGCGCGATCATCATGAGCGAGCAGGACGTGCGCGGCTCTGACACCGACAAGGGCGGACCGGGGGCACCCCACGAGCCCAGCGAATCGGCGCTGGCCGCGATGTCGCAACAGGAATTGGTGGCCCTGGGCGGAAAAATCGACGGCGTCGAGACCGTCTTCAAAGAGCCACGCTGGCCGATCGAGGGCACCAGGGCCGAGAAGCGCGCCGAGCGCTCCGTGGCCCGGTGGCTTTTGCTGGGCGGTTTCTTCGGGGTGGCGTTGCTGCTGATCTTCCTGTTCTGGCCGTGGGAGTACAAGCCGAAGGACGCCCCGGGCAGCCTGCTGTACACGCTGGCCACCCCGCTGTACGGCCTGACCTTCGGGATGTCGATCCTGTGCATCGCGATCGGCGCGATCCTGTACCAGAAAAGGTTCATCCCCGAAGAGCTTTCGATCCAGGAGCGCCATGACGGCGCCTCCCGCGAGATCGACCGCAAGACGGTGGTGGCGAACCTGGCCGACGCGTACCAGGGTTCGACGGTCGGGCGGCGCAAGGTGGTCGGCCTGTCGCTGGGGCTGGGGCTGGGCGCGTTCGGGCTGTCCACCCTGGTGGCGTTTGCCGGCGGCCTGATCAAGAACCCGTGGAAGCCGGTGGTGCCGACCGCTGACGGCAAGAAGGCCGTGCTGTGGACGTCCGGGTGGACCCCGCGCTACAAGGGCGAGACCATCTTCCTGGCACGTGCCACAGGTTCGGCCGGCGCGTCACCGTTCGTCAAGATGCGCCCCGAGGACCTCGACGCCGGCGGCATGGAGACCGTCTTCCCGTGGCGGGAGTCCGACGGGGATGGCACCACCCCGGAGTCGCAGGAAACGCTCCGCGCGATCAACCAGGGCGTCCGAAACCCCGTGATGCTCATCCGGATCCGGCCCAGCGACATGTCGCGGATGGTCAAGCGCCAGGGCCAGGAGAGCTTCAACTGGGGCGAGTTCTTCGCCTACACCAAGGTCTGCTCGCACCTGGGCTGTCCCGCGTCGCTGTTCGAGCAGCAGACCTACCGGATCTTGTGCCCCTGCCACCAGTCGCAGTTCGACGCCCTGCACTTCGCCAAGCCGATCTTCGGCCCGGCGGCGCGTGCGCTGGCGCAACTGCCCATCACGATCGACTCCAACGGGTACCTGGTCGCCAACGGCGACTTCATCGAGCCCGTCGGACCGGCATTTTGGGAGAGGACGACGACATGAGCCCCAAACTGAGTCCCCCGAAGATCGGTGACGTCCTGGCCCGCCAAGGCGAGGACATCGATACGCGCTACCACCCGTCGGCGGCGGTGCGCAGGCAGCTCAACAAAGTGTTCCCGACGCACTGGTCGTTCCTGCTGGGCGAGATCGCGATGTACAGCTTCATCGTGCTGCTGCTCACCGGCGTGTATCTGACGCTGTTCTTCGACCCGTCCATGGCCGAGGTCACCTACAACGGCGCCTACCAACCGCTTCGCGGCGTCGACATGTCCAAGGCCTTCGCCTCGACTCTCGACATCTCGTTCGAGGTGCGCGGCGGGCTGTTCGTCCGCCAGGTACACCACTGGGCCGCTTTGCTTTTCGCCGCGTCGATCATGGTGCACATGGCGCGCATCTTCTTCACCGGCGCGTTCCGGCGGCCCCGCGAGGCCAACTGGGTCATCGGCTCGCTGCTGTTTATTCTGGCGATGTTCGAGGGTTTCTTCGGTTACTCGCTGCCCGACGACTTGCTCTCGGGCATCGGGATCCGGGCGTCACTGTCATCGATCACGTTGGGGATGCCGATAATTGGCACCTGGCTGCACTGGGCGCTGTTCGGCGGCGACTTCCCCTGCGGCGGTGTGGGTAACGAGTGCGCGACCGCAGGCTACATCATCCCGCGCATGTACGCCCTGCACATCCTGCTGTTGCCGGGGATCATCCTGGCGCTGATCGGACTGCACCTGGCGTTCGTGTGGTTCCAGAAGCACACCCAGTTCCCCGGCCCCGGCCGCACCGAGCACAACGTGGTCGGCGTGCGGGTGATGCCGATCTTCGCGGTGAAGTCCGGCGCATTCTTCGCCGCGATCGTCGGTGTGCTCGGCCTGATGGGCGGGCTGCTGCAGATCAACCCGATCTGGAACCTGGGCCCCTACAAGCCGTCCCACGTTTCGGCCGGATCGCAGCCCGACTTCTACATGATGTGGACCGAGGGTCTGGCCCGTGTCTGGCCGCCGTGGGAGTTCTACTTCTGGCACCACACCATCCCGGCCGCGGTCTGGGTCGCGCTGTTGATGGGGCTGATCTTCATCCTGCTGATCATCTACCCGTTCCTGGAGAAGCGGTTCTCCGGCGACTACGCCCACCACAACTTGCTGCAGCGGCCGCGCGACGTTCCGGTGCGCACCTCGATCGGCGCGATGGCCATCGCCTTCTACATGGTGCTGACCCTGGCGGCGATGAACGACATCATCGCGTACAAGTTCGAGATCTCGCTGAACGCGACGACGTGGATCGGGCGCATCGGGATGGTGATCCTTCCGCCGTTCGTCTACTTCATCGCCTACCGGTGGTGCCTCGGGCTGCAGCGCAGCGACCGCGAGGTGCTCGAGCACGGCATCGAGACCGGCATCATCAAGCGGCTGCCGCACGGTGCGTACATCGAGCTGCATCAGCCGCTCGGCCCCGTCGACGCCCACGGACACCCGGTGCCGCTGGAGTATGAGGGTGCCCCGGTGCCCAAGTCCATGAACAAGCTGGGCTTCGCCGGCTCACCGGGCAGCGGCAGCTTCTTGCGCGCCGACCCGGCGTCCGAGGACGCCGCTTTGCGCGAGGCGGACCATGCCGCCGAGCACCGTGAGCTGACCGCGCTGCGCGAATACCAGGAAAGCATCGTCGGCTCCCCGAACGGCGAGCACGGCGAGCACTAGGCCGGGCCGCCCTCCCCGACGGATGAGCGCGGCGCATCCGCCGAATATCGAGCACACCAACCTGTCGCCGCAGCCGGGCGGCCGTAGCGCGGCTAGCGCGCGTCCTGAAGGCCGCGTAGCTGCCGGATGTGCAACCACTCCACCGCCGGCATCGCCGCGGTGACGACCCCGGCCACCGCGTAGACCACCCAGGACGGGCCGTCGTGACCGGCGGCCATCAGGTACGTCGCCGCCGCGGCCGCAATCAGAGCGGCACCCATCGTGCCGGTGAGGATGACGGTGCCGCGCAACCAAACCCGGTCCACCGCGGCGCCGGACCACTCCGTCGCCGGCTCCGCCGCCTGCATCCTCGGCTGGCGCGCCCGCTCGGCCGCGGTGCGCGGCGCGGGGGCCATGAGGCGCACCGGAGGCCGGTCCGGCGCGCCCGCCGGACCCGCTCCCGGCCGGGTTGCCGGCTCGATCAGGCCCATGCGACGGGCCCGCAACAGCACCGGGATCGCCCCGGCGATGATCAGCGCGGACACGATGATGACGGCGTACAGCCCCCACGGGGTGTGCGAGCCGCCGGCCGTCTTGTGAAAGCCCCGGCCCAGATTCGCCAGCGCGACGGCGGCGGCCACGCTGACGCCCAGCAACACCAGCCAGACGGCGGCGCAGGCGCCGATCAGGAGGCGATCGATGACGTCGGGCGCGATGGTGTCCGAACCGCGCCGGTAGGCCGAATATCTGCTGACCATCAGCAGCTCGTCTGCGGTGCGTCGCTGTTGTTCGACGACAGCACCGCTCCGTCGCTGGTGGTGATCGAGCAATTGAGCCGGCTGACCCGGAAGAGGCTGGAGGCCTGGACCGATCCGACGTCGGACGTGGAGATCGGTGTCACGGTCATCGACCACGGGATGTACACGTTGTGCTGGGTGCGGGACCGGCCGGAGGCGTCGACGTAGGTCACCGAGATGATGTCCCCCGGCGCCTTGGTGCCGGTCACCGAATAGGTCACCTGCCGCGGCCCGGCCGGCGTCGTCGTAGGCGGGGGCGCCGCCGCCGCGGTCGAGGTGGCCGGCGGCGGAGCCGGCGCGGGCGGGGGCGGCGGTGGCGGCGGTGGCGGCGGAGAGGGCGTCACCGTGACGGTATGCGTCTCGGTTGCCGTCGGCGGCGGCGGCGCCTCGGTGGTGGGCGGTGGCGGCGGAGGAGGCGGCGGTTTGGTGGTCGTTATCTCGTCCTGCGGGGCCGGCGCCGACGGGGTGGTCGTGGTGGCGGGGTTCGCCAGCTTGTTGGTGTCGGTGCGCGTGACGAGCAGCGAGACCGAGACCACCAGCGCGATCGCGGCCACGATGGCGGCGATGCCGACCACCCACGGCCAGCGCGGTGCGTGGTGTTCGTCGTCCGGGTCGGCAGACTCGTCGTAGCCGTCGTAGTCGTACAGCCGCAGATCGGCCGGCAGGTATGGGCCGCTGAGGAAATGCTCGGATTCGGGCGCCGAGTAGGCCCGCGAGTATGCGTCCGTCTGACCGGTCTGTTCCGCAGGCGCGATCTCGGCGCCTTCGTCGACGGGTTCCGGCTCCTCGTGGGAATCGACTGCCTCGTGTCCCGACTCGTCGCCGGAGACCGGTTCGTCAGGTTCCCGGCCCGGGGGATTCGGCCCGCTCATAATCGCCTGCCCTGTCCAACTGCATCACCAGCGCGCGGGGCTTCACGGGTACCTCGTTGCGCGCGCGCTTGGGAGTTTCTCATATGCCTGGGCAAACCCTACCGAACCGGATGAAGCGGGATGTCTTGGCAAACGGGCCACCGATCAACTGATGCCCTGATTGTGACCTTTGAGTCGCAAATCAGTGCTTCTCGGGGCCGATGTAGTACTCGAAGACCAATCCGGCCGCCGAAGCAAGGACGAACACCACCCCGGCGACGATCAGCCACGGCAGCCACAGCGCGATGCCGGTCGCCGCCACCGCGGCCGCCAGCGCGATCAGGATCGGCCACCAGCTGTGCGGCGCGTAGAACCCCAATTCCCCTGCGCCGTCGCTGATCTCGGCGCCCTCGTAGTCCTCGGGCCGGGTGTCCAGCCGGCGCGCGACGAACCGGAAGAACGTCGCGGTGATCAGCGCCAGGCCACCGGTCAGCGCCAGCGCGGTGGTACCCGCCCACTCCTCACCGCCGGTGGCGTACAGCGCGGTCAGCACCCCGTACAGCACCGCCACCAGGAGGAAGAAAGCGGCGATGAATTCGAACAGCCTCGCTTCGATATGCATTGAGCGTCCTCACCTACTGGCTTGTGGTCATTTCACCGCGGCGGGTATCGAACGGGTGGGTGGTCACCGCGACCGGCGACTGCGCGATCGCCTTCAGCGCCTCGGCGTTGTTCTTGCCGGCGACCCGCTGCTGCAGGTAGGCCTTGAAGTCGTTGGCCGCCACCACCCGAACCTCGAAGTTCATCATCGAGTGATAGGTGCCGCAGAACTCGGCGCAGTGCCCGACGAACGCGCCGGTCTTGGTGATCTCGTCGACCTGGAACACGTTGACTGAGTTGTTCGCCTGGGGGTTGGGCAGCACGTCGCGCTTGAACAGGAATTCCGGCACCCAGAAGGTGTGCACGACGTCCGCGGAGGCCAACTGGAATTCGATACGCTTGCCGGCCGGCAGCACCAGCACCGGAATCTCGGTCGCGGTTCCCAGGGTCTCGACCTTGTCGTAGTTCAGGTAGGTCCGGTCCTGGGGGTTGAGCCCGCGCACCGCGCCGACGCGCTCCTCGCCGTGGGCGTCTTTACCCTCGGGCCTGGACACCATCGCGGCCTTGCGCGCGGGATCGGCGCCTTCGTAGGTCAGCGTGCCGTCCTTGAAGTTGACGCGCTGATAACCGAACTTCCAGTTCCACTGGAAGGACGTGACGTCGACGACGACCTCGGGATCCTTGGCCAGATGCGTCATCTTCTCCTGCACCACCACGGTGAAATAGAACAGCACCGAGATGATGAGGAAGGGCGTCACGGTCAGGCCCAGCTCGAGGGGCATGTTGTAGCCGAACTGCCGGGGCAGTTCGGTGTCGGTGGCCTTCTTCCGGTGAAACGCCGACGACCAGAAGATCAGCCCCCACACGATGACCCCGACGACGAGGGAGGCGATCACCGCTCCCAACCACAGCTGCCGGTTGACATGGGCCTGCGGCGTGATGCCCTCCGGCCACCCCATGCCCAGCGCCTCCGACCAGCTGCATCCGCTCAGGGTGACCGCCAGCACGCCCAGCGTCGCGGCCAGCGCCAGCGGCCGCAGACGACGGGAAAGACCCCCGGACCGGCGCTGGAACCTGGCCTGCGACAAACGTTGCGAACGGACCTGCTCGCGAGGTGTCACGTTGGCGCCTCCTGCTCGGATATCGAATACTACGCAGCGTAGACCACGCCGCTTACCTCGGCGACGAAACCCCGACCCGTCAGCGGTGTGCGGCACCACATGTGGCGGCCACGTGCGGCATACTGGGGCGCCGTGTGTGGTCTGCTGGCGTTCCTCGCGGCCTCCGCCGGGGGCGATCCGGCCAGAGCCGACGGCGCCATCTCCCGCGCGTCGCACCTGATGCGCCACCGCGGGCCCGACGAGCCGGGAACGTGGGCCGACCCCGGCGCCGACGGCCTGGTGGTGTTCGGCTTCAACCGGCTGTCCATCATCGACATCGCGCATTCGCACCAGCCGCTGCGTTGGGGGCCGCCGGAGGCGCCCGACCGCTACGTGCTGGTGTTCAACGGCGAGATCTACAACTATCTCGAGCTTCGCGACGAATTGGCCACGCGCCACGGTGCCGCGTTCGCGACCGACGGCGACGGCGAGGCCATCGTCGCGGGCTACCACCACTGGGGCACCGAGGTCTTGACCCGGCTGCGAGGCATGTTCGCGTTCGCGCTGTGGGACACCGTCACCCGCGAATTGTTCTGCGCCCGTGACCCGTTCGGCATCAAACCACTTTTCATGGCCACCGGCACCGGCGGCACCGCGGTGGCCAGCGAGAAGAAATGCCTGATGGAGCTGGCCCAACTGATCGGGTTCGACACCGGTATCGACGAGCGGGCGGTGCAGCACTACACGGTCCTGCAGTACGTGCCGGAGCCCGAGACGCTGCACCGCGGGGTGCGCCGGCTGGAATCGGGCTGCTACGCGCGCATCCGGCCCGGCATCGCGCCGGAGATCACCCGGTACTTCGTGCCGCGATTCGCCGCCA
Source organism: Mycobacterium sp. (assembly GCF_035506235.1). Lineage (GTDB taxonomy): Bacteria > Actinomycetota > Actinomycetes > Mycobacteriales > Mycobacteriaceae > Mycobacterium. The sequence goes on from NZ_DATJPU010000301.1 coordinate 17,942, forward strand.
CGCCGATCACCCGCGACGCCGAACAGGCCCGCTACGACGAGATCACCGCGGTGCTCGAGGACTCGGTGGCCAAGCACATGCGCGCTGACGTCACCGTCGGGGCGTTCCTGTCCGGCGGTATCGACTCCACCGCCATCGCGGCGCTGGCCATCCGGCACAACCCCAGGCTGATCACCTTCACCACCGGCTTCGAGCGCGAGGGGTTCTCCGAGATCGACGTGGCGGTGGCCTCGGCCGAGGCGATCGGCGCCCGCCACATCGCCAAGGTGGTCAGCCCCGACGAGTTCGTGGCCGCCCTGCCCGAGATCGTCTGGTACCTCGACGAGCCGGTTGCCGACCCGGCGCTGGTGCCGCTGTTCTTCGTCGCCCGCGAGGCCCGCAAGCACGTCAAGGTGGTGTTGTCCGGCGAGGGGGCCGACGAGCTGTTCGGCGGCTATACGATTTACCGGGAGCCGTTGTCGCTCAAGCCGTTCGACTATCTACCGCGGCCGGTGAGGCGGTCGATGGGCAAGGTGTCCAAGCCGCTGCCGGAGGGGATGCGCGGCAAGAGCCTGTTGCACCGCGGGTCGCTGGCGCTCGAGGAGCGCTACTACGGCAACGCCCGCAGCTTCTCCGACGCGCAGTTGCGCGACGTGCTGCCCGGGTTCCGCGACGAGTGGACCCACACCGACGTGACCGCATCGGTGTACGCCCAGTCGGCCGGCTGGGACCCGGTGGCCCGCATGCAGCACGTCGACCTGTTCACCTGGCTGCGCGGCGACATCCTGGTCAAGGCCGACAAGATGACGATGGCCAACTCGCTGGAGCTGCGGGTGCCGTTCCTGGATCCCGAGGTGTTCGCCGTCGCGTCCAGATTGCCCGTCGAGGCCAAGATCACGCGCACGACCACCAAGTACGCGCTGCGACGCGCGCTGGAGCCGATCGTTCCCGCGCATGTGCTGCACCGGCCCAAGCTCGGCTTTCCGGTGCCGATCCGGCATTGGCTGCGCGCGGGCGAACTGCTGGAGTGGGCGTATGCGCTGGTGGACTCGTCGCAGGCCGATCGCCTGGTCGACCCGGCCGCGGTGCGCCGGATGCTCGACGAGCACCGAAGCGGCACAAGCGATCACAGCCGCCGGCTGTGGACGGTGCTCATCTTCATGCTGTGGCACGCGATCTTCGTCGAGCACAGCGTGGTGCCCAGGATCAGCGAGCCCGTCTACCCGGTCCAGCTTTAGCGCCTCGCGAAAAATCACGCGAAATTCCGCAGCGTGGTTACGCTCGCGGCGTCAACTCAGGCGAGCACGGCGGCGATCTCGGCGGCCGCGTCCTCGCCGTAGGCGCCGGCCAGCCGGGACTTCGCCACCTCGTGGTCCCAGGCCCACTCCTGCGTCCCGACCGACTCGAGCACCAGCACCGCCACCAGCGAGCCCAGCTGCGCAGAGCGCTCCAGGCTCAGGCCCGCGCTGCGCCCGGTCAGGAAACCGGCGCGGAAAGCGTCGCCGACGCCGGTGGGGTCGGTCTGGCTGGTCTCGGGCACCACGTCGACGTGCGTGGTGGTGCCGTCGGGCTCGACCAGGTCGACGCCCTTGGGGCCCAGCGTGGTCACCCGCAGGCCCACCATGCCCTGCACCTCGGCTTCCGACCAGCCGGTCTTGTTGAGCAGCAGCTCCCACTCGTAGTCGTTGGTGAACAGGTAGGCGGCGCCGTCGACGAGCCTGTCGATCTCGTCACCCGACAAGCGCGGCAGCTGCTGGGACGGGTCGGCGGCGAACGGCAGGCCGAGCTTGCGGCACTCCTCGGTGTGCGCCACCATCGCGTCCGGGTCGTTGGCCCCGATGATGACCAGGTCCGGCTCCCCCACGGACGACACGACGTCGGCGAGCTTGATGTTGCGGGCCTCCGACATGGCCCCGGGATAGAACGACGCTATCTGGGCCATGTCGAGGTCGGTGGTGCAGACGAAGCGCGCGGTGTGCGCGGTCTTGGAGATCAGCACGTGGTCGCAGTTGACACCGTGGGACTGCAGCCACCGCCGGTAGTCGTCGAAATCGTCGCCGGCCGCACCCACCAGGGTGACGTCCCCGCCCAGCACGCCGATGGCGAAGGCGATGTTGCCCGCCACACCGCCGCGATGGATGACCAGGTCGTCGACCAGGAAGCTGAGCGATACCTTCTGCAGATGATCAGCCAGCAGCTGCTCGGAAAATTTGCCGGGGAACCGCATCAGGTTGTCGGTCGCAATCGAACCAGTCACCGCGATCGTCACGAAGTCTCCATCCGTCGTTAGTAAGGTTATCTAGCTTACTCAGGCGTATCGGGCGTCGTCGCGTCCCGGTCGGCGCAAAGCCGTGCGCTAGCCTGCCTTACGAACGACTCAAGTCGCCGGGACCCCAGTCCTCGGGCCCCGGGCCCCGGCCCGCCCGATGGTCCCTTCCACCACCGTAGGAGAACCACATGGCAGGTCCGCACCCGCCGAACCACACCGTCGGCGCCGCCGGACCAACGCCCCACGCCGAATCCCGGCCGCTCGAGTTCCCCCATCAGCCCGCCGCTCCGGGCAACTATGCGGGTCAGCCGCCCCCGGTGCCCTACCCGAGGCGACGGCCCAGGCGGCGGCTGCTCATCGGCGCGCTGATGGCCGTCGCGCTGGTGGCCGCGATGACGCTGGCGATCGCGTACGGGGTCCGCACCAATGGGGCCAACACCGGCACCTCGTTCTCCGAGGGCGCGGCCAAGACCGCGATCCAGGGCTACCTGGACGCCCTCGAGCACCGCGACGTCGACGTCATCATGCGCAACGCGCTGTGCGGCATGTACGACGCGGTGCGCGACAAGCGGAATGACCAGGCGCTGGCCAAAATGAGCAGCGACGCCCTGCGCAAGCAGTTCTCCGAGGTCCAGCTCACGTCGGTCGACAAGATCGTGTACCTGTCGCAATATCAGGCCCAGGCGCTGTTCACCATGCGGGTATCCCCCGCGACCGGCGGCCCGACGCGCGACGGCGTGCAGGGCCTTGCCCAGCTGCTTTTCCAGCGCGGCCAGATCATGGTGTGCGCGTACGTGCTCCGCACCGCGGGCTCGTACTAAGCGGCGAGACCGGTCAGTTGAACGAGTCCCCGCAGGCGCACGAACCCGTGGCGTTGGGGTTGTCGATGGTGAAGCCCTGCTTTTCGATGGTGTCGACGAAGTCGATGGACGCGCCCTCGACGTAGGGCGCGCTCATCCGGTCCACGGTCAGCGTCACGCCACCGAACTCGGCGGTCAGGTCGCCATCCAGCGACCGGTCGTCGAAGAACAGGTTGTACCGCAGGCCGGCGCATCCGCCCGGCTGGACCGCGATGCGCAGCGCCAGGTCGTCACGGCCCTCCTGGTCCAGCAGGGACTTCGCCTTGGCAGCGGCGGCTTCGGTGAGGATCACGCCATGCGTCTTGGCGCTCGACTCGTTTTGCACCGTCATTGCTTCTCCTACATAGCTCATGGTCGGGCACGACCCGCGCGGGGAACGCCCACTGCCTCAACGGTACATTGCGGGACCGCTATTCCCGAGTCGCGCCGCCACCTCAGATGCCAAACCCATGAGCTGGTTGGCCGCGTCGGCCTGCGCCAACCGCACCGAACCGGCGTAATCGGCGATCGACAGGGCGGACATGATGCCCGACGAGCGCACCGCGGAATTTTCCAGGCCGACCTGGCCGGCCAGCACGATCACCGGAATTCCCAGCGCACCGGCCGACTCCGCAAGGCAGCCCACCACCTTTCCGTGCAGGGACTGCTCGTCGAACCGGCCTTCACCTGTGACGATCATGTCCGCGGTCTCGAGATCGTCGGCCAGGCGGGTGTGCTCGGCGATGATTTCCGCGCCCAATTCACACCGGCCGCCCAGCGCAAGCAGGCCGGCGCCAAGACCACCGGCGGCGCCCGCGCCGGGTTCCGAGCTCACGTCCCGGCCCGCCGCCGCCTCCAGTTCGAGCGCCCACGCCTCGAGCCGGACTTCGAGCGCGGCGACGGTGACGGTGTCCGCGCCCTTCTGCGGCCCGAACACCTTGGCCGCGCCCCACGGGCCCAACATCGGGTATTCGGTGTCGGTGGCGGCGATCAGGTCCACGTTGGTCATTGCCCGGCGAGCCTCTTGCAGCCCGCCGAGCTGGGTGATCATTCCCTTCCCGCCGTCGGTGCACGCGCTGCCGCCCAACCCGACCACGATGCGGCTCGCCCCGGCCCGCAACGCCTCGGCGATGAGCTGACCGACGCCGCTGCTGTCGGCCGTCAGCGCGGTCTCCAGGGTGGGAGGACCACCGAGCAGGGCGAGGCCGCACGCCTGCGCACACTCCAGGTAGGCGGTCGACGAGCGACGGTCGAACACCCACTCGGCGTCCACCTGGGTTCCCAGCGGCCCGAACACCTTCACTCGCCGCTTCTGTCCCAGCCGGCTGGCCAGCACCTCGATGAAGCCCGGGCCGCCGTCCGACTGCGGGGCGACGATGAACCGATCGGCCGGACGCGATCGGGTCCAACCGGTCGCGATGGCGGCGGCGGCCTGCACGGCGGACAAACTGTCCCCATAGCAATCCGGGGCGACCAATACCTGCATGGCCGGCAGCCGGAGACGGCCGGGTGCGAGGCCATCATCCGAGGCCATCGTGCCGTCGCTCATCACAGGTAGCCATTCATCACAGTCAAGCGTAGGTGCAAGCGTCGCGCTGGCGCATGGCTAATAACGACGCATTCCGGGGGCGTTACCGGGTGGTCCCCCGGGCCAGTAACCTGGCACTGTGAAACTGATGGGCCGTAAGAAGGGCCAGGACGACGTCCTCGAAGGATCCGCCGAGGTGGCGGCGAAAATCGACGCTGCCGGTTCCGTGGACACCGCGGCACGCAGGACCGGCCCCAAGGGTCGGCCCACGCCCAAGCGCAGCGAGGCCCGGCGCAACCCGCGGAAGGGCCCGATCGCACCGGCACCCATGACCGCGTCGGAGGCGCGCGCCCGCCGGAAATCTCTGGCCGGCCCCAAACTCAGCCGCGAGGAGCGCCGGGCCGAGAGGACCGCAGGCCGCGCGCGCATGACGGATCGCCGCGAGCGCATGATGGCCGGCGAAGAGGCATACCTGTTGCCGCGCGATCAGGGGCCCATCAAGCGCTACGTGCGCGACGTGGTGGACTCCCGGCGCAACCTGCTCGGCCTGTTCATGCCGGCGACGATGCTTTTGCTGGTCGCCTCGATCGGCGTCCCGCTGCTGCAGCTCTACGCCACCCCGGCGATGCTGGTGCTGATGGTCGTCATGGGCGTCGACGCGGTGATCCTGGGACGCAAGGTCAGCAAGCTGGTGGACGAGAAGTTCCCGAAAAACACCGAAAGCCGTTGGAAGCTGGGCATTTACGCCGCGGGCCGGGCTTCACAGCTGCGCCGCATGCGGGCGCCCCGGCCCCAGGTCGAGCGCGGCAGCAGTGTTGGCTGAGCGGCGCCCGAAAGCCGTCTGATCCCGGTGCGCACCCTGGTGCTCGGCGGGATCAGGTCCGGGAAGTCACGCTGGGCCGAGGAAGCCATCGCCACGTCGCTGCCGCCCGGTGAGCCGGTCCGTTACCTGGCCCCCGCGGTGACGGGCCGGGCCGACGCGGACTGGGCCGACCGGGTCGCGCGGCACCGGGACCGTCGGCCCGCCCATTGGTCGACGGTCGAAACCGACGACGTCGCAGCCGAATTGCGGCGGGCGCCGGGCACCCCGGCGCTTGTCGACGACCTCGGCGGCTGGCTGACCGGCACGCTGGACCGCAACGACGCGTGGGACGACGGCTCGGTGGCGGCCCCCATCGACGAAATGCTCGTGGCCATAACGGCATTCGGTTCGACGCTGGTGCTGGTGAGCCCGGAGGTCGGGCTGAGTGTGGTGCCGGCCACGGCGTCCGGTCGCCGGTTCGCCGACGAGTTGGGCGGCCTCAACCAGCGCGTCGCGGAGCTGTGTGATCGGGTGGTGCTGGTGATGGCCGGGCAGGCGGTGCAGATCAAGCCGTCGGGAACCTGATGGAATTCGCGCCAGTCACGCCGCTCGATGCGGTCGCCGCCGCGGCGGCCCGCGCCCGCCAGGACGCGCTGACCAAGCCCCGCGGCGCCCTGGGCCGCCTTGAGGACCTGTCGGTTTGGGTCGCGTCCTGCCAAGGGCGTTGTCCGCCAAAACAATTCGAGCGCGCCCGGGTGGTGGTCTTCGCGGGCGACCACGGTGTCGCACGGTCGGGGGTGTCCGCGTACCCGCCGGAGGTCACCGCCCAGATGGTCGCCAACATCGACGGCGGCGGCGCGGCGATCAACGTGCTGGCCGGCATCGCCGGCGCGACGGTGCGACTGGCGGACATCGCCGTCGACGCCGAGGCGGCCTCCGAGCGGATCGGCGCCCACAAGGTGCGGCGCAGCAGCGGGGACATCAGGACGCAGGACGCGCTTTCCGACGATGAGACGGTCGCCGCGATCGCCGCCGGCCGGGCCATCGCCGACGAGGAGGTCGACGCCGGCGCAGACCTGCTGATCGCGGGCGACATGGGGATCGGAAACACCACCGCGGCGGCGGTTTTGGTGGCGGCGCTGACCAACGCCGAGCCGGTCACGGTGGTCGGCTTCGGGACCGGCATCGACGACGCGGGATGGGCGCGCAAGACCGCCGCGGTGCGTGACGCGCTGTTCCGGGCGCGGCCGGTGCTGCCCGACCCCGTGGGGCTGCTCCGCTGCTGCGGCGGCGCGGATTTGGCCGCAATGGCCGGCTTTTGCGCCCAGGCCGCGGTGCGGCGCACCCCGCTACTGCTCGACGGCGTGGCGGTGACCGCCGCGGCGTTGGTCGCCGAGCGACTCGCGCCCGGCGCGCGGCAGTGGTGGCAGGCCGGTCACCGGTCGACGGAACCGGCCCATGAGCTGGCCCTGGCGGCGCTCGAAATGGACCCGATTCTGGACCTGCGCATGCGGCTGGGCGAGGGCACCGGCGCCACGGTGGCGCTGCCGGTGCTGCGCGCCGCGGTGGCTGCGTTGTCACTGATGGCGACGTTCGAAGAAGCCGGGGTGGCCGGCCCGTCCATCCCGCAGCCGTGATGCGTTCTTTGGCAACGGCTTTCGGGTTCGCAACGGTGCTGCCCGTACCGCGGAACGTCCCGATGGGCCGCGGCGCGATGACCGCGCTGCCCGTGGTCGGCCTCGCGCTGGGGGCGCTGGCCGCCGGCGTGACGTGGTGCGGCGCCGCGGCTTTCGGTCCGTCCAGCCCGCTGCCCGGGCTGCTCGCCGTGGCGGCACTGCTGCTCGTGACCCGCGGGCTGCACATCGATGGCGTCGCCGACACGGCCGACGGGCTGGGCTGCTACGGCCCGCCGCAGCGAGCACTGGCGGTGATGCGCGACGGATCGACCGGACCGTTCGGTGTGGCGGCCGTCGTGCTGGTGATCCTGTTGCAGGGGTTGGCCTTTTCGGCGCTGAGACCGCCGGCAGTCGTGCTGGCGGTCTTCGCCGGGCGGGTGACGGCGGTGCTGGCCTGCCGGCGGTCGGTGCCGGCGGCCGGGGGCAGCGCGCTGGGGGCGCGGGTGGCCGGCAGCCAGCCCGCGCCGGTGGTGGCCGCCTGGGCCGCGGCGCTCCTCGCGGTTTCGCTGCTGGCGGGCCCGCGACCGTGGCAGGGGCCGGTGGCGGTGCTGGTGGCGGTGGGCTGCGGCGCGGCGCTGGTGGCGCATTGCGTGCGCCGGTTTGGCGGCATCACCGGCGACGTGCTGGGCGCCGCGATCGAACTCACCACGACGGTGTGCGCTCTGGCGCTGGCGGCGTTGCACTAGCGGGGGGTGGGTCCCACCCGCGCCGCTAGGCTAGCCCAGCCGGGCCATCCAGCCGTGCGTATCGGCGAAGGTGCCCCGCTGAATCCCGGTCAGCGTGTCGCGCAGCGCCATCGTCACCTCGCCCGGTTGCCCGTCGGCAATGGTGAACTCGTTGTCGCCGTACTTCACCCGCGAAACCGGGGTGATGACGGCGGCGGTGCCACAGGCGAAGACCTCGGTGATCTCACCGGCGGCGGCCTTCTTCTGCCACTCGTCGATGTCGATCCTGCGCTCCTCGACCGAGAACCCGGCATCAATGGCCAACTGCAGCAACGAGTCCCGGGTGATGCCGGGCAGCAGCGAGCCGGACAGCTCCGGGGTGACCAGCCGCGCCGATCCGCCGCTCCCGAAGACGAAGAACAGGTTCATCCCGCCCATCTCTTCGATGAAGCGGCGCTCGACCGCGTCGAGCCACACCACTTGGTCGCAGCCGTTTTCGGCGGCCTGGGCCTGGGCCAGCAGCGAGGCGGCGTAGTTTCCACCGAACTTGGCCGCACCGGTGCCGCCGGGACTTGCCCGCACGTATTCCGTCGACACCCACACGGTGACGGGGCTGATGCCGCCCTTGAAGTAGGCGCCGGCCGGCGAGGCGATCAGCAGGTAGCGGTACTGCTTGGCCGGCCGCACACCCAGTCCCGGCTCGGTCGCGAAGATGAACGGCCGCAGGTACAGCGCCTCCTCGCCGCCGGTCCGCGGCACCCACGCCTTGTCGACAGCGACGAGCTGGCAAAGGGATTCGACGAACAGGGATTCGGGCAGCTCGGGAATCGCCAGCCGTCGCGCTGACGAACGCAACCTGGCCGCGTTGGCCTCCGCGCGAAACGACACTATCGAGCCGTCCGCCCAGCGGTACGCCTTGAGCCCCTCGAAGACTTCCTGCGCGTAGTGCAGCACGATCGCCGACGGGTCCAATTCGATCGGGCCGTACGGGATGACGCGCGCGTCATGCCACCCCCGGCCCTCGTCGTAGTCGATCGACACCATGTGGTCGGTGAAGTATTTGCCGAAACCCGGCTCCGCCAGGATTGATTCACGTTCTGCGTCGGTCGCCGGATTAGACGCGCGTAGAACCGTGAACTCGAGTGAGCCGCTGGTCATGGGGCCGATTCTATATCCGCGCGGCACCGGGTTTTTCCCACGTGAACCCCTGGCGGCTAACGCGTTTTCACGGCGACGAAGGGCGGGCGCACCACCTCGCACTCGACGGCGCGGCCACGGACGTCGACGGTGACGTGCCGGCCGTCCTCGATTCCGGCGTCGGTGTCGATCAACGCCAGCCCGATACCGGCCTGCAGCGTCGGCGAGAACGTCCCCGAGGTGGTGAACCCGACCGGGGCGTCGCCGGCCAGTACCGTCAGCCCGGGGCGCAGCACCCCCCGGCCGACCATCCGCAGCCCGCGCAGCAGCCGACGCGGTCCCGCCGCCTTCTCGGCCAGCAGCGCGTCGCGGCCGAAGAACGCATCCTTCTTCCAGCCGACCGCCCAGCCGCATCGGGCCTGCAGCGGCGAGATGTCGAGCGAAAGCTCGTGCCCGTGCAGCGGATAGCCCATCTCGGTGCGCAGCGTGTCGCGGGCGCCGAGCCCGGCGGGCTCTCCCCCGGCGGCCGTCACCGCGGCGATCAGCGCGTCGAACACCATCCCCGCGGAGTCCCAGGGCGGCAGCAGCTCGTAGCCGTGCTCGCCGGTGTACCCGGTGCGACAGACGCGCACCGGCACTCCTGAGTAGGAGGCGTCGGCGTAGCCCATGTAATCCATGTCGGCCGGCAGGCCCAGCTCGCCGAGGACGCCCGCCGATCGTGGGCCCTGCACCGCCAGCACCGCATACGAGCGATGCTCGTTGGTGATGGTCAGCCCGGGCCCCGAACCGGCTTCAGCAGCCGCCCGCAGCGCCTCGACCACCACCGCGGTGTTGGCGGCGTTGGGCACCAGGAAGATCTCGTCGTCGTCGACGTAGTAGGCGATCAGGTCGTCGATGACGCCGCCGGATTCGGTGCAGCACAACGTGTATTGCGCCTGGCCCGGGCCGATGCGGCCCAGGTCGTTGGTCAGCGCCGAGTTGACGAACTGAGCCGCGCCCGGCCCGCGCACCAGCGCCTTGCCGAGGTGGCTCACGTCGAACAGGCCGACCGCGTTGCGGGTGGCGTTGTGTTCGCCGACCGTGCCGGCGTAGGACACCGGCATCGACCAGCCGCCGAACTCCGCGAAAGTTGCGCCCAGGTCGCGGTGGCGGTCTTCCAGCGGTCCGTGCTGTAGCTCGGTCACGACGCCCCACCCTAATCAGGGGCATTGCTGGCACACTTGGGCAGGTGTCCGGTCCGCTCGACTCCCTGGATTTCGGAGAGCTGGAGGCCGCGGGTATCGCAAACCCCCGCGAGCGGTCCGACCTGATCAAGTACCTGGACGGGCTCGGCTTCACCGTCGGCGAAATGGCGGAGGCCGAACGGCGCGGGCGGCTGTTCGGCCTGGCCGGCGATGTCCTGGCGTGGTCGGGACCCCCGATCTACACCGTGCAGTCCGCGGCGGAACGACTCGGACTGTCCGCCGACGACGTGGCGCACGCGTGGGCGTTGCTCGGCCTGACCGTCGCCGGTCCCGATGTCCCCGCGCTGAGCCAGGCCGACGTCGACGCCCTGTCGACCTGGGTGGGGCTCAAGGCGGTGGTCGGCGAGGACGGCGCGCTCGGGATGCTGCGGGTGCTCGGCGCCGCGATGGCCCGCCTGGCGGAGGCCGAGTCGACGGTGATCCGGGCCGGGACGCCGGACATCCAGATGAACCACACCCACGACGAGCTCGCCACTGCGCAGGCATACCGGTCGGTCGCCGAGTTCGTCCCCCGCATCGGGGCCCTGATCGACGTCGTGCACCGGCATCACCTGACCAGCGCCCGAACCCACTTCGAGGGCGTCCTCCGGGACACGACGGCGAGCGTGGTGTGCGGCATCGGTTTTGCGGATCTGTCCAGCTTCACCGCGTTGACCCAGACCCTGACGCCCGCGCAGTTGTCGGACTTGCTCACGGAGTTCGGCGGCACCGTCGCGGACGTGGTGCATGCCGACGGCGGTCGGGTGGTGAAGTTCATCGGCGACGCCGTGATGTGGGTGTGCTCGTCGCCCGAGCGGCTCGCGCAGGCGGCGCTCGATCTCGTCGACCATCCGCGGGCGCGCGAGGAGGGCCTGGATGTGCGCGCCGGTCTCGCGTACGGCGAGGTGCTGGCCATCAACGGCGACTACTTCGGCATCCCGGTGAACCTGGCCGCCCGGCTGGTGGCGGCCGCCGCGCCGGGGCAGATCCTGGCCGCGGCCGCGCTCCACGAGCGGTTGCCGGACTGGACCGCCGCGCCCCACGGCCCGTTGACGCTCAAGGGTTTCGACGCGCCGGTGACGGCGTTCGACCTGCACGGGCGGGAAAGCCCCGGCCCGAGTGACTAGGGTGGTTGCCCGTGACCACCACCGAACCGGGCTACCAGGCCCCCACCGTCAACGTCGCCACCTCGCTGCCCAAACGTGGCGCGGGTTCCGCGGTATTGCTGGTGCCGGTCGTCTCGACCGGCGACGAGGACAGGCCGGGAGCCGTCGTCTCGGCGGCCGGCCCGTTCCTGTCCGCCGACGCGGTCGCCGAGATCGAGTCCGGCCTGCGGGCGCTCGAGGCCACCGGCGGCAGCGAGCAGGTGCACCGGCTGGTGGTGCCGTCGCTGCCGGTGGCCAGCGTGCTGACCGTCGGGCTGGGCAAGCCGCGGCCCGAATGGCCGGCCGAGGTGATCCGCCGCGCCGCCGGCGTGGCGGCGCGGTCGCTGGGTGGGGCCGAGGCGGTGCTCACGACGCTGACAGCGCTGCCCGGTGCATCCGGCGACGACGTCTGCTCGGCCACCGTCGAGGGGCTGATCCTGGGCGCCTACCGGTTCAGCGAGTTCCGCAGCGACAAGACGGCACCGAAGGACAAGGGGCTGCGCAAGATCACCGTGCTGTCCACCTCCAAGGACGCCGAGAAGGACAGCGCGCACGGGGCGGCCGTCGCGACCGCGGTCGCCACCGCGCGTGACTTGGTCAACACGCCGCCGAGTCACCTTTTCCCCGCCGAATTCGCCAGGCGCGCAAAGGTTTTGGGCGAATCCGTCGGGCTCGAGGTGGAGGTGCTCGACGAGAAGGCGCTGCAGAAGGCCGGGTACGGCGGGGTGATCGGTGTCGGCCAGGGCTCGTCGCGCCCGCCCCGGTTGGTGCGGCTCGTGCATCGGGGCTCGAAGCTGGCGAAAAGCAAGAAGGGCAAGGCTGGAAAGCGAGTTGCTTTGGTCGGCAAGGGCATCACGTTCGACACCGGCGGCATCTCGATCAAGCCGGCGGCGTCGATGCACTACATGACCTCGGACATGGCCGGCGCGGCCGCCGTCATCGCGACCGTCGCGCTGGCCGCGCAGCAGCAGTTGCCCATCGACGTGATCGCCACGGTGCCGATGGCCGAGAACATGCCGTCGGCGACGGCGCAGCGCCCGGGCGACGTGCTGACCCAGTACGGCGGAACCACGGTCGAGGTGCAGAACACCGACGCGGAGGGCCGGCTCATCCTGGCCGACGCCATCGTGCGGGCGTGCGAGGACGACCCGGACTACCTGATCGAGACGTCGACGCTGACCGGCGCGCAGACGGTGGCGCTGGGCGCCCGGATCCCCGGGGTGATGGGCAGCGACGAGTTCCGCGACCGCGTCGCGGAGATCTCGCAGCGGGTGGGCGAGAACGGCTGGCCGATGCCGCTTCCCGACGAGCTCAAGGAGGACCTGAAGTCCACGGTGGCCGACCTGTCGAACATCAGCGGGCAGCGCTTCGCCGGCATGCTGGTGGCGGGGGTGTTCCTGCGGGAGTTCGTCGCCGACGGGGTGGCGTGGGCGCACATCGACGTGGCCGGCCCGGCCTACAACACCGGCAGCCCGTGGGGCTACTCACCGAAGGGCGCCACCGGCGTGCCGACCCGCACCATGTTCGCGGTGCTCGAGGACATCTGCGAAAACGGCTGACCGCCGACCGTGGCAGCGCCGAGCGTCGCGCTGGCGTGACGCTCGGCGCTGTACGCCACGCTGGCGTGACGCTCGGCGCTGGCCGCTACTTCGTCAGCAGCGAAATGACGGCCCGGCTCAGCTTGCGGCGCGGCCAGCCGGTCACGCGGGCGGCGGCCAGCGCGGCGTCGGCCGCGTTGCGCCCGCACGCACCGTGCACGGAACCGCCCGGGGTGGCCGACGCGCTGCCCAGATACAGGCCCTCGACCGGGGTTTCGGCGCGGCCCATCCCGGGTGCGGGACGAAAGATCAGCATCTGCTGCAACTGCGCGGTGCCGCCGTTGAGCGCGCCCAGGTGCAGGTTGGCGTCGCTGGCCTCCAGGTCCGACGGGCGCTGCACGAACCGGTCGATCACGGCCGAGCCGAAGCCGGGGGCGTGCTCCTCGATGACGTGGTCCATCGACTTGGCGAGCCGCTCGGCCGCGGCGTCGTCGGCCACATTGCGCGGCAAATGCGTATACGCCCAAACACTTTCGGTGCCCTCCGGCGATCGGCTTGGGTCCGCCGTGGTGGTCTGGCCCAGCAGCATGAACGGATGCTCGGGCACCACCCGGGTGTTCAGGTCGGCCATCCAGCGCACCAGCCCGTCGGCGTCGGCCCCCAGGTGGACGGTGCCCACACCGCGCAGCCTCTTCGCCCGCCACGGAATGGGGCCGTCGAGCGCGTAGTTGACCTTAACCACCGGTGGATCCCAGACGTAGTGCTCGAGCTCGCGGCGCAGCCCGGCCGGGACAGCGTCCCCGGGCAGCATGTCGCAGAACAGCCGCGGCGCGGTCACGTCGGCCACGATAGCCCGGCGGGCCCGCACCGTTCGCCCGCCGGCGGTGGTCACCCCGACCGCCCGGCCGCCGCGCACCTGGATGCGGGACACGTTCTGGTTGCACTCGATGCGCGCGCCGGCCGAGCCGGCCCGCCGCACCAGCGCCGCCGTCAGCTGACCCGAACCACCGACGGGCACCGGCCAGCCGCGATCCTGGGCGAGCATCGTCATCAGAAAACCCATCGCACCGCTGACGGGCGCGTCCGGCGGGACGTCGGCGTGCATCGCGTTGCCCAGCAACAGGATTCGCGGCGCCTCGCCGTCGAACAACTGCCCCGCCATGGCGTTGGCGGGCTGGATCAACAGGCGGGCGAGCCGGACGGCGTCGGCGGTGCCCAGCTTCAGCAGCAGCCGCAGCATCGGGCGCACGGGTGGAAACGGCGCCAGCATGGCATCCAGCAGTGGCGCCTTGATTTTCTGCCACAACTCCACCGCGCGCCACCAGTTGTCGCCGTCCGCGTGCTCCCGACGCGCCAATTCCGTTGCGGTGCGGGCCGGGTCGGGGTAGATGATGGGCGGGTCATCGTCGGTCCCGCCGCGCGGATGGCCCACCACCGCCGGCGCGCGGGACCAGCGCAGCCCGTTGTCTTCCAGCCGCAACGCCTCCATCGCCGGCGAGGCCACCGTCATGGGGTAGAACGAGCTGAACAGGTCGGTGATGTACCCCGGTGTCAGTTCGGCGCTGCGCACCGCCCCGCCCGGCTCGGGCTGGGCCTCGAGCACCAGCACGTCCCAACCGGCGTCGGCCAGCATCGCCGCCGCCACCAGCCCATGGTGTCCGGCCCCGATGACGACGGCGTCGGCCGTCTCGTCGGCCATGCCCTATTTGACCTGGCTGGGCTCTAGACGTTCGGCGAGGGCCGTCAAGCGCAACAAGCATTCCCGGTTGCGCGGGTAGACGGCCGCCAGGACCAGTCGGTCGGGAAGCAGCCGCAGCGGCCCGGAGGCCGGCGTCTCGACCATTTCGATGCGGCACCCGTCAGGAATGTCCTTGACCCGCAACGTTATCCGGGCTGAACCGAGCGCCCCGAGGCCCGCCCGCAGCACGAGTTCCTCACCGGGCGTGCAGCTTTCGACTACCGTCTCGTCGCTGATCACCAACGGCCACACCCCGACCGAGTGCTTGATGGCCGACCCGGGCTGTGGCCAATTCGAGTCGACCGCGCGGGTTCGGCTGTTGCCCACCACCCACTGCGCATACGTCCACCCGTCGGTCATCGCATCCCAGATCTGCTGGCGGGAAGCCCGCACTTCGCGGGTGGTGGCCATCTGTCGAGTCGCAGTCATTGCCCTCGAATACCCCGCTCGGGGGGAACTATGCGCCGCATCGGCCACCGGCGATCGGTTTAGGAGCGGCGGCCAGTGGTTACTACGCCGTTACCAAGCTCGCGTTTGACGGGAGGCTAATAGTGACTGTGCGACGGATGATCATCGCAGTGGGTGCCGTGCTTTTGCTGGCCGGGATCATCGGGTTGGTGGTGCCGGTGTCCGTCTCGGACGGCAACGGCAATTCCGTCTCATGCGGGAACGGGATCGCCATGGACCTGAACAGCGCCAGGAACGCCAACGACAAGAACGGTGCCAACATCCCCATCCTCAACCAAGTCCTCCCGCACACCGACTACGTGGCGCAATGCCAATCGGCGGTGAACAGCCGGCGCAGCTGGACCATCCCGTTGGCCGTCATCGGTGCACTCGCGATCGGCGGCGCGCTGCTGGTGCGACGACCAGCGGGGTCTAGAACCGTCTAGATCACGCGCACCCGCGCGGTGCTGCGCAACGCCTGCGGGGCCACGCGCGAAAGGCCGTAGAACGCATACGCTTCCGGCGCGACGGGACGGATCGGCTGCTGCTTCTTGACCGACGACAAGATCGCCCTGGCGACCTTGTCCGGCCCGTAGTGGCGCAGCGCGAACAGCCTGCCGATCTGGCCCCGCCGGTCGTCGACGTTCTCGTCCTTGCCGGCCGGTGCGCTGAAGCGGGTGGTGCTGATGATGTTGGTGTTGATGACGCCGGGGCAGATCGTGGTCAGCCCGACCCCATCGGCGTCCAGTTCGGCGCGCAGGCAGTCGGAGAACATATAGGCGGCGGCCTTCGAGGTGCAGTAGGCGCTCAGCGACTGCAGCGGCGAGTAGGCGGCCATGGAGGCCACGTTGACGATGTAGCCGCCGGTGCCGCGCTCGACCAGGCGCCGCCCGAAGGACCGGCAGCAGTTGACCACGCCGCCCAGGTTGATGTCGAGCACCCGGTCGAACTCCTCGGCCGGGGTGTCCAGGAACCCGCCCGCCGCCCCGATGCCGGCGTTGTTGACCACGACGTCGGGGACGCCGTGCTCGGCGCTGACCCGCTCGGCGAACGCCTCGACCGCGCCGGCGTCGGACACGTCGAGCACGTACGCGTGCGCGACGCCGCCGCGGGCGGCGATCTCGGCGGCGGTCTCCTTGACGGTGGCCTCGTCGATGTCGCTGACCACCAGCTCGGCGCCGTGGCGGGCGAACGCGAACGCGGTCTCCCGGCCGATGCCGCTGCCCGCGCCGGTGACCGAGACCAGGGTGTCGCCGAAGTCCCCGCGCGGGCGCCCGACCTGCGCGCGCAGCATCGCGCGGCCCGGCTGTTCGCCGTCGGCCAGGTCGGCGAAGTCGTGCACCGCCGCGGCCATCACCTGCGGGTGCGACATCGGTGAGAAGTGGCCGGCCTTGATGTCGCGGCGCCACAGCCGCGGCACCCAGCGCGCCGTGTCGTCGAACCCGTAGGGCCGGATGTACTTGTCCTGCGTGTTGACGATCAGCTGCACCGGCACGTCGATGACGTGCAACTCGCGCTTGCGCGAGAACGACCGAAAGTAGTTGGCGGGATAGGTTTTCACCGAGTGGGCGGCGTCGCTGGGCAGCTTGGCGGAGTGGTGGATCTTCTCGTCGGGGATGTTGTCGACCGCGTTGCGCCGCAGCGCCGGGATCGACAGCGCCAGCCGCAGGCACAGCGGCGCCAGCATCGGGATCGAGAAGAACAGCATGTAGGTCAGCCGCAGCGCCTGGCTGATCGCCCGCAGGAACCTCCGCGGCCGCCATGGGCGCCGCAACCCGCCGAAGATGTACTCGACCAGTTGGTCCTGGCTGGGTCCGGACACCGAGGTGAACGAGGCGACCCGGTCGTCGGCGCCCGGGCGCTTCAGGTACTCCCAGATGCCGACCGAGCCCCAGTCGTGCGCCAGGACGTGCACCGGCTCGCCCGGGCTGAGCTCGCCGGTCACCGCGGCGAAGTCGTCGGCGAACCGCGCCATGGTGTAGGCCGACACCGGCTTGGGCGTCGACGACATGCCGACGCCACGGTTGTCGTAGCGGAGGACGCGGAACCGCTCGGCCAGCAGCGGGACGACACCGTCCCACAGGACGTGGGAGTCGGGGAAGCCGTGCACCAGCACGACGGTCGGGCCCTCGCGGTTGCCCTCCTCGTAGACGGCGATGCGCGCGCCGTCCGCGCTCTCGACGAACCGCTGGGGCACCTGTTCGATAGCCGGCATAAGACCCTCCCGCTCTGACTACGTCGCCACACCGTAGCAAGCGTGTTCGGGGTGCCCGGGCAACCGCGCGCCGTCCGCCCTGGATGTGTGCCGAGGAATGCGCAGTGACAGGATAGTTTCGGATAGCTACGTCGGTTCTCCCAAGCGAGATGCACGACCAACCCCGACCCAGCCCCGACCCACGAGCGATCGAGGAGTCAGAAAAGATGGCCTTCTCCGTCCAGATGCCGGCACTCGGTGAGAGCGTCACCGAGGGGACGGTCACGCGCTGGCTCAAGCAGGAAGGCGACACGGTCGAACTCGACGAGCCGCTCGTCGAGGTGTCGACCGACAAGGTCGACACCGAAATCCCTGCACCGGCCGCGGGCGTGCTGACCAAGATCGTCGCCCAGGAGGACGACACCGTCGAGGTGGGCGGCGAACTTGCCGTCATCGGCGAGGCGGGCGAGCAGGCTCAGGCCCAGCCCGCGGCGCCCAGCCAACCGGAACCCGAGCCGGAGCCGGAACCGCAGGCCGAGGCTCAGCCCGAGCCCCAACCCGCGGCGCCGCCCCCGGCGGCCCGGCCCGCGTCAGGCGGCGGCGCTTCCGGCGACTCCAAGCCGGTGCTGATGCCCGAGCTCGGCGAGTCGGTGGCCGAGGGCACCGTGACCCGCTGGCTGAAGAAGGTCGGTGATTCGGTTCAGGTCGACGAGCCGCTGGTGGAGGTGTCCACCGACAAGGTGGACACCGAAATCCCCTCACCGGTCGCCGGCGTCCTGGTCAGCATCACCGCCGAGGAGGACGCGACGGTGCCGGTGGGCGGCGAATTGGCGCGGATCGGCTCGAGCGCGCAGGCATCCGGCGCGAGCGCCCCGTCCGCTCCGGCGGCCCCGCCCGCGCCCCAGCCCGAACCGAAACCCGAGCCCGAGCCTCAGCCGGTTCCCGAGGCCAAACCGCCCGCCGCGCCCGAGGCGGCGCCGAAACCGCAACCGGCACAGGCCCCGCCCGCCGCGCAGGCCGGCGGCCCCGGTACGGACGGCGCGCCGTACGTGACGCCGCTGGTGCGAAAGCTGGCCAACGAAAACAGCATCGACCTTTCCGAGGTCACCGGCACCGGCGTCGGCGGTCGCATCCGCAAGCAGGACGTGCTCGCCGCCGCACAAAAGAAGGAACAAGCGAAGAAAGCGCCCGCACCCGCGCAGGCGCCCGCCGCCGCGCCGGCCGCGGGGCCGGCCAAGGCGGCTCCCGCGGCCGCGGCCGCCCCGGCTCCCGCGCTGGCACACCTGCGCGGCACCACGCAGAAGGCCAGCCGGATCCGTCAGATCACCGCGGCCAAGACCCGCGAATCCCTGCAGGCCACGGCCCAGCTCACCCAGACCCACGAGGTCGACATGACCAAGATCGTGGGCCTGCGGGCCAGGGCCAAGGCCGCGTTCGCCGAGCGCGAGGGCGTGAACCTGACCTACCTGCCGTTCATCGCCCGGGCCGTGATCGACGCCCTCAAGATCCACCCCAACATCAACGCCAGCTACAACGAGGACACCAAGGAGATCACCTACTACGACGCCGAGCACCTCGGCTTCGCGGTCGACACCGACCAGGGTCTGCTCTCCCCCGTCATCCACAACGCCGGCGACCTGTCGCTGGCCGGGCTGGCCAGGGCGATCGCCGACATCGCCGAGCGCGCCCGGTCGGGCAACCTCAAGCCCGACGAGTTGTCCGGCGGCACCTTCACAATCACCAACATCGGCAGCCAGGGCGCCCTGTTCGACACCCCGATCCTGGTTCCGCCTCAGGCGGCCATGCTGGGCACCGGCGCGATCGTGAAGCGGCCGCGGGTGATCGTCGACGAGTTCGGCAACGAGTCCATCGGCGTCCGCTCCGTGTGCTATCTGCCGCTGACCTATGACCATCGGCTGATCGACGGCGCCGATGCCGGACGTTTCCTCACCACGATCAAGCACCGGCTCGAAGAGGCAGCGTTCGAGGCCGATTTGGGTCTTTAGGAGGCTTGGACAACTGTGGCCAAGCCCGTCATCGCGATAGCGGGTTCGTCCGGCCTGATCGGCTCGGCCTTGGCTGCGGCGCTGCGCGCCGCCGACCACCCGGTGGTGCGCATCGTGCGCCGGACGCCGGCGAATTCCGAGGAACTGCACTGGAATCCCGACAGCGGCGATTTCGACGCCGACGCGCTGGCCGACATCGACGCCGTCGTCAACCTGTGCGGCGTCAACATCGCCCAGCGCCGCTGGTCGGGCGCGTTCAAGCAGAGCCTGCGCGACAGCCGCATCGCCCCCACCGAGGTGCTGGCCAACGCCGTCGCCGACGCCGGCGTCGAAACCCTGATCAACGCCAGCGCGGTGGGCTATTACGGAAACACCAAAGACCGCGTGGTCGACGAAAACGCCAGGGCGGGAAGGGGTTTCCTGGCCCAGCTGTGTGAGGACTGGGAGGCCGCCACGCTGCCGGCCCAATACGCCGGCACCCGGGTGGTGCTGGTCCGCACCGGCCTGGTGCTGGCGCGGTCGGGCGGCGCGCTGCGCCGGTTGCGGCCGCTGTTCTCGACGGGCCTGGGCGCCCGGCTGGGCAGCGGCCGCCAATACATGTCGTGGATCAGCCTCGAGGACGAGGTGCGCGCGCTGCTGTTCGCAATCTCACACCCGTCGCTGTCGGGCCCGGTGAACATGACCGGACCGGCGCCGGTGACGAACGCCGAGTTCACCACCGCCTTCGGGCGGGCCCTCAACCGCCCCACCCCGCTGATGCTGCCCGGTTTCGCGGTGCGGACCGCGCTCGGGGAGTTCGCCGACGAGGGGCTGCTCATCGGGCAGCGCGCGATCCCGTCGGCGCTGGAGCGCGCCGGTTTCCAGTTCCACCACAACACCATTGGCGAAGCGCTCGCCTACGCCACCGCCGGGCGCGATCACGACTAGCGGCGATCGCAAGCGCGGCGGGAGCCGGGCGAAGCGGGTCGCCGCCATCAGGACCAGCCCGCTCCGCCCCGGCCGACGCGTCGTCGGGCGAGTACCGTCACGGACGTGAGTTCATCCATCCGGTCGAGTTCGACCGCGATCGACGTGCGCCAGTTGGGGACGGTCGAATATCGCACCGCCTGGCAGCTGCAGCGTGACCTGACCGATGCCCGGGTCGCCGGCGGACCCGACACGCTGCTGCTCCTCGAGCACCCGCCGGTCTACACGGCCGGGCGGCGCACGGAACCGCACGAGCGGCCGGTAAACGGCGCAGCCGGTCCTGATGTCATAGACACCGACCGCGGCGGCAAGATCACCTGGCACGGCCCCGGGCAGTTGGTCGGGTACCCGGTCATCGGGCTCGCCGAACCGCTCGACGTGGTGAAATACGTTCGGCGCCTTGAGGAATCGCTGATGAAGGTGTGCGCCGACCTGGGCCTGGACACGGTCCGGGTCGACGGCCGGTCCGGCATTTGGGTGCCGGGCGGCGGCGGCCGGCCGGCACGCAAGGTCGCCGCCATCGGCGTGCGGGTGTCGCGCGCGACCACGATGCACGGGTTCGCGCTCAACTGCGACTGCGATCTGGGCGCGTTCACCGCGATCGTTCCGTGCGGTATCAGCGACGCCGGAGTGACGTCCCTGTCGGCCGAATTGGGGCGGACGGTTGCGGTCGACGAGGTGCGGGCGGCGGTCGCGGCCGCGGTCTGCGACGCACTGGACGGCGCGCTGCCGGTCCAGGACCACGTGCCCGTCGCCCGCGTAGCATCAGGCATGTGACTGTCGCTCCCGAAGGCCGCAAACTCCTGCGCCTGGAGGTGCGCAATGCGCAGACCCCGATCGAGCGCAAGCCGCCGTGGATCAAGGTCCGGGCGCGGATGGGACCGGAGTACACCCAGCTGAAGGGCCTGGTCCGGCGGGAGGGCTTGCACACGGTCTGCGAAGAGGCCGGCTGCCCCAACATCTTCGAATGCTGGGAGGACCGGGAAGCCACCTTCCTGATCGGCGGCGACCAGTGCACCCGCCGCTGCGACTTCTGCCAGATCGACACCGGAAAGCCCGCCGCGCTGGACCGCGACGAGCCCCGCCGGGTCGCCGACAGCGTGCGGGCGATGGGCCTGCGCTACGCGACGGTGACCGGCGTCGCCCGCGACGACCTGCCTGACGGCGGAGCCTGGCTGTACGCGGAGACGGTGCGCGCCATCAAGGGCCTCAACCCCTCGACCGGCGTCGAGCTGTTGATCCCCGACTTCAACGGCGAACCCCAACGGCTTGCGGAGGTTTTCGGGTCGCGCCCGGAAGTGTTGGCGCACAACGTCGAAACCGTGCCGCGCATCTTCAAGCGGATCCGTCCCGCGTTCACTTACCGGCGCAGCCTGGCCGTGATCACCGCGGCCCGCGACTTCGGCCTGGTCACCAAGAGCAACCTGATCCTGGGCCTGGGCGAAACCGCCGACGAGGTGCTTGGCGCGCTGGCCGACCTGCGGGCCGCCGGCTGTGACATCGTGACGATCACCCAATACCTGCGTCCGACGGCGCGCCACCACCCGGTCGAGCGCTGGGTGCCGCCCGAGGAGTTCGCCGAATTCGCCCGGGACGCCGAGGCGCTGGGCTTTTCCGGGGTGCTGGCCGGCCCGCTGGTGCGTTCGTCCTACCGGGCCGGACGGCTGTATTCACAAGCCGTCGACAGCCGCACCCCGTAACTTCGCGCGTACGTATCCTTGATGACTATGGCTAAACCCCGCAATGCCGCCGAGAACAAGGCCGCCAAGGCTGAGGCGGCCGCCGCCCGCAAGGCCGCCGCGAAGGAACGCCGCGGCCAGTTGTGGCAGGCGTTCAACATGCAGCGCAGGGAGGACAAGCGCCTGCTGCCGTACATGATCGGCACCTTCGTGCTGATCGTCGGCATCTCGGTGGCCGCCGGCGTGTGGGCCGGCGGGCTCACCATGATCACGCTCATCCCGCTCGGCGTGCTGCTGGCCGCGCTGGTCGCGTTCATCATCTTCAGCCGCCGGGCCCAGCGCTCGATGTTCAGCAAAGCCGAGGGTCAGGCCGGCGCCGCGGGGTGGGTGCTGGACAACCTGCGCGGCAAGTGGCGGGTGACCCCCGGCGTCGCCACGACCGGCCACTTCGACGCGGTGCACCGGGTGCTCGGCCGGCCCGGGGTGATCCTCGTCGGCGAGGGATCGGCGGCCCGGATCAAGCCGCTGCTGGCCCAGGAGAAGAAGCGCACCGCCCGGGTCGTCGGGGATGTGCCGATCTACGACATCGTCGTCGGCAGCGGCGAGGGCGAGGTCCCGTTGCGCAAGCTGGAGCGCCACCTCACCCGGCTGCCGAACAACATCACCGTCAAACAGATCGACACGCTGGAGTCGCGCTTGGCCGCGCTGGGATCGCGCGCCGGCGCCGGCGTCATGCCCAAGGGCCCGCTGCCGAACGCCGGCAAGATGCGCGGCGTGCAGCGCACCGTGCGCCGCAGGTAGCGCTCGATCTCGAAGCGGGTCGTCTCGAAGCGGGTCGCCGCCATCGGATCAGCGGCGATCGCGAGCGCGGCAAAGCCGGGCGAAGCGGGTCGCCGTCATCGGATCAGCGGCGGAGCACCGCGGTGCCGCTCAGCCGATCGTGCACACCACGGCCGTCGGCATCGGTGAACAACGCCGGGACGACCAGCGCGACGAGCAGCCCGCGCACCGCCAACCGGCCGAGCCCGACCGGCACCCTCCCGTCCACCGACGCCACCTGGAGACCCAGCACCAACTGCCCCGGCGTGAAACTGAACAACCGCACCGACACCACGCCGAGCACGAGCCACACGACCAACACGGCCGTCGCCAGCATCCGTTCGGAGAAGAGACCGAACGCCATGGCCAGCGCCGCCAGGCCGTAGGCGATCAGCCAGTCGATCGTCAGCGCGGCGAGCCGGCGGCCCATCGGCGCCAGCGACCCCGGCCCGCGCTCCGGCAGGCCGAGCCGCTCCCCGGGATAAGTGGATCGCGCGCCCGGCAAACCCTCGGTCATAGGATGCTTCCCGGGGCCTGGCCTGGCTCCCCCGCCGGCCCGGTAGCGGGCCGCCGAGAACTAGTGCGCCCGTGCGGCCGACCAGATACGATCTTGCGGGTCATGGCCCCACAATAGAACCCGCCAGCAACCCGGATTCTGAGGCGGGGAGCATGGTCACGTAACCTCTGCGCAACATCGAGTTGACTGACGGGCAACATGCGCTCCATAGCGTCAGGCCGCGGATCACCAAGTAAAGGAGCATTCTGTGACGGAAATGACGCCCGACGACGTCTTCAAACTCGCCAAGGACGAGAACGTCGAGTTTGTCGATGTCCGGTTCTGTGACTTGCCAGGCATCATGCAGCACTTCACGATTCCGGTTTCGTTTTTCGACCAGAGCGTGTTCGAGGACGGCCTGGCCTTCGACGGCTCGTCGATTCGCGGGTTCCAGTCGATCCACGAGTCCGACATGCTGCTCCTGCCCGACCCGGAAACCGCGCGCATCGACCTGTTCACCGAAGCCAAGACGCTGAACTTGAACTTCTTCGTGCACGACCCGTTCACCCTCGAGCCCTACTCGCGCGACCCGCGCAACATCGCCCGCAAGGCGGAGAACTACTTGATCAGCACCGGCGTCGCCGACACCGCCTACTTCGGCGCCGAGGCCGAGTTCTACATCTTCGACTCGGTCAGCTTCGACTCGCGCACCAACGGCTCGTTCTATGAGGTCGACGCGATCTCCGGCTGGTGGAACACCGGCGAGCCCAACGAGAACGACGGCAGCCCCAACCGCGGCTACAAGGTCCGGCCCAAGGGCGGCTACTTCCCGGTCGCCCCCGTCGACCACTACGTCGACCTGCGCGGCAGGATGCTGCACAACCTGATCGCGAACGGCTTCAGCCTGGAGAAGGGCCACCACGAGGTGGGCAGCGGCGGGCAGGCCGAGATCAACTACAAGTTCAACACGTTGCTGCACGCCGCCGACGACATGCAGCTGTACAAGTACATCGTCAAGAACACGGCGTGGCAGGCCGGCAAGACGGTGACGTTCATGCCCAAGCCGCTGTTCGGCGACAACGGTTCCGGGATGCACACCCACCAGTCACTGTGGAAGGACGGCAGCCCGCTGATGTACGACGAGACCGGCTACGCCGGCCTGTCGGACACCGCCCGCCACTACATCGGCGGCCTGTTGCACCACGCGCCGTCGCTCCTGGCGTTCACCAACCCGACGGTGAACTCCTACAAGCGGCTGGTTCCCGGCTTCGAGGCCCCGATCAACCTGGTGTACAGCCAGCGGAACCGCTCGGCGTGCGTGCGCATCCCGATCACCGGCAGCAATCCGAAGGCCAAGCGGCTGGAGTTCCGTTGCCCCGATTCGTCGGGCAACCCGTACCTGGCGTTCTCGGCCATGCTGATGGCCGGGCTGGACGGCATCAAGAACAAGATCGAGCCGCAGGCGCCGGTCGACAAGGACCTCTACGAGCTGCCGCCCGAGGAGGCCGCCAACATCCCGCAGGCGCCCACCCAGCTGTCCGCGGTGATCGACCGGCTGGAGGCCGACCACGAATACCTTACCGAGGGAGGCGTTTTCACGCCCGACCTGATCGAGACGTGGATCAGCTTCAAGCGCGAGAACGAGATCCTGCCCGTCCAGATCCGGCCGCACCCGTACGAGTTCGCGCTCTACTACGACGTCTAAGTCGCCAGACGACGCGCCCGCCCGGTTTGATTGCCGGGCGGGCGGTTTCGTCGGCTTTCGGGCCGAAACGCGATCTCGACTGGGATGTGACCTTTCCGCGACAGCGACAAAGGACGCTCATCTCATGACAGCGCTTGCCCTTATCTCGGCGCTCGGGACGGCAGTGTGCCTCGGCTATTACCTCGGGCGGCGCGCCGGCTCGAAGCCGTCGACCTGGAGGAAGCGGACGAGCCGCGTCGCAATGGGCCGGCTCGCGTTCAATCTGGTCATGTTGATGGCCGCACGCCGCGTCCTGGCGCTCAGAGTCGTTGAACCGCTTGGGCTTTTGCGCGGCGGCGTCGCGTGGT
Organism: Mycobacterium sp.; assembly: GCF_035506235.1. Classification (GTDB taxonomy): domain Bacteria; phylum Actinomycetota; class Actinomycetes; order Mycobacteriales; family Mycobacteriaceae; genus Mycobacterium. The sequence continues at coordinate 43,140 of NZ_DATJPU010000301.1, forward strand.
TGCGATAGGTCAATCCGGGCGTCGGCCCAGGATCCCGCGGGTCATCCTGACGGGTTGTCCCTCGGCCATCTCGACGACCTCCAGCCAGCCACCCGGAGCGACGTAGTGCCGCTCGACATCCTCACGGTGCATTTGGATGATCAGCACCCCCGCGTCAGTGACCTCATAGCTGTCGAAGGCACCGTAGTCGCGTGGTTCGCCGTTGCTGAAAACCACCGTAAACGCCACCCGTCGAGTATGGCGGTCGAGCAAACGAAGCGTCCAGCCGTCGAGCGCCAGGTCCTTGTGGAAGCGCTGCATGCCGTCGACCTCGTCGGCCGACGCGGCGTTCGGCCCAGCGTGCGGCGTCAGGAGTGAATCCAGCTAAGGGGAACCCGTTTTCGGCCCCGAGCTCCGAAGCCGGCGTCCACGCCCTGATCGGTCGTAATCAGGGCTCACCCGCTCCCCGATCACAGCACCAATTGCTGAACCGGCACTCATCGGCATGCGGCGCAAAAGTCGCCTGATGAAGAGTCCTCCTTTAAGTGATGTTGTGGGGCGCCGACATGATCGCTTTGATCTCGGGTCCCGGTGCTGGATAGCTGAGATTTTCCGGATCATCGAAATGAAGATCGCCCGACTTCATTTACACCGCCGGAAAGCCGCGACGCTCTATTCTCCGAGAGTGGATCATGCAAGTGAGCGCCGCTCCGGTGCGGGGTCGCCCGGGCCGAGAGGACCGGGCCTTTCACGGATCCTGCGCCAAAACACGGCGCAAGCGCACCGGACCGCAGAGGCGGCGATGCGTCTCGACTTCCGCCACCCCGGTGCGTCGGAATACCTGGCTGTCCTCAACGGTTTGCTGGTATTCCACACTGCAGTGGCGGATTTCAGCCGCGAGACGGTCGCAAGGGAGCTCGGCCCGGGCGTAGCCCTGCTGAACCGGCACCGGGCGCTGCGAGCAGACATCCGGTCGATGTCGCTGCTGCTGCCCACCGCAGCTGGTCAGGCCTGCGCCCCGCAGAGCAGGCCGGCCTTCGCCACTCGGCTACGCGGAGGCCGCGAGGAGAGGATCGGGGCGGCTTACGTGGCGGCCGGCTCGGTCCTCGGCGGACGCGTGATCGCGGCAAACCTCGCTGCTTCCGGCTGCGACGACCTTCCACGATCTTTCTTCGCCTCCGACACGCTCGACGTCGGCCGGCTCTGGCGGTACTTCAAGACGGCATTGGATGCCTTCGGCGAATCCGGAGTGGACTCCGCCCGGGTCATTGCGGGCGCGCTGGCCGCTTACGCGTTGATCCACGAGATTCTGAGCGGGGCCGATGCGTCGCAGGGAGCGAAGGGATGACCGCCCAAGCCCATCCGAGCCCGCCGGCTCCGGCCGATTGTGCGAGCGAGCAGCTGCACCTGTCCGGCCGAGTTCAAGCCCATGGAGCGCTGGTTGCCGCCGATCTGCAAGATCGCCGCATCACGTACGCCAGCGCCAATACGTCGGAGTTCATCGGCGCAAGGCCGGATCAGCTTTTCGATTCTCCGGTGATGGGCATCTTCTGCACCGACGAATTCCCCCGGCTCGAGCAGGCGATCGAACAGACCGGCTACCGGCCTTCGTCGCCCGATCTGTATGGGATGCGCCTGGCGGCCGGAACTGACGGCAAGGTCGACGTGATCCTGCATCAGGTCGGCGGGCAGCTCGTCATAGAGCTCGAGAGGGCGCTCGGGGACGATCAGGCCAATCTCGTCCCTGTTCTATATGCCTCGGAGGCGATCGGCGAGGCGACGAGCGTGCCCGACGTCGAGGCGGCCGTTACGAGCGCAATGCGCGCGCTGACCGGATTCGACCGCGCGATGGTCTACCGCTTCCACGACGACGAGCACGGCGAGATCGTCGCGGAGGATCGTCTCCCGGGGCTGGTCCGGTACCTCGGGCACCATTTTCCGGCGACCGACCTTCCGCCCCAGGCCCGCCAGATCTACACCCGCAAGGCCTCACGCTATATACCCGACGTCGACGAAGGCGACGTGCCGTTGATTGCGTCGCCGCGCATGGCCGGCGCGACTCTTGACCTGAGCCGCGCCGCGCTGCGCAGCGTTTCCCCCTTCCACCTCGAATACATGCGCAATATGAATACGGCAGCGAGCGTTTCATTCGCCATGATCGACGGGGACCGGCTGACGAGGCTCGTCTCGTGCATTTCTGCAAACCCCCGGTGGCTCTCACGCTCAAAGCGCAGGTCGTGCGAGCTCCTCGTCCTGCAGGCGAAACTCCAACTCTCTGCGGCCGAACAGATCGCCGGACTGAACGATGCGGCCGGCCGCGAGTCCATCCGGGCCAGGCTCAGGGCAGCGATGCAAAGCGCGCCCGCCGTCGCCGAGGGCCTGACGTCGGGTTCCAGCGACCTGCTGGAGCTGTGCGGGGCCGACGCCGCGGCTGCATGCGCGGACGGCCAGTACCGGTCGATAGGCGCAGCGCCATCCGAGGAGGCCGTCCGCGGGCTCGCGGGCGAAATCCGCGCAGCCCGTTCCCCGGACGCGCCCTGGGCCGCCGACCGCTTGCCACAATCGACAGCGGACGCCCTCGGCGCAGCCGGCTGCTTGTTCGTCGCGCTCGGCGCGCCGAATGACTTCGTGATCTGGTTCCGGCGGGACCGTCCGCGGCAGCTGCGCTGGCTGGGAGATCCGCGCACTCCCTCCACCGGACTGATCAATCCGAGGAAGTCTTTCGACACCTGGCTGGAGCAAGTCAGCGGCTCGAGCGCGCCCTGGACCGACGCCGACCTGCGCGCGGCGCAACTGCTGGCATATGACGTCGAATCGGCCCAGCTGAGCCGAGCCCAGGCCAAACTCGCCTACCTCGGCCTGCACGACTCGCTGACTGGGCTACGAAATCGCCACAATCTGAACAGCGTCATGGCCACGATGCTGGCGGAAGCAACCCCGGATGATCCGGTGGCCGCCATCTTCATCGATCTCGACCGCATCAAGGAAGTCAACGATAAGTACGGGCACGAAGCAGGCGACTGCGTGCTGCGCGAGGCCGCCCGGCGCGTCGCCGAGGTAACGCGCACCCGTCATGACGTTGCGGGGCGGGCCGATGCGGCGGAGCCGGTCGCGGCCAGGCTCGGTGGTGACGAGTTCGTCGTGCTGCTGTCGGGGACGGATGCGGACGGCGCCGCGTTGGTGGTCGAACGGATCCGTCAGTCGCTGCTCGAGCCGGTAGCAATCAGCCCAGACCTCCAGCTGACCATAAGCGCGGCGATCGGAGCGGCGCTGGCGGCACATCCCGAAGAACCCCACCATTTGCTGAAACGGGCCGACGCCGCCATGTATGAAGACAAGCGACGGCGCGCACGGGCCGCCACTGAATTCGAATGACCAACCAGCCCGGTATCGATCAGCCGTCGAGCGCCAGGTCCTTGCGGAAGCGCTGCATGCCGTCGATCTTGTCGGCCAGCGTGGCGTCCGGCCCGGCGTAGAACATCCACGGCATGGTGATGATGCCGGTGATGCCGGCGTCGGCGGCGCGCCGGTAGTCGGCGGTGGTGAACGCGTCGGTCAGCGGCGTCAGGATGGTGAAATCATCCATCGCGAGCCCGTTTTCGGCCCGCAGTTCCCGCAGCCGGCCCACCGCCTCGATGGCGCGGTCGGTCTTGATCAGGTCGCCGATCCAGCCGTCGTTGCGGGCCGCGCGGCGCAGCGCGACGTCGCTGAGCCCGCCGACGTACACCGGGATCGGCGGCGGCGTCGGTTCCATTTCCAGCCGCGGCGCCCGGTAGAACTCGCCGTCGAATTCGGCCCAGCCGGGTTGCCACAGCGCGCGCATCAAGTCGATGATCTCGTCGGTGCGTTTGCCGCGTGCGGTGAACTGCTCGCCCATCAGGGCGAATTCCTCTTTGCACCAGCCGACGCCGATGCCGAGCTCCACCCGGCCCGACGCCAAGACCGCCGCGGTGCCAATG
>NZ_DATJPU010000302.1:0-11083 GCF_035506235.1 Mycobacterium sp.
TTACCTCGCGGAATGGAACGCGGGCAGCGCGCTCGGCGACGGCATGCGCGACCAAATCCTCGCCAGCTCCGCGCTGGCGGTGATCACCGTGCCCGGGGAGCGTCTCAGCGACTACGCGATCGGCGGGTCAGCCGTCGAGGCGGTATGGATCCTCGCCCAGCGCGAAGGCCTCGCTGTCCGGCCGCTGTCACCGGTTTTCCTGCATGCCCGAAACTCCACCGATCTCAATGAGTTATCGGTCGGCTTCGCCGGCGAATTGCAGCGATTGCAAAGCGATTTCGTGCGGCTGACCGCGACCGATCCCGAGGAATCTATCGTGCTGGTCCTGCGGTTGACCACCGCACCGCCAGCGTCGGTACCAAGCCGCCGCAGTCTGAGCCGAGTCCGTTCCCGACGCCTCTGATCCGACGCCGCCGCGCGGTGATGTCGCGTCGGCGAGGGCCGTCGGGGCGATGGCCACCTCAGAACGGTTTCGCCGTGAATCCCCAGCGCAGCAACGCCGACTCGCGGCGGGCCCGACCGTCCAACTGCGCGTCACGCGTGCCGCTCAACGCGTGCGGTTTGCCGCGCGCACCGAAGATCCAATACGCCTGCAGATAGGGCAAGGGTGTCGAATGACCACGGTGCATTCCTTGCAGTCCCGCTGCGGCAAGCTCTTTCGACAGCTCCGCGATGGTGAACGCCGCCGCCTCGCTTGCAATTGCATCTTGGCGCAGGACAGCCGGCGAGGCGGGGTCGACGATCCCCAGCATGTTGGGGCCGGCGGTCGGGTCCCGGAGGCGCTGAAAATCAGAGATCCATACTGCTGCCGCGCTGCGGCGTTGGATGGCGGCGATCTGGCCGAGGGCGCCGCGCAAGGAGTCGAAATCCGGTAGCTGATGCAGGGTCCACATGCAGGAGATCGCGTCCCACGGACGCGTCAAAATCTGCTCCGGCAGCGCGGTGATGTCGGCTCGCAGCAGTTCGACCCGTTCGGCCAGGCCTTCAGCATCGAATAGCTCTCGCGCCGTGGACAGCATGTTGGGGGCCAGATCGACGGCGGTTGCCCGAACTTCGGGCCGTCGGCGCAGGACGGCGCTGAGCGCACGGCCTGAGCCGACGCCGAGGTCCAGCAGGTGCCCACCGGGCGGCAGCAGCGCATCGAGCGCGCGAGCACACAAATCGTAGACCGCGCGAATCCCCGGGTTGGATGCGCCACCGGTGTGAAACTGTGCAACGGACTCCGGATCGTCCACCACCATCGGCTCGGGAATGCGCTCGCGCCCTGCTGGATGGAACCGCTCGCGCAAAACGATCCCGGGCACCCGCCATAGCGGCCGAATTCTCTTCACCCTCAACCTCTCGTGGACTTCCGCGTCATCGATTTCGAGTCAGGTTATGGCGGTAGTCAGGTGCCAAGCCAAACCGTCATACATGATTATCAACCTGACTCAGGAGGTCTCCATCCGGCCGCGGGCCGACTTCCGATGTCCCGGAATGGACCCTGAAGTGCTTGCCCGGTCAGGGGGGATCGGTAAGCTTTGGCCTGCGCGGTCCTTTGGATCGGCGTAGGCGGCGTTATCCGCGGGAGGTAGGCGTGGTTCAGGCCCTTACGAATGACCGACTCAAGTCCTTGCCCCTGCCGCCGGTGAACCCGATGCCTTTTCGTCAGCGCCTCGCGGCGGTGCGGGAATTCAGCACGGGGACGGAGAGGCTGCGGGATGCCGGCGGGCGGGTGACCTTTTTCAGGTTGGGGCCGCGATGGCTGATGCCTCCGATGGTGCTGGCGACGTCGCCGGATGCCATTCGCGACATCCTCAGTACCAAGGACGATTCCGTGGACAAGACCACCCCGGTCTTCGACCAGGTGCGCCGCGTCATCGGCGCCAGCCTCACTGATCTCCCCTTCGAGCCGTGGAAATCGCGCCGGCGCACCCTCCAGCCGGTGTTCACCAAACAGCGTGTGAGCGAGTTCGGCGGCCACATGGAGCAGGCGGCGCATTCGGTGAGCGAAGGGTGGCGTGAGGACGCCGTAATCGATTTGGACGCCGAATGCCGCACGATCACGTTGCGGGCGCTTGGCCGATCGGTGCTCGGGCTCGACCTGGAACAGCGGGTCGACGAGGTTGTCGAGCCACTGCGGGTCGCGTTGGCCTACGCCGTCAGGCGCGCGACGCGCCCGCTGCGTGCCCCTCGCTGGTTGCCCACACCGGCGCGTCAGCGCGCGCGAGCGGCAAGCGCCAAACTTCACGCCCTGACGCAGGAGATTTTGCGGGACTGTCGCGCCGATCGGACACGAGTCGCACCGCTGGTCCGAGCCCTCATCGCCGCCAAGGATCCAGAGACCGGAAAAGGGTTGTCTGATGAGGAGATTTGCGACGAGCTGGTCATGTTCCTCTTCGCCGGCCACGACACCACGGCGACGGCGTTGACGTATGCTCTGTGGGCGCTGGGACACCACCCGGATTGCCAGGACCGCGTCGCCGCAGAAGTGGCAGCCTTGCCGGACCGGCCGCTGACGTCCGACGACATTCCGCGGCTGGGCTATACGGTGCAGGTGATACGGGAATCGCTTCGTCTGTGCCCCCCAGCGCCGACCGGGACACGTATGGCGTGCCGCGACGTTGAGGTGGGCGGCTACCTGGTGCCGAAAGGCACCATGCTCATAGTCGGGAGAATGGCCGTACAACGCGACCCGCAACTTTGGGACAATCCACTTCGATTCGACCCCGAACGGTTCAGCCCGGAGAATTTCAAGGCTCTCGGTCGGTGGCAATACGTGCCATTTGGTGGCGGACCGCGCTCGTGCATCGGCGACCATTTTGCCATGCTCGAAGTCACACTCGCGTTGGCGACGCTCATCCGCAAGGCGGAATTTCGCTCTCTCGATGACGAATTTCCACTTGCATTGCATTTCACCATGATTGCCGGTGGCCCCATCCATGCCCGCGTTCGACCGCGTCGAACCCAAAGACGGTGATAAGAACCAAGTTCTTCGAAGGTTTTCCGGGTCGTGCCGCGGGCTCGACATTCTGCGCCGCCCGAATGTCATGGTCTACCTGGCGCAAACGGAACGCCGGCAGCGCGCTCGGACACCCCGACCGGGGCTGGTGAGTGCTGCCGTGGCCGGATCACCGTCACCGGTTCACCGATCAGCTAATAGGAACGCAGCGCGGCGTTCGAAACCTGGCCGGCACAACTGCCGACGAATCCGTGGTGCTGGTATTGCGGTTCGCCGCGGGGCCAGCGGCATCGGGACCTGGTCGCCGCGGCTTGGATCGGGCTCGGGTGCCGAGTTGGGCGAATCATTGCTAGACGCGCTATGCAATGCCGACCTCGCGCAGCAGTTACCGCTACGGTAAGTGTTGATGTCGGGCACGCTGGACTACCTGGTCACCGCTGCTGCCGCCGAGTTGATGGCGGCCACCGCGGCTGACTCTGCTGCGATCAGCGAACGCGTGCTCGGCAACCTGGTTCGCGACCTGGGTGTGGACTTCAGCTTCCTGCGCCACAACGATCACACCATCCGCGCGACGGTCCTCATCGCCGAATTTCCGCCACGCAACGCCGACCCGGACCCGATCGGTGTGGTGTATTTCGATGACGCCGATTCCGTCTTCGCGCAGACGGAGCACCTCAAGGTGCCCGAGGTCGTGCGCCCCCAGCCGCAGAACGCCGACTACCAGCACCATATCGAACAGGGCACCGGGGCTCCCGCCGTCTCCCTGGCAGCCGTTCCGCTGCTGTCCGGCGACGTCACCACTGGCACCCTGGCCTTCGGCAAGCTCGGAGACCGTGAATGGCTACCAGAAGAACTCAACGCGCTGCAGGCGATCGCCGCGCTGTTCGCTCAGCTGCAGGGCCGCACCGTCGCCGAGGAGCGGCTCCACTATCTCGCCGAACACGATGACCTCACCGACCTCCTCAACCGCAGGGCGCTGATCGAATATCTGGACCAGCGGCTGGCCGTGGGGCAGCCGGGCCCCGTCTCGGTTGTGTTCCTTGCCCTGGACCGCTTCAAGGTCATCAACGATCACCTTGGTCAAAACGCCGGCGACCGGTTCATCGAGGCCTTCGCCGAACTGGTGCGCGAGGCCATCGATATTCCCTCGGCGATCGGCCGGTTCGGCGGTGATGAGTTCGTCGTCGTGCCCGCGGCAGCAATGGACGTCGAGTCCGCCGAACTGTTCGCTCAGTCGCTGCACGATCGAGTCAACAAGCAGGTCGTGATCGAGGGCGAGATGCTCACCCGCACGGTCAGCGTCGGCGTCGCATCGGGTCGACCGGGGCAGCACACCACCTCGGACCTGCTGCGCCGGGTCGACCAGGCGCTCCGGTCGGCGAAAAGTTCCGGCGGCGACAAGGTCGCAACTTTCAGCCCGGAGATGTTGAGAACCAACATGATCCGCAACGACATCGAATTGTATTTGGAAGGGATGATCGACAGCGGTAGCGGCGCCATGGTGCTCCACTATCTTCCGGAGTTCGACATGCGAACCGGTGAGATCCTGGGTACCGAGGCGCTGATTCGTTGGCAACACCCCACTCTCGGACTGTTGATGCCGGATTCGTTCATCCAGGTGGTCGAGTCGATCAACCTGGGCGCCAAACTCGGTCGTCTCGTAATGCGTGCGGCGTGTGCGCAATTCGGGCTGTGGCAGTCACGCGACATTGGGCGCGGTGCCGTGCTGCGTATCAATGTATCGCCCGTGCAGCTCGTCACCGACGGCATCGTCGACACGGTGGCGACAACACTCGACGAGTTCGGCCTCGACCCCGACACGGTATGCCTGGAGATCACCGAAAGCGTGGTGGTCCAAGACATCGACGCCACACGCAAAACACTCTTCAGATTGAAGGACATCGGAGTACAGATCGCCATCGACGACTTCGGCACCGGCTACAGTGTGCTGACGTATCTGAAGTCTCTCCCCGTCGACACGCTCAAAATCGACAAGGGGTTTGTCCACAGCCTCGACACCAATGCCGGCGATATGGCGATCGTGCGCTCCACGATGGCCCTGGCGGACGCCTTCGGGCTGAAGGCCGTCGCGGAAGGCGTCGAAACCGTGGCTGCGGCCAAGGCACTGCTCGATTTGGGTTGCTATCGGGCGCAAGGCTTTCTGTTGTCCCGCCCGCTGGACAGCGCGGCAATGGAGGCGCTGCTGGCCCAACGGGCCATACCGATGGACTTCTCCCACGCGCCGTCTGCTCCACCCGATCAAGGCCGCGCCGGAGAGAAGGCGATTCGGATCCGCGGGAAGCGGGGCCGGTGATCAGCGCTTACAGGCGGCGCTGAAACAGGTAGTAGTAAGTCGGGGTCTTGTCGTCGAGCTCCCGTTCGTCGCCGGTGGACACCAGCGTCCAGCCCGGGGTGAATCGTCGTGTCATTTCGGCGTGGTCGATGCCCGGCACGCCGAGCCTCCCGCCGGCGCGGAACGCGGCAACGTACAGCCGCGCATCGGGTGACGCGACGGCAGTGACTTCCCGGACATAGGCTTCGCGATCGGCGGGGCTCATGTTATGGATGCAGCCGTTGTCGACGACCAACTGGAAGCCCGTACCGATCCCGGCTTGAGTCAACTTCGTGACGTCGCCGGGCACAAAGTTGACCGAAACATCGGCGGCGCCGGCCTTGGCGCGCGCCTTCTCGAGCGGCTTGGCCACATAGTCGACCCCGGTGACCCGCCAGCCGTGTTGAGCGAGGTAGATCGCACAGTCTCCGGTACCGCATCCGACATCCAGGGCCGACCCCGGAGGCAGCCCGGGCGCGTCGGAGGTTCCCTCGACAAGGTCTCGTAGAGCCTGCCCGATCGGATGGCCCTCCCATGGCGTGAAGCCGATGCCGTAGAAGATCCGAAAGCGGGTGTGTCGAGACGCCATAGCCGCAATGATGGCATTCGAGGCGACGAGCCGGCCGCCGACCCCGTAATCGCAACCGTTGAAGGAGAGTGGCATTCGCGGTTACGGCATTGGCGCCGCGGCCGGCCCGTCAGAGCGCGAATTACGCTGTCATCGCCGGGTTCGCCGGCGTTGGTGCCGCTGACCGGGTTGCCGAGCCTATCCCACCCCGGCACGGTGGGGTGATCACCCGGCGGCTCACGCGAGTCGAATTCCGCGCAGTGCCAGAAAGATAGCCGCGGCGACCCCGCACCGGTCCCACATCATCGACCAGATGTCAGCTAAGCCGACGCACGACGAAGGATGACCGAGTCCTCGGCGCACATGAGCTTGAATTGTTCGGGTTCGGCATGCGTGGCAATGGTACGGCGATCCCACCACATGACTTTGGTTCGGTAGTTCTGATTGGGATAGGCGGCCGTCGGTATCCGCGAGGCCACCACCCCCCCGGACGATCGCCACTGTTCCAACACGTGAGCTGCCGCGGTGGCCATCACGAACTGAACACCCATCAGCGTCATCGTCGGTAGCGCGGTGCGGGCCAACACCCTGGAAAGCGCCCGGCTGCCGTACTGGTGGGAATTCGCCCAGGCGCTTTTGACCTCTACGACACCGAACGGGAGGCGGTTGGCAATCATGTGGCGCAGCACGGCACCACCGGGGTTGCCGTTCCACTCCTCGAGCGCGTGGGATTCCTCGGGCGCCCGCAGAGGCCCCACGACGCGCGTACCTCCGACCACCCGGCCTTTCGGATCTATCGCGGCAAAGAACAGCGCCGTGTCGCCGCCGTCCCGAACCGAGTCGACGTCGAGTACCCATTCCAGTCCGTGCCGGCGATAGCTGTGCAGCGCGCCTTCCAGGTATTGCTCCCATAGATCGGGCTCGGCCTGCGGCGTCGACGCGGTGACCCAACATCCCGTCGCTTCATCCCGCCACCCCGAACTGCCTTCCAACCCAGGGCCATCGGTCACCCTAGGTGCCAGCTGAGCCGCGTCCATCGGTACCCCTCATTTCGGATCGCTGCTGATCGGACCTTTTCCGCTAACGCTCTCGAAGTGTTTCGTTATCTCAGCGCGGTAAATTACCGCCACAATTGCACATTGGAACTCCGGTTGTGGCGACGACACGGTAGCTTTAGTCAAGTTCATTGTCCACATTCCCCCGGCTTTTGAATAAAGATTTGCCTGCAACGGTGCAGATGCGTTGCCTGCGCGACCCACCGGGCGATCGCGGCGCTCGCCCCTTTCGGTTAACCCTGGGGGTACGCGTCCGCGTGGCCGGGTACGAACGGGGCCATCAGGCCTGTTCGAGGCCCCTAGGCAACTTCTCATTTAAATGATTTAACCGCACGACACTGGCTGCTTCTAGTTCCAATTTTTGCCGCGCGCCGGGTGCCGAGTACCGCGGAGTTAGCTGGTTTTGGGCCACGCGGATCGACTCCGGGGACTACAAAATCGGCGGAGTTGTCCCGGCGGCCCCGAAAGCAACGAATTTCGGCCGGCGCAATTATGGAGAGTCGTTTAGACGACCGCCCCGAGCCGATTCTGCGGCCGGCGCCGAAACTTCGCCAAACCCGGGCGGGGGCGCAGACTCGACGTGGTGACCCCAGGCTCGACCGCTGCCCGCGTCAGGCGCGCAATCTTTGCGCGGCACTGCAATCCGTGGAGTGCCTGGACACGCTGGGCGACCACACCGCTGACCCTCGTGCCCGTGTGGACGCGGCGCTGGAGCCATGCGGCGTGGATCGCGCTGAGGTTCGTCGTCAATCCGTTCGTCTTCGGCAAGCCTGCGCACGAACGCGCCTGGTCAACCCGGGCGATGCTGGGCGAAGAACTGTGGATCAGCCGTCGGCCCGGGGACGCGGCATGCTCGTCAGCGCCATGACATCGGCGGCCGCGCTGAGCGCCGTCGTCGCCGCCCGGCGTCGTCGTCCGGTGCCGGCGACGATCGCGACCGCGGTGCAGATGGCCCTGACCCTGGTGTATTGGGAGCAGATGGTGCGCTGTATCGATCGGCCGGCGCAGTAGCGTGACGGCATGCCCGACCAGCCAGCGACTCCCGACACCCCGGAACCCGACCCCGGGTACGACGGCGCCGGCGTGCCGACCTTCGAATCCGTCAGGGAGAAAATCGAGTCCCGGTACGCGACGGCACAGGGGGCGGCCGAACTCGACGCCGAAACCACGCGCTCGGTCGAAGAGCAGTACGAAGAGCGCGAGCGCGCGGCGGCCGAGCGGTTGGCCCAGATCCGGGAGTCGATGCGCTCCGACGGGCGTTGAGGTGCGCACATTCGGCTGGCGACCTTCGGGCCGGAGCGACCGCGTGCTCACCTCGTGGCTGGACGGCGTGCGCATCAGCCCCCGCTTCCCGTCGCCGCTGTCGAAGGCCGCTGCCAAGTCGGGCTGATCGCGGGCTCGAACGCGGCTCAGGCCGTGACTTTGCGGCGCCGGGTCGCCCGCCGCGGCGCGGGGGCACGGCCGACCACCTCGGCGAGGAACTTCCCCGTGTAGCTTTCGGGCACCGCGGCGACGTCCTCCGGGGCGCCTTCGGCGACAACGGTGCCGCCCTCGGCGCCACCCTCCGGGCCCATGTCGACGATCCAGTCCGACGTCTTGATCACGTCCAGGTTGTGTTCGATCACGATGACCGTATTGCCCTTGTCCACCAGGCCGTTGATGACCTTGAGCAGCTTGCGGATGTCGTCGAAATGCAGCCCGGTGGTGGGCTCGTCGAGGATGTAGATCGTCCGCCCGGTCGAGCGCTTCTGCAGTTCGGCGGCCAGCTTGACCCGCTGCGCCTCGCCGCCGGACAGCGTCGGGGCCGGCTGGCCGAGCCGGACGTAGCCCAGCCCGACGTCGACGAGGGTGCGCAGGTAGCGGTGGATGCCGGTGATCGGCTCGAAGAACTCCGCCGCCTCCTCGATCGACATGTCCAGAACTTCGGAGATGGTCTTGCCCTTGTAGTGCACTTCCAGGGTTTCGCGGTTGTACCGGGCGCCGTGGCAGACCTCGCACGGCACGTACACGTCGGGCAGGAAGTTCATCTCGATCTTGATGGTGCCGTCGCCCGTGCACGCCTCGCAGCGGCCGCCCTTGACGTTGAACGAGAATCGGCCTGGTTGATACCCCCGGACTTTGGCCTCGGTGGTGGCCGCGAACAGGGTGCGGATCTTGTCGAACACCCCGGTGTAGGTGGCCGGGTTGGACCGCGGGGTGCGGCCGATCGGCGATTGGTCGACCCGCACCAGCTTGTCCAGGTGGTCCAGGCCGGTGACCCGGGTGTGCCGGCCCGGGACCTGCCGGGCGCCGTTGAGCCGGTTGGCCAGCACCGCGGCCAGGATGTCGTTGACCAGCGTCGACTTTCCCGAGCCGGACACGCCCGTCACGGAGGTGAGCACGCCAAGCGGGAACGACACGTCGATGCCGCGCAGGTTGTGCTCGCGGGCGCCGACGACGGTCAGTTGCCGGCGCCGGTCGACCGGCCGCCGGATCGCGGGGATCTCGATGCTCTCCTTGCCCGACAGGTAGGCGCCGGTGATCGAGTCCTCGTTGGCCAGCAGCTCGGCGTAGGTTCCGCTGTGCACGATCTGGCCGCCGTGCTCGCCGGCCCTCGGCCCGATGTCGACGATCCAGTCGGCATGCTCGATGGTGTCCTCGTCGTGCTCGACAACGATCAGCGTGTTGCCCAAATCCCTTAGGCGGGTAAGGGTTTCGATGAGCCGGCGGTTGTCGCGCTGGTGCAGCCCGATGGACGGCTCGTCGAGCACGTAGAGCACGCCCACCAGGCCGGACCCGATCTGGGTGGCCAGCCGGATGCGTTGGGCCTCACCGCCGGACAGCGTGGCCGCCGCGCGCGACAGCGACAGGTAATCCAGCCCGACGTCGAGCAAAAAGCCCAGCCGCGAGTGGATCTCCTTGAGCACCTGCCCGGCGATCGCCCGCTCGCGCGTCCCCAGGGTGAGCGCGTTCAGAAAGTCCGAGCAGTCCGAGATCGACAGCTCGCACACCTCGGCGATGGACTTTTTTCCGCGACCCCCCGCGGCCAAGGAGACCGCCAGGATCTCCGGCTTGAGCCGGGTGCCCTCGCACACCGGGCAGGGCACGTCGCGCATGAAGCCCTCGTAGCGCTCCTTCATCTGCTCGGATTCGGTCTGCGCCATCTTGCGCTGCAGAAACGCCAGCACGCCCTCGAAATCCGCGTAGTACGACCGGGTGCGGCCGTACCGGTTGCGATACCGCACGTGCACCTGGTGGTCGGATCCCTCGAGGATTGCCTTGCGGGCCTTCGCGGGCAGCTTGCGCCACGGCGTGTCGACGTCGAAGCCCAACTCGTCGCCCAGCCCCGCCATCATGCGGGTGAAGTACTCCGCGGTGTGGCCGGTCGACCACGGCGCCACCGCGCCCTCGGCCAGCGTGCGCTCCGGATCGGGCACCACCAGGTCGGGGTCGACCTCCTTGCGGATGCCCAGGCCCGTGCACTCGGGGCAGGCGCCGTAGGGCGAGTTGAACGAGAAGGACCGCGGTTCCAGGTCGTCGACCGCCAGCGCGTGCCCGTTGGGGCAGGCCAACTTCTCGGAGAACCGCTGCTCCCGGTTGTGGGCGTCGTGGTCATGGTCGACGAACTCAAGCACCACGATGCCGTCGGCCAGGTTCAGCGCGGTCTCCACCGAGTCGGTGAGCCGCTGCTTGGCGCTGGCCTTGACGGTGAGGCGATCGACCACCACCTCGATGTCGTGCTTTTCCTGCTTCTTCAGCTTTGGCGGATCGGTCAGCGAATGCACCACACCGTCGACGCGCACCCGGCTGTAGCCCTGGGCGTTGAGCTTCTCGAAGAGGTCGGCGAACTCCCCCTTGCGGGTGCGCACCACCGGGGCGAGCACCTGGAAGCGGGTGCCCTCCGGCATCGCCAGGACCTGATCGACGATTTGCTGGGGCGTCTGGCGGGCGATCCGCTCGCCGCACACCGGGCAGTGCGGCGTGCCCGCACGGGCGTAGAGCAGCCGCAGGTAGTCGTAGACCTCGGTGATCGTCCCGACGGTCGACCGCGGGTTGCGGTTGGTCGACTTCTGGTCGATGGACACCGCCGGGGACAGACCCTCGATGAAGTCGACGTCGGGCTTGTCCATCTGCCCCAGGAACTGGCGGGCGTAGGCCGACAGCGACTCGACGTAGCGGCGCTGGCCCTCGGCGAAGATGGTGTCGAA
>NZ_DATJPU010000303.1:0-4255 GCF_035506235.1 Mycobacterium sp.
GTCCGGATTGCGGGCCGGGGTCGACTTCGGGTTGGCGTTTTGCCCCGAGCGGCTGGCCGAAGGTCAAGCCATCCACGAGCTGACATCCATCCCGGTCGTCGTCGGTGCTGTCGAAGAGCGCAGCGCCCGCGCCTGCTCCACGCTGTGGCGACACGCCCTGGGAGTGGACTCCATCGTCGTCGACGATCCGCGGACCGCCGAGATGGTCAAGCTTGCCGACAACCTCTGGGTCGACCTCAACGTCGCGCTTGCGAACGAGCTGGCCAAGGTATGCGACCGGCTCGGCATGGACGCCCTCCAGGTCATCGAGGCGGCCAACACCATGCCCAAGGGCGGCCGTGATGCCAACATCTTGAGGCCGAGCATGGGCGTCGGCGGCTACTGCCTGACGAAGGATCCATGGTTCGTCAACCACCTGGGACAGTCCGTCGGGCTGGACCTGGCGATCCCCCGGACGTCGAGGACCGTCAACGACACGATGCCCGCCTACACCTACGGGCTGCTCGGGCAACTCCTCGCCGATCAGGGCAAGGCGATCGAGACGAGCAAGATCGCGGTGCTGGGCATCGCATTCAAGAACAACACCGGCGACTGCCGACTCACGCCCACCAAGTACGTGGTCGCCCTGCTCGAGGAGTCCGGCTGCCAGCTTTCCGTCCATGATCCGTGGGTGCCGGACGAGGAGGCCCACGCGGTGACCAAGATCCCCTTGAGTCCAGACATCGAGTCGGCGGTCAAGGATGCCGACGCCCTAGTGGTCCTCGCGGGTCACCGACAGTTCCACCAGATCCCGCTGCCCCGGCTCGCAGAACTAACGGCAACCAGGTGCGTGTTCCTCGATGGACGGAACAGCTTCGACCCCGCGGCGGTGCGCGCCGCCGGCTTCGTCTACAAGGGGATCGGCCGATAGGTGAACGCAAACCTCTACGTCGAAATGAAAGAGCAATAATGTCCGACGTTGTCGTGACGGGCGGCTACGGATTCATCGGATCGCACTTGGTCTCTGCACTGCTAAACCGCGGGGACTCGGTCACGGTGTTCGACTTCGCGAAGAACACCCGCGACACCAGCATCGACTTCGACCGGCACCCCGACTTCCGGTTCGTGCAAGGCGATGTCACCGATTTGGCCGCGCTCGAAAAAGCATTGACACGCGGCGTCGACACGGTCTTCCACCTGGCCGCGGTCGTCGGTGTCAAAAACTATCTCAACGATCCGCTTCGGGTTCTCGATGTCAACGTGACCGGCACTCGCAACGTCCTGGAGCTCAGCCATCGGTACGGAACACGCGTGGTGTTCGCCAGCACGTCTGAGGTATTTGGTAAAAACCCCAACCCGCCCTTCGCCGAGGACGACGATCGCGTCCTAGGTTCGACAAGGACCGCGCGATGGAGCTACAGCACCAGCAAGGCGATGGCCGAGCATCTCGTCTTCGCAATGCACACCGCCTACGGGTTGCCGGTGACGGTCGTTCGCTACTTCAACGTCTACGGCCCGCGGCAGAGTCCCATCTTCGTGATTTCGCAGAGCATTCACCGGATCCTCAATGGCCGCCCGCCGTTGCTTTACGACTCGGGTGACCAGTCGCGGTGCTTCACCTACGTTGACGACGCCATCGCCGGCACCTTGCTCGCGGCCGACAGCAACGCGGCGATCGGTGAGGCGTTCAACATCGGGAGCATGAGCGAGACGACTGTGGGTGACGTTGTCGATCTGGCGATCAAGATCGCGAATGTCGACTCGGTGTCTGGCGCCGAAGCTGTCGACACCGCAGCGCGTTACGGCGGTCGCTATGAGGACATCCCCCGTCGTATCCCGGACTCGACGAAGGCGCAGCGGGAGCTGGGATGGCGCCTCCGGGTCGACGTCGAGGAAGGGATCCGGAGGACCATCGACTGGGCGCGGGCCAACCCGTGGTACCTCAACGAATCCGCGGGGGAGCAGCCTTAAGCCATCCGGTGAGGCGGGTCGCGCGACTACGCAACGGCGGCGCGACCACGATGGACGAGCGGGCCAAGATCAATCCGGTGTCAGCGGGATATCGAAACCTGCGGGGTCGCAACTTGGGTGCGACCCCGTCCAACCAGAAGCGATGCTGCGATATCGGTAACGTTAGTTGCGGATCAAGTACCCGTTGGGCGCCTGCGTCCAGCCGAACTTGTTCTCCCGCGCCACGTCATGCGTGTAGTCGTTTGGGAATTCATGCTCGTATGCCTCGATGGCTTCATACGGGCCCGGTCCCCATCCAGGAAGGACGGGATGTCCGTTCATGTTGGAGTCTTCCACTATGAGATAGTCGCCGGCCGAGAGCAACGGCCGCAGCAATTTCATCTCGGCCAGAACGTGATTCATTGAATGGTCGCTGTCGAGGATGGCGAAGACCTTGCCGGGAAATTCACTTCTCAGGCGTCGTATATTCTCAGCAATAGCCGGGACCGTAGATCGCGATTCGATGAACATGATATCGGAATCGCGGCGTGCCGCCGGCTCGAGGGGCCCGTGGTAGACATCCACGGAAAGCACCTTGAATGGTTGGCCGATTTGCCTCATGACGTTGGCAAAATATAAAGCCGAGCCGCCGTAATGCGTGCCGAATTCAATTACCAGAGACGGCTTCAAGTCAAACAAAATCTCTTGGTAATTCCACATATCACTAACCGACTTCTGGGTCTTGACGCCCATCCAGGTAATCTTATTGAACACCTCAGTGTTGTAGTACCACTTGTGATATTCATTGGGCTCCGACCCCGTCGGCTGGTAAAAGTAGCGGGCCAGCGAAGGAGTCGCAACTTTTTTTACGAAATCCCATGGCGTAGGCATGGACTCAAATAGGGCCGCGCCGATTCGTAGGGCCGCTTTCCTGTCCACATAGCTCGCTCCCTGCGCCGCCTCCCCACGGCTCGGTGCCAGCCGCGTGCTCCCCGGCCTCTGCTCACCATTTTCTTTACGCTGCCATCGCATCGCCGCATAGTAGCAGTAGAAGTCGCCGCCTGTTGGTGCGGACAAACCCGTGATACCTCCAAGGATTCGCCGGGAACCAGTCATAAGACGGTCCATCAGCCTGGGACGGAGTCGCGCGACTATGCAATCGGATAGCGCACACGATGGACGGCGGGCCTGGCTTTCGACACAGGCCAGTCCGGCATCAGCGGGATGTACGAGACCTGCTGCGTTGCAGCATAGCTGAGGCCGCGCACAACCAGAACCCGGTGCGCCGACAGCACCCGAGTTCTAGAGCGATGAGGGCTCGAGCTTTCGGCAGAAGTCCAGGCCGACGGGGTCCAAGTCCAGCCCTGTGTAGGAGGCCGGGAGCCTGCGGCGTGCGGCGGCCAACGCGGCGATTTGGGATCGAGGCGTGGTCGACCATGTCGCTCAGGTGAGGATTGGAAATGTATGGCCCGCCCGCGCAGATCGTGTCATACTCCTCGGGTGCGCAGACCAAACCAACTGGTAGTCACCCCAACGCGGAAATTGTTTGCGAATCACTCAGATCTACATGTGACTTTGCCCCTTAATCAGGCCGATGTGCCCGCAGATCGCGCGGAACGCCGCAAGCAGCGGAAAGATCCACACGCCCATCCGATTTTCAACCGGTACTGGTATCGGCTCAACAGCCGCTATTTCAGCGATGATGACACGGTTTTCATGAACTGGGGCTACGAGGAATATCCGCCGATGGCCTTGCCATTGGCGGAATCCGATGAGCCCAACCGCTACTTCATTCAGCTTTACCACCGCGTGGCGACCCAAGTGGATCTCGCTGGCAAACGGGTGCTGGAGGTTAGTTGCGGGCACGGCGGCGGGGCCTCCTACCTAACGCGCACCCAGGGCCCGGCCTCCTATACAGGGTTGGACTTGAACCCCGTCGGCCTGGACTTCTGCCGAAAAAAGCACCAACTGCCCACCCTGGATTTTGTGGAGGGCAGCGCTGAGAAGCTGCCCTTCGCCGATCAATCCTTCGACGCGGTGATCAACATCGAAGCCTCGCACTGCTACCCTCGATTTCCCCGGTTCCTCGCCGAGGTGGCGCGCGTGCTAAGCCCCGGAGGCCATTTCCTGTACGCCGATGCCCGGCCAAAGCAGGATATCGCCAACTGGGAGAAGGAACTGGGCGACGCCCCCATGCGGCTCCTGTCGGAAAGGGTCATCAATGAGCAGGTTGCGCGAGGACTGGAGAAGGCGTATCCGGTGATGATGTTTAAGAAGCAGTCTCTCCTAGCGGCGTGCTTCGGCTTTACGTTATGGAGGCATCTCT
>NZ_DATJPU010000304.1:0-2461 GCF_035506235.1 Mycobacterium sp.
CTATTGCTGAGCATATACGACGCCTCAGAAGTGAGTTTCCCGGCAAGGTCTTCGCCATCCTCGACAGCGACCATTCAATGAATCACGTGCTGGCCGAGATGAAATTGCTGCGGCCGTTGCTCTCGGCCGGCGACTATCTCATAGTGGAAGACTCCAATATGAACGGACATCCCGTCCTTCCTGGATGGGGACCGGGCCCGTATGAAGCCATCGAGGCATATGAGCATGAATTCCCAAACGACTACACGCACGACGTGGCGCGGGAGAACAAGTTCGGCTGGACGCAGGCGCCCAACGGGTACTTGATCCGCAACTGACGCCTAGAGCTCGCCGAGGTCGCACTTCGACCGGCTACTGATATCGCAGCATCGCTTCTGGTTGGACACGGTCGCACTCAAGTTGCGACCCCGCGGGTTTCGATATCCCGCTGACCCCGGATTCATCTCGGCCTGCTCGTCCATCGCGGTCGCGCCGCCGTTGCGTGGTCGCGCGACCCCGCCTCACCGGATGCTTAAGGCTGCTCCCCCGCGGATTCGTTGAGGTACCACGGGTTGGCCCGCGCCCAGTCGATGGTCCGCCGGATCCCTTCCTCGACGTCAACCTGGAGGCGCCATCCCAGAACCCGCTGCGCCTTGGTCGAGTCCGGGATACGACGAGGGATGTCCTCGTAGCGACCCCCGTAACGCGCCGCGGTGTCAACAGCTTCGGGGCCAGACACCGAGTCGACATTCGCGATCTTGATCGCCAGATCGACAACGTCACCTACGGTCGTCTCGGTCATGCTCCCGATGTTGAACGCCTCACCGATCGCCGCGTTGCTGTCGGCCGCGAGCAGGGTGCCGGCGATGGCGTCGTCAACGTAGGTGAAGCACCGCGACTGGTCACCCGAGTCGTAAAGCAACGGCGGGCGGCCATTGAGGATGCGGTGAATGCTCTGCGAAATCACGAAGATGGGACTCTGCCGCGGGCCGTAGACGTTGAAGTAGCGAACGACCGTCACCGGCAGCCCGTAGGCGGTGTGCATCGCGAAGACGAGATGCTCGGCCATGGCCTTGCTGGTGCTGTAGCTCCACCTCGCGGTCCTGGTGGAACCGAGGACGCGATCGTCGTCCTCGGCGAACGGCGGATTGGGGTTTTTCCCGAACACCTCAGACGTGCTGGCGAACACCACGCGTGTTCCGTGCCGATGGCTGAGCTCCAGGACGTTGCGCGTGCCGGTGACGTTGACGTCGAGAACTCGAAGCGGATCGTCGAGATAGTTTTTGACACCGACGACCGCGGCCAGGTGAAAAACCGTGTCGACGCCGGGATTGAGGGCTTCTTGCAGTGCGGTGATATCGGTGACATCGCCTTGCACGAACCGGAAGCCGGGGTGTCGGTCGAAGTCGATACTGCTGTCGCGGGTGTTTTTTGCGAAGTCGAAAACCGTGACCGCGTCTCCGCGGTTTAGCAGTGCAGAGACCAAGTGCGATCCGATGAATCCATAGCCGCCCGTCACGACAACTTTGGACATTTTTGCTCTTTCATTTCCACCTAGAGGTTTGCGTTCACCTATCGGCCGATCCCCTTGTAGACGAAGCCGGCGGCGCGCACTGCCGCTGGGTCAAAGCTGTTCCGTCCATCGAGGAACACACAGTCGTCCGCCGTCAGGTCCGCGAGCCGGGGCAGTGGAACCTGGTGGAACTGTCGGTGCCCCGCGAGGACCACCAGGGCGTCCGCATCCTTGACCGCAGACTCGATGTCGGGGGTCAGAGGAATGGTCGTCACTGTGTGGGCCTCCTCGTCCGGCACCCACGGGTCATGAATCGAAAGCTGGCAGCCGGACTCCTCCAGCAAGGCGACGACGTACTTGGTGGGCGTGAGGCGGCAGTCGCCGGTGTTGTTTTTGAAGGCAATGCCCAGCACCGCAACCTTGCTCGTCTCGATCGCCTTGCCCTGATCGGCGAGCAGCTGCTGAAGCAACCCGTAGGTGTAGGCGGGCATCGTGTCGTTGACCGTCCTCGACGTCCGCGGGATCGCCAGGTCCAGCCCTACGGATTGGCCCAGGTGGTTGACGAACCAGGGATCCTTGGTCAGGCAGTAGCCCCCGACACCCATGCTCGGCCTCAAGATGTTCGCATCGCGACCACCCTTCGGCATCGTGTTGGCCGCCTCGATGACCTGGAGGGCGTCCATGCCGAGCCGGTCGCACACCTTGGCCAGCTCGTTCGCAAGCGCGACGTTGAGGTCGACCCAGAGGTTGTCGGCAAGCTTGACCATCTCGGCGGTCCGCGGATCGTCGACGACGATGGAGTCCACTCCCAGGGCGTGTCGCCACAGTGTGGAGCAGGCGCGGGCGCTGCGCTCTTCGACAGCACCGACGACGACCGGGATGGATGTCAGCTCGTGGATGGCTTGACCTTCGGCCAGCCGCTCGGGGCAAAACGCCAACCCGAAGTCGACCCCGGCCCGCAATCCGGAC
>NZ_DATJPU010000305.1:0-2537 GCF_035506235.1 Mycobacterium sp.
TGGTGCCCAGCGGAAGCGCAATTGCTAAATAGCCTCGAGCCACGTCGATTTTGGCAAGCAGGGTAGCCATCGCGATGATTCCGAACGTCCAGAATGACGCGCTGGTGAGGCGCCGATACTCATCGACTCCCGCTCCAATGATGCGGGGTGATCTGGTGTGAAACACTGCGATAGATGACAGCCAAAGGGCCGCGAAGAGAACCGAGAACAGCGTCATCAACTGGCCCGGATAACCCGAAGTGATTGCGGATTCACCGAACCGCACGACCTGCGCGAACAGAACCGAAGCGCAGACGATCACCAAATCAGTGATACGCAGACGGTTCGAATACTGGCGCTGCCAACGCCGAGCGGTCTTTTCCGGGGGCGGCGGCACCAAGTGCGCGGTGACAAGCGCATGGCCGTTTCGGCTGCGCGTGATGACCGGCGCATGGCCGTTTCGGCTGCGAAGCGTCGTGGTCATGCTGAGAAACAGCCCCCGACTACTCTCGTTGGCGGGACGATCCAGACCCCACGACGGGGCAAACCGAATATCGTCATGACGGGAAGTATACATACCGTTCGGATGGTCTGGAAGCAAAATCCAAGATTATAGTCTTTGCCCTCCGGCATGTTGGCGGCCGTGCAAGGTCTACGACAGGTGGACCACCGGTCCCACGCCGCAGATGAACGGGTAATCCGCGTCGCACTTTCGTGGTGGCCGTTGCTCTGCCGGCTTGTAACCTCGGCCTCGACTGGAAGTCAACGACTTCTTTCACTTGCTGTCTGGCCTCGGTAATCGCGTCCGGCGAGTCACGGATGACGCCAATTCGCGGACCGCGGCCTTGGAAATTTCTAGTCCTTCATCTGCACCACGCACGACCGGATCGGCGAGGTCTGGGACCAAATCCGCCCACCGGCGCGTTACAACGACTTCGCCTACTATCGCTGCATGTCGTACGCTCACAGCAGCTCGACGCCAAGCTCGTGCGGCAGACCTTCATCACGAGCGCCTAAGGGGAGACATGGGCCGCCTACTCCTAATCGCGTCGTCCGGCGGGCATATCTACGAGATGTTTTGCCTGCGCGAGTTCTGGCAGGAGAAGGACCGGTACTGGGTGAGCTTCGGGACCGCCGACGCCCGCTATCTACTGCGTGACGAGAAGGAGATTTACTGGGCGGCGCACCCCACCGTCCGCAATGTCCCCAACCTTCTGCGCAACCTGCTGCTGGCGCTCCGGCTCCTGATCCGCCACCGGCCCGCCATGATCTTGACCACCGGTTCGGGCGTGGCCGCTCCCTTCCTCTGGCTGGCCTGGCTGCTGCGGGTCCCCACCGTCTTCGTCGAGTCCATCACCCGCATCACCGAGCTCTCGCTCACCGCCCGGATGGTGAAGCCCTTCGCCTCCCGCTTCCTGGTGCAATGGCCCGAATTGGCCGACCGGATCCCCCGCACGGAGTACCACGGGAGGATCGTGTGATCTTCGTGATCATGGGGATGGAGGTGCATCCCTTCGACCGGCTGGCGCGCGCCGTCGACGAGCTGGCCCGGACGGGCGCGGTGGGGGAGGACTTTTTTGTGCAGCTCGGAGCCTGCAGGTACGAGCCGCACCACGCCCGGTTCGAGCGCTTCCTGTCCTTCGGGGACGTCTGTGAGCAGATCCGGCGCGCCTCGGTGGCCGTCACCCATGCCGGCGCCGGATCGACCCTGGTGTGCATCGAGCAGGGAAAGCACCCGGTGATGGTCCCCCGTCGCTCGTGGCACGGAGAGCACGTCGACGAGCACCAGCTGCCGTTCGCCGAGAAGCTGGGGGCGGCCGGGCTGGCTACCGTGGTCCGAGAGATGGAGGAGCTACCGGCAGCCATCGCGGCGGCGCGGTCTCTGTCGGCTCCGGCCGATGCGCTGGGGCGGGCCCGCGAGCTGACCGGATGGCTGGAGACGTACTGGCGGGGACTTGCCTGCGGGCGGGGCGATGGGTGGGGCCGAGGCGGCCTTCGCGCGGGCAGCCCGCGTCATCGTTGAGTACTCGGCCTGGAAGCCCGCTACGCCAGTCGATTCGCCAGCCCGGTTTGCGTTGAGCTGTTTTTACCCGGGAAGCGGCATTCGCGGATTGTTTTCTCGTAAAGCTCTATACCCGCACCTCCGGAAGCCGATCTTGTTGATATTGGCACAGACGATGGGGTTCTCGATCCCTTGCCTATCGAGCACATCGAGGAGGCACGGGAGGTTCACCGTTATGAAGGCTCTTCAATTTTGATGGGGCAGTTGTGATTTCGCTCTCATAGGGCGTGTCGTTGCATGAGGAGGCCCTTGGCCTTCCGAAGTCTGAAGTTTGCGGATTTCAGGCGGAAGGAAGGAACCAAGGGCTGTGTCTGACGGTACGACATTGTTGTTCGGGCTGCCAGGAGTACGGGTGGAGCGTGTCGAGCGGCTCGCCGACGGGACCCGTGTGGTTCATGTGGCGACAGCCGAGCCGACGGCGGCGGCGTGCCCGTCATGTGGGGTGGTGTCCACCTCGGTGAAGGCCCGGGTGGTCACCTCGCCGCGCGACATCCCC
>NZ_DATJPU010000306.1:0-3440 GCF_035506235.1 Mycobacterium sp.
CCTGGGCACGGGTGCGCCCGTCGTCGAGTTGGGCGTCACCGAGCGCCTGGCTCAGCCACACCGATGAATCGACACAGGTCACCACCGCGGCGATCGACACATCGAGGGCCGCCGGCCCGTCGACATACCCTGGCGCCACGCGGATTCGGACATGGTTGATGGCCACGCAGATCGGTTCGGGTTCCAGCCACGGCGCCAGGTGCACCACAATGCGGTCCACGTCGTCGCGGCGGTGCAGCTGACGCAACAGCACGAGGAGATCGTTGCGGATGGTGCACGACACGCAGCCATGCGCGAGTTCGAGGCCAGTCTCCGTGGTGGTCAACACGCCATGCTGGAGCATCACCATCGTCCGGCGCACCACATGCCCGTCGAAACGATGCTCGACGACCAACGTCCCGGGGGTGCGCAGCAATGTCCCCACGACCGGGTCCGTGTCGGTCTGGCCGGCAACCAGGATGACGGGTGTCCGCATCAGTCCCCTTGTTGGTGATCATTTTCATTAGAGCTACTGGTACGGTACCGTCTCCGACAGGGCTTGTCGAAAATGATTTTCAATAAGGCTGACAGAGTCCGGGAGGGAACAGTGTCTGCTCATTGCCAAGTGACCGGCCGGGCACCGGGTTTTGGTAACTCGGTGTCGCATTCACATCGCCGAACTCGTCGGCGCTGGTCACCCAACATCCAGCTCAAGACGTACTACCTGCCCTCGGAGGGCCGCCGGATTCGGCTGCGGGTCAGCGCGAAGGGCGTCAAAGTCATCGACCGTGACGGCATCGAAGCCGTCGTGGCACGGTTGCGCCGCGAGGGGCAGCGAATCTGATGGCGCGCAACGAGATACGCCCCCTCGTCAAACTGCGCTCCACGGCGGGCACCGGCTACACCTATATCACCCGAAAAAACCGGCGCAACGACCCGGACCGGCTGGTGTTGCGCAAGTACGACCCGGTGATCCGCCGCCACGTCGATTTCCGGGAGGAGCGCTGAGGATGGCCAAGAAATCCAAGATCGTCAAGAACGACCGCCGTCGCGAGATTGTGGCGCGCTATGCCGAACGCCGCGCTGAACTCAAAGAGATCATCCGCGCACCGTCGAGCACGGCAGAGCAACGGGAAGCCGCGCAGCGCGAGTTGGCGCGCCAGCCCCGCGACGCCAGCGCGGTGCGCCTGCGCAACCGCGACGCGGCCGACGGGCGCCCGCGCGGGTATCTACGCAAATTCGGGCTCTCGAGGGTAAGGGTCCGCCAGTTAGCCCATAACGGGCAGCTACCCGGCGTGCGCAAGTCGAGCTGGTGATGGCCAGGAAACCGCGGGTGCGCCGAGCCGCCCAACCGGGCATCAGGACTGTCAAGAAGAACCTTCTCGCCAGCCTCGGGGTCAGCGCGGTCGACTACAAAGACACCGCCGCGCTGCGCGTGTTCATCTCCGAGCGCGGCAAAATCCGCTCCCGCCATGTCACCGGCCTCACCGTCCAACAACAACGGCAGGTCAGCACCGCGATCAAGAACGCCCGCGAAATGGCGCTACTGCCCTACCCCGGACAGATCGCCGGCCACTGAAACATGTTGTGCCGTCTAAGACACCAAAGAGAGATGGCCAGAAGGGATTAAGACAATGACATCATGCGGCTCCGATCTGGGCGCGGTCGACCGGAGCACGGCACGTTGACCTACTCGCGCAGCGCCACTGACCGCCCGTTCACCGTTATCGTCTGTGCCGCCTGCGCGGCCGACCGTACTCTGTCGGTAATCGACGAATTGCGTCCCACCATCCGACGCTGTCCACACGCCATGCTCGTCTCCGCCGCGTGCCTGCTTGGATCACTCACCTGCGCATCTCGCCCGACGGGATACGGTGTCATGGCAGTTGTGCAGCCCTGCACGAAAGAGCGTGTGGCCTGCGGACCACCCCACTGGATCGGCCCCATCACCGACAGCGATGAGGTGGCTGCCCTGCGGGATTGGCTGGAGCTGGGGCAATGGGAGACCGCTCCACTGCCAACGCAGCTCGGCGGTTATCACCAATGGGCTGGTCGCGCCAGTCTGCGCAATTGAGATGACAGCAACGCCGCTCAACGCGGGCGCCGTCCGATCTTCAGCCCTACGAGTCCGCGGGCGGTGAGGTGTGCCGATGAGCTGGCTGAAGCATGCTCAATCAATGGGGGTAGGCGTAGGGGTTGGCTGGGGCGTCGATGCGGGTGACCGCGGTGGCCTGCAGTGCCGGAATCGCCACTGAATTCGGTTGCCGCGGTGCGGGTGTGACTTGGCCCTCGATCCGAAGCCAGGTGTTGTCCGGTAGCCCGGCGGCGTGGCCGGCGGCCGGGCCACGCAGATGGATGCGGGCCAGCTGGGCGTCGGCGGCGCAGCAGATGATGACGATGCGGCCAAGATCCACGCCCTGTGCCTCGTTGAGGACAAAGCCGGTCACGGTGATCGATCGATTTGTCAACGAGCCGGTGGTGTCCTGTGCCTCGCGCATCAGCACCTCCGGCAGCGACACCTCAGGGGCGTTGCCCGGCGGTAGCGGCGGAAATGCCCGATTCAGAACATCATTGGACACCGCGGTCACAGATGGGGCAGCGGCTGAGGGCCGCAGTGCCGGTGGTGTCACGAAAATCAGCACCAGGATGGGAACGACGAGCAACCACACGATGCCAGCTCTGTGGGAGTGCGCCTCGCCGTGATCACTGGCCCGGGGTCCGCCTCGGCGGACATCGCCGACGATCGCAACCAATGCCAACGCGATCAGCAGCACCGCCGAGGCGGCCAGCCACGGCAGCAGTCCCGGCTTGACGTAGCGGGTGAACGCACCTGACACCGTGATCATGACGATGCTGATGCCCACCAACAGCAAAACGGTGTTCTCGGTTTCGCGGCTCACTTATCCACCACCGAGGACCAACAGCCCGACCGCACACGCGCTTGCCGTTGCAACCAGCAATGTGCAGGGGGCGAAGCGCGCCGCGAAAGCCCGGCCGAACAGGCCCGCCTGCATCGCGAACAGTTTCACGTCGACGGCCGGGCCCACGACCAGAAACACCAGCCGGGGTATCAGTGGCACCATCGTCATGCTGGCGGCCACGAACGCGTCGGCCTCCGAACACAAGGCCAACACCACCGCCAGGGCGGCCATCACCACCACCCCGAGGATGAGGTGTGCCGCCAAGTGCTCGAACACCCACCGCGGCACCAGCACATGCAGCGCCGCCGCCGCGGCGGCACCCAGCACCAAATACGATGCCGCCTGTAGAAAGTCGTGGCGGGCCGCCTCCGCGAACACCACCCAACGTGATTCGGTCTCAGCGGCCGAAGTGGGCAGCCGGCGGGTGATCCACTCCGGGCGGCCCCACCGTGACCATGCCCAGCCCATGAGCACTGCGGTCAAAAGCGACGCCCCCAGCCGGGCCAGGACCATCCTGGGCGCACCGGGAAACGCCACCGC
>NZ_DATJPU010000307.1:0-2672 GCF_035506235.1 Mycobacterium sp.
TTCGACAATGTCAAGGCCCCCCGATGTACTGACTCCGCCGAATGGATACGACGTCGCCGTCGACGGCAGCGGGCCGTGACGCTCGGCACCAACACCCCCGCCACAGCGGCCCGCTACAAGCACGCGATCGCGCCAAACACAACCAGGACAGTCTTCGACGTGGTCCAGACACGCGCCTTATCTCCTACGGCGAAGCCCCCTGCCGGGGTTAATGGCCCCTCGTATACATCGAACCGACCTCGACGCCAACCGCTGCGGGAGGCATCTGGCACGGGCAGAAAACGGCTCGGCACGCAGCGAAAAGAGTTCGCCTACCTGCGCGCCCAGCGTCCTGCGGCAGAAGGATGGGCTTCGGACAGTGCCGGCAGGGTTGCGCCGCCTCCGACGACGGGCCAACTCAGCGCGCTTACCCCTTCCGGGGCCCGACGTGTGCGTTCGACGCTGATCCTCGCCTCAGGTCGCGCCGGCGTCGCCTTGCATGCAGTCAGGGTCGGGGCTAACGTTATCCGGGGGAAGGCGGAGTGGATGGCCATGCAGCCGGCTTTAGCCCGGATCCACCGAATGGCTGGGTCGGAGGCCGTAAGGCGGCTGGCCTGGGCGGCGATGACGGTTTGGTGGCCGCGGTGAGGCCCGTTGGGTGATCGAGGCAGGTGTCGGGGTGGTTCCGCGGGGCCGGTTCGTGTGTTCGCGCGCAGCGGTGGTCGTGCCCGGCGGGCGAGTGACCTGCTGATCTTCGGTCGGCTTGCCTGCGGCGGCGGTCAGGCGGCGGGGAGTGCGCGGATCCGTGCGAGCGCGGCGAGGTAATCGCCGTGCCAGGGCCAGCGGGCGGGGAGGTGAAGCGTCCAGCGGCGGCCGTGGCGGGTCAGGCGCCCGGCGATCGTGATCAGCCGGCGGCGCAGCGTGCGGGCGGCGCGCACGGTGCTGTCGGGCAAGCCGATCAGTTGTGTCCATCTGAGCAGGTTGTGCGCGAGCGCGCCGAGCACGGTCCAGGCGCCGTTGGCGTTGAACTCGCCGGAGGGAAAATGCGCCAGCGCCTGATCCTTGAGATCGGCGATCACTTGCTCAACGACGGCATGGTCTCGATGCTCGGCTTCCACGATCGTGATCTCTTCGGTGCGGTTGGTGATAAACGCGAAGTGACGCCAGTCGGGCCACAGTTGCGCCTGGCGGCCGAGCAGACGGGTGCGGCGGACGATCAACCGCCGCCCGCCAGAGGTCGTCTCGGCGATCTGCGCCTCACCCTCCTCGGGGTATTCGATCGTCTGCCAGGCCAGCTCGTCTATCGCTTCGACGGCCTTGCGAATCCCCTTCTGCATGCGCACGCCGATCGAGTACTGCCAGCCGGCGCCCTCGAGCCGCTTGAACACCTTGGTGTTCCAGAACCCCGAGTCGGCGCGCAGCAGCTTCGGCCCGGTGGCACCGGCGCGCGCGACGCGGGCGATCAACTCATCGCAAAAGCGCAGCATCCCCTTCTGGGTGTTCGCCGACCCCTTGCGCAGGCGGATGTGTAACACCTCGCGGGTGTCAGCACGGGTGGCCAGGAGCGGGTGATACCCCAACACCTTCGTGTACCCGTAGGCAGCTCCCTGCTTGAGCCGCCCGCACACCTCGCCGACGAAACTGTCCACATCGATCACCAGCCGCCCCTCGCCGGGACCGGCGCCAGCCCGCCACGCGCGCACCAACGCCTCGCCCAGCAGCTTGTCGAGCTGCCGCACGTGCCCGAACGTGAACGCGCGCAAGAACGTCCCCAGCGTCGACGGCGCCGGCATCCACCCACCCAACAGCCGCCGAGTCTTGCCTGCCCTGAGGATCTCGCAGTCATCGATGCTGTCCGCGCCCAGCACCATCGCGAAGATCAGCGCCATCACCTTACGCCCCGCGTTCGCCGCGCCCGGACGCTCGCGCCGCAACCTGACCAGCCGCCCCGCCAACCCCTCGATCCCCAGCCGCTTGGCCAGCGTCGCGACGAGCGTCACCCCGGCGTCCGAGACCGCGCGCTCATCGTCGAATTTGACCTGCAGACCGTCCAGTCCGACCCACTCGTCATCATGCACCCTGAAGGTGACCTCCTGTCCGCAGGCCCCGGCTGCCCCATACAGCCGTTAAAGCCCTGCACAGGAGGTCATTCTTCCTTCCGGTTCGGACGGAACCGACCTACCGACCCGGTGGATTAAGGCTTAGAGGCAATTGGCGCGAGCCGCCGCCCAATGTAGACCTATTTGCGTGTTGGCGATCCGTTCTCGCGCAACGCGGTAACCGCTGACGCCGATGCGCTCGTTTGCAGATAAGGATCGAATCGACCGACAGCCCAAAGTTGCCGTCTACGCGACGGCGCTTGCTCTCGTAGCTCGCCGCCTCGCGCGAGACCGCCCAGCCACACAGTTCTGTCGAGCCTGCTCGCCGAAGAGAGCGACTAGCTGACGACACCTTGTCGACTCGCGATTTGCCGTTGCTGACGACCGCACGCTGTCTGGACCGCCGGTGACTAACCGCAGCCATGAGCCGGTGACGCGGTTCTCCGGGCGGTCGAGGAAATGTCAATGAAGACCGTTGCGAAGCGCTCTCGCGGGCGCTGGTTTGCTGACCGCAAGGCCGAGGCACTTGCGTGGTGGGTGAGGACGGCCTCAGACCAGAGACTGGGGTCGGTCATGCGCAGCCGCCGTCGCAGT
>NZ_DATJPU010000308.1:0-13547 GCF_035506235.1 Mycobacterium sp.
GTCGTTGTCCTGATAGATCACCTCGCTGCTCGGCCGCCGCAGCTCGGCCCCCGACGTCTTGACCGGGTCGGTGTTGCGCTGAAACGAAAGCACGTCCTGCCACACGTGGCCCGGCTGTGGGTCGTTCCACATTGCCGAAAGGTCGTTGCCGGAAAGGATTACGGTCCGCGGTGGCGACGCGGGGCTGTGCCCGTCGGTGAAGGCGTTCACCCACGCGACGCCGGACGCCGTCGCGGCCAGACCCCATTCGTTCGGTGCGGTCAGTTTCAGGTCAGGGGTCGGCGGCTGCAGCTCCTTGGTCACCAACGGCTGGCTGGTCTTGAGGTCGAACGCGTACGCGGTGGTCTTGGTGGCGGTCGTCAGCACGTAGACGACCCGGATATCGTCCGCCGTCCCCGCCAGCGCGCAGATGCCGCCGGTTAGGTTCTCGCCGGCGGAGAGAGTCGGGACACCGGGCGCCACGTATTGCCCCGTTTTCGGGTCGAACACCTTGGGCCGGATGTCCTCGAGCGCGGATTTTCCTGGGGAGAATTTCTCGGGACAACCGAAGTACGCGGTGCCGCCGTAGGTTTTCCAGTCCTTTTCCAGGGGACCCGTCACCGGAGGCGGCGCGGGAGCCGAAGAAGCGGTGGTTTTGGCGGTGGACATCGTGGTCGTCGGCGTGGCCGCCGGCGGACCGACGGTGTCCGAACACGAGGCGACGACGACACAGACGGCCGCCGCGATCGGGGCGAACCTGTGTGTGGACACAGTTCGCCCCGTGAATCCAGGCATCGACAAAACCCCCGTTAAGTTCGTGTAACCAACGAGCGTAAAGCGGGCCTGGGCGGACCGCGACTTGTGTGTACGGCGGTCTTGGTCACACGTGGTAGACCGAAAGCCATGAGCAGCCTTGCCGAAGAGACGCGCTGGATGGACGCCACGGACCAGGCGGCGCTGGTGGCCAACGGCGAGGTCACGCCGGCGGAGTTGCTCGAGGCGGCGATCGAGCGCATCGAGCGGTCCAACCCGGTGCTGAACGCGGTCGTCATCGAGTGGTTCGACCACGCCCGATCCGTGGCCGCCGACCCCCACCTGCCCAAGGGCCCATTTCGCGGCGTCCCGTTTTTGCTCAAGGACCTCTACACGAGTTTCGCCGGTCAAACGCTGTCGAACGGCAACATCGCGCTCAAGGAGGCGGCCAAGATCGACACCGCCGACACGACGCTGGTCGCCCGGTTCAAGGCGGCCGGCCTGGTGATCGCCGGGCGGACGAACAGCCCCGAGATGGGCAGCCTGCCGACCACCCAGCCGGTGGCGTGGGGAGCGACCCGCAACCCGTGGGCGCTCGATCGCACACCGGGTGGGTCCAGCGGCGGCGCCGCCGCGGCGGTGGCCGCCGGGATGGTCCCCTTCGCCAACGCCTCGGACGGCGGCGGCAGCATCCGGATCCCGGCGTCGTGCTGCGGGCTGGTGGGGCTCAAGCCCAGCCAGGGACGGATCACCGTCGGCCCCGTCCGCGCGGAGGCCGGCCTGGGGGTCGAGCTGTGCGTCAGCCGCACGGTGCGCGACACGGCGCGCCTGCTCGACGCGGTGCGCGGGCCCGGTGTCGGCGATTCCGTCATCGCGCCGGCGCCGCACCGCCCGTACACCGACGAGGTCGGCGCCGACCCGGGCCGGTTGCGCATCGGGCTGCTCGACGTGCATCCGCGCGGCGAGTTCCTGCACGAGGACTGCATCGCCGCGGTGCGCGCCGCGGCGGCGATGCTGGAGGGGCTCGGCCACATCGTCGAGCCGGCCTGGCCGGCGTGCCTCGGCGACACCACGTTGGTCGGCAAGTTCATGGCGCTGTGGGCGACGCAGTTGGCGATGGCGGCGCGCGGGTTCGGCGAGACGCTCGGGCGCGAAGTGACCGCCGACGACATCGAGCCGGTCAACTGGGTGCTCATCGAGCGGGCGCGGCGGGTGAGCGCCATCGACTACGCCGCCGCGCTGGACGCGGCGTACGCGTTCCGTCGCGCTTTGCAGCGGTGGTGGGCCGACGGCTGGGACCTCCTGCTCACCCCCACGGTGGCCGAACCGCCGGTTCCGCTCACGGAATTCGAGAACAATCCCGAGCGGCCGACCGCACCCATGCGCCGCGGCGGGCAGTTCGCGGCGTTCACGCCGCCGTTCAACATGAGCGGGCAGCCGGCGATCAGCCTGCCCCTGCACCGCAACGCCGTTGGTCTTCCCATCGGCGTCCAGCTCGCCGCCGCTTACGGTCGGGAGGACGTGCTGATTCGCCTTGCCGCCCAACTGGAATCGGCGCACCCCTGGTCGTCGGTTCGCCCGGCGATCCCCATGCCGTGAACGTGTCGGTCACGAAACGCGTTCAGCGACAGGGAAGGTCCACTCGCCGTTGAGGACCGTGTCGTGTGGCCGGTACAGCCGGACCAAATAGTTCCATCCCGGCGTGATCGGCAAGCAGTTGGCTGTCGCGGCGCCGCAGCCGCCGAACTGAATCGTGATACTCCCGTCGGGACCGCGTTGCGCGGTGAGGTTGTTGAGCGAATAGGCGTTTTGCGGGTTGGGGGACAAGTAGCCGTCTTTGTTGTAGACGGTCACCGACCAGAACCCGTCGACGGGCACCTCGTCGACGATCAGCCGGTGCACGGTTGCGCCGTCGTTGTCGGCCGGGAAGACGCTGAAATAAAAGGCGTCTTTTTCCGGATTGCCGCCCCACGCCGACGCCGAGCCGATCAGCCGTCGCACCGGGTCGGTGTCCTGCTTCGTGCCGAACATCCCCTTGGAGTCGGGCAAAGTGGCCGAGAGTTGGAGGAGCGCGTCCCGCACCGCCTGCTGGCTGACGGGATCCCACCTGGGAACGTCGAAACTGCCGGTGTCGTCCTGCCGCACCGCGATGGCGTCTTGCAGCGCGTGGACCGTGGCGAGATCGTCGGCGTCGTTGGGATCGACCAGGGTGCGGATGGCGACCATCACATACCGCGTGCCGATGTCATCGCGGGTGAGCGTGTGTTCGCCCTGCCCATAGAACACCGCCGGCACATAGTGGTCCTCGGTGATCACCTGCATCGACATGAACCGGGCGCCGGGATCGGGCAGCGAGATCGTTGCCGGCCCGGCGTCGAGGTCGAACACACCCGCCGAATACAGCGTGTCCCGATTCGAGCGCACGACCAGCTGCTGGTCCAGCGGCGTGAGCTCTCGGAAATGAATGAATCTCCCCAACCCGCCGCCCTTGACGACATTGCCGAAGTACAGATCGGTTTCGGCCCGGATGAAGTTGTCTGCCGACACCGGCACCGCGCCGCCGGGCGTGGTGCGTGCGTTCACCATTCGGACGATACGCCGAGCGCGCGGCAACTCGCGCGGCTTATAGGTCGAACTCGATGGGCAGGCTCGTCGGGCCGCTCAGGCTCACCATCGGCTTCCACGGAATTGGTCCGGCGGTGCGCGGGTTCAGCAGGCGGCTCGCTATGACGTTGAGCGCTTCGGCGATCTCGCGGCGAGCCAGGTTGGCGCCCAGGCAGTAATGCACACCGCCGCCGAAGGTCAATATGGGGGGCGCCCCCTCACGCGTGATGTCGACGCGGTCGGGGTCGTCGTAGACCGCCGGATCCCGGTTGGCCGCAGCGGTATTCACCAGGACCGTCGTGCCCGCGGGGAAGAGGTAGCCCTCGAGCTCGGCGTCCTGGGCGACCAGGCGAAGGGTTCCGCACGCGATCGGCGAGTGGCGCATCGTCTCCTCGACCGCGCGCATCGCCAGTTCGGGCTGCTCCTTGAGCAGCCCCCATTGCTCGGGGTGCTCGCACAGGACGTGCACCGAGGCGGCGACCTGGTTGCGCGTGGTGTCCGTCCCAGCCAGCAGCAGGCCGCCCGCCATCATCCGCAGTTCGTCGGCGCTGAGCCGATCGCCGTCGTCCTCGGCGCGAATCAGGTCGGACAGCAGGTCGTCGGTGAGGCTGTGCCGGCGCCGGGCGACCATGTCGTCGACGTACTCGTCGAGTTCGCCCCAGGCGTGCATCACCACCGGTTCGACGTCGCGGAGGTCGACCGTGAAGCTGAAGGCCTTGAAGACGTCATCGGCCCACAGGGAAAAACGTTGCCAATCCTCGCGGGGAGCGCCGAGCAACGCGCAGATGATCGGGACGGGGTAGGGGCGCGCGAGATCGGTGACGACGTCGCATCGGCCCGCGTCGGCAACCTGATCGACCAGTTCGTTCATCACGGCGACCATGGTGTCGTGCAGTCGCAGGGTCGCCCGGGGCGTGAATGCCTTCGACGCCAGACTGCGCACCCGATGGTGCGCGTCGCCCTCCATGCACAGCAGGCTGTTGACCACCTTGTCCCACAACGGGCCCGAGCTGATGCCCTGGCTGAGCATGTTCAGTCCGGGCGGGATCTGGAAGCGCGCGTCGCGCAGCACCGAACGCACCAGCTGATAGGAGAGCACTTCGGGACCGAACGGCCCCATCGCGACCGGGGCCTGCCGTTGCGCCGCGCGCAGACGGGGATAGACCTCGGCGGGGGTTTCCTCGGCGCTGTAGGCCAGGGTCGGCAGATCGGCATCGAAAACGCTTGGGGGAGCGGCACCGACGGTCATGACGGTCTCCTAGCGACAACGTTCACACAATGTATGGCCACGCCCGGTGGCTGTCAACGATATCGGTCGGCCGTCGGGGAAGTCCGGTGCGGCTCGCCATACATCAAGCCATGCGTGTATTTCCGGGCGGACGCTCGAGAACGTTCACCTGTCGCACCACCCGGCCACCCCTCAGGTGGGTGGTCTGGACGACCACATAGTCGAGCGATGCACCGGTCGCTTTCGTCCGGTGGCGCAGACGCGCCCGGCGCACGAACGACCATGGCGCCACTTCGTCCAAGGACAAGTTCTCGATGGTGTTCTCGTCGTAGCGGTCGAAGACCGCACGCCAGAAGTCGAACACCGCCCGGCGGCCCAGCAGAGCGCCTCCCGTATGCAGAGGGGGCGGCGGGCCGTACTCGACGTCTTTGGCGAACAGGCCGAATACCGCCTCCAGGTCGCCGCGATTGAATGCGTCGCGGGCGCGCTCGAACGCCGCCCGCAGCACGCGCCGACGGACCGAGACGGGAAGCCGGGCCACCGCCATGACGACGAGCGCGGCCAAGCCGGGTGCCCTCACCTCTACTCGGTCCGCAAGCGGGCGCGAGGACCTACTTGGCGCGGACACCGCGGACCAGTTGGGCGCCGATCAGCATGACCGCGAACACACCGCCGGTGATTCCCGAAATGAGCAGGGGCAGTTGGCCGTTCGCGCCCCATAGCAAGCCCGCCCACAACCCCGCCACCAGCACGGCCAGGCCGGTGCCGCCCTGGAACACGCCCTGCGCGCTCGCCTGATGGTCCTGGTCGACCAGCCCCGAAATCCAGGCCTTGCCCACGCCGTCGGTGCACCCGGTGAACAATCCGTACACGCCGATCACCACCCACGCCGTCACCATGTCGGTGGTCAGTCCCAGCCCGATGTAGCCGATCGCGAAGAACGCCAGACCGAAGCCGAACAACGCCGGCCGGCCGACGCGGTCGGCGAGCGATCCGGCCGGGTAGCTGGACAGCGCATACACCGTGTTGTAGCCGACGTACGCCAGAATCACCTGCGCCACCGAGAATCCGATCTCGTTGAGCCGCAACAACAACAGGGCGTCGGGAAAGTTCACCACGCTGAAGGCCACCAGGAGCGCGGTGATCCTCCAGTACGGTCGCGGCAATGAGCGCACACCGGTCCAGATCGACTGTCGGTGCGGTCGCGGGGCGGCACGGCTGCGCTCGCGCACCAGAAAGACGAGCGCCACGCTGAGGACGGCGGGCACGATCGCCACGTAGAGCAAAGGCGCGATCCGGTGATCGAGCAGTTCGTAGCCGGCCAGCCCGAGCAGCGGGCCGACGACGGCGCCCAAGGTGTCCATCGCGCGGTGGAAGCCGAAAGCCCGGCCACGCAGGGCTTCGCCCACATCGTCGACCAGCAGCGCGTCCCGCGGCGCGCCGCGGATGCCCTTGCCCAGCCGATCCACGACGCGACCCGCGAGCACGCCCGGCCACGCCGTGGCCACCGCGATGATCACCTTGCCGAGCGCCGCCATCCCGTAGCCGGCGGCGATCAGCGGACGCCGGGCGAACCTGTCGCCCAGCGGGCCCGCCGCGATCTTTGTGAGCGAGGCCGCGCCCTCGGCCACGCCCTCGATCGCCCCCACCACGGACGCGGGCGCACCCAGCACGGCCGTGAGGTAGATGGGCAACAGCGGATACAGCAGTTCGCTGGCCGCGTCCTGCAGGAACGAAACCCCGGACAGCACTCGAACGTTGCGGGTGAGCCAGGGGGGCCCCGAGCGTCCCGGCCTGAGGGCTTCCTGCGTCACGGTCGCCAGCGTAGGGGAGGCGCTCAATCGGGTACGCGCAACCGCACCATCCGGGTCGTCGAACTCTCGTCGAGCTCGACGACGTCGGACCGCGAACGCAGGAAATCGCTGAATGACCGGAATCCCAAAGACTTCTCGCTGAACGACGGGTCCATCCGCTTCATCTGCGCCTTCACCGCCGAGTTGTGCAGCCAGTCGACGTCGTCTTTCTCCTGACCGATCTGCAGCGCGCGCGTCAAAAGCGCGGTGGCGGTGACCTGCGGGTCGGGGGGCTCCTCCGGTTCTTCGCGCTTTTCTGACTTGGCGCGCCCGGCGCGTCGCCTCGGCTCGGCCTCGGCCGGTTCTGGCTCGAGTGCGGGGACCCCCGGCAGCGCGTCGTAAATGACGAAGTCGTCGCAGGCGGCCGCCAGCGCCCGGCTCGACGCGCCGGCCACCCCGATGCCCACCACGTACCGGCCGAGCCGCTTGCAGCGCTGGGCCAGCGGGATGTAATCGGAGTCACCGGCCACGATCACCACGTGGGTCAGGTCGGGCAGCCGGAACATGTCCTCGACCGCGTCGACGGCCAGCCGGATGTCGGCGCCGTTCTTGCCGTAGGCCGCCGCGGGGAACAACTGCACCAGATCGACCGCGCGGGCCACCAGCTGTCCGCGGTAGCCGGCGTTGATGTCGGCCGACCAGTCCGCGTAGGCGCGGGTGAGCACCAGGGTCCCGAACGACGACGCGAAGTCGAGGATGGCGCCGACGTCGACGGTGGCCCGGCCCAGCCGCTCGGAATACTGCTCAAGGCCCTTGGCTTTGTCCCGCTGGAACGAGCTGCGGCCGTGAACCTGGTCGTACCGCGAGATCACGATGTTGTCGAAGTCAAGGTAGACGGCCACGCGGGCCGCAACCGGTTCGGTCATGAACTAGATCATCGCTGAGGCATCCGGCACTGTTCGGCCCGGATGCGTTTCTCGTCACGATTCCTGCGGCGGGCCCTTAAATCGGGGCAGAGCGGGTACACGGGGCCGATGAACGAGTTGAAGTTTCTCGAGCTGCACGGCGATCGGGTCGCCTACCGCGACGAGGGCGACGGCGAGGTGCTGCTGCTCATCCACGGCATGGCCGGCAGCTCGGAGACGTGGCGGTCGGTGATCCCGCCGCTGTCGAAGAAGTTCCGGGTCATCGCGCCGGACCTGCTCGGTCACGGCGAATCGGCGAAACCTCGCACGGACTATTCGTTGGGCGCCTTCGCGGTCTGGCTTCGCGACCTGCTCGACGAGCTAGGCGTCAGCCAGGCCACCCTGGTCGGTCAATCACTCGGCGGTGGGGTCGCGATGCAGTTCGTGTATCAGCACCCCGACTACGCCAAGCGGTTGATCCTGATCAGCAGCGGCGGCCTCGGTCCCGACGTCGGGTGGGTGCTGCGGTTGCTCTCGGCGCCCGGGGCGGAGCTGGTGTTGCCCATCATCGCGCCGAAGCCAGTGCTGTCCGTCGGCAACAAGCTCAGGTCGTGGTTGAGCGGCGCGGGCATCCAGTCGCCGCGCGGGGCGGAGATCTGGAGCGCCTACTCGTCGTTGTCCGATGGTGAGACGCGTCAATCGTTTCTGCGGACGCTGCGATCGGTGGTCGACTACCGCGGGCAGGCGGTCAGCGCGCTCAGCAGGCTGCGGCTGCGTGAGGAGTTACCCGTCATGGCGATCTGGGGGGAGCGCGACGGCATCATTCCCGTCGACCACGCGTACGCCGCGCATGAGGCTCGGACCGACGCCAGGCTCGAAATCCTGCCCGACGTCGGCCACTTCGCGCAGGTGGAGGCGCCGAACCAGGTGGTGGATTTGATCGAGGACTTCATCGCAACCGGCGACCGCCACGATGTAAACAGCCGCCAGCCGAGCGTCTAGTCCTGAGCCGGCCTGCTCTGGTAGTCGACCTGCCAGTGCTTGATGCCGTTGATGAAGGACGACCGCAGCCGCTGGGGCTCGCCCACGGAAGTCAGGTCGGGCAGGTGGTCGGCGATCGCGTTGAACATCACGTCGATCGTCACGCGCGCCAGGTTGGCGCCGATGCAGTAATGCGCGCCGGTGCCGCCGAACCCGAGATGCGGGTTGGGGCTGCGAAAGACGTCGAAGGTGTACGGGTCGTCGAAGACCTCTTCATCGAAGTTGGCCGACCGGTAGAACATCACCACCCGCTGGCCCTTCCTGATCGGCACGCCGCCGAGCTCGGTGTCCTCCAGCGCGGTCCGCTGGAACGCCGTGATCGGGGTCGCCCAGCGGATGATCTCGTCGGCGGCGGTCTTCGGCCGTCGGGCCTTGAACTGCTCCCACTGATCCGGGTAGTCGGCGAAGGCCATCATTCCCTGCGTGATGGAGTTGCGCGTCGTCTCGTTGCCGGCGATGCCCAGGGTGACCACGAACATGCCGAACTCGGCGTCGGACAGGCGTTGGCCGTCGGCGTCGGCCCGGACCAGCGTCGTGACGATGTCATCACCGGGGTTCTCGGCCTTGCGGGCCGCCAATTGCATTGCGTACCACATCAACTCGCCGGCGGCCGTCAGCGAGTCGTATTCGGCGAACTCCGGGTCATCCGTGCCGATCATCCTGTTTGACCAGTCGAAGAGCTTGTCGTGGTCCTCCTGTGGCACCCCGAGCAGGACCGCGATCGCCTGCAGCGGCAGCTCGCAGGCCACCTGGAGGACGAAGTCGCCCGACCCCGCCGCAGCGGCCTCGGTGGCGATGCGCCGCGCGCGCTCGCCGAGGTCTGCGCGCAGTCGCTCGACCGCGCGCGGTGTGAAGGCGCGCGAGACGATCTTGCGCAGCCGGGCGTGTTCGGGATCGTCCATCATGATCATCGACGTCCGACCCGCCTCGATCTGGCCCGCCGCCACGTCTTGCCGATAGCGCGGCACGATGGACTTCTTGGCCGACGAGAAGACGTCGCTGCGCAGCGAGACCTCGCGGACGTCGCGGTGCCTGGTCACCACCCAGTAGCCGCCGTCGCCGAACCCGCCTTGGTCGGGCGGCTGCTCGTTCCACCAGATCGGAGCGGTACGGCGCAGCTCGGCCAGCTCCTGCACCGGAAGCCGGCGGGCGTAGATGTCGGGATCGGTGAAGTCGAACCCCGGCGGGAGGTTCGGTGTGCCCATGGGGAGATGGTAGTCGCGCCGAGACCGGGGCGAACGCAAGAATTTCGCAAGAAGTTGGCCAGGATCCGGCAAGCGGCGCGGGGCAACGTGACCGCATGGACACCGGCCACACCCTGAAGTGGGTTGTTGCGAGCGCCTTGCTTGCGGGCGGAGTTGCCGTGGCCGGTGCGGGGCCGGCCGCAGCAACCGCCCGGGCGGACGATGACCACTGTTCGTCACGAACGGGGTGCTACCACGGCCCCGGGATGCGCTGGTGCCCGGGCGATTACGTCTGGCCGGGATTGAGGGCCACCGGGTGGGACCTGAACGTGTGCCACGTCTACCACGAGCAGTGTCCTCCCAAGTATTTCGGCGGTTGCCCCGACAACATCGTGGAGGGACCTCCTCCTCCGCCCCCACCGCCCGTGTTCCGCACCCGGGAGGAGTGCGAGCGGGCGCTCGGATTCATCTGCGCGTTCGCGCCTTAGTACGAAATGCGTTGTGGCCCAATGAAAATCACAGCCAAGATAACGGCGACCGTCCTGGTGACCGGCGCGCTGATGACGGCGACTCCCGCGCAGGCCGAGCTGACGGC
The DNA here is from genome assembly GCF_035506235.1 of Mycobacterium sp. GTDB lineage: Bacteria > Actinomycetota > Actinomycetes > Mycobacteriales > Mycobacteriaceae > Mycobacterium. The sequence continues at coordinate 10,083 of NZ_DATJPU010000308.1, forward strand.
GCAGCCCGCGCCGAGCCATTTCTACCCGCTACAGCCACCCCCGGGCCCTCCGGCCGACCCCAAGGCGGAGGTGCAAGATTTGCTGCGGCAGATCTCCGACCTGGACGACAGCTGGGACGGTCTCACCCCGGCGCAGCGACAGCAGCGGTTGGCGGGTCTACAGCAATATCTCCCCACCGTGGACAGGGACGTCCGAAACCTCCCGCCGGATCAGCAGCCGGAGGTGGAAGGGATGTTGGGCCTGGCGGTCATCAGGCTGCTTGATCTGTTGAGGAAAGCTCAGGGCCCCAACCAGCCGTGCTACTTCCCCGCCTGCCTGCCCGGCCTGTAATCGGCGGTGGCCTCAGCTCGCTACCGGGCTGGGCACCCTCGGGTTGTCGCGGGCCCCGAGGCTGGTGGCCGCCGTGACGATGGCCCGCTCGATCTGGCGAAGCGCGTGCACCGCGGTGAGGAACCGCCGGGTGTCGGGTCGCGGTGCGCCCCCGCCGTCCTGTTGCCGGGCCAGGGTTTCGGCGGCGTCGAGGTCGTCGGTCACCGACACGATCGTCGGCGCATGGGCACCGCCGATGGCAGCAACCAGCGCGTCGATGTTCCGCTGCGTCTGCGCCGCGGCCGACATGAACGAATCGGCCAGCTCAGGCGAAGAGCCGGCGGGGTCCTGGTATTGCTCGGCGCTGCGCGCCAGGCTTCGCCCGTAGCGATCGCACGCGGCGAAAATCCGCAAGCCGCGCCGGATGTTTCGCCGGCCGGCCAAACCGGCCACCCCGGCCAACAGCGGCTTGGCGCTGGTCCGGAACTGCTGCAGCGCCCGGTCGAGCCGGCGGGCCTGCTCGGTCGGGCTCGCGGTCTCGTCCTCGCCGAACATGGTCGCCGTGGAGATCTCGATCAGCGCCGACAACGCCGTCAGGAAGGCGCGGGTGTCGTTGCGGATCGTGGTCCGGGTATTGGTGGGCAGCACCAGGATTGCCACGGCCACGCCGATGACGGCCCCGATCGCGGTCTCTTCGATCCGCAGCATCAGCACGCCTAACGAGAATTGGCCGAGCAGGCCATAGAGCAGCGCCAGCATCGTGGTGATCCAGAAGGTCATCAGGCTGTAGGTGACGGTCATGAAATAGAAGGCGCAGAACAGGCACACGAAGATCGCGACCAGCGAGCCGGTCGTATCCCCGGCGAACAGCGTGGCGACCAGCACGCCGCAGGGCACGCCCAGGATGGTGCCGAGCAGCCGCTGCCAGCCCTTGGTCAGGGTTTCGCCCCAGGAGTTGGTGCCGGCGAAGATCACGAAGGCGGCGATCACCGCCCAATACCAGCGGGCCGGCGACACCAGCTCACCGGTGACGATGGCCAACGACGCGGCGACGGTCACCTGGATGGCTTGCCGGGTGGTCGGGAGCAGACCGCTGTCCTGTTGTGAGCCGGTGTCATCCCCCGTGCCGTCGGACGCCGCGGGCGGCACGCTCTCGTCGCTCCGCAGGGCGCCGGCTACCCCGGCGGCGGCGCCTTCGACGATCGCCCGGACCTCCGCGGTCGCCGTGGCGGCGTTGACGATCGCCAGGGCGAGACGGCGAACGGCGGCATCGGCGGGGTCGTCGGCCTTCATCGGCGTCGTAGCCTGCTCGTCGAGGACCCGTTGGGCCCGACCCGCCGCCCGACCGAGGCCGCCGGCCTGCGGTACGCGGATCGCCCGCGCGAGCTGGGTGAGCGTCGTGACCAGTTCGGCGCGGGTGGCGGTGGGTATGTCGGCGGACAGGGCGGCCGCTCGCCGACCCGCGGTGGCGACCCATTCGACGGCCAGCTCCGCGTCGAACAGCCAGGGGGCCAGTTGCTCGCTGGTGACCCCGGGCCACAGCACGGCGGGGTCGGCTCTGTCTTCGATCTGACCCTGCACCATCAGGGCGGTCTCGTTGAGCCGGATGGTGCGAGCGCGCATGCGGCGGCGGCGCCGTTCGTCGAGGCAGCCGGTACTCACCGCTTCCGCGGTGGTGTCGACCACGATCGCCATCCGGGCCCGCAACGCCCGGACGGTGGCGCGCAGCACACGTTCCGGCCGGTCGGGCAACACGTATGTGCTCATGACAAACGTGCACAGCATTCCGACTACGACCGCCCCGATCAACCAGGGCAACTCCGAAATCCGCGCTCGCAGATACAAGGTGAAGAAATACGAAATGAACGCGACCATGCCCAGCGCCCTGCCGCGGGCACCGAAGCGGCGGATGTACACCGCGGCGAAGACGATGGCGACGAAAGCGGCGTCGCTGGCGACGGTGTACGGGGCGAGCAGCGCGGCGGCGGTGATGGACAGCGCGGCGGGCACCGGCAGCAGCGCCATGGTGATCCGCTGCCGGCTGAGGTCCGGCTCGTTGACGGATCGCGACGCGACCATGGTGATGACGACGCCGAGCAGCGCGACCGTCAGGGGCTGTCCCGTCGCCCTGGTCACCAGGTACATGATCAGCAGCGAACAGCCAAGCGCGGCCGTCGTCCGCGTCGCCATCCGGAGCCGCAGCAGGCCGGGATCCGACCCGATCCACCAGGTTCGGGCTTTCTCGTAGAGAACGGTGATCTCCTGACCCCTCTCGTCTGCGGGACACCACATGGTTACCCGAACCCCGCCGCACCGGCCAAGCTAGTCTTCGACCTCGTGACAGCGCCGACGCGGGCAAAGCTGGCCGACGGCCGTGACCTCCTGTTTTTCGCGCTGCCGGGCCACCGTCCGGCGCCGGTCGAAGACCGCAGGCCGCTGCCCCAGCGCGGCCCGGACCAGTCGCAGCTGCGATTCGACCGGTCAACGGGGCAGTGGGTGATCATCGCGGCGCTGCGCCAGGACCGCACCTACAAGCCGCCCGCCGACCGGTGCCCGCTGTGCCCGGGGCCGACCGGCCTCACCAGTGAGGTGCCGGCCCCCGACTACGACGTCGTCGTCTTCGAGAACCGCTTCCCGAGCCTGTCGGGCGCCGGTCAGCCGGCGCCGGCGCCCGCCGATGCCGGCTTCGTGTCCGCACCGGCACGCGGCCGCTGCGAGGTGATCTGTTTTTCGAGCGACCACACCGGGTCGTTCGCGCGCTTGCCACCGGAGCACGCCCGGCTGGTCGTCGAGGCGTGGCGGCACCGGACCGCCGAACTGATGGCAACGCCCGGCGTCGAGCAGGTGTTCTGCTTCGAAAACCGCGGCGAGGAGATCGGGGTGACGCTGACCCATCCGCACGGCCAGATTTACGGCTATCCGTTCCTGCCGCCGCGCACGGCCGCCATGCTGGCACAGGCCCGCGAACATCGAATGCGACACGGCGGCAACCTCTTTGCCGACCTGCTGGCGCGCGAGGTCGCCGACGGCGGTCGCATCGTCACGCGCACCGGGCTATTCACTGCGTTCGTGCCGTTCGCAGCGCGCTGGCCGGTCGAGGTGCACATCTACCCGAACAGGTTCGTGCACAACCTGGTTGAGCTCGACGACGGTGA
>NZ_DATJPU010000309.1:0-4757 GCF_035506235.1 Mycobacterium sp.
CGGCACCGGCGGTAACGGCGGCGCTGGCGGCGGCGCATTACAAAACGTGACCGATCCCACCCTGACCAACGGCGGCGCCGGTGGGACAGGCGGCACCAACGGCATCGGTGGTGGTGGCGGCGGCGGCGCCATCAACAACACCTATCTAGGTAGCGGCGACGGTGCCCCCGGCGACAGTGGTGACCTCGGAGGGACAGGCGGTGTCGGCGGGAATAATAACGCCTTAATGAACCCCGGAGGCCAGGGCGGGCCGGGCGTGTACCTCTTCGGGGGCGGCAACGGAGGCGAGGGTGGCGTAGGCGTCGGCACGAACCGAACCGGCGCTGACGGCCGCCCGGGGACTTACCCGTCGTAACGATCGGCCAGCCCTAACACCGGGAGTGACGGCTGGGGACGGCATCTCCCCCTACCGACAGGCATGCTCGCGGCCGCTACCCGACCACTAAACTCCAAGGGCGATGGCCGCTCCCGACGATTCCCTTACCACGTTCGCCGACCTGCAGATACACCCTGCGGTCCTAAAAGCGCTCGACGACGTCGGCTACGAGACGCCTACCGTTATCCAGGCCGCGACGATCCCGCCGCTGATGGCCGGTTCCGACGTCGTTGGACTGGCCCAGACGGGCACGGGCAAGACGGCGGCGTTCGCGATCCCGATCCTGTCCAAGATCGATGTGAAGAGCACCGCGACCCAGGCGCTGGTCCTCGCGCCCACCCGCGAGCTGGCGCTGCAGGTGGCCGAGGCGTTCAGCCGCTACGGCGCGCACCTCCCGCAGATCCACGTGCTGCCGATCTACGGCGGCTCGTCGTACGGCGTGCAGCTGGCCGGACTCAAACGCGGCGCGCAGGTTGTGGTCGGCACCCCGGGCCGGGTCATCGACCACCTCGAGAGGGGGACGCTGGACCTGTCCCATATCGACTACCTGGTGCTCGACGAGGCCGACGAGATGCTCACCATGGGCTTCGCCGAGGACGTCGAGCGCATCCTGGCCGATACCCCGGAATACAAACAGGTCGCGCTGTTCTCGGCGACCATGCCCCCGGCGATCCGCAAACTCACCAAGAAGTACCTACACGACCCGGTCGAGATCACCGCGAAGGCGAAAACCGCCACCGCCGAGAACATTTCGCAGCGCTACATCCAGGTCGCCGGCCCCCGGAAGATGGATGCGCTGACCCGCATCCTTGAAGTGGAGCCGTTCGAGGCGATGATCGTCTTCGTCCGCACCAAGCAGGCCACCGAGGAAGTTGCCGAAAAGCTCAGGGCCCGCGGGTTTTCCGCGGCCGCCATCAACGGAGACATCCCGCAGGCGCAACGAGAGCGGACCATCAGCGCACTTAAAGACGGAGGCATCGACATCCTGGTCGCCACCGACGTGGCGGCGAGAGGCCTCGACGTCGACCGCATCTCGCACGTGCTCAACTACGACATCCCGCACGACACCGAGTCCTACGTGCACCGCATCGGGCGCACCGGCAGGGCCGGACGGTCGGGGGCAGCGGTGTTGTTCGTCTCCCCGCGCGAGCGCCACCTGCTGAAGGCGATCGAGAAGGCGACGCGCCAGACGCTCGCCGAGGCGCAGCTGCCCACCGTCGAGGACGTCAACGCCCAGCGGGTGGCGAAGTTCGCCGATTCCATCACGGACGCGCTCGGCGCCCCGGGGATGGACCTGTTCCGCAAGCTGGTTCAGGACTATGAGCGCGAGCACGACGTCCCGATGGCCGACATCGCCGCGGCCCTGGCGGTGCAGTCGCGTGACGGCGAGGCGTTCCTGATGGCCCCCGAACCGCCGCCCGAACGGCGCGAACGACGGGAGCGTCGCGAAGGGCCTCACGAAAGGCCTCGCGAAAGGCTAAGGTCGCCAAGGAACTTCGCCACCTACCGGATCTCGGTGGGCAAGCGGCACAAGATCGGTCCCGGCGCGATCGTCGGCGCCATCGCCAACGAAGGAGGGTTGCACCGCAGCGATTTCGGCCACATCGCCATCGGGCCGGATTTCTCGCTGGTGGAGTTGCCGGCCAAGCTGCCGAAGGCGACGCTGAAAAAGCTCGAGCAGACCCGGATCTCGGGCGTGCTGATCGACCTGCGGCCGGACCGGTCGCCCGGCAAGACCAAGCCACGCCGGAAACACGCCGTATGACCCTGTCCGAGGAGCGGGACGCCCAGGGCGGGCTCGAGCAGATCTCCCACGTGGACCGGGTCGCATCGCTGACGGGTATCCGGGCCGTCGCCGCGCTCCTCGTCGTCGGCACCCACGCGGCCTACACCACGGGCAAGTACACCCACGGCTATTGGGGCCTCGTCGGTGCCAGGCTGGAGGTCGGCGTTCCGATTTTCTTCGTGCTGTCGGGCTTCCTGCTGTTCCGCCCGTGGGTGAAAGCGGCCGCCACTGGCGGCCCGCCGCCGTCGCTGAGTCGCTATGCGCGGCACCGGGTTCGGCGCATCATGCCCGCCTACGTCATCACCGTGCTGTTCGCCTACGTGCTGTACCACTACCGCCAGGCCGGACCCAACCCCGGCCACACCTGGCTGGGGCTGTTGCGCAACCTCACGTTGACGCAGATCTATTGCAACGGCTATCTGGGCAAGTACCTGCACCAGGGCCTCACCCAGATGTGGAGCCTGGCCGTCGAGGCGGCCTTCTACGTGACGCTGCCGTTGTTGGCATACCTGCTGCTGGTGCTGATTTCGCGGCGGCGGTGGCAGCCGAAGTTGGTCCTCGGCGCCCTCGGGGGGATGGCGCTGATCAGCCCGGCGTGGCTGGTCCTCGTCCACACCGATCACTGGTTCCCCGATGGCGCCCGGCTGTGGTTGCCCACGTACCTGGCCTGGTTCGTCGGCGGCATGGCCCTGGCCGTTTTCCAGGCGATGGGGGTGCGCTGCTACGCGTTCATGGCCATCCCGCTGGCGGTCATCTGTTACTTCATCGCCTCCACGCCGATCGCCGGCGCACCCACAACGTCGCCCGCGACGCTGCGCGAAGCCGTATTCAAGACGGTTTTCTACGCCGTGATCGCCACACTCGCGGTGGCACCTCTGGCGTTGGGCGACCGGGGGGTGTATTCGCGGCTGCTGGCCACCCGGCCGATGGTGTGGCTGGGAGAGATCTCCTACGAGATCTTCCTGATCCATCTGATGACCATGGAGTTCGCCATGGTGTATGTCGTACGGGCCCACGTCTACACGGGCTCGATGCTCAACCTGTTCCTCGCCACGATGGTGCTGACGATCCCGTTGGCCTGGCTGCTGCACCGCTTCACCCGCGTGCGCGACTGAGCCGATATCTCTCTCCCGTGACTGGCGCCGAAATGGGGAGCCCATGTCCAGGACGCGGATCGCAGCCGCCGCGCAGGATGCGGTGTCAGCGGCGATCCCGGCGCACACCGTTGTGGGCGGTCGCTAGAGGGACCTCGGCAAACTTAGCCGCGGGCGCCGACCGGCGTCACGATCGGGACGACGAACTCCTCGATCATCGCCCACTCGTCGGCCTCGTCGCCGCCGGGGTACATCAAAAGCGACGTGAGCACCCGCACCATCCAGCGCGCCCGGCGCTCCACGACGGCGGGGTCTTCGGGGCCGAGCGAACCGACGAAGGCCGCCGCCAACGCGGTGATCACCTCCGAATGCCCGGCCACCTCGCCGCCGATCGGCGGGCGGCTGACGGCGAACCACGCTGACAACGAAGGGCTTTCGCGGACCATCCGCAGCGCGGCGGTCATGCTCGCGACCAGCCGTGCGCGTGGATCCTCGATGCCGTCGATCTCATCGGCGATCGCGCGGCTGAGGCGGCGGGTCTCCCGGTGCACGTAGCCGGTCCGCAGCGCCTCCCGGTTCTCGAAGTACCGGTACAGCGTAGCGCGGGAACACCCTGCGGCCCTGGCGATTTCGCTCATGCCGATCGACGCCTGGTCCCGCTCGGTCCACAACTGCTCGGCCGCGTCGAGTATCCGGTCGGCGGCCACTTCGGTGCGCCGCTCGGCCAGCCAACCGGTTGGCATCACGCACCCACTCGAATCGGCACCGAAAGCGGCCGTCGCACATAACTCCCGCCGGACCACACGATCCCGGACTCGTCGACCTCGAAATCCGGGCAGCGCGCCAGCAGTTCGGTCAGCGCCACCCGGGATTGCATGCGGGCTGCGGCCGCGCCCAGGCAGTGGTGTGCGCCGTGGCTGAACGTCAGGATGTTGCGGGGGCACCGGGCCACGTCGAGTTCGCCGGCGTCCGGCCCGTATTGGCGCTCGTCCCGGTTGGCCGATCCGTACAGCAGCATCACCTTGCGGCCCGCCGGGACGGTGGTGTCGTGGAGAGCCACGTCACGGGTCGTCGTGCGCGCCAGCCCCTGCACCGGCGACGTCAGCCGCAGCAGCTCCTCGACCGCATCGGGGATCAGCCCCGGGTCGTCGACCAAGCGCCGCCGCTGATCGGGGCGCTCGTGCAGCAAAGGCATTGAGCCACCGAGCATTCCGGTGACGGTGTCGTTGCCGCCGGTGACCATCGTGAAGGTGAACGCCAGCACCGACAGGGTGCCCGCGATGTCGCCGTCCGCGCCCACCCCGGCGGCGACCAGGTGCGAAATGGTGTCGTCCTCGGGCTCGCTCCGGCGCCGCTCGATGAGCCCGGTGAAGTATGCCATCATCGACCCGACGGCGTCGCCAACGGTTTCCAGCGCCGCACCGATCCCGCCGTCCGCCGTATTGCCCGCGACGATCGTCTCGGTCCAGCCGTCGAACTGCGCCCGATCTTCCTCGGGCAC
>NZ_DATJPU010000310.1:0-30366 GCF_035506235.1 Mycobacterium sp.
GCCCCCAGGTGAGCTTGGTCTGGGTCGCATTGCAGTCGACGCCCGACGGGGACGAACTCGTCACCGCGCACCTCGCCGAACACAAGAAGGTGCGCAACATCCGCAGGGATCCGCGCGTCGCCGTCACCATCGTGTCGCTCAACGGGCCGAGCCCGGGGATGCGGCCGTACCTATCCCTCGCCGGAACCGCCCGAATCGTCGAGGGCGGGGCCCCCGAGCTGCTGCGCGAGCTCAACCCGATCCTGGGCGACCCGACCATAAAATTCCCCCCGGACGGCGCGCCGCCCGGGCTGCTCACCCGCATCCGCATCGACAAGGTCGGCGGCATCGGCCCGTGGGCGTCCTGACGCCGATTTTTGCCACTTCCGCTACTGGCGGTAGCGGAATACAGTGGGTGGGTGGCGCCCGGCGATGACGGCAGGCATCTGCGCACCTGCCCACTGTGTGAAGCCATGTGCGGCTTGGAGATTCACGTCGAAGGCGGCCCCAAAAACGGGAAAGTCACCAGCATCCGCGGCAACCGCGACGACGTCTGGAGCCGGGGACACCTGTGCCCGAAGGGCGTATCGCTGGCCCAGGTGCACGACGACCCCGACCGCATCCGCCGCCCGATGATCAAGGTCGACGGGCAATGGCGCGAGGTCAGCTGGGACGCGGCATTTCGGCGCTGCACCGAACTGCTGAGGCCGGTGATCGAGAAGTACGGCATCGGTGCGGTCACCGCCTACACCGGCAACCCACTGGCGCATTCCTTTTCGTTGGCCCGGTATGCGGGCGTGCTGATGGGCATGTCGGGGATGCCGGTCACCTACTCGCCCGGCACGGTCGACCAATGGCCCAAGAACCTCTCGTCGCACCTGATGTACGGCCTCTGGTGGAACTTCCCCGTGCCCGACATCGAGCGCACCGACCTGCTGGTCATCATGGGCGCCAACCCCGCCGCGTCGCAGGGTTCACTGTTGGCCGCGCCCGACGTGATGGGTCTGATCGACGGGATCCGCCGACGCGGCAAGGTGATCGTGATCGACCCGGTCCGGACACAGACCGCGGCCCGCGCCGACGAGTGGCTTCCGATCGTGCCGGGCACCGATGCGGCGCTGCTGTTGGCCGTCGCGCACACCCTCTTTGACGAGGGCCTGGTCGATGCCGGACCGCACGTCGACGGCGTCGAGACGATGCGGCGGGTCGCCGAGGATTGGTCGCCCGGGCGGGTGAGTGCCGTCACCGGCATCGACGAAGACCGCATCCGCGCACTGGCTCGCGAACTCGCCGGCACCGAGAGGTCGGTGGTCTATGGCCGAATCGGGTTGTGCAATCAGGAGTTTGGCAGCCTGGCCAGCTGGCTGGTCGACGCCATCAACATTTTGACCGGCCATTTCGACACCCCCGGCGGCGCGATGTTTCCCAAGCCGGCGGCCTGGTCGATCACCACGCAGCCGTTGCCGGGTCTGGAGGGAGGCCGTCCCGAGTTCGGTCGCTGGCACACCCGGGTGCGCGGCGCCAAGGAGGTCCTCGGCCAGGCGCCGGTGTCGTGCATGGCCGAGGAGATCGCCACCCCCGGCGAGGGGCAACTCAAGGCGCTGATCACGGTCGCCGGCAACCCGGTGCTGTCCACACCCGGCGGCGACAAGCTCGACGAGGTGCTGCCGATGCTGGAAGCGATGATCTCCGTTGACCTTTGGCTCAACGAGACGACCCGCCACGCCGACGTCATCCTGCCCGGGCTGTCCCCGCTCGAGCAGCCGCACCACGACGACCTGATCCTGCTCTTTGCGATCCACAGCATCGCGAACTACTCCGCGCCGGTGTTCGACCCGGGTGATCGCCCGCACGAGTGGGAGATCTTGATCCGGCTGACCGGTCTGTGCACCGGGACACCGGCCGAGGACGTCGACGTCGCCGCGATCGACGACGGGTTCTTCGACTACCTGGCCTTCACGCGGGGAGTCGACGGCGCGGAGATCCGGAAGCTGTACGAGCACGGCGGGCCGGAGCGAATGCTCGACCTGACGTTGCGCACCGGGCCCTTCGGGGACCAGTACGGCAAGAACCCGGGCGGGCTCACCCTGGACGTGCTCAAGGCCAACCCGAACGGTATCGACTTCGGGCCGATGGTGCCGCAGCTGCCCGACATCCTGGGCACCGTCGACAAGAAGATCCGTCTCGCGCCGCAGTACCTGCTCGATGACCTGCCTCGGCTGGCGGCGCGGTTGCAGCGGCCGGCCGAGCCGCTGGTCCTGGTGAGCCGCAGGCACCTGCGATCGAACAACACCTGGATGCACAATGTGCCCGTGCTGATGAAGGGCAGGGACCGGTGCACGCTGCTGATCCACCCGGACGACGCCGCCCGCTGCGGCGTCGCCGACGCCGACGTCGTCACGGTGAAGTCGGAGGCCGGCGAGATCAGGGTGCCCGTGGAGGTCACCGACGCGATCAGGCCCGGCGTGGTGTCGCTGCCGCACGGCTGGGGACATGGCAAGCCGGGCACCCGTCTGTCGGTGGCCAACGGCTCACCGGGTGCCAACACCAACGTGCTCTCCCCGCCGACCTTCATCGACGAACCGTCCGGCAACGGCGCCCTCAACGGCATCCCGGTGACGATCATCGACGAACAAGCGCGATTTCGTGCTGATCTCACAGCGAATCGATAACCACGATTCAGCCCGCTGCTAGCACCGGGGCGCAGCCTTGCGGGATGGCGAAAAGGCAAACCCTAATGATCCAAACGTTTTTCGCCGGCGCCGTGACGGTCGCCGCGCTGGCGCTGTTCCACAATGCCCAGCCCGACGACCCGAAAACCGTTGGGACATCGGGCTCGATGAGCGTGGTGGACCAAGCCGATGGCGACGACGACGAAGCCCAACTGCAGCAACAGCTACAGGCCGACCAGCAGACACAACAGGCCGAGCAGCAGGCCGAAGAGCAAGAGCAACTGGATCTTCAGCAAGCGCAGCAGGATGAGCAGCAGGGCCTGCAGGTGGAGCAGCAGGCCACCCTGTCAGTCCCCGGAAGCTGAATAGATTCACGACGCGGACAGAACGCTGGTTCATTACCGCTTGTGTAGGGGGGGATGGCTGCGAATTGTGTTTCGGCTCACCTCGGCCCGTTCCCATGAACCTTCGGCGGGCAGTGGTCGTCGGCATGTGCATGACTGCAACAACGTATTCCACATCCGCGAACCATGCCGCTGTCGGCGTGCGGGGCGCCCCGCGCATCGCCGGCACGGCGGTGGCGTTCACCCCGCACCGCTACGACCAGGACGAGGTGGCGCGCGAGCTGACCGAATTCGCGGAACCGGGCTTTATGCGCTTCGCGCACACGGCGGGTGTCGACAATCGCAGCCTCGCCCTGCCGCTGTCGCGGTACCCGAAGCTGACCGGGTTCACTGAGGCGAACAACGCCTATCTCGAGGTGGCCGTCGACCTGGGTGAGCGGGCGGTGCTCTCGGCGCTGGCCGCGGCGAACGTCGAACCCGACGAGGTCGACACCATCGTGATGGTCTCGAGCACCGGAATTGCGGTGCCGACCATCGACGCGCGGTTGATGTCGCGAGTCGGGCTGCGGCCCAACATCAAGCGTGTCCCGCTGTTCGGTCTCGGCTGCGTGGCCGGTGCGGCGGGCATGGCACGGGTCTACGACTACTTGCACGGCTACCCGGGGGATGTGGCCGTGCTGCTGTCGGTCGAGCTGTGCTCGCTGACGCTGCAGCGCACCGACACCTCGATTCCGGCCCTGATCGGCGTGTCGCTGTTCGGCGACGGCGCGGCGGCAGTGGTTGCCACCGGCGCGGACCGAATCCCGTTGGGGTGCAATGCTCCTCAAGGACCGCGAGTCCTGGGGACGCGGAGCCGCGTGGTGGCCGAGACCGTCGACGTCATGGGGTGGAACGTCAGCTCCAGCGGGTTCCAGCTGGTGATGTCGCGTGATGTCCCGAAGATGGCCAACGACTATCTGCGCGGGGAGGTCGACGCCTTCCTGGCCGATCACGGCTTGTCGATCGCGGATATCTCGACCTGGGTGTGCCATCCCGGTGGTCCGAAGGTCCTCGACTCGGTCGAGAACGCGCTGGGTCTGCCACCGCAAGCGTTGGCGCACAGCCGAAACTCCATGCGGGAGAACGGCAACATCTCCGCGGCGTCGGTGCTTGACGTCCTGCGCCGAACGGTGGCCGAGCCGCCGTCGGCGGGATCCTTCGGGGTGATGCTCGCGATGGGTCCGGGTTTCAGCTTCGAGCTGCTTCTACTCCAGTGGTGAGGAACTAGAGCATGTATTACTACCTGTTCATCCTCGCCATCGGTGCGGAGCGGTTGGTCGAGCTTGCGGTCGCCCAGCGAAACGCCACGTGGTCATTTGCTCACGGCGGCAAGGAGTTCGGCCGCGACCACTACCCGGCGATGGTCAGCATGCATGCGCTGCTTCTGATCTCGTGCATCGTGGAAGTGTGGGCCCTGGGCCGGCCGTTCATCGGTTGGCTGGGATGGCCGATGCTCGCCATCGTGGCCCTCAGCACCGTTGTCCGGTGGCGGTGTGTCGCCGTCCTCGGGAAACGCTGGAACCCACGGCTCATCGTGATCCCGGGCGCGCCGGTAATCCGGGACGGGCTGTACCGATGGGTCCGGCACCCCAACTACACCGCGGTGGCCGCAGAGGTCACGGCGCTGCCGCTGGTGCATTCGGCATGGCTGACGGCGATCGTGTTCAGCTTGGCGAACGCCGTGGTGCTCAACGTGCGGATCCGCGCGGAGAACGCCGCCTTGGGTTACGCCTGACAATCAAGGTGCGACGGGTCGATTCGTCCACTCCCGGCCGGGCCGGCGCGACGAGCGGAACCATCCGCCCGCCGCGCCGGTGCCGCCGTCGGTGGGGATGGTGTGGCCGGTGACAAACCCGGACAGCTCCGATGCCAGGAAAAGGATCACACGGGCCTGATCCTCGGGCAGCCCCATCCGTCCGACCGGGACCCATTGCGGCCACTGCGTCTGCTCTTCGGCCGATAGCCACTGCGAGTAGGGCACCTGCAGTGTTTCGGTGACGTCGGGGGCGACCGCGTTGACCCGTACCCCATCCCTGCCCACCTGCACGGCGAGGCTGCGGGTGAAGTGGACGACGGCGGCTTTGAACGCGGCATAGACAGGGTCCTCCGGGTAGCCGCGCAACCCCTCGACCGACGAGACGTTGACGATCGCGCCGGCCCGCCGCTCGATCATCGCGGGCAGGAACGCGTGGGTGACGAGGAAGACGTGGTGCAGGTTGATGCGGTACAGGTCGTCCCACAGCTCGGGGTCGGTGTCGACGAAGTTGCCCGGATGGCGCAGCCAGTGGCCCACGTTGTTCACCAGCACGTCTATCCGGCCGTAGCGATCCAGCACCGATCGCGCCAGGCCGGTGACCTGGTCTTTCTCTCGGACGTCGGTCGCGACCGCCAGTGCCGTGCCACCCGAGGCGGTGACCGCGTCGGCCGTCCGTTGAGCCAGCTCGCCGTCGATATCCGCGATGACCACGTGCGCGCCGTGCAGTGCGAACAGTCGCGCGGTCGCCGCGCCGATTCCGCCACCACCTCCGGTCACCACCGCGACCCGATCGGCCAGCAGCGCGGCCCCGCTCGTTGCCTCATCCATGCCCAATATCTTGGGCCACCTGGGAGATCGGCCGCCGTACCCGCCCCGCCCAGGCCTCAAACAGTGATGAAGCCGACATTTGCCAGGGATTCACCGACCGTTTGCCTTCGCCCATCGCGGGTACTCGGCTGACCTCTAGGAGGTAAATAGCAATGGCGATGGGCGCGAACCCATATCACATATTGCCGAGCCAGGCAATGAACCGGCGAGTTCACCATGGCCACAGCCCGCAGTCCTTTGCTGTGTCGCTGGCCAGCCGGTTGCTTGTGAAAAATGTGGTGCGTGCTTGGGCCATTCAGCCGAACCTGCATTGGCCCTTCCACTATGTGGACGGTTTGGCGGGTTTGATGCCCCATTCCACGCACTCGGCAAAGATCGAACCGATACGGCTGGAGAACTGTGCTGCCGAATGGGTGTGCGCGCCCGGCGTGTCGTCCAACCGCGCGATCCTTTACCTCCATGGCGGCGCGTTTCTTACCTGCGGCCTCAACACGCACCGATCCCTGGTGACTCGTCTGTCGAAGGCGGCGGATGCCGGTGTGTTGACCGTCGGGTACCGAAAGTTGCCGTCGCATCAGATCGCCGACGCGATCGAAGACGGAATGAACGGCCTTCGCTGGCTCGAGGAGCGCGGCTACGACGGTGACCAGGTAGTCGTGGCGGGCGACTCGGCCGGGGGATACCTGGCCTTCATGATCACGCTGGCGGCCATGCGCACCCACTTCGTGCGGCCCGCCGGAATCGCGGCGATCTCGCCCTTCACGGACGCGGACCCGGCCCGCAAGCTGCGGCACCGCAACGCGCGCCGGTGCTCCATGTTCACCCGCGCGGCGTTGTCGATGTTTGCCCGGTATCTCGGCGAGGTGCGGCTTCCGCACGACCGGGGAATGTCCGCGCGCATCGAGTCACCGGTGGACGCGGATCTGTCTTCGTTGCCCCCGGTGACCATCCACGCCAGCTCCGACGAGCTGTTGTTGCCGGACGCCGAGCTCATGGCCGACCGGTTGCAATTCAGCGGAGTCCGCTGCGATCTGCACCTGTGGGACGGCCAAATTCACGACTTCCCGATAGCGGCCGACATCTTGCCGGAGGGAAGGCGGGCCATTCGATACATCGGGGACTTCATCAAAGAGGTCACCCGTGGAGTGAACAGTTTGCCACGCGGCCGCCAATCCCCGGCCGGGCGGCAAAGGGCGCATTTCGCTGCGGCGGCAGGGTAGCGGATACCGCGGGCGACCCGCCAAACCGCCACGCCGATAGTCGGCCGCAGATTTTATGCGCCTTTATTCACGTTGGTCGCGGGTTCCCGCCCGGCGTCGGCGAGTTACCCGAGGACCATGAACCGCGTTGACTACTTGGGCCGCAATCGGCGCCGCTGCCGATACAGTGGGTCTTCGTGACCCCACCAGCCCCACCCGTGCTGACCGTGCGGTACGAGGGATCCGAGCGCACCTTCGCGGCAGGCACCGACGTTGTCATCGGGCGTGACCTCCGCGCGGACGTCCGCGTCGCGCACCCGCTGATCTCGCGGACCCACCTCATCGTGCGGTTCGACCAGGGACGCTGGATTGCCATCGACAACGGCAGCCTCAACGGGCTCTACGTTCACAACCGTCGCGTCCCGGCCGTCGACATCCAGGACGGCATGCGGGTCAACATCGGCAACCCGGACGGCCCTGCGCTGACCTTCGAGGTCGGCCGCCATCAGGGTTCGGCCGGGCGGCCCCCTCTGACGACGTCCATACCGATCTTCAACCCGGCCAGCGGGCCAAGCACCAGGGCGCCCCAAAGTCAGCCGCAGCCGGTCGGCGCGCACTGGCCCGGCCAGCCGCAGCAGCCCGTGGGACCACCAGTCCGCCAGCAAGTGCATCCACCCGGACTGAGGCCGATCCACCCGCCCAGCGGGCCGCAGCCGGTTCATCCTCCCAGCGGATTCCAGCCCTCCCACCCGCCCAGCGGCCCGCAGCCGGCGCCGAAGATCTACCGCCCACAACCCACGCAGATGCCGCCGCCCCCCGGGGCGGAGCCAGAGACAAACCGCGTCGCGGAGCCCGCGGCCGGCGAGACGGGCCGGGTCGGCGACTCGACCAATATCGCCACGTCGATGATGAAGATCCTGCGGCCGGGCCGCACGTCGGTGGAGTCGATGCCCGGCGCGATCAAGATCGGCCGGGCCAACGACAACGACATCGTCATTCCCGAGGTGTTGGCCTCGCGGCACCACGCCACCCTGGTCGCCACGCCGCACGGCACCGAGATCCATGACAACCGCAGCATCAACGGCACGTTCGTCAACGGCGCCCGCGTCGAGACGGCCGTGCTGCACGACGGCGACGTCGTCACGATCGGCAACATCGACCTCATCTTCGCCGGCGGCACCCTGGCCCGCCGCGACGAGACCGCGACCGCGACGCGCACCGGCGGCCTCGACGTGCGCGGGGTGACGTGGACGATCGAGAACAACAAGGTATTGCTGGACGACATCTCGCTGGGCGCACAGCCCGGGACGCTGACGGCCGTCATCGGTCCGTCCGGTGCGGGAAAGTCGACGTTCGCCAGGTTGGTGGCCGGCTACACGCACCCGACCGAGGGCACGGTTTCCTTCGAGGGCCACAACGTTCACGCCGAATACGCCTCGTTGCGCAGCAGGATCGGGATGGTGCCGCAGGACGACGTGGTGCACGGTCAGCTGACCGTGCAGCAGGCCTTGATGTATGCCGCCGAATTGCGGCTGCCGCCCGACACCACCAAGGACGACCGCGCGCAGGTGGTGGCCCGGGTACTCGAGGAACTCGAGATGACCCAGCACCTGCACACCCGCGTCGACAAGCTGTCCGGCGGTCAGCGCAAGCGCGCCTCGGTTGCGCTGGAACTGCTGACCGGGCCGTCGCTGCTCATCCTCGATGAGCCGACGTCGGGCCTGGACCCGGCGCTGGACCGGCAGGTCATGACCATGCTGCGGCAGCTGGCCGACGCCGGTCGGGTGGTGCTGGTGGTCACCCACTCGCTGACCTACCTGGACGTCTGCGACCAGGTCCTGCTGCTGGCGCCCGGCGGCAAGACCGCGTTCTGTGGTCCGCCCGGCCAGATCGGTCCGGCCATGGGGACGACGAACTGGGCCGACATCTTCAGCACCGTCGCGAACGACCCCGACGGCGCCAAGGCGCGTTACCTGGCGCGGACGGGGCCGCCCCCGCCACCGCCGCCGGCGGAGCAACCCGCTGAAATCGGCGATCCTTCGCACACGAGCCTGTTCCGGCAGTTCTCCACGATCGCGCGGCGCCAGGTGCGGTTGATCGTCTCCGACCGCGGCTACTTCGTCTTCCTGGCGCTGCTGCCGTTCATCATGGGTTCGCTGTCGATGTCGGTGCCCGGCGATGTCGGCTTCGGCAAGCCGAACCCGATGGGTGCGGCGCCGACCGAGCCCGGACAGATTCTGGTGCTGCTCAACGTCGGTGCGGTCTTCATGGGGACCGCGCTGACGATCCGGGATCTGATCGGTGAGCGCCCCATCTTCCTGCGCGAGCAGGCGGTCGGCTTGTCCACGTCGGCCTACCTGTTGGCGAAGGTGTTCGTCTACACGGTGTTCGCGGTCATTCAGTCCGCGATCGTCACCGTCATCGCGATCATCGGCAAGGGCGGCCCGACGCAGGGGGCCGTGGCGCTGGGCAATCCGAATCTGGAGCTGTTCGTCGACGTCGCGATGACCACCGTCGCCTCGGCGATGCTCGGGCTGGTGTTGTCGTCGATCGCCAAGTCCAACGAACAGATCATGCCGCTGCTCGTCGTGGCGGTCATGTCGCAGCTGGTGTTCTCCGGTGGCATGATTCCCGTCACCGATCGCGTCGGGCTGGACCAAATGTCTTGGGTTACACCGGCGAGATGGGGTTTCGCGGCGTCGGCCTCGACCGTCGACCTGCTCACCCTGCAGCAGGCAGTCCCCTCGGTGCCGCACGACTCGCACTGGCGTCACACGCTCGGCGCCTGGTCGTTCGACATAGGCATGCTGGTGGTGCTCAGCCTCGTGTATCTGGGCTTCGTGCGCTGGAAGATTCGCCTCAAGGGCGGCTGACGGCTTCGGCTTTTGGGTGTGCGCTCAGGGCTTTCGGTGTGCAATGACGGCGCCACTACCGCAAGATCCGCGCCCTGTGCTCACACTCGACGCGGTGGGATCACACGCCCGGCCCCGCTAGGCGCCCTTGCGGACCGCCTGGTCGGCCGCGGCGCGCATCCGGTCCGACAACTGCAGCAGGGCATGTTCGCCCACCCCGTGCGGCACCGTGTAGGCGAGTTGCCGTAACTCGAGGGCGCAATCGCGCAACTCCTTGCGGAGGCGCGTCTCAGGGGTGGGCATGATTTTTTCCTATACGACGGCTCGAGACGACGGCTCGAGCGAAACTCTGTGCAAGAAATTTTCGCACCCCGGGCCTGCGGACGCGATGGCGGCGAAGTGTTTTTACGGGAGTTTGACAGGGTGTTTACAGTTCAGGGCCTATTTACTGACGCTTCCGTCAACGGAGATAGCCGATGACCGCCCCGGCGACTCTGTCGGGTTGTTCGGGGAACAGGGCGTGGCTGGCGTCCTCGATCACCGTGGAGGTGATGCGCTCGCCGTAGCGGGTGCGCATGTCCGCCCATTCCGCCCGCTGATGGAACGGGTCGAGGGCGGCGATGATCTCGAACACGGGCGCGTCGCCGGCGCCCCGGTAACGGTCCACGTCGGTATCGCGGGCGCAGTGCACCTGCATGGCGAGAGTCTCGGGATACCAGCCGTCCAGCCAGATGGAGGCGTCGTGGCCGGGCGCGAAGAACGCCAGGCGTAATGCGGCCAGCCGCTCGGCATCGGGCAGCGACGGGTTACCGGCGCGCATCGGCGCCGAGTCGATCTCCGGGGCAACGGTTTTCCCGGATGCCGCGGCCAGGATCACCGCAGCGACCCTGTTGCGGTGGTGCACGGCGGTGGCGCGGGCGACAAAGTTCCCGAAGGCGTGGCCGAGGACGACGGCGGGCCCCTCGGCGAGTGCGTCGATCACCGCCGCGGTGTCGTCGGCCAGGTCGTCGAAGCCCACGTCGGTCATCGGGCCGACCGAGCGTCCAATGCCACGGGGTTGTGGCCGCAGCACCCGGTAGCCGGCATCGACGAGCGCCGCACTGAGCGGGTCGAAATCCTTGGCACCGTCGCGGCCGTAGGACGGGATGATGACCACGGCCGGACCCTGTCCCTCGACATAGGTCTCGATGGACACGGCGCCGGCGGTGACGATTTCGCTGCGTCGGCTCATAACCCGTTGGCCTAATCCAACGCGACGCGCAGCAGCGCGGCCCGGCGGACGATGCCGTCCGGTGGGGCTGTCGTGCCGCCGTCGGTCGTGACGTAGGCGACGCGGTCGCGGTCGCCGGGACGGCGCCCCCACGCGGCGCTGGACGGCCCGACCAGCGTTTCGTCGAACGGGTCGCCGGCGATGTGGCGCACCTCGCTGCCGTGCCGCGGCGCCAATGGCACCCGGTCGATGGTGTTGGCGCGATGCCTTGTCACATAGGCGAATCCGGCGTTCTCGTCGAGGCAGAAGTCGTCGGCGTTGTCGATGGCGGCCACGAATTGCGGTGGCCCGGCCGGATCGAGGGTCGATGGGTCGACGGGGACGCGCATGAACACCTTCTGCGCGGTGGACGTGTAGTACAGGTGACCGGTCTGCGAGCCGTACCGCACGCCGTTGATGCCGGGTTGCGGTGGGGGCGGCACGCCGCTATCGGGGTCGTCGCCCATGGTGTCGTCGGCAACCCACACCCGGGCCGTGGCGCTGCCGGCGTCTTCGGTGAGGTCGACGCGCCAGATGAGCCCGGCGAAGCAGTCGGCGATCGCCAACACGTTCGGCCCCAGGACGCAGCTGCCGTTAAGGGCGCGCACTCGGTCGTCGAAGGTGTAGATGACCTCCGGCGACACCGCCGCGCCCGGCGTCCATCCGGCGAAATCGACTCTCGCCAAATGCGATTCGTGCGTGGTGTAGCCCTCGGTGAGGCAGACGACGAACACGTCGGGTGCGACCTCCGCGATCCCGGTGACCGGGTGATCGAAGGTGTGCACCAGGACCGGTTCGACCACCGCCAAGTGCTCCGCCCGCGGAACCCACCAGAGTTCTTTGTGCAGGACGTCGGTGACGAGTATCGACCCGTCGGCGCGCACCGCGAGGTTTTCCAGGAAATACCACTGCGGGAAGAATGCGACCGGAGTCAGCGTGACGATCGGTAACGGGGCCAGGGCCATGACGCTCCTTCGCTCAGGGTGCGGGGATCTCGAACACGTTGGGAATGGCGCAGACAGTGCGATGGATGCCCGTCAGTGCGACCATCTCGAAAACGCCCGCAGCGCCGAATGTTTGCTTGACTTGGCGGTAAGGTGGCGCTCACTGGTCCAACCCTTCAGCGTTGGCCGGAACGTCGAACGCGCCCAGCGTCATACACACCATGGTGAACCAGCCCAGCAGCACCGCGACGTCCACGATGCCCGCGTCACCCAGCAATTCCCTGGCGCGCCGGTACAGGCCGAGCGGCACGAGGCGCGGCGCGACCAGTGCCGACGCCAGCTCATAGACGACCTGTTGGCGTGGATCGTCGAACGACGTCGGCAGCCCGGCGATCAGGGCTTCGACCCGGCGCGGGTCGAGGTGTCCGGCACGCTCCCCGATGATCTCGTGCTCGTAGCTGGCGTACGGGGAGCGCCAGCGGGCGTTGACGATGTTGGTGGCGATCTCGATCTCCGCTTTTGTCAACGTGGATTCGCGCTGGAAGTAGGCGCCGGTCGGCACGATCGTCCTGGCCAGCGTGGGGTTGGCGAGCCAGATCTTGTGTGGGCCGGGCACCATTGCGCGCAGTTCGCGCGTGAAATCGTAGGCCCCCTTCATTTCCGGCGACATCTCGTCGACGGGCGTTTCGACGAAACGGCCGAACGTGCCGAAATCGGATGTGTCACTCATTGATCCGCCCCTTTCGCGTCTCTTCCAGTCAAAGACGTGGATGGGATATCGTCCAATACGTTTTCCTGCCGATCTCCATATGATGTTGCATATGGAATTGAGCCAGCGGCTGCTCGAACAGTTCCTCGCGGTGGCCGACGAGCGCAACATCGGCCGCGCAGCGGAACGCCTCGCTATGACCCAGCCGCCGCTGACCCAGGCGATCCAGCGACTCGAACGTGCTCTGGGTGTCCAGTTGTTCGATCGCACCCCGCGAGGGGTGGAGCTGACCGCCGCCGGACGGTCGTTTCGTGAGGATGCGGAGCGCTTGAGCGCCGCGCAGGAAGCGGCGGTCAGGCGCACCCGGCGAGTCGCGGCCGGACTGGCGGGCGTGGTCCATGTCGGCTTCGCGGTCAGCCTTGCCTACCGGTTCGCACCCGACTTGCTCCGTGCGAGTGCTGACGCGCTGCCCGAGCTGACGTTGCATCTGGTTCAGACGCGAACCGCGCAGATGTCCGATGCGGTTCGCTCCGGCCAACTCGACATGGCCTTCACTCGCGGTCCAGTCGACAGCGCGGACGGATTGGTCGTCGGCGAAGTCGGTCGCGAACGAACGGTGGTCGTGCTGCCGAAACATCACCGGCTGGCCGAGAAACGCACGGTGGCGCTGGCGGACCTGCGCGACGAGCCGCTCGTGCTTCCGTCACAGCAGTCGCTTCCGGGGGTCGCTGCCCAAATGCTCAGCGCATTTCGCAACGCCGGCGTCAGCCCCCGCGTCACGGCTTACACGGACGAGTTATCGGCGATGATGACCTACCCGATAGCCGGACTTGCCGCGTGCCTCGTCCCCGAGCAGATCCGCGCGATGCGGCACCCCGAGGTCGTGTATCGCCGGCTTTCCGACGACCTGCCCGGTCTCGTCACCAGGATCGTTGCCGTGCACCGCGCCCGGGCGGACGACGCGGTCGTTCGACTGCTTGAGCTGGCCACCAGCACCTGGTCGGGCCGGTAGTCACGGGAGCGCGGCGACGAACGTTTCGTTCGATACGCCGGCGGCAAGGCCGGCGACGTCGAACGGCGCATCGAGGCGGGCGTGCAACTTGCCGGGATCGGTGAGCAGCCGGATCTCGGCGGTCTGGCGGGCAAATAGCCGGCCGAAAAGCGGGTAGAGCCAACGCATTATCGCCCGCTCAGCGCGGGAGCAGCGCGCCGCGCAGTAGCCGACGTGGCCCAGCTCGTCGGTGAGGATCTCGGCGTAGAGCCGGTCGATCCGTGCGGCAACGGCCGGTTCGTCGGCGAACAACTCGACGCCGACGCGGCGCAACTCGTCGAACATGACGCAGCCCGCCATTTCCGCTGCGCCCACGAACGGGAACCCGAACCGCTCGGGCAGAAACACTTCCATCTTGACGAACTGGCGCATCACGAACGGCGGCACCACCACGTTGAACGGCAGGCCGAACATGTCGAGGACGTAGGCCAGCAGGCGGGTGTGGTAGTGCTCCTCCAGGGCGAGGTAAACACCCTCGGGCGGCTGGTCCGCACCGCCGATGCGCCCATAGGTGTCGCCCAGGTCCACGCCGAAGCGCTCCGCCTGGTTCAGCTTTGCGGTGGCCAAGAGAAACAGCATCTCGCGGGGGAGCCCCGCCTCGGGTCGGCGGCGGCGCAGGTTGCGCAGGAACACGCGCCGGTCGATGGGCCGCCCCGAACGAACCGGTTCGGCTTCAAGCGACGCGAAAAACTCCTCACGGTTGGTCAGCCGGCGATGCAGCAGATCGGCGTCGCCGTCCCGACGCGCGAGGTAGACCCGGTAGCCCTCGATGCCTGTGCCGGTCATGACGCCTCCATTCCGTGGACGATTGTCGTGACGTACCGGTCCAGGAGCGCCGCGCGATCCCGGGGCGCCGCCCCGCCGGTGGCCAGCAACGCGAACAAGCCGGTCATGAAGATCACGCCGAGCTCGCGTGCGTCCGCATCCGGGGAAATCCGCTGCGCGCCTTGGGCTTGAGTGATGGCGGCGATGACGAACTCGGCCAGCGGATGCTCATCGGGCTGATCGCCGACCGGCCGTGTCGCCGAGAAGTGCAGCCCCAGCATGTCCCTGAAGACGACCGGGCCCAGCCGCTCCTCGGCGGCGAGCACCTCGCGCACCAGCGAAGTGAGCATCGACATCAGGTCGCCCGGGGCGCTCGTTTTGGTGGCGAGCTTCGCCACGATCTTGGCCTCTTCGTTCCGTTCCAGCTCGACCAGCACGTGCTCCTTGGTCGGGAAATGGAAATAGAACGTGCCGCGCGCCACGCCCACGGCCGCGGCGATCGCGGCGACGTCGGTGCCCGCCAATCCGGTAGTGCCGATCTCGGCCACCGCGGCGTCGAAGAGGCGGGCCCGGGTTTGCAGCCGCTGGGCGTCCCGAGCGTTGAGAACCTGCGAGCGCACGACCGCAAACCTACCGAGTCTCGCTGCCACCTGTCAATGACGAGTGTCAACGAAACAGCGCGGCCGGCACCATGGCACGCAGGGCATAACGTCGGGCGAATGCCGAGCGACTTCCGCCGTGGCGTTACGCTGACGCGGCCTGATGGAAGGGTTAGGTTGCCGGGATGGACTTCGAATTCGACGCCGGGCAAAGCGCGTGGCTGAGCGAGGTTCGCGAATTCCTCCGGGAGAACGTCACCGCCGAATTGCGGGCCGAACTCGCCGAGCATGATCTGGAGTTGCGCGACGGCGAGGTGGCACGGTTTCGCCGCAATGTCGGCGAGAAGGGCTGGTTCGGACTCAACTGGCCGCGCGAGTACGGGGGGCTGGGGCTTGGCGCGGTTCATCAGCACCTGCTGATGAGCGAGTTCGAATATTGGGGTGTGCCCGGACCCGACCTCACGGTCACCTCGGTGGCGCCGATGATCATGCGCCACGGCACCGAGCAGAACAAGAGCGAATGGCTGCCACCGATCGCCAGGGGCGAAATGATCTGCGCCGTGGGCTATTCCGAACCGGACGCGGGAACCGATCTGGCCAGCCTGCGCACGCGCGCGACGCTCGATGGCCGGGAATGGGTGATCAATGGCACCAAGATCTGGAACAGCGGGGCGCAGCGCGCCACCCACGAATGGCTGTGCGTGCGGACCGATCCGAATGCGCTGCGCCACAGAGGGATTTCGGTCATCATCGTGCCGATCGACAGCCCCGGCGTGGAGATTCACCCGCTCTATGCCTGGTCGGGCTATCGCACCAACGAGGTGCACTTTCGCGACGTGCGGGTCCCGGTCACCAACCTGATCGGTGAAGTCAACCGCGGATGGACGTACATCACCGGCGCGCTCGATCTGGAACGCGGCGCGCTGACCAATGCGGGCGACCTCCGCCGCGCCGTCGACGACTTGCGTCTGCTCGCGCGAAGCCCGCGGCGTGACGGCACGCTGCCCGGCGACGACCCCGCGCTTCGTCGCAGGCTGGCGCATGCCGAAGCCGACGTGGAGGTGGCCACGCTGATGGGATACGAGGCCGCGTCGATCCTGGACAGTGGCGACATACCCACCGTGGAAGTGAGCGTGGAGAAGGTCTTCACCAGCGAGCTGCGCCAGCGCATCGCCGGCCTGGCGCTGGATCTGCTGGGGCCCGACGGCTTGCTCGCGCATCGCGGACAGGATGCGCCGCTGGGCGGCAAGTTCGAACGGCTTTACCGCGCCGCCCCTTTGATGCGTTTCGGTGGGGGCACCAACGAGGTGTTGCGCGACATCATCGCCCAGCGCGGCCACGGAATGCCTTCGTATGGACGTTAGACCCGGCGCCGAGCGGCGCGAGTTCGCCTCGATGTTGCGGGGGCTGCTCTCCGCGGAGAGCCCGATCGGCCTCGTGCGCGGTTTGCACGAACCCGGCGCCGACCGAAGCACCGCGGCCCTGTGGAAGGCGTTGGCCGACGTCGGCGTTTTCGGGCTTTCCATTGCCCAGCAGTACGGCGGCTCCGGCGGCTCCCTGGAGGACCTCGCCGTCTTCTACACGGAGGCGGGTCGCGCGCTGTGCCCGACGACGGTGCACAGCACCGTCGCCGCGACGCTGGCGATCGATCAGCTCGCGCCGCCGGAGGGCAAGGCCGGGTGGCTCCCGGCGCTGGCGAACGGCGCCGTCCGCGGCACCACGGCGCTGTGGAGCGCCCGCGACGCCGCCGTCGTCTCGCCCGTGCTGTCGGCATACCCCGACTCGAGCGGTGCCTGGCGGCTCACCGGAACCGCGGACTACGTCGCCGACGCCGACGTCGCCGACCTCATCGTGGTTTCGGCCGCCGCACCCGGGCGCACGCTGGTCTTCGTCGCTGACGCGCACGCGACCGGGGTGACCGCGCGGCCGCTGGCCATGGCGGGGGGCCACCGGGCGTTCACCGTGCGCTTCGAGGACGCGGTTGCCGGCGGCGAGGCGTTGCTCGCCGAGGGCGACCAGCAGGGGCTGCGCCGCGTCGCGAATACGGCGGTGGCACTGGGGTCACTCGACCTGGTCGGGATCGGGCAGGCGGTGCTGGACCGCACCGTCGATTACACCAAGCTGCGCCACCAGTTCGGCCGCCCGATCGCGTCGTTCCAGGCCGCGCAACACCTGGTCGCCAACATGCACATCGCCTTGGCCGCCGCGCGATTGGCCGCGCACTCGGCGATTTTCTGGCTGACGCGCGGGCACGTCGCCACCAGGGAAACGGCGATCGCACGGATGCACGCCGCCACCGCGGCCAGGCTGATCACCCAGGACGCGCACCAACTGCACGGGGGGATGGGCTACGTCACCGAAACCGACCTGCATCTCTGGAGCGAACGGGCGCGGCTGGCCTCGACGCTGGGCGGCGGAACCGACGTCGCCGCGGCATGGCTGGAAGAGACACTCGAACAACCGCGAGGAGAAAGCCGGTGAGTGCGGACTCCCTGATCGACGCCGACTCGGCGTCCCGCGTGGGCATGGTCGCGGCTTCGGCGGCGGGGGAGGTGAACCGGCGCGATTGGCAGCGCTGGGCCGCGGCGGTCGGTGACCACAACCCACTCTGGTTCGACCCGGAGTACGCCCGCGCCAACGGCTTTCGCGACATCATCTGCCCCCCGCTGTTCCTGCAATACGCGGTGCTCGGCGTCACGCACCTCGAGTCGCTGCGACCCGACGGGTCCTCCGGCGCGGTCTCCGGCAGCCTCGCGTTTCCCCGCGCGCCCAGGCGGATGGCCGGCGGGGAGAGCTTCACCTTCCACCTGCCCGCCTACCACCGCGATGAGATCGAGATGGTCCGCACCATCGAGTCCATCGTCGAAAAGCAGGGCCGCTCGGGCAGATTCGTCCTGGTCACCTGGCACACGGTGTACCACAACCAGCACGGCGATCTCGTCGCCGAGGCGTCGACGTCGATGATCGCCCGACCGTAGGAGTGGCATGGAGGGCAGCCAGGTGTTCTACGAAGACGTGGGCGTGGGAGACTCGCTGCCCACGCTGGCCGTCACCGTCGACGAGACGCAACTCTTCTTCTTCAGCGCCGCCACCTACAACGGCCACCGCATCCACTACGACAAGGAGTGGGCCCGCGCGGTCGAGGGCTACGACGACGTATTGGTCCAGGGCCCGCTACAGGCGGCGCTGCTGGCCCGCGCGATCGGCGACTGGATCGGTGGACGGGGCCGCCTGGTGTCCTTCGCGGTGCAGAACCGGGCCGTCGCCTATCCGGGTCAGCTGCTCAGCTTCGGTGGCGAGGTCACCGGCAAGCGCGTCACCGAAAGCGGCACGGGCCTGGTGGATCTCGACATCTCGGGCCGCCGCGACGCCACCATTCTGATGCCGGGAACCGCGACGGTCGAGCTGCCCCGACGCGGAACACCGTCGTGACGGGATTGCGCGGTGAGGCGGCCATCGTCGGCATCGCCGAGCTGCCCGCCGAGCGGCACCCCACCGGGCCCCCGCTGTTCACCCTCGACCAGTACGCCCGGCTGGCGAAGCTGGTCATCGAGGACGCCGGCGTCGACCCGGAGCGCGTCAACGGCCTGCTCACCCACGGCGTCGCCGAATCCGCCATGTTCGCACCGGCCACGCTGTGCGAATACCTGGGCATGGCACTGGATTTCGGGGAGCGAGTCGATCTGGGCGGAGCCAGCTCGGCGGGAATGGTCTGGCGGGCGGCGGCCGCCGTGGAGCTCGGCATCTGCGACGCGGTGCTGGCGGTGGTCCCGGGATCGGCGGCGCAGCCGCAATCCGGCAGAAGGCCGCCACCCACCCCGAATTGGTATGGGGCGTCGTCCAACAACTATGGGTCACCGCAGGCCGAGTTCGAGATCCCGTACGGCAACGTCGGCCAAAACGCGCCATACGCGCAGATCGCCCAGCGCTACGCCGCCGAGTTCGGCTACGACCCGGCCGCCGTCGCGAAGATCGCGGTCGATCAGCGCACCAATGCATGTGCGCATCCGGGCGCGGTTTTTCATGGCAGCCCGATCACGGTGGACGACGTCCTCGCCAGCCCGATGATCGCCGATCCCATCCACATGCTCGAAACGGTGATGCGGGTGCACGGGGGAGCCGGGGTGTTGGTCGCCAACGCCGACATCACGCGGCGAAGCCATCGCCCGGTGTTGATCAAGGGCTTTGGTGAGCACATCGCGTTCAAGACCCCCACCTATGCCGAGGACCTGACGCACACACCGATCGCGCGCGCCGCCGACCGGGCGTTCGCGATGGCCGGGCTGGGCCGCTCCGATGTCGATGTCGCGTCGATCTACGACTGCTACACCATCACGGTGCTGATGAGCCTGGAAGACGCCGGCTTCTGCGGCAAAGGCGAAGGCATGTCGTGGGTTACCGACCATGACCTGACCTACCGCGGCGACTTCCCGCTCAATACCGCCGGCGGCCAGCTGTCGTTCGGCCAGGCCGGGATGGCCGGCGGCATGCACCACATCGTCGACGCGGCACGCCAGATCATGGGACGGGCCGGCGACGCGCAGGTGCGCGACTGCCACACCGCCTTCGTCACCGGCAACGGCGGCATCATGAGCGAGCAGGTCGCGCTGCTGATGCGGGGGGAGTAGCAATGGGTCCCGAGGCACGCCCAATGCCCGAGCCCACGCCGGTCTCCCGGCCCTTTTGGGACGCCTTGGCGCAGCACCGCATCCTCGTGCAGTACTCGCCGTCGCTGCGCCGCTACGTCTTCTATCCCCGCACGCTGGCCCCGGGGACGCTCGCCGACGACCTGGAGTGGCGCGAAATCGACGGTGGCGGAACGTTGTACACCTACACCGTCGCCCGCAGGCCCACCGGGCCACCGTGGGCGGAGGCGCTGCCGCAGCTGCTCGCGGTGGTGCAGTGGGACGCCGGGCCACGGATCAGCACCGAATTGGTGGAGGTCGACCCGGCCGACATCCGAATCGGGATGCGGGTGAGCCCGGTGTTCTACGATCTTGAGGGCGGTATCACTTTGCTGAGGTACCGGCCAGCATGACCGGCGCAACGGTGCGGGCGGAGGCGCACATGGACGTGGCCACGGATGGCACTGACGGCATGGACGACATGGACGGCACTGACGGCATGGACGGCATGGACGACATGGACGACATGGACGGCACTGTGCGGGCCATGCTGCGCGAGCTGAAAACCGGATTCCCCCGTGTCGAGACGATGACCGGTCCCGAGGCGCGGGCCGCCGTGGCCGCGCGGCGGGTGCCCGCCAGTAACATCGAGGACGTCCGCAGCACCATCGACCACACCGTCCCGGGCCCAGCGGGGGCCATTCCCGTGCGGATCTACTACCCGCACGGCGACCTGTTCGGCCACCACCCCGGAATCGTCTTCTATCACGGCGGGGGATTCGTCTTCTGCGACATCGAATCCCACGACGGCTTCTGCCGGGCCCTGGCCCGGGGCGGCCAAGCCGTCGTCGTGTCGGTGGGGTACCGGCTGGCCCCCGAGCACCCCGCACCCGCGGCGGCGCTCGACGCCTTCGCGGCGTTCCGCTGGGTGATCGACCACGCGGACGGTCTGGGCATCGACGCGACGCGGACTGCGGTCGCCGGCGACAGCGCCGGCGGCAACCTCGCGGCGGTCACCGCGATCCTGTGCCGCGAACGAGGGTCCGCCCGTCCCGCCGCCCAGCTGTTGCTGTACCCGGCCGTCGATCCCTCATTCGACACCGACAGCTACCACCGCTACGGCACCGGGTACTTCAACACCCGGGCCGCCATGCAATGGTATTGGCGCCAATACCTTGGCGATGAGCGGCTGTTCGACCCACCCTGGCTGGTGGCACCGGCTCGCGCGGATTGTTATACGGACCTGCCGGCCGCGGTGGTCGTGACCGCCGGACTGGATCCCTTGCAAAGCGAGGGATGTGACTACGCGCGCCGCCTGCGCAGCGCGGGCGTGCGGGTCGTACACCGCGATTTTCCCGGATTGTTCCACGGCTTCATCACGATTCAATCCTTCCCGCCGGCCGCCTCGGCGCGCGAGCTGATCTGCGGCGACCTGCGGGAGCTGCTTGACTTCGCGCGCTGCGAGTCGACATGACCGATACCGACGTCATCGTCATCGGCGCAGGATTCGCCGGGCTGTACGCCGTACACCGGGCCGCCTCGGCGGGACTGTCGGTGATCGGCATCGAGGCGGCGCCCGACGTGGGTGGCACGTGGTACTGGAATCGGTACCCCGGCGCGCGGTGCGACGTCGAAAGTGTCGACTATTCATACTCTTTCGACGACGAGCTGCAGCAGAGCTGGACGTGGAGTGAACGCTTCGCCGCGCAGCCCGAGATCCTTGCCTATCTGGGCCACGTGGCCGACCGGTTCGATCTGCGCCGCCACTACCGGTTCGGTGTCGACGTGCTTGGTGCCGATTTCGAGCAGGGGGCGGGACGCTGGCACGTCCGCACTCATGATGTCTCGGAGCGCGGCCAGACCTACGCCGCGAAGTTTCTCCTGTGTGCGACCGGCTGCCTGTCCGCGGTGAACCGCCCCGATATCCCCGGCGTCGACGATTTCGCGGGTGACGTGTACTTCACCGCCGCGTGGCCTCGCGCGGATCCCGACCTGCGCGGCAAGCGGGTGGGGCTGATCGGCACGGGTTCGTCTGGCATTCAAGCGGTTCCGATCATCGCCGGCCAGGCCGAGCGACTGGTGGTCTTCCAGCGATCGGCGAATTACAGCATCCCCATGCCCAACCGCCCATGGTCTGCTGTAGAACAGCAACGGATCCGGGAGGAGTACCCCGAGCGACGCCGTATCTCGGCGTACGCGTCGTCGGGCACACCACACGGCACCTATCACACGAAGGCGCTCGACACCGAACCGCACGAGCGAATCGAAGCACTGTGGCGGCGCTGGCGCGAGGGCGGCGTCCTGTTCGCCAAAACCTTCCCCGACCAGAATTCCGACCCGGCCGCCAACGACATCGCCCGCGAGTTCGCCGAGGAGCGGATCCGGGAGATCGTCCACGATCCGGTCGTCGCCGCGGATCTGATCCCGGTCGATCACCCGATCGGGACCAAGCGGATCTGCACCGACGCCGGTTATTACGCCACCTTCAACCGCGACAACGTCCGGCTGGTGAACCTGCGCCGCGAGCCGATCGACGGGATCGTCCCCGAGGGAGTGCGAACCGGCGCGGCGACCTATCCCTGCGACGTGCTGGTCTTCGCGACCGGCTTCGACGCGCTGACCGGAGCGCTGACCCGCATCGACCCGACGGGGCCGAGGGGAGACCGGCTGCGCGACATCTGGGCCGATGGCCCCGTGACGTTTCTGGGCCTGATGGTCCCCGGCCTGCCGAACCTGTTCACCATCAGCGGGCCCGGCAGCCCGTCGGTGCTGGCCAACATGGTGCTGCACGCCGAGGTTCAGGTCGACTGGGTCCTGGAGCTCATGTTGATGGCCCGCCGGCTCGGGGTGAGCGAGGTCGAACCGCGCCGCGATGCCGCCGACGCCTGGACCGATCAGGTGGCCAATGCCGCCGAGCAGACGCTGTTTCCGAAGGCGGCGTCCTCGTGGTATCTGGGCGCCAATATCGAAGGCAAGAAACGGATCTTCATGCCCTACGCCGGCGGGTTCGGTACGTACCGGCGGCATTGCGAAGCCGTGGCCGATCAGAACTATGCCGGATTGGTGCTGACGACGCGATGAGCCACACCGGGCCGGAGACGGTTCAGCAGCTCTTGCGCCAGCGCCGAAACGACGACACCGCCGCGATCGCCCACGGCGAGCGGACCTGGACCTGGCGCGAGCACCTGGCCGAGGCCGAGGCCGAGGCCGCCGCGCTGATCCGCCTCGCCGATCCCGCCCGCCCGCTGCATGTCGGCGCCCTGCTCACCAACTCCCCGGCGATGCTGCGCGCCATGGCGGCCGCGGCCCTGGGCGGCTACGTGCTGTGCGGCATCAACACCACCCGCCGCGGAGCCGGCCTGCTCGCCGACATCCGGCGATCCGACTGCCAGATCCTGCTCGTCGACGGCGAACATCTGCCGCTGCTAAACCGCTTGAACCTCAACGGAATTCAGGTTATCGACGTGGCGTCGAGAAGCTACGCCGAAGCGGCGGCCGCCGCGCCACCCCTGGCGCCCCACCGCGAGGTCACCGCCGCCGACACCCTGATGATGATCTTCACCTCCGGCACCAGCGGTGACCCCAAGGCCGTCCGGTTCGCGCACGGGATGGCAATCATGTGCGGGGCCAGCCTGATCTTCCAGTACGACGTCACCGCCGACGACGTCTGCTACCTGGCGATGCCGCTGTTTCACTCCAACGGCATCGCCGCCGGGTGGGCCGTCGCGATCGGCAGCGGCGCCACGATGGTCCCGGCCAAGTTCTCGCCGTCGCGGTTCATCGACGACGTGCGCCGCTTCAACGTCACCTACCTGAACTACGTCGGCAAGCCCCTCGCGTTGATCCTGGCCACCCCCGAACGTCCCGACGACGCCGGCACGCCCCTGCGAATCGCGTTCGGCAACGAGGCCACCGATCGCGATATCGCTGAATTCGCAAGGCGTTTCGGATGCCGGGTGGTCGACAGCTTCGGCTCCAGCGAGTTCGCGGTGATCGTCGTCCGCGAGGACGGCGCCCCGCCCGGGTCGATCGGCAAGCCTTACCCCGGGGTCGCCATCTACAACCCGCGGACCCTGACGGAGTGCGCCGTCGCGCGGTTCGACGAACACGGCGCGCTGGCCAACTTCGACGAAGCGGTCGGCGAGCTCGTCAACACCCAGGGCGCGGGGCCGTTCACCGGCTACTACAACGATCCGTCCGCGACGGCGCAGCGCATGCGGCACGGCATGTACTGGTCCGGCGATCTGGCCTACCGCGACGCCGACGGCTGGATCTATCTGGCGGGCCGCACGGCGGACTGGATGCGCGTGGACGGCGAGAACTTGGCGGCGGCGCCGATCGAGCGGATCCTGGAACGGCTGCCGCAAATCAGCCAGGTCGCGGTCTACGCCGTGCCCGACGAGCGCGTCGGCGATCAGGTGATGGCGGCCGTCGTGCTGCGCGACGGGATTGCCTTTCGGCCCGAATATTTGGAAAAGTTCCTCGCCTCGCAACCCGACCTGTCGCCGAAGGCGTGGCCGCGCTATGTGCGCATCAATGACGACCTGCCGGCGACCGCCACCAACAAGATCCTCAAACGTGAGTTGATCGCCGCCGGCGTCAGCGCGCAGGGCGGCGTGCTGTGGACCCGCCAACCGCGTGGCACGACCTATGCCGCTAATTCCCCAGCGGCGACCTAACCGGACTCGGCGGGGGTGGGCGCTTCGCCGAAGCGGGCCAAGACCAATGTTGCCGACACCGCCACCACGAATCCGAGGACCACCAACCAGCCGAGACCGTGGCGGGCACTGTCGCCCAGCCACACCACCCCCACGAGCGCGGGGGCGATCGTTTCACCGACGACCATCGCGGCCACCGTCGTGGTCACCGACCCGCGGTGCAAGGCGGAGGTGAGCAGGAGAAATCCCGCGGCCCCGCCACCGGCCGCCGAGTACAGGGCCGGGTTGGTGTAGAACGCGGCCTTGGTCGGATCGACCACGTCCACCAGGCGCACGCCGACCTCGACGACACCGAATCCACTTCCGGCGCCGAACCCGAGGGCGAGCGCGCGCTCGCGATCGCCGAGCCGGCCCGCGGCCGCACCGGCGATGAAAATTGCGGCGACCACGCCGATGAGCGCCCAGCCGAGTCCGGCCGGGGCGTGACGAAAGTGCCCCGGCCCGGCCGCGCAGGCGAGCGCGGCGAGGCTCACGCAGACCACCCCGACGGACGTCCACTCGGCTGGTGACAGCCGGGCCGACAGGACCGACGCGGATACGATGCCGGTGACCGCGATGGAGGCGGCCAGCGCCGCGGCGACGACGTAGATCGGCACCAAACGCAGCGCCATCACCTGAAGCAGAAAACCGAGACCGTCGAGACCGATGCCGGCGATATAGCGCCACTGCCGGGCGGCGCGCATCAGCAGCACGGCGTCGATGCCCGATGTGCTTGTGGCTTCCACCGATCGCGTCGCGACGGCCTGCAAAACCGAGGCCGTGCCGTAACACACCGAGCAACCCAGCGCTAGCAGGAACCCGATCAGCACAGACTGACCATACGAGACGAAGGCTCGGAATGAACGGCATGGACATGAACGGCATGGAGGTCCTCTCGGGTGTCGTGCTGGTCGCCCGGCCCCGCACCGCGATGTCGAGGTACGTGATGACGTCGAGCGCGGTGGTGCCCGCAGCCCCGGCGGCCGCGCCGCTCAGCAGCCCCGGCCAGAGCCCGGCAATTCGCGTGGTCCGCATTCGCCACCGCCTCCCGTGCTGGCAGCTTCCGTCGGATTTGACTAAAGCACCCTGTGTCGCTGTGCGCATCCCGCGACCGGAAATTACAGTTGGTAGCCATGACGAATCGCAAAGGCAGGCTGGCGGCCGCGGCGTGCGGCGGCGCCGCACTGGTATTTGCGGTCGGCTTCGGCGTTGGCGGCGTGCAGGACGCCGCCGGCGAGCAGCCGAACAGCGCAACGAGCCCTTCGTCCGGCACGGCGCCGAGCGGTAGCGACGGCGGCGGCGCCCTACCCGTGCAGCCCGTCGGCGGGGGCGCCTGCATCATCGGCCTCAACTGTGGCTGCATTCCGCGCATCACCTGTCCTACGCCGCACGCTCGCCCGGGCACCGCGGGCACCAACCAGCACAACGCCCCCGCGCCGCAGAATCCGTAACGCCGCGGGGCTTGCCCGACGAAACGCCGCGCGGTTTCCCTATCATTTGGGAATGAGCGCCGGCGGGCTGGACACTGTGGGCTCGCCGGCATTCACCGACGAGGACTCGGCCCTGTTCCGCGCCGCCGGCTGGTGGTCCGACTCGACCCTGTCGGACGCGGTACGTCGTAACGCCGAATCCGCACCGCACCGCCTGGCCTATGTCGACCATCTCGGCGCATCGCTGAGCTGGCATGAATTCGACCATGCGGCAAGCAAACTGGCGGAGCAGCTGGCCGGCGTCGGTGTGCTGCGCGGTGATCGCATCGCGGTGTGGCATGGCGACTCCACCGCCATCCACGTGCTCTTCGTCGCGATCGAACGGTGCGGCGCCGTCGTGGTCGGCATCGGTGCGCGCGCGGGGGCCCGCGAGGTGGCTGCGATATTGCGCAATTCGCAACCAAAGATGCTGATCAGCGATTCACAGCGCGGCGCGACCGCGGCGCGGGTGGCCGGCGAAAACCGGTTGCCCGTACTGGAATTGAACGCCAATCCCGGCGCGCCGCGGCTCAACGTTGACACGCAACCCAGGGCGTTGGGCGTGGAATCCCAACTGGGCCCCGACGACATGTTTCTCATCAATTCCACCTCCGGGACGACGGGCCTGCCCAAATGCGTGGTGCACACGCAAAACCGTTGGCACTACTTTCACCAGAAGGCTGTGGCCAACGGGTTGCTGACTCCGGATGACGTCTTCTTGCCGGTCATACCCACGCCGTTCGGCTTCGGGCTTTGGACCAGCCACACCACCCCGATCTATCTCGGCGCCACCGCGGTGATCATGCAGCGGTTCACCGCGCGTGGGGCGTGTGAGGCGATCGCCCAGCACGGAGTAACCGTGTTGTGTTGTGTCAGCACACAATTGACGATGCTCATGGCGGACCCGGCTTGCCGCGAGCACGACCTGAGCTCGCTGCGCGTCGTTTTCGCCGGCGGCGAGGCGTTGCCGTACCGGCCGGCCGCCGAATTCGAGGAGCTCACCGGCGCGAAGATCTTGCAGTTCTACGGCTCCAACGAGACCGGGATGCTCAGCGCGACCACGGTCGACGACCCGCGCGAACGCCGACTCCGCACGGGCGGCCGCATCGTTCCCGAGATGGCGGTCCGGCTCTTCGACGGAGATCGGGACGTCACCGAGACTGGGCGCGGCCAGCCCGCATGCCGGGGACCGGCGACCAGCCTCGGGTACCTTGGCGGGACCGATCACGACAAGCTGTTCACCGCCGACGGGTGGATGCGCATGGGCGACCTCTGCGAGATCGACGCGGAGGGCTATCTGACCGTCACCGGCCGCACTTCTGACTTCATCCTGCGCGGCGGCAAGAACATCAGCGCGACCCAGGTCGAGGACACCGTCGCGACCCACCCCGCGATCGCGGTGGCGGTGGCGGTCGCGATGCCCGATCCGGTGTTCGGTGAAAAGGTTTGTGTCTACACCGAACTCGTCGACTCGCAAACCATCGACCTGCCGCGACTGATCGATCATTTGTTGGCGCTGGGAGTCTCGAAGGAACTGCTGCCCGAACGCCTCATCGTGGTCGATGAGCTTCCCCGATCTTCCGGGGGCAAGGTCGCCAAAGGCCTGCTCCGCGAGGATATTCGACTGAGGATGGAGGCCGGTCATGAACGCTCCTGACGCGCGGCGGGGTGGCCTGGAGGTCTGGGCGCCGTCGGTGGTGCCCCCGATCGGCGTCGAACTGTCCAACGAACAGGCGCTCGCGATCGCCTTCCGCCACCTGGCCGGCATCGGCTTCGCGGAGAACATGGCCGGACACATCACCTGGCAGCCCGATGGCCAAACGGACATGTTCGTCAATCCGTGGGGACTGTGGTGGCAGGAGCTCACCGCCTCGGACATCTGCGTCGTGGACAGCGAGGCGCGGGTGGTTCGCGGTCGTTGGGATGTCACCCCGGCCATCCACATCCACACCGAGCTGCACCGGGTCCGCGACGACGCCCGCGTGGTCATCCACAATCACCCGTACCACGCGTGTGTCCTCGCCGCGCTGGGCAGGCTCCCCGAACTCGTGCACCAGACCGGTTCGCTCTACCTCGACGACCTGTGCCTGGTCGACACGTACGACGGGGAAATCGACAGCCCCGCCCGCGCCGCGGAGCTCGCCGCGCGCATCGGCGGCGCCAACCTCACGATCCTGGCCAACCACGGCGTGATCGCGACCGGTTGCAACCTCCCGGAAGCCGTATACCGGGCGGCGTCGATCGAGCGGGTGTGCCAGCTGGCTTACGACGTGATGCTCACCGGCAAGGAGCCGGTGCAGATGAATTGGTCGGACATGGCGGGCATGCAGCGGTCGCTCATCGAACGCGCCGCCGACGTGTACTGGGCGGGGGCCGCACGGATGACGATCAAGGCCGATCCGGATGTGCTCATGTAATGGGTAAGCGCCCTGCCCCGCAAGGAGATTGACGAGTGAAATCGATCGATGAACTGGCCGGCGACCTGAGCTTCACGACGGCGAAGACGGGCGAGCAGCGCTCGGTCACGTTCCTGCCCGATCCGCCCCAGGCGCCACGCCGCTACACGGTGATCTCGGCCGATGACCACATCGTCGAACCGCCCGACACCTTCACCGGACGTCTGCCACGAAAGTTCGCCGACCGCGCCCCCAGGGTCGTGGACACCGGCGATGGGGGACAGACCTGGGTCTACGACGGCCGGGAATTGCCGAACGTCGGATTCAACGCCGTGGTCGGGCGGCCGGTCGCGGAGTACGGGTTCGAGCCGGTCCGTTTCGACGAGATGCGCAGGGGCGTTTGGGATATCCACGAGCGCGTCAGGGACATGGACCTGAATGGTATCTACGCCTCGCTGAATTTCCCGTCGTTCCTGCCCGGCTTCGCCGGCCAGCGGCTGCAGCAGGTGACCACGGATCGGGACCTGGCGCTGGCGTCGGTGCGCGCATGGAACGACTGGCACCTCGAGGTCTGGGCCGGTTCTTACCCCGAACGCATCATTCCCTGCCA
Source organism: Mycobacterium sp. (assembly GCF_035506235.1). Classification (GTDB taxonomy): domain Bacteria; phylum Actinomycetota; class Actinomycetes; order Mycobacteriales; family Mycobacteriaceae; genus Mycobacterium. Next base: position 28,784 of record NZ_DATJPU010000310.1, read on the forward strand.
ATTGCCGTGGCTGCTCGACCCCGAGCTCGGCGCGAAGATGATCCACGAGAACGCCGAACGCGGATTTCACGCCGTCACCTTCAGCGAGAACCCGGCGATGCTCGGGCTGCCGAGCATTCACTCCGGCCACTGGGACCCGATCATGGCGGCGTGCGCCGAGACGGGGACCGTCGTGAACCTGCACATCGGATCCTCGGGGTCGTCGCCGTCCACCACCGACGACGCGCCGCCGGACGTCCAGGGCGTGCTGTTCTTCGCCTACGCCATCTCCGCCGCGGTCGACTGGTTGTACTCCGGCCTGCCCAGCAGGTTCCCCGATCTGAGAATTTGCTTGTCGGAAGGCGGAATAGGCTGGGTAGCCGGGCTGCTCGACCGCCTCGACCACATGCTCAGCTATCACGCGATGTACGGCACCTGGCAGGCGCTCGGCGAAAGCCTCACTCCCGCGGAGGTGTTCACCCGGAACTTCTGGTTCTGCGCCGTGGAGGACAAGTCGTCGTTCGTCCAGCGTGACCGAATCGGGGTGGACAACATCATGCTGGAGGCCGATTACCCGCATTGCGACTCCACCTGGCCGCACACCCAACGGACCATCCACGAGCAAATCGGCGACCTGGCGCCGGACGCCATCCGGAAAATCAGCTGGGAGAACGCCTCTCGCCTGTATCGCCACCCGGTGCCGGTTGAGGTCCAACGGGATCCCGAGGCATTCTGATTGCGTCCTCGTGGCGGAATGCCGGGAAGCGGGCACTCGCTGACCGAGCGGTTATGGCGCGAGCGTGATAATGCCCGGCTCCATGGGTGGTGTCGGGGCCACCCCGCCGGTACCACCACCATTGCCGCCTCCGCCGCCGCCCCTGCCGGGCGGAGGACCAACGACACGAGGTGCCTTCCTGGGTGGGGCGGGCGCCACCGCCTGTGGCGGTTTCAGCGTCTGGGCGTCCGGTACCTGGGGTACCGGTGGAACCGGATTGGTCGCAGCAGCCCCTTCGATGAAGGAAATCAGCTTCACCCGATGTCTTGGCCCATTCCGGTTGGCGAAGCCCACCTGATGGTTCGGACAGTGGGCTCCCGCTGAGGCGATGACGAATCGGGCCTCGGTGCGACGGAGACGGCGGGGTCGGCGCCGGGGGTGATGATATTGGCGTTTTTCACCAGCTCATCCACGACGGTATCCGCAGGAACGCCCCCGTCTAACTCGCCACAGACCTTATGGGCGGTGCGGGCGCAGCCGGATCGCATTTGCCCGCGGCTTCGCCGAATTCGCCTGCGGTAGCTTCGAAGTCGTTGCCCACCTTTGCGCGGTTGGTGGCGTCATGGGCGGCAACTAGTAGGGGCATCCCGGTGGGACTGCGGTGAATCATCCTCGGCGGCAACTAATTCGGGTGTTGCCGCGGCCATCAAGATAGGCCTTCCTCTCGGCCTGACGGAGCTGACGACCACAACTCCTGCTCGGTAGTCCTGCGAAGCGGCGCTGCTGTCCGATGGCCGCGGCACACCCGCCTGAGCACAATGCGCAAAAGCTCAAAATCGCCTGTTGCGTGGCTATCGCGCACAAGCGAGCCAGCGCCGGTGGCACTTCC
>NZ_DATJPU010000311.1:0-22499 GCF_035506235.1 Mycobacterium sp.
ATGCCGACGCCGTCCGCGACGCCGAGCTGCGCTATGCCCAGCGCTACCGCACCCCGCGGCCCAACCCGCGACGGGTGGTCATCGAGGTGCAGGTGGAGCGGGTGCTGGGGTCGTCGGATTTGTTGGACCGGGGCGAGTAGCGCGGGCTCGATCAAGCCGATAGGTCAACAGCTACTTTTTGCGCCGAGGGTCATACTCGGTACCGGAAATGTCATCCCAGAATTTAGGTGACACTTCTGTAACACGATCTTCCGGTGCCACGGCATTTATTTTCTCTTCAAACTCATCAAATTGCTTTTGTATTTGCGCCAACTCCTCTTCGGTGGGCGGAGTGACGCCTGCCTCTTCGGGCGTAGAAAAAGTCTTGCCTGCAATCCTCTTGCTCACTGTAGAACTCCCATCGTCTAGCTCCCCTGACTCGCATCGATCTAGCGTTCAGCCATGCGGATAACCGTTCTTCCCGTCACCGGATCCATTGTCTTACTTAGTATATAAAATCGAGTACCAGCGGGAAAAAGTATCTCTTGCTCGCCCGGGAACATCGAAACGGACGAGATGTCTCGCCCACTGCTGGACATAATCCTGAACTCGACATTACCGGAAAAAACCTGCGACCGCGCCACGGCCGGATTCGTTGTGGTACTTAGGAAAGCATCCTCTGTAATAACCTCGCCTGGTCGATATTGAGCAAGCACCTCAGGCGGAAGATTTGTCCCACGAATTACTGGGCCTTGATACGCGGGAAGCTTCTCCAGAGCCTTATTTAAAGCCTCCACGCGAGCGTGTTGGGACGCGTCCAAAGCGCCGCTCCTTAACGCTTCGTTTAGGTCCTGATAGCCGGACCCAGTGTAGTCGGCAAGTGCCGACAGATCATCCGACGTCAACCTATCGTTCAGGCTCTCATGGTGGCCGCCGTCGGCCAGGTCATGGTGGGCAATCCCGTGGCCAGATGGTTTAGGCGCGTCGTCGTGGGGCGGCGGTTTGTGTTGGCGTCCACCGTGCGGATTGCCTTCACCAGGTTCGTGCGGGCCAGTACGGTGTGGTGGCCCTCCATGCGGGTGAGTCCCTGCCGGAACGCCGTCGGCAGGCCCGTGCCAGCCGCGGCCACCAGGTGCTGGCAGTTCAGGCGGTCGACCTCCCGGGGGCGTGGAATGCGGCATCGCAGAGCCGGGTGACGGCGAGTGCGCAGCGACAGGTGCGGGTTCGACGGGAGATCCGCCAGGCGACACCGACACCGGACCAGAGGAATGCTCAGCCAGCTGCGGAATAGTCGACGGAACGCGTTCGGCCGCCGCTGCGGGAACGGACGGCGGATGCGAAGCCGGCGTAGTCGCCGGTATCGGATCATGAGGACCCAACGGCGGAGCCGGTATCGGATCATGAGGACCGTCCACCGGCACTGACACCGGCTCGTGGGGGCCACCGGGCGTTGACACCGGATCATGCGGGCCGCCCGGAGCCGATGCAGGCGCAGCCGTCGACGGCTCAGGGGGTGGTTCGTGCGCACCTGGCGCCCCGTCCGGCAGCGCGGGCGCCGGCTCGACCGGCGCCTCCAGCGGCTTCGAGATCGGCAAACCCACCGGGCGGCCGCCCACGGGCGGCGGCTCGATCTTGGGCAGCTTCCCGGCAACGCCCTCGAGGTTCTTGGTCAGATCGCCACCCGTGCCGGCGATATCAGCCAACGCGCCGCGGGCACCCGCGAGCCCACCGGCCGCCTCCGCACCGGCGCGCCCTGCACTGCCCGCGGCTTCCGCGGCCTCGGCTCCACGCGCGGCCGCCCCGCCCGCGTCCGCCGCCCCGCCGGCCTCACCGGCGCCGGGAATGAAGAACATGGCGGCATCGAAGGCGTTTTCCCCGAAACCCAGTCCCGGCCGCGCGGTACTCCAATCATCAAGGTGCAAAAGGGATTTGAGCTGCTGCCAGTTCGCTTCGACAAACCCTTGTGGGTTGCTGACGCGATTGACCAGGCTTCCTTTCCACAAGCCTTTCGCCATGCCCGTCCACGTCTCGGCGGCACCATGGGGGTCGAGGAGGAACCACCGCGGGTCGAGATCGCCGATGGCCAGCGCCATCCCGACGGCACCCTTCAAGGCCCCCTCGTTGGCGTTGGCAAAAACGTCGAAGGCGGTGGCCACCTGATTGCCGACCGCTTCACCCAAGAACTGAGTGGCCTCGCGGCGCACGTACTTCTCCAGCTCGACGACCAAGCCGTCGACGACCTGCAAACCCAGCTTGACTCCCTGCTCGGCGGCCCGGGCCTCGCGCCCCAGGTCGTGCAGCACGTCGTTGATGTCCTTGGCGATCCTCTTGATCTCGTCGAGCGCGTCGCCCTTGATGATCAACATCACGTCGTGCCCGAGGTCTGATAGCGACCCCAGCCGGTGCAACAGATCCCGGATGTGGTCCTGGGCGCCGTCCACCTCGTTGGCGAAGTTGTCGAGGGCCGTGGCCAGCTTTCCGGACGCCTCGCCGATCTTGCCCATGCAGTCACCGATTCGCGAAAGCGCGTCGCCGATCTTTTCGCCTTCGGGGATCTGATGCGCGTCCAGCAGGGCCTTGGCGGCGTTCAGCGCGCTCCGCATCCCGCCCGCCGCCCCGGCGAAGCCCCGCCAACGAGCCGCGGCCGCATGCAGCCCGGCCACGTCGCCGTCGGGCCACGCGTCGTCGACGAACGACTCCACCAACGCCCACAGCAGCGGTGGCGGCTGCCCCTGACCCCACGTCCCGGGCGGCCCCGGCGCCGAGACCTTGCCCTCCGCGGGCGGCGCCTGCAACGCGCCGGCGCCGCCGCCCAGCGTGGAGGCCGCTTCGGCCTGCGAATAGTTCGCCGCGCCCTGCTGTATCAGGGCCCCGCTCTGCCGGCAGGCGTTGACGGCGGCCGCCGCGGCCTGCAGCACCGACTCCCCCGCGTCCTGATATGCCAGGCCGAACACCGTGCCGGCCGCATCCAGGCCGGCGTGGGCCGCAAAACCCGCAGTCAACACCGTCAGGTTGGCGGCCAGGCCGTCGCCGGCGCCGATCACGGCGCTGCCCACGGCGAACAGCGCCTGCGGATCGACGACCAACGGAACCACGGCCGAATTCTCGTCCAGCTCGCCGACCGTCGCTATTCACCCAGTCGTGCCACCAAACGGCTGCGGCGAGTCGGGGTGCCTCCGGCTCGCGCCGAGCCTAACGGCACTGCCACAAACCGAAATTCGCAGTGAGGTTACGCTCGCGAACCAAGAAGGGAGGGGGCACGCAACGTGATGCGGTGCCGTCCCGCGGGTACCGCCACGGTCGGCCCGGCCGGGTGATCGTCGAGCTGCACCGCCACCCCGGCGGGCAGCCCCACCAGCGTGATCCGCGTGGCGACGTCGGTGGCGATCGTGATCGTCGACAACGGCAGCCCGGCCAGCCCGGCGCGCGCGACGTCGACCGTGACGCTGGCGACCCCGGTGAGCCGCAGCGTCAGGTACGGCAGCGGGGCGACGGGCCGCCCCACCTGCCAGTCCAGCTCGCTGTACAGGCCGGGCGTCGGGTCGAAGTGCGGAATGATGCCACGGTGGTGCCGAATCGTGTGTGTCGGGTCCGGCCGGGCATATGACCGCGCGTCGACTTCGGCCACGGCCCCGCGCCGCGCCGTCACCGACGGATCGGCGGTCAGCTCCGAGAGCCACCACACCTGATGCGGGCCGATGCCCAGATCGGCGCGCACCAATTGCGGATACCACGCGAACGTGATGTGTCCCGGATCGGCTTGGCGCAGAGCCGTTCCCATGTGCGCGATCGGATCCTCGAACTTGTCCTGCACCACCCACGCGATGTGATCCTCGAGCGGGTAGACGGTGAACCGGTGGCGGTAGCCCAGCCGGTCGAGTTCGAGCACCTGCTCGGCGGCCGAGGCGAACGGCACCAGCTCGTCGACCAGGCCATGGGCGATGACGTACGGCAGCCAGCGCGCGTTGACCAGCAGCTTCCAGGTATCGCCCTCGCGGGCGCACGGCGAGTCCGGGTCGAGGTCGGCCGGGATGTCGACGCCGGGGATCAGCCGCACCCCGCAGGCCGGCGGCCCGGCCAGGACGACCGCCTGCGAGAAGACCTGCGGGTAGCTCAACCCCAGCTTGTAGGCCGCGTACCCGCCCATCGAATAGCCCGAGATGACGGTGCGATTCGGGTCGGTGCCTAGCTGTTCGGCGACCCGCGCCCACACCTCCCACACGTCGAGTTCCCCGGCGTCGAAGTACCAGCTCGACGGGCCCCGGGCCAGCGGCGTGACCACCACCGAGTCACGGCCCTCGCAGACCTCGTGCAACAGGCGCGGATCGATCGCGGCAAACTGGCTTTGGCCCAGCGCCAGCGAGTGCAGCAACAACGTCAGCGGCAGCGCCCGGCCCGGCGCGTAGGTGGACGGCAGGCAGATCGAATAGGGCTGGACGCGACCGAGGAACTGGGGCTTGGTGCTCAGGATGTCGTAGGAGGCCAACCCGCCTTCTATGCCCTGTCCCAGCTCGACCGAGGACACGTACCAGCGGGTCGTCGGGCCGGTGACGACCGGTTCCGGCTCGGTTTCGCGGGCCGCGAGCCGAGCCCACGGCACCGTCACCGCGAACGCGGACACGTCGCCGTGGGTCAGGGCGGCGGCCTGCGCGGCATCCGACCAGAAGTTCAGGTGCGGCGGCTCCTGCTCGTGGGTGCGGAACGCGAGGTTGTAGACGTTGGGTTGCCCGGGCAGCGCCCCGCGCTCGGCGGGCACGTCGGCGAACCCGTCACCCGTCGCGTTGGCCAACCCCGCGGCCAGCCGGACGGTCCAGCTTCCGGCCGGTTCCAGCACCGCCCGCGGGACCGGTGCCAGGAACGACCGCGACTGCATGTCGACGCTGTGTGCGACCGGCGTGGTGGCCCGCGTGGTCAGGTCGATCAGCACCGCGCCGCGCCCGGACACCAGCAGGGCCATGTCGATGCCCTCCGAGCGCACGCCCGCCCCGGCCGGCCAGTCCGCGGCGGCGGTGCGGGCGGGGTCGGTGTCGAAGGTGAACAGCGCGATGGGCACCGAGGCGTCCACCAGCGTGTTCCAGTCGATGCGCCACCATGTGTGGGTTTCGGTGAGCCCGATGGCGACGCGGAAGACGTCGGCGCCGTTGCCGGCGGCGGGACCGTCGGGATAGACGTAGGTGCCGCGCGGCGGCGCCTGAATCTTCAGGTCCCCGACCGGGATGCCGGTCGCGCCGTGGTCGTCGTAGAGGAAGTCGGTCCAGAACAGGGCGCCCCCGGCGAGCCGGCCGGCGCCGCAGGTGCGCGGAAACTCCTCGCCGAACGGCCAATCCGACGGCACCGGCAGCCACGGTTCGGGGCGTCGCGCCGCCGGTGGCACGCCCTCGGGCATCCCGTCGACGACGACGAGCTCGGCGGGCGGCGCCGGCGCGGGCGTAACCGGGTGCAGCACGGCGCCGGCGACATGACGGGCGATGCGAAACGGCAGCAGCGTGAGGTCCAGGATCGACACGTGGCCCAACCTACGCGGCGGGGCCGTCATGCCTGCTAGGGCGCGGGCACCACGATCAGTTCGTGCGGCCGGTTGTTGACGGCCAGGGCGCCGTCCTCGGTGACGACGACGATGTCCTCGATCCGGGCGCCCCACCGGCCGGGAAAGTAGATGCCGGGCTCAATGGAGAACGCCATGCCCGCGGCCAAGGGCAGATCGTTGCCGACGACGATGTAGGGCTCCTCATGAACCGACAGACCGATGCCGTGCCCGGTTCGGTGCACGAAGAACTCCGCCAGCCCGGCCTCGGCCAGCACGTCGCGGGCCGCGGCGTCGACCTGCTCGGCGGTCACGCCGGGACGCACGGCGGCCAGGGCCGCGCGCTGGGCCCGCTGCAGAACCGAATACCGTTGCGCCACATCGGGCATGGGCTCGCCGATGCTGTAGGTCCGGGTCGAGTCGGAGTGGTAGCCGGGCTCATACGCGCCGCCGATGTCGACGACGACGATGTCGCCGGCCCGCAGTTCTCGATCCGAGTAGCCGTGATGAGGGTCGGCCGCGTGCGGTCCGGAGCCGACGATGATGAAGGCCACCTCCGAATGCCCTTCGGCCACAATCGCTTCGGCGATGTCGGCGGCGACGTCGGCCTCGGTGCGGCCGGGGCGCAGAAACTCCGGCACGCGGGCGTGCACCCGGTCGATGGCCGCGCCGGCCTTGCGCAGCGCGTCGATCTCGCATTCCTCCTTGACCATCCGCAACCCGCGCAGCACGTCGGTGGCCAGCACCGGCAGCACGCCGAGCACTTCGGCCAGCGGCAACAGGTGCAGCGCGGGCATGGAATCGGTGACGGCGGTCGCGGCGGGGCCCCCGCCCAAAGCCGCGCCCACCAGCCGGTAGGGGTCGTCGCCGTCGACCCAATCCCGCACGGCCAGGCCAAGTTCCGCAACGGCTGAGCCCTCGAGCGAGGCCAGCTCCAACCGGGGCACCACGACCGTCGGGTCGCCGGAGGCCGGCAACACCAGCGCGGTGAGCCGTTCGAGGGTCTGGGTGCGGGAGCCAACGAGGTACCGCAGGTCGCAGCCCGGGGTTATCACCAGGCCGGCCAGCCCGGCCTCGGCGGTCGCCGCGGCCGCCGCGGCCAGCCGACCCGCGTACACGTCTGCGTCGAATCGGTCAGAGCTCATGTCGGTCTTCCGTCGATTCGCGCCGATCCGGCATCAGCGATTCGCCGGATCAATTTCCGAAAACCGTTTCGCGCGTTGATAATTCACGCTTCTTCCGCATCCACGACACGCGAGACGGCGCCCGACGGGGCCCGCACGAAGGATTCACCGAGGTTGTCCTGGGCGGCGTCGGGGTCTGCTTCGATGGGCTCGTCGAGCAGAACACGGTAAACGCAGAAATTCGAATGCTTAGCGGCAATCGCACGCGCTACGTCGAGCCGGGTCGTCGCGTACGTGTACTCCTTTTCGTCCATCGGGTCCAAGGTGCGGGTAGCCCGGTCTCCGGGATTGAATCCGCGCATATCGGCCCGGTAGTACACCGCGTCAGCGCTCATCGTCAGCCCTCCAGCCCTTCTCTCAGCGCCCAGTCGAAGGCATAGGCTGTGAGTTTAACGAGGCAGGCCGCGCTGATCGACGAAGGCGAAACGGCGACCCGTTCGGCGATGCAAAAGGTCAGCGCGGTGCCCCGGGAGCCCGACCGCCTGCCTCCCAGCCATCGCGGATTCCGGTGCCGACACCGCGCAGACCACCGATGACACCCTGCCACCAGGCCCGGCCCGGTCGACCCGCCACCGACAGACTGCCCTCGCGCCAGCCGTCGCGAATTCCCTTGGCGGTTCCGCGAATACCGCCGATCACGCCCCCGACCGCCGAGCCGACGATCTTGCCGGCCACCGCTGCCGTAGCTGCCCGGTTGGCGGGGCGGCCCGGCCTTGTCATGAGACCCATCCAGCGCGGGTAACCCCGCGAACCGCTGTGGACGACATCATGTTCCCAGCTAACCGGTCGACGGCGACGCTGGCAAGATAGCCGGCATGCCCGCACCCGGCTCGCCGCGCTTGCGATCGCCACTGGGCCCGACGCGTGGCGATCCGCCACTGGCACTGCTCGACGGCGCCAGCATGTGGTTCCGCTCGTACTTCGGGGTGCCGTCGTCGATCACCGCCCCCGACGGCCGGCCCGTCAACGCCGTGCGCGGGTTCATCGACTCGATGGCCCTCGTGATCACCCAGCAGCGGCCCGGCCGGCTGGTGGTATGCCTGGATCTCGATTGGCGTCCGCAGTTCCGCGTGGACCTCATCCCGTCCTATAAGGCGCACCGGGTCGCCGAAGCCGAGCCCCGCGGCGAGCCCGACATCGAGGAAGTGCCCGACGACCTGACGCCCCAGATCGACATGATCATGGAGCTGCTCGACGCGTTCGGTATCCCGACGGCGGGAGCGGAAGGCTTCGAGGCCGACGACGTGCTGGGCACGCTGGCGGCGCGGGAGCGCACCGATCCGGTCGTGGTGGTCAGCGGCGACCGCGACCTGCTGCAGGTGGTGGCCGACGATCCCATCCCTGTGCGGGTGCTCTACCTGGGCCGCGGGCTGACCAAGGCCACGCTGTTCGGGCCGGCCGAGGTGGCCGAGACCTACGGCGTGCCGCGGGAACGGGCGGGCCCGGCCTACGCGGAACTCGCGCTGCTGCGCGGCGACCCGTCCGACGGGCTGCCCGGGGTCCCCGGCGTCGGCGAAAAGACGGCAGCCACCCTGCTGGCCCAGCACGGTTCGCTGGAACAGATCCTGGCCGCCGCACGGGACCCGAAGTCCAAGATGGCCAAGGGTCTAAGGGGGAAACTGCTTTCCGCAACGGACTACATCGAGGCCGCCGACCGGGTGGTGCGGGTGGCCACCGACGCGCCGATCACGCTGTCGACGCCCACCGACGCCCTGCCGCTGGCGGCCGCCCACCCGAAACGCACCGCCGAGCTGGCGACCGAGCTGGGCGTCGGCTCCCCGATCGGCCGCCTGCAGAAGGCGCTGGACGCGCTGCCCGGCTGACCGTTACTGCGGCCGGCCGACCTCGTAGGTGCCCTTGTTGTCCTGGAAGGTCACCGTGACGCGCTTCTTGGCGCCGTCGATGCTGACGTCGCAGTCGAAGGTGCCGCCCTTCTTCACGACGGGGTCTTGGCCGTGGTTGCAGGAGACGTCCTTGACGTTCTTGGCGCCGTAGCCGTTGGTCTCATCGGTGAGGACCTGCTGGACACCCGCCTGAGCCTTGTTGACGTCCAGCTTGGTGGTGACGAAAAACCCGGGCTCCCAGAAGCCGAGCACCAGCACGACCGCGACGACCAGCAAGGCGATCGCGGCGGCCACCCCGCCGATCAGCGCCGTCGAGCGCTTCTTCGCGGGCTGTTGTGGGTAGGGCGGGTACTGCTGCGGGTATTGCCCGGGCTGACCGTACTGGCCGGGCTGACCGTACTGACCGGGCTGACCGTACTGACCGTACTGGCCCGGCTGCGGGTACTGGCCGTACTGGCCGGGCTGGGCGTACTGGGGCGGCTGCGCCCCGTACTGATCGGGTTGGCCCCCGGGTTGGGCATAGCCGGGCTGCTGGGGGTACTGCTGCGGGTACGCCTGCTCCCCCGGCTGCTGGTATTGCGGATAGTCGGCGGGCGGCGTGGCCGGCGTGTAGGCAGGGGCCTGCCAGGTCGCGTCCTGGCCCGGCTGCTGTTGCCAGGGCGACGGGGCCACCTGGGTGGGCTCCGATGAATGATCGCCGGCCTGACCGGGCGGTTGCCACTCGTGGCCCGGCTCCGATCCCTGCGGTCCGCTCATCGTCTCTCCTCAGTTCCCTTGTGTGCTGGCCCTGTAACGGTAGCTCGGGCCCAGCCTACCCGGCGTCAACTGCAACGACGCCGCGCCGAACGTCGTTGATGGCGCGCTTGGCGGTGGCGCGCAGCTCGGGATCCGGTGCGGCGTTGCGCACCTGGTCCAACAGGTCGAGCACCTGGCGGCACCACCGCACGAAGTCCCCCGCCGACAGCGGGGCGCCGGCGCCGGCCGACGGGTGGGCGTCGGCGACGGCCAGCGCCGCGGTCAGGTCCCCGGTCCGGGCCCACCGGTAGATGACATTGACGAAGCCGTCGTCGGGCTCGCGGCTCGGGGCGATGCGGTGCGCCTGCTCGTCGGCGCGCAGCGCGGTCGACAGCCGCGACGTCTGCTGCAGCGCCTGGCGCAAGCGCTGCGTGGGCACCTCGGCGGCCAGCGCGGCGCCGGGCCCGTCGCCGCCCCGGGACTCGTACATCACCGCCGACACCACCGCGGCCAGCTCGGCCGGTTTCAAACCCGACCAACCGCCGGTGCGCAGGCATTCGGCCACCAGCAGGTCGCTTTCGCTGTAGATGCGGGCCAGCAACCTGCCGTCGTCGGTGACGTGGGGATCGGTGGCCGGACCCTGGATGAAGCCGCGTTCGGTGAGCAGCCCGACGATCCGGTCGAACGTGCGGGCCAGCGAGTTGGTGGCGGCGCTTACCTTCTTCTCGAGTTGGGCGTTGTCGCGTTCGATGCGCAGGTAACGCTCGGCCTCCCGCATCCGGGTCTCGAGGCCCGGGCTGCTGTGGGCGGGATGCCGGCGCAGCTCCGCCCGCAGCGACGCCAGCTCGGGGTCGTGAAACGCGCCGTCGCCATCGCCGCGGCCGCTGCGGCGCGCGGCCGGAACCGCCAGCCCGGCCGCGGCCGATCGCAGCGCCGACGCCAGGTCCCGGCGGACCCGGGGCTGACGGTGTTCGACCCGCTTGGGCAACGACATCGAGCCCACTGGCGCCGCCGCACCCGAATAATCGGCCGACGAAATCCGCCCCGCCCAACGGTTTTCGGTGAGCACAAGCGGGCGCGGGTCGGAGCTGTCGCGCGCCGACTCCAGCACCACCGCCAGCCCGCCGCGCCGTCCGTGGGTGATCGTGATGATGTCCCCGCGACGCAGCGCGGCCAGCGCATCGGTGGTGGCCTGCCGCCGCTGCAGCCGCGACGCGCGGGACTGCGCGCGCTCCAGCTCCGAGATCCGCGCGCGCAGCCGGGCGTATTCGAAGATCGGGGCGTCGCGACCGCCGAGTTCGGCGGCGATCTCGTCGAGCATCCGTTCGCCGCGCTCGATGCCGCGGACCAGGCCGACGACGGAGCGGTCGGCCTGGTACTGGGCGAACGACCGCTCGAGCAGCTGATGCGCCTGCTCGGGGCCCATTTGGTGCACCAGGTTGATCGTCATGTTGTACGACGGGGCGAACGAGCTGCGCAGCGGGAAGGTGCGGGTGGAGGCCAGGCCGGCGACCGCGGAGGGTTCGGTGGTCTCGTCGCTGGGGTTCCAGAGCACCACGGCGTGGCCCTCGACGTCGATGCCGCGCCGGCCGGCGCGGCCGGTCAGCTGCGTGTATTCCCCCGGCGTCAGCGGCACGTGCTGCTCACCGTTGAACTTCACCAGCCGCTCGAGCACCACGGTGCGTGCGGGCATGTTGATGCCCAGCGCCAGCGTTTCGGTGGCGAACACCGCCTTGACCAGGCCGGCGGTGAACAGCTCCTCGACGGTGTGGCGGAACGCCGGCAGCATCCCGGCGTGGTGGGCCGCCAGACCGCGCAGCAGCCCCTCGCGCCACTCGTAATAGCCGAGCACGGCCAGGTCGTCGTCGGCCAGATCCCCGCAGCGGTGGTCGATCACCTCGGCGATCTGGGCGCGCTCCTCCTCGGTGGTCAGCCGCAGCGGTGACCGCAGGCACTGCTGCACCGCGGCGTCACAACCGGCCCGGGAGAACACGAAGGTGATCGCCGGCAGCAGCCCCTGGGAGTCGAGGATCGCGATCACCTCCGGCCGGGCAGGCGGCCGGTAGAAGCGCGGCCGGCCGGCGCCGGCGCGTCCCGCTCCTCCTCTCCCGGCCTGCCGCCGGGGAGCACGCCAGTCCGACATCCGGTCCGCCTCGCGGCGATGGGCGATCTGGCGCAGCAGGTCCGGGTCGACGCGGGGCTCGCGTTTAGCGCCTGGTTCGTCGGCGTTCCGGTAGTCGAACAGGTCGAACAGGCGCTTGCCGACCAGGACGTGTTGCCACAGCGGAACGGGCCGGTGCTCGTCGACCACCACGGTCGTGTCGCCGCGGACCGTCTGGATCCAGCCGCCGAACTCCTCGGCGTTGCTCACCGTCGCCGAGAGGCTGACCAGCCGCACCTCGTCGGGCAGGTGCAGGATCACCTCCTCCCACACCGGTCCCCGCATCCGGTCGGCCAGGAAATGCACCTCGTCCATCACCACGTACGAAAGCCCTTGCAGCGCAGGCGAATCGGCATAGAGCATGTTGCGCAGCACTTCGGTGGTCATCACCACGACGGGCGCGTCCCCGTTCACCGACATGTCGCCGGTCAGCAGCCCGATCCGGTTGCGGCCGTAGCGTTCCGTCAGGTCGGTGTGCTTCTGGTTGCTCAGGGCCTTGAGCGGCGTGGTGTAAAAGCATTTGCCGCCCGAGGCCAGCGCCAGGTGCACGGCGAATTCGCCGACCACCGTTTTGCCGGCGCCGGTCGGCGCGCACACCAGCACGCCGTGGCCCCGTTCCAGCGCCGCGCACGCCTGCCGCTGAAAGTCGTCGAGCGTGAAGCGCAGTTCCGCGGCGAACCGGGCCAGCTCGGGTAGTTCGGTCACGCCGTCGCCCGAGTGCGCCAGGGTGCGCAAATGCACATGAAATACGGCGTGTCGTGGCACAAATATGCGCTCTTGCGAGCGGGCCGAGACTCAGGTGACATCGTCATGTTGACCGGCGGTGAACGAGGGCTCGGGCACCGGCTCGGTGATCGGTGCGGGCGGCTCGATGACCGAGGCTTCGTCGTCGGGAATGGCGACCTGGGCTTCCCGCTTGGCCTTGCGCCGGTCGTGCAGCCGCGCGATCTGAATGGCGAACTCGAGGAGCACCGACAGCGCCACCCCGAGCGCCGTCATCGAGAACGGGTCGGATCCGGGCGTGAAGATCGCCGCGAAGGCGAACATGCCGAAGATCAGCCCGCGCCGCCACGACTTGAGCCGCTGGTAGGTCAGCATGCCCGTCATGTTGAGCATGACGATCAGCAGCGGGAACTCGAAGCTGACCCCGAACACCACCAGCAGGTTGATCAAAAAGCCGAAATAGCGGTCCCCGGACAGCGCGGTCACCTGGACGTCGCTGCCGACGGTCAGCAGGAAGCCCAGCGCCTTGGACAGCACGAAGTAGGCCAGCACGGCGCCGACGACGAACAGCACCGCCGCGGGCACCACGAACGCGATCGCGAAGCGGCGCTCCTTCTGGTAGAGCCCGGGTGTGATGAACGCCCACAGCTGGTAGAACCACACCGGGCAGGCCAGCACGATCCCGGCCGTCATCCCGACCTTGAGCCGCAGCATGAACTGGTCGAACGGCGCCGTGGCCAGCAGGCGGCACTGGCCGTTGGGGCTGAGCTCCGCCCGCGCGGACTGCGGCAGGGAACAGTACGGGTGGCGCAGCCAATCCCCGAGGCTTTCCAGCCCGAAGATCGAGTGCGAGTACCAGACGAACCCGAAGATCGTGGTGAGCAGGATCGCGGCCAGTGAGATCAGCAGGCGGGTGCGCAGCTCGGTCAGGTGGTCGACCAGCGACATCGTCGCGTCCGGATTGGTGCGGCTGCGCCTATTGCGAGGGTTGAGTCGTTTCAGCAGGCCGGCGGTGCGCGCTGAAACCTTGAAACCTTTCACGATGCTCGTTTAGTGCTCCGTCGGTGGCGCTCGGGCACCGCGGCGACGCGGCTACGCCGGGCGCGCTTCGGTGTGGCCCTGCTCGGTGGCCGCCGGCGGGTCGACCCGCTGCGACTGCACGGGCTGAGGGGTTGCCGTGGTTTCAATCGAAGGCGCTTCAGACTTGCCTTCGGTCTGCATTTCGCGCATCTCGGATTTGAAGATGCGCATCGACTTGCCCAGCGAGCGCGCGGCATCGGGGAGCTTCTTGGCACCGAACAGCAGGATCACTACGACGGCGAGAATCGCCCAGTGCCACGGACTAAGACTGCCCACTTTGATTACCTCCAGACGTCCACCCGATGCTACCGCAGCGCGGCGATGTGCCGGTGCGCCCGCGCCGGGCCTTAGGCGGTCACTGCCTGGTAGGACTCCAGGGCCGCGGCCGCCGCATCCCGTACACGCTGGGCGAGCGACTCGGGTTCGAGCACCCGCACGGCCGAGCCGAAGCCCAGCACCAGGCGCGTCATCCAGTCCTCGGAGGCATAGGTCATGACGGCCTCACACGATCCGTCGGCCAGCTCGAGCACCTCCCGCATCGGGTAGTACTCGAACATCCAGGAGGCCGCCGGCGCGACCCACAGCCTGGCCGACGGGAGCGCCGGATCGCCGTCGAACAACGACGTGTCCGGCGGCGCGTGGCGCGCCGGCTCAGGGGCGGCGGCCGGCTCGCCCAGCTCGGTGGCGTCGACGATCCGGTCGAAACGGAACAGCCGAACCCCTTCGGCCTCCCGCGACCATGCCTCCAGGTAGCTGTGGCCGCCGATCAGCAGGACGCGAATGGGGTCGACGATCCGGCTGGTCAGGGTGTCGTGCGAGGCGGAGTAGTAGTCGATCGCCAGCGCGTGCTGGTACTGCACGGCGGTGCGCACCGCGGCGGCGGCCCGGCTCTCGACGGGGGCGGGCTCGTCGGCGGCGGCCGCCGTGACGTCCTGCCCGACGGCGCCGGCGGCCGCCTCGATCTTGGCGATCGCGCTGCGCGCCGCTTCCGGATCGACCACGCCCGGAATGTCGGCCAGCGCCCGCAGCGCCACCAGCAGGCCCGTCGCCTCCGGCGAGGTGAGCTTGAGCGGCCGGTCGATGCCCGCCGAGAACGTCACCTCGATGGTGTCGCCGGAGAACTCGAAATCGATGAGGTCACCCGGGTAGTAGCCGGGCAGACCGCACATCCACAGCTGGTTGAGGTCCTCCTCCAGCTGCTTGGCGGACACCCCCAGGTCCGCGGCGGCCTTGGCCCGGGTGACCTTCGGATTGGCCTGGAAATACGGCACCATGTTGAGCAGCCGGATCAACCGGGTGGACACGGGCGTCATCTGCGGCTCATCCCCACGTGCGACCGCAACCGGGCCAGCACGTCGTCGCGCAAGGATTGCGGCTCGAGCGCGACGGCGTCGGGCCCGTAACCGGCGATGTCGCGCGCCAGCTGGTCGGCGGATGCGATGTCGAGTTCGATCACCTCGCCGCGGCGGCCGGCCAGCTCCCGCGCGGCTATGGGCCTCCCGGCGCGCCGCAGCGCGGTGGCCCGTCCGTCGGCGACCCAGACCCGGGCCTGTCCCCCGGCCGGCCACTCGGTGACCGTCTGGGCCACGATCTTGCGCAGGTCGAGGCCGTCGGGCACGGTGACGGCGCCGGGCGGCCCGATCGGGGTGACGTCCGCGCCGATCCGGGACAGCCGGAAGGTGCGGGTCGCGTCGCGGTCGCGGTCGTGGCCGACCAGATACCAGCGGCCCTTCTCGGTGACCACGCCCCACGGCTCGACGGTGCGCGCGGTGTAGGGCTCCGCCCGCGACGGCCGGTGCCGGAACTGCACCGCCTGGCGGGAATCGATCGCGGACAGCAGGATCCCCAGGACGTCCTCCGACCCGCGCAGGCCCGGAACCCCGGCCGGGGACGCGATGGCGACCGGCGCTCCCGCATCAAACGGGTCGACATCCACGCCGGCGGCGCGCAGCTTGAGCAAGGCGCCCTGGGTTGCGGTGATCAGTTCGGGTGACTCCCACAGCTGCGTGGCGACGGCCACCGCGGCCGCCTCGTCCGGGGTCAGCCCCACCGGCGGCAGCGCGTAGGCGTCGCGGTTGATCCGGTAGCCCTCGGTGGGGTCGGTGACCGACACCCGGCCAACCTCGAGGGGGATGCCGAGGTCACGCAATTCGTTCTTGTCGCGCTCGAACATCCGCGAGAACGCCTCGGCGCTGGGGCTGTCGGCATAGCCGGCGACGCTGGACCGGATCTTTTCGGCGGTGATGTAGCCGCGGGTGGACAGCAGAGCGATGACGAGGTTGACCAACCGCTCGACTTTCGAGATCGCCATTCGCACCAGGTTATAACCGGCGCCCGTCCCGCGCCTGCACCGGCCGGCGAGTCGCAACATTCACAATGGCAACATCAGTCACGGGCTGGCGGGCACCACTGCCTTTGAAAACGTGGTAGCGCCCGCGCTACCACGTTCGCGACTTCAGCGTGGGCGACCAAGGCGGGGGCCGGTGTGGCCGATGCGACCAGGCGGCCGCGACGCTACATGCTCGCGATCAGCCGCTTGACCCGCTCGTCGACGGCGCGGAACGGGTCCTTGCACAGCACCGTGCGCTGCGCCTGGTCGTTGAGCTTCAGGTGCACCCAGTCGACGGTGAAGTCGCGGCCCGCGGCCTGCGCGGCGCTGATGAACTCCCCGCGCAGCCGCGCGCGGGTGGTCTGCGGCGGGTGGTCGACGGCCTCGGCGATGTCCTCGTCGGTGGTCACGCGCGCGGCCAGGCCCTTGCGCTGCAGCAGATCGAAGACGCCGCGTCCGCGCTTGATGTCGTGGTAGGCCAGGTCCAGCTGGGCGATCTTGGGGTCGGACAGCTCCATGTTGTAGCGGTCCTGGTAGCGCTGGAACAGCTTGCGCTTGATCACCCAGTCGATTTCGGTGTCCACCTTGGCGAAATCCTGGCTCTCGACGGCGTCGAGCTGGCGGCCCCACAGGTCGACGACCTGCTCGATCTGCGCGTTGGGCTCCCGGGTCTGCAGGTGCTCGACGGCGCGGCTGTAGTACTCGCGCTGGATGTCCAGCGCGCTGGCCTGACGCCCGCCCGCCAGCCGGACCGGCCGCCGGCCGGTGATGTCGTGGCTGACCTCGCGGATGGCGCGGATGGGGTTGTCCAGCGAGAAGTCCCGGAACGGAACGCCGGCCTCGATCATCTCCAGGACCAGCGCGGCGGTGCCGACCTTGAGCATGGTGGTCGTCTCGCACATGTTGGAGTCACCGACGATGACGTGCAGCCGGCGGTATTTCTCGGCGTCGGCGTGCGGCTCGTCGCGGGTGTTGATGATCGGGCGGCTGCGCGTGGTGGCCGAGGAGACGCCCTCCCAGATGTGCTCGGCGCGCTGGGAAAGGCAGAACGTCGCGGCCTTGGGGGTCTGCAGCACCTTGCCGGCCCCGCAGATCAGCTGGCGGGTGACCAGGAACGGCAGGAGCACATCGGAGATCCGGGAGAACTCGCCGGCCCGCACGATCAGGTAGTTCTCGTGGCAGCCGTAGGAGTTGCCCGCCGAGTCGGTGTTGTTCTTGAACAGGTAGATGTCGCCGCCGATGCCCTCGTCGGCGAGCCGCTGCTCCGCGTCGACGAGCAGATCCTCGAGCACCCACTCGCCGGCCCGGTCGTGGGTGACCAGCTGCACCAGGCTGTCGCACTCGGCGGTGGCGTACTCGGGGTGGCTGCCGACATCGAGATAGAGGCGGGCACCGTTGCGCAAGAAAACGTTGGAACTGCGGCCCCACGACACCACCCGGCGGAACAGGTACCGCGCGACCTCGTCCGGAGACAGGCGGCGGTGGCCGTGGAACGTGCAGGTGACACCGAACTCGGTCTCGATGCCCATAATTCGTCGCTGCACGTAATTGAGGGTACTGGTTGTCCGACCGCGAAGGTGAGGAAGCCGCGCCCAGGGATGTTATTAACGGGATCAGATCCCGCCGGGACCGTCGAGCGACAAAACTCACCGGTCCCACGGGCACCATCAGCCCCAGCGCGCCCGGGCCGCCGGGCCGGGGGATCTAGTCCTTGGATTTCTCGTCCGGATCGGCAGCTTTGCCCTTGGATTTCGAGCCCTTTTTGTCGAGCTCCTGCAGCATGCTCTCCAGGGCGGGCCGGTTGATCCGCCGAAACGCCCGCCGGGGCCGGTTGGCGTCCAGGACGGCGACCTCCAGGCTGCTCACGTCGACGGACGGCTGATCGCCGTTGGACGCCTCCGCGCTGCCCGCCCGCAGGGCCGCGACGGCAATCCCCAAAGCCTCGCGAAGGTCGGCGTTTTCGGCGTAGGACTCCTTGAGCGCGGTGGTGATCGGCTCGGTGGTCCCGCCCATCACCACAAAGTGCGGCTCGTCGGCGATCGACCCGTCGTAGAGAATCCGGTACAGCTCGGGCGGTTTCGTCTCGCCGTAGTGGGCGACCTCCGCGACGCACAACTCGACCTCGTACGGCTTGGCCTGCTCGGTGAAGATGGTGCCCAGCGTCTGCGCGTAGACGTTGGCCAGTTGCCTGCCGGTGACGTCGCGGCGGTCGTAGGCGTAGCCGCGGGTGTCGGCGAACTGGATTCCGCCACGGCGCAGGTTGTCGAATTCGTTGAACTTGCCCGCGGCCGCAAAGCCCACGCGATCGTAGATCTCGCTGATCTTTTGCAGGGACCGCGACGGGTTCTCCGCGACGAACAACACGCCATCGGCATACGCCAGCGCCACCACGCTGCGCCCCCGCGCGATGCCCTTGCGCGCGAGCTCGCTGCGCTCGCGCATCGCCTGCTCGGGCGAGATGAAATACGGAAAGCTCACTTGTCACCCCGCGGCTCGGCGTCGGGACCGAAAGTGTCTGCGCGCGAACGGCTTTCGATGACTTCACGAGCGAGTTCCGCGATGCGGCTCTCCGGCACCTCCGCCGCACCCTCGGCGCCGATGGTGACCGCGGTCGGGAAGATGCCGCGGACCAGATCCGGTCCGCCGGTTGCGGAGTCGTCGTCGGCGGCGTCGTAGAGCGCCTCCACGGCCACCCGCACCGCCGAATTGACGTCGGTGACTTGCGCATACAGCTTTTTCATCGACGATTTGGCGAAGATCGAGCCGGACCCCACCGCCTGGTAGCCCTCTTCCTCGATGTTCCAGCCGCCGGCGGCGTCGAACGAGACGATGCGGCCCGCACTTTCGGGGTCCGCCGCGTGGATGTCGTACCCCGCCAGCAGCGGCAGGGCGACCAGCCCTTGCATCGCCGCCGCGAGGTTCCCGCGCACCATGATCGCGAGCCGGTTGACCTTGCCGGCGAACGTTAGCGGCACCCCCTCGAGCTTCTCGTAGTGCTCGAGTTCCACCGCGTAGAGGCGAGCGAACTCGACGGCGATCGCGGCGGTGCCGGCGATGCCGGTCGCGGTGTAGTCGTCGGTGATGTACACCTTCTTCACGTCGCGCCCGGCGATCATGTTGCCCTGGGTCGAGCGCCGGTCGCCCGCGATGAGGACGCCGCCGGGGTATTTCAACGCGACGATGGTCGTCCCGTGCGGCAGCTGGGCACTGGCGCCCCCCGCGGCGGCGGCGTGCGCGCCGCCGCCCAGGCTCGCCGGCAGCAACTCCGGCGCCTGGCGGCGGAGGAGGTCGGCAAACGAGGACAGGTCTATACCCGGAGTCCCGGGGAGCGGGGAGTTAGTGGACAGGCGATCGGTAAAAGGCCAGGTCACTGTCCGCCCTTTTGGACATACGCGCGGACAAAATCCTCGGCGTTTTCCTCAAGGACGTCGTCAATCTCGTCGAGCAGGTCGTCGGTGTCTTCGGCCAACTTCTCGCGACGCTCCTGGCCCGCGGCCGTGCCGTCGGCGAAGTCGTCTTCATCGCCGCCGCCACCACCACGCTTGGTCTGCTCCTGAGCCATCGCCGCCTCCTGCTTAGTCATCGGCTCGTGTTAACCCAAGTCACGCGCCCGCTTGGTCTTCTCTACAGTACCGGTCAACGCCGACGTTTCCCGGTCTAACGCCCGTCAGCTGGTCAGTTGTTCCACCAGTTCCACCGCGCTGTCCACCGAGTCCAATAACGCCCCGACGTGCGCCTTGCTGCCGCGCAGCGGCTCAAGCGTCGGGATGCGCACCAGCGAGTCCCCGCCGAGGTCGAAAATAACCGAATCCCAGCTGGCCGCGGCGATGTCGGCGCCGAACCGGCGCAGGCACTCACCGCGGAAGTAGGCGCGCGTGTCCGTCGGCGGGTTGTCGACGGCGTCGAGCACCTGGTGCTCCGTGACCAGGCGCTTCATCGAACCGCGCGCGACCAGCCTGTTGTACAGGCCCTTGTCCAGCCGAACGTCGGAGTACTGCAGGTCGACCAGGTGCAGCCGAGGCGCCGACCAGCTCAGATTTTCGCGCTGCCGGAAACCCTCCAGCAGCCGCAGCTTGGCCGGCCAGTCCAGCAACTCGGCGCAGTCCATCGGGTCGCGCTCCAGCTTGTCGAGCACGTCGGCCCAGGTCTCGACGACGTCGGCGGCGCGCGGGTCGGGGTCGCGGCTGTCGACCAGCTTGGCCACCCGGTCGAGGTAGATCCGTTGCAGCGCAAGGGCGGTCAGTTCGCGGCCGTCCGCCAGGGCCACCGCGACCCGCAGCGACGGATCGCGGCTGATGGCGTGGACGGCGTGGACCGGGCGCGCCAACGCCAGGTCGGTGAGGTCTATCCCGTGCCCGGGGCCCTCCTCGATCAGGTCGAGGACCAGCGCCGTGGTGCCCAGCTTCAGATAGGTCGACGTCTCGGCGAGGTTGGCGTCGCCGATGATCACGTGTAGCCGGCGGTACCGGTCGGCGTCGGCGTGGGGTTCGTCGCGGGTGTTGATGATGCCGCGCTTGAGCGTGGTCTCCAGCCCGACCTCGACCTCGATGTAGTCGGAGCGCTGGGACAGCTGGAAGCCGGGCTCGTCGCCGGCCGGGCCGATGCCGACCCGACCCGACCCGGTGACCACCTGCCGGGACACCAGGAAAGGAGTCAGCCCGGCGATGATCGCCGAGAAGGGTGTCTGCCGCGACATCAGGTAGTTCTCGTGGGACCCGTAGGAGGCGCCTTTGCCGTCGACGTTGTTCTTGTAGAGCTGCAGTTTCGCGGCGCCGGGCACGCTGGCGACGTGCCGCGCGGCGGCCTCCATCACCCGCTCGCCGGCCTTGTCCCAGATCACCGCGTCCAGCGGGTCGGTGCACTCGGGCGCGGAGTATTCCGGGTGGGCGTGGTCGACGTAGAGCCTCGCGCCGTTGGTCAGGATCATGTTGGCCGCGCCGACCTCGTCGGCGTCGACCACCGGCGGCGGCCCGGCCGAGCGGCTCAGGTCAAAGCCGCGGGCGTCGCGCAGCGGCGATTCCACCTCGTAGTCCCAGCGGGTCCGCTTGGCGCGCTGGATGCCGGCGGCGGCCGCGTAGGCCAGCACCGCCTGGGTCGAGGTGAGGATCGGGTTGGCGGTCGGGTCCGACGGCGACGAGATGCCGTACTCGACCTCCGTCCCGATAATCCTTTGCATTACTTCAAGATAGGCCCGGTGGAGATGTAGTCCGCGAAGAGGGGTGATCTCGAGACCCAGCCGCCAAGCGGTGAGAGCGACGATGCGGCCCGGTCCGCGCACCGCTCTACCGATAGCCCGGTTAGTGTTTCAGTCGTGGCGCCCTGGCCCGCGTTCGTCGCTGTGGGTGCCCTGCTCGGCGGTTTGAGCGGTTTGTTTGGCGTCGGAGGCTCCTCATTGGCGACGCCGCTGCTGTCGTTACTGGGCGTGCCCGGTCTGATGGCGGTCGCGTCGCCACTTCCCGCGACGCTGGCGACGGCCGCGGCGGCCCTGTGGCCCTACCTGCGCCAGGGCAATGTCCGCCCACGCGCAGCCTTGTGGTCATTGGTGGGCGCCGTTCCAGCCGCCGTGGCCGGCGCGATGCTGGCACACCTCGTCGGCGGTGGCCCGCTTCTGATCGCCTCCGGTGTAGCGCTGATCGTCGTTGGCATCAGGGTGCTCCGCCCGGTTTCCGACCGCGCCCAGCGTATCGGCGAGACGCGGCGCAAAAACCGTCCGATGCTTGTCGCCGTCTCCGCGGGCGTTGGGCTTTTCACCGGTCTGCTCGCCAACGGCGGCGGGTTCCTCCTTGTCCCAATGTTTTTGCTCCTGTTCGGCCTGACCATGGCACAGGCTTCTGGGACCAGCCTTGCAGTGATCGCAGTGCTGGCCATACCGGCGACGGCGACGCACTGGGCGCTCGGACACATTGATTGGTCGGTAGCCGCGGCCGTCGCGCTCGGGGCTGCCCCGGCCAGCGCCGTCACAGCGATGTGGGCACAACGGGTGGCCGTCAAGCGGCTGCAGGCGGCCTTCGGCTGGTTTCTGATCGTGAGCGGGGCGGCGTTCACCCTCTACCGGCTGGTCACCTGACTCAGCGTCGTTCAGCGAGGGAGCCGTGCCCGCCAATAGCTAGGGTGAGCCCGCATGGGCCCATCTCTCCGACGTCGGCCGGGGACGGCGCGAGCTTCTCCCGGATATGGGGCAGAAAGGTGGTTCCTCGCGCGGGGTTTACCCTCGGTGCTCACCCGGCGGTCCCGGTGGCGACGGCTCTGGCCGCGGTCGGCCCCCATGCTGGCGGCGTACGGGGCTTTGCAGGCCTGCGTGCTGCCGATCTACCTGATCACCGGCGGCCACGACGTCGAGATCACCGGGCAGCCGACGACCTCGCAATGATCATGCTGGGCATAGTCGGGCTCGCGCTCCCGCTGATGGGCGTCGTCGGCTGGCTGGTGTCGCGGTCACGAAGCGGGCGGACCCGCGCGGGCGTGGCGACGATCGCGGTGATCGTGGTGGCATGCGTCGGGATCACGGTGGGCGGACCCACCGAACTGGCTCAAGAGGCCGTCGTCGTGGCCGCGGTGTTGATCCTGACCGGCTGTGGTGCCGGATCGGTCGTCGGATGGGCGGTGCGCATGATGCTCTCGCACCTCGCGACCGTGGGGGCGCTGGTCGTCCGCGCCCTGCCGGTTGTGCTGCTGACGGCCTTGGTCTTCTTCAACAGCTATGTCTGGATCATGGCCAAGACGATCAGCGGGCAACGGCTGGGGCTGGCGATCGCCTTTCTGCTCTCGATCGCCGTGGCCTTCGTCATCTCCGCCACCGCGGAGCGGACCAGGCCGGCGTTGCGATCGACGCTGGCGGTGCTGCCCAAAGACAGTCAGCGGCTCGCCGGCACGCCCTTTGCGGACATGCCGGACGTCCCCGACTGCGCGCCGCTGACACGGGCCGAACGCCTCAACGTCG
>NZ_DATJPU010000312.1:0-26794 GCF_035506235.1 Mycobacterium sp.
GCGATCGAGCACGGCAGCCGCAGCGAGCCGCGCAAAACCGTGTCCGTCGAGGCCTTCCTGCACGGCGAAACGGTCGCGGTGACCGTCAGCGACACCGGGCGCTGGGTCGGCGATTCGTCGGCCAGCCTGCGCAGCAGGCGGCGCGGCCGTGGGCTCACCCTGATCGGCGGGCTGGCCGACCGCGTCGACACCCTTCGGACCCCCGGGGGCACCCGGGTCACGCTGACGTTCGAGCGCGCGGTTGCCGTCACATGACGACGGCCTAAGCCTCTTCCATCGCGTCGCCGAGTTCTTCCAGGATCTTGTTGTGGTGGTTGCTGGCCAGCAGGTGGCCGGCGGCGATGACCAGGGCGACGGGCCAGTCGATGAGTTCGAGCGCGGCCAGGGCGGCCAGGCCGCCGAAGTAGGCCAATTGTTCCGGGCGCGGGATCTCCACCTGCCCCACCACCGGCAGGTTCACCACGAAGGTTTCGCCTTCGCGGATCTTCTGCACCGCGTCGCGCTGGGAGGTCTCCCTGCGCATTTTCTTTTCCGCCATCATTTGCCTTCCGGTAACTATGGGTTTGCCGCCCCGCCGGGTACTGCGACCACCGTCGGACCTATGTCGACGATGACCGATCCCGGCGGTGATCCGCTGGTTTCGTCGATTGCTTTGGTGCTGCGGGTGCCGTTACTGGAACTCTATGCGCTGCTGTGGCGGGTTGGGATCGTCGAGATTCGTCACCCTGGTCGGAGGGCTCAACGTTCGGCGGGGGTGCGCCAGGTCCGGGTGGCAGTGTGCCCGGCTGGTGCCGCGTGCCCCAACCGTCCGCGACACGGTTCAGAACGGCTACCCCGACGGTCGCCCCAGC
This sequence comes from Mycobacterium sp., assembly GCF_035506235.1. Taxonomy (GTDB): domain Bacteria; phylum Actinomycetota; class Actinomycetes; order Mycobacteriales; family Mycobacteriaceae; genus Mycobacterium. The sequence continues at coordinate 852 of NZ_DATJPU010000312.1, forward strand.
GGCGGCCCCCAGAGCCTGTCCCCAGCCGACAGGACCCAGCGGTGTGCAGCCGAGCAATTGGCTGACGACCGGGATGCTGATCAGCGTTCCCATCGCCCCCAGCGAGCCCACCGCCGTCAGCACCACCAGCGGGGCGCGAGAATCCAGCAGCGTTTGACCCAATTCGGCCCCCACCAGCGCGACCAGCGCGACGGTGGATGCCCGCTGCGGGCGCCCGGTGACGCCCGCCATCGCCCACGCCGCCGTCGTCGCCGCGGCCGTGGTGACCCCGCGGATGGCCACAGCGCGCCACAGCGCGGGCCGGTCGGGGCCGCGCAGGCCGGGCCTGTCCATTTCAGACGGACCGCTGGGCTTGCTGACCGCAAGGGCGGCGGCCGGTAGCGCGTCGGTCATCATGTTCACCAGCAGCAGCTGCCGGGTGTTCAGCGGCGACGTGCCGGTGATCGCGCTGCCGATGATGGCGAACAGCACCTCGCCGGCGTTGCCGCCGAGGAGCACGGACACCGCCGCCTGCACCCGCTGCCACAGTTGGCGGCCTTCCGCGATGGCCTCCACCAGCGCCTCGATGCGGGCGTCGACCAGGACGACGTCGGCCGCCAGGTGGGCCGGGTCGCTGCCGCCGGACACCACGCCGATGCCGACGGTGGCGGCCCGGATGGCGGCGGCGTCGTTGGAGCCGTCGCCGACCATCGCGCAGAGCACGCCGGCGCCTTCGAGCGTCTGAACGATCTGCACCTTGTTCTCGGGTGTCATCCGGGCGAAAATCACCCGCTCGGTCACGACCCGCGCCTGGTCCTTGCGCGACAGCGAGTCCCATTCGGCACCGCTGATCACCTGCTCGTCGGTCACCGACAGGCCCAGCTCCCTGGCGATGGCCAGCGCGGTGATCGGGTGGTCGCCCGTGATCAGCTTCACGCCCACCCCTTGCGGCGCCAGGTTGGCGAGCAGCCCGGCGGCCTCGGCGCGCGGGGTGTCGGACAGGCCCAGGAACCCCGTCAGCGTCAGCCCGTCGCGGCAGAATTCGGCGATGTCGTCGCGATCGTCCTGGATCGCCCGGGCCTGTTGCGGCGTCAGCCGGCGCCGCGCCACCGCGATCACCCGCAGCCCGTCGGTGGCGAGTTCGGAGACCGTCCGTTCGATCTTCTCGTCCACGTCCTGACACGCGGCCAGCACCACTTCGGGCGCCCCCTTGACGGTCAGCTCCGTGCCGGTGATGGAGGCGGAGAACGACCTGCCGGAGCGGAAGGGCAGGTGAGCGTCCGACGCGGTGTCGGGTGTGGAGCCGTTCAGCGAACGCCTTGCCGCCTCGATGATGGCGACGTCGGTGGCGTGCACCTGCGGGTTGCCGTTGGCGGCGGGCGCGGCGTGCGCCGCGTCGCGCAGCACCTCCTCGGGCGAGTGCCCCGGCGCCGGGCGGACCTGCGCCACCCGCAGGCGGTTCTCGCTGAGGGTGCCGGTCTTGTCGAAGCAGACCACGTCGATGCGGCCGAGCGCCTCCACCGAGCGCGGGACGCGCACCAGGGCGCCGAACTTGGTCAGCCGTCGCGCCGACGCCGATTGCGCCAGCGTCGCCACCAGCGGCATGCCCTCGGGGACCGCGGCGACGGCGATGGCGATGCCGCTGGCCACCGCCTGCCGCAGCCCCGTTCCGCGCAACAGTCCCAAACCGCCCACCAGCGCGCCGCCGGTCATGCTGACGGGGAAGGCCCGGTTGGTCAGCTGGCTGAGCTGGTGCTGCAGCCCGATGTCCGACGACAGGTCGCCGGACACCAGCTCGGCGGCCCGGCGTTCCTGGGTGTCGGCCCCGACCGCGGTCACCAGCGCGACCGCGGTGCCGGCCACCACGGTGGTCCCGGCGTAGAGCATGCAACGGCGCTCGGCGAGGTCGGCCCCGGGCGTGGCGCCGACCTGCTTCTCCACCGACAGCGACTCGCCGGTGAGCGTCGACTCGTCGACCTCGACGTCGACCTCCTCGACGATCCGGGCGTCGGCGGGTACCACCTCGTGGGTCCGGATCTCGATGACGTCGCCGGGCCGCAATTGCGCCGCGATGACGTCGGTGTACGTGCGCTCCCCGTCGGGACCGGTCCCGACCTTCCTGGCCGGCGGAATCTGCTGCTCGAGCAGCCGGTTCAAGCGGTTCTCGGCGCGCAGCCGCTGGCTGGCCGCGAGGATGGAGTTTCCGGTCAGCACCGAGAAGACCAGGACGGCGTCGACGGGCGAACCGAGCACCGCGCTGGCCGCCGACCCGAGCGCCAGCACCGGCGTCAGCGGATCGGTCAGCTCGGCGCGGACGGCCTGGAGGAGCTGCCAGAACGCGTGCGGGGGCGTCGGGGGCGGTTGTTCTGGCCGGGCGTCCGCCTCCTCGTCGGGCGGTGGCAGCGCCCTGCGGACCTGATCGACCGACATCGCGTGCCATTCGTGGACGGATGCCGGCCGCGGCGCGTCCGCGGCCATGATCCCGCGCGCCAGCAGGTAGCCGGAGAGCGCGCCGGCCGCCGCGCCGGTGGTCACCGGCCCGGGGCCCAGCCCGCGGATGCCCGGGATCATCAGCAGCGAGCCCATGGCCGTCGCGCCGGCCGATATCCCGATGCCGCGCTGGGTGGCGGCCCTGGCCGCCGGAAGCGCGTGCAGGACCCGCCAGGCGGCCGCGAGGTCGGGCAGCAGCAGGTCGGCGCACCAGGGCGGCGGCCCCGCGCCGGGTTGCGGCAGCACGCCAAGCGCCACGTCCGCGGACGAAATCGCCTGCGCGCCAAGCGACGACAGCACGGCCACGGTGCGACCGGCCCGTTGCAGGTCCGCCACCGCGCGGGCGAGGGCGTCGTCGATGGACCCGTTGGACGTGCCCGTCAAAGGCCTCAAGTCGTCGAACGCGGGCCGCAACTCGCCCAGCGAATCGACCTCGACCGAGACCAGCTCGGCTCCCGTGCGGTGCGCCTCTGCGATCATGGCCGACGCCAACGGGTCGTGGCCGGGGCGGAAGAGCGCCTCGACCGCGGAACCCGGTTCGCCGGCCGATATGCCGGGCACCCGGTGCCAGCCCGGGCGGTGCCCGTTGCGCTCCAGCACCAGCTGGGCGCGATCCCACGCCGCGGACAGGTCGATCTCGCCGGCGCCGCGGATGCGCGCCACCTGCAGCCCGGTGGTGCACAGCACGCGGGGGTCGATGACGATCGCGTCGACGCGGTCCAGGCGGCGCAGCGCGTCGGGCCGCAACGACAGGACGGCGTGGTGGTCGGCCAGCCCGCGTCCGAGCGCCGCGGCGAACGCCTCCGGCGTGGTGCGGCTGGCCTTGGGCGCGGTCACCAGCACCGCGGTGGCGGCCATGTTCGGGTTGCGGGTGGTGGCGCCGACCAGCGCGGCGCCGAGCGCCTGCACGAGCGCGAAACGGCCCGCTGGGCTCTTTAGGCGCTCTGCGCCCTGGGCGCGCGGTGGCCCCTGTGGCGACGCGTCGCCGCGTCGTTCGTCGGCGTGGCGGGCGAGTTCGGGTTCGTGCCGGCGCCACGCCCGCGCCTCGGCGCGGCATTCGGCGGCCTTCAGCGACTGCATCAGCAGGCCCACCGACAGCGACGCGGGCGCCAGCGTGACGGTTTCCGCCGCCGCCATGGCCAGCGCCAGCACGGTGTCGGTGGCGGGGCCGCCGATGCGGTCCTCGAGCAGGCGCCGCAGCCAGGGCTGGTAGTCGATCGCCACGATGGGCGCCTGCACGCCGATCGGCAGTCGCGGCCAGCGCAGCGCCCGCCCGGCCAGCGCGATGCCCAGCCCGGCCGCGTTGGCGGCCACGGTCACCGCCCTCGTCGCCGCCACCACGCCGTCACCCGGAAGGGCCGTCGCTGAGGCATTTTGCGTTGAGCCGCAACGCTTTTCGGCGCCGTCGACGAGGCGGCAAAGGTCCCGCAGCGAGGTGTCCTCGTCGCCGATGGTGACCACCACCCGCGACAACGGGAGGTTCAGGCTGGCCGAGGTGACGCCGCGGTGGGCGCGGACCGCGTCGAGCACGGCGGTTCTGAGTTCACCCGCGTTCGCGTCGTCGAGGCCGCGCACCTCGATCCAGGCGCGGCTCTCGCCCCGCCAGCAGCGCCGGCTCAGCGTTTCGTGGGGCAGGTCGCCAGTGAGCGCCCTGGCGCCTTCGCGCAGCGGAATCGCCGCGATATGAAAGGCCTCTTGTGCCAGTCCGGTGAGAGCCCGCAGCGGTGTCGATCGTGGTAACGACGTGACAATGCTCAAGGGCGGCTCAGGCGGTTCTCAGTTGGTGCTGCGCAACTCGGCGGCACCGGCGCGTCGCCCGGCCGCCTTCTTGGCCGCCGGCTTGGTGGCGGCCTTTGCCGGCGTGACCTTCTTGGGTGCCGGCTCCGAAGGCACCGGCTTGAGGTTGGCCTTCGACGTGGTCTGGCTGCCGGGCTTGTGCTGCATCCTGTGCAACAACAGCGCGCCGCCGCCGACGGCCAGCAGCACCGGCCATTCGACCAGGCCGGCGACGCCGATCGCGCCCAGGGCCAGCGCGGCGGCCGGCGTGGAGTGACTGCCGCTGCTGATCCCGCGCTTGATGCCCTCGGCGGCTCCCGTTACGCCGCCGACGACTCCATTGACCGCGGCGCCGCCGACAGCGCCCGCTGCCGCTGTTGTCGCGTCCGCGGCACGACCCACTGTTTTGCCCACGTTGCGGAGTGCCCCGCCAACGACGCCCATGATGACTCCCTGGTCTCTACATCGCTCTCACTGGGAACCGCGTGGCAACACGTATACCCGTTGAACGCGAGGTTAACAGCAACAACGAAATTGTTCTCTGCATCTCTAGGGCGAAAGCCTGCCACGTTACAAACTCGCGTACAACGAGCAACTTTTCAGGGCGGGCTCACATCGATCAGCACCGGTGCGTGATCGCTCGGCGCCTTGCCCTTGCGCTCGTCTCGGACGATCTGCGCGCCGGTGACGCGGCGGGCCAACGCCGGTGAGGCGAGGATGAAGTCGATGCGCATGCCCTGTCTCTTGGGGAACCTGAGCTGGGTGTAGTCCCAATAGGTGTAGACCCCGGGTCCCGGCGCGAAAGGCCGCACCACGTCGGTGAATTGCGCGTCGACGATGGCGTTGAACGCGCGGCGCTCCGGCTCGGAGACGTGCGTGGCGCCGGCATAGAATTCGGGGCTCCACACGTCTTCGTCCGTCGGGGCGATGTTCCAGTCGCCGACCAGCGCGATCGGCGCCTCGGGATCGTCGCGCAGCCAGCCGGCCGCCGCATCCCGCAGCGCGGCAAGCCAATTCAGCTTGTAGGTGTAGTGCGGATCACCCACGGCGCGGCCGTTGGGCACGTAGAGGCTCCACACCCGGATGCCGCCGCAGGTGGCGCCCAGGGCGCGCGCTTCGGCCGTGGCGGCCACCTCGGGCTTGCTCGTCCAGAGGGGTTGGCCCTCGAAGCCGACCTGGACGTTCGCGAGGCCGACGCGAGAGGCGATGGCCACGCCGTTCCACTGATTGAAGCCGACGTGGGCGACCTCGTAGCCGAGTTCGAAGAACGGCAGGGTGGGGAACTGGCTGTCGGCACACTTGGTCTCCTGCATGGCCAGCACGTCGACGTCGGCGCGGGCCAGCCAGTCCAGGACGCGGTTCAGGCGGGTGCGAATGGAGTTCACGTTCCAGGTGGCCAGCCGCATGGCTAGACCGTATCCAGTTCGCGGGCCGCGACGTAGCGGCGCCGGTGGTGCAGCCGGAAGCCGAGGGACTCGGCGAGGGCAATCTTGTCGGTGTCGCCCTCGGCGAGTTCCACGTATGCGCGGGTCGCCCCGCGGCTCGCACCCCAGGCCAGCACCTCCTCGCAGAGTGCCGCTGACAGCCCCAACCACCGGGTGCCGTCGGGCGAGTCGGTGACCGCCGCGCCCCGGCTCGCGCCCGACCGTCGCTCCGGCGTGACGCTCGGTTCCGGCCGTGACGCTGGCGTGACGTTCGACACGTCGCGCACCAGGATTTGCTCCGTCAGCTCGGGCCTCACCCCGGGCGGCAGCGACAACAAGCGCTCGGGGATGCCCAGCCGCGGCGTCAGGCCACGACGCTCATACCACTCCACGATCTGCGCGATCGCGGTCGCCCGGGCCGAAACGTCTAGCGGCATGGCCGAATTGGCGGCCGGCCCCGCCCCTTGCCCGGCTCGCAGCAGCCAGCCGTCCAGCCAGGCCCGTTCGTCGCCGGGCCAGGCCGCCGCGGCCGCGTGCTCCAGCGCCCGGATCGCGGAGGTGCGCACCGGCGCGTCGGTCAGCGCCCGCAGCGCGACGACGTCGGCGGGCGCGAACTCGACCACCGCGCCCGTCTTCGTCCGCACCCGCACCAGCGGATCGACCGCCAGCAGGTGTCCAACGGCATCGGTGAGCGGCGGGACCGATCCTTGCGCGCGCCGGTAGCGAACCGTCACCCGGGTTCCCAGGCGTGGCCACGAAACCATCAGTGGCCGAACGGGTCCGGCCCCTCGCCCGGCAGCCACGACAGTCCCGGAACGCCCCAACCGTGGGACTTCACCGCTCGTTTCGCGCTGCGGGCGTACCGGCCGATGAGGCGGTCCAGGTAAAGGAAGCCGTCCAGGTGGCCGGTTTCGTGCTGCAGCATCCGCGCGAACAGGCCGGTGCCCTCGATGGTCACCGGGTTGCCGTCGGCGTCGAGCCCGGTGACCCGCGCCCACTTCGCACGGCCGGTGGGGAACGACTCGCCGGGGACCGAGAGGCAGCCCTCCTCGTCGGTGCCCGGGTCGGGCATGGTCTCGGGTATGTCGCTGGTCTCCAGCACCGGATTGATCACGACGCCGCGCCGGCGGTCGGTCAGGCCGCGGTCCTCGGCGCAGTCGTAGACGAAGAGCCGCAGGCTGTGTCCGATCTGGTTGGCGGCCAAGCCGACGCCGTGCGCGGCGTCCATGGTGTCGTACATGGTGGCGATCAACTCGGGCAGGTCCGCGGGCAGCGAACCGTCGGCGGCGACGGGCACCGGCGTCGTGGGGGTGTGCAGGACCGGATCCCCCACGATGCGTATCGGTACGACTGCCATGGTCGGCTAGCTTAGGCCCGCGGACGATGCATCAGGCATGTGCCCGACGGCTGCGTTGCCCGCGAGCGTAACGCCACGGCGAATTTTCGCGTGATTTTTCGCCGTGGCGTTACGCTCGCGGGAAGACGCGCTCTTAGCCGGGCAATCGCGGCCAATCGGCCGACTCGCGGGTCTGCATTACGGCTTGAGGGTTCGCCGCGTGGTTCAATATTCGCGCGAAGCATGCCCTAAAACGCCTATGTATAAGTCATTCGAGCACTTTGAGAATCGCCGGAAGGGTCCAGGGGAAGCGATATGGACAGCGCCATGGCGCGGGCAAATCGATCGGGGGACGACGCTGACATCGCCGATGGCCTCACCCGCCGTGAACACGACATCCTGGCGTTCGAACGCCAGTGGTGGAAGTACGCCGGGGTTAAGGAAGACGCCATCAAGGAGCTGTTCTCGATGTCGGCCACGCGCTATTACCAGGTGCTCAACGCGTTGGTCGATCGGCCCGAGGCGCTGGCCGCCGACCCGATGCTGGTCAAGCGGCTGCGACGGCTGCGCGCCAGCCGGCAGAAGGCGCGGGCGGCCCGCCGCCTGGGCTTCGAGGTGACCTGACTCGCTACAGTGGGGCGCGATGAAAGAGCGCGTTCCCGACTCCACGGGGCTTCCGCTGCGGGCCATGGTGATGGTGCTGCTGTTCCTGGGAGTCATCTTTCTGCTGCTGGGCTGGCAGGCGCTGAGTTCCTCCGGCAAATCCGATGACGACTCGGCGTCGGCGGTCTCCAGCGCGACCAGCAGCGTCAGCCCATCGGCCACCACCCCCAGCAATGCCCCGGCGAACGAGGCCGAGGTCCGCGTGTACAACATCTCTTCCAAAGAGGGCGTCGCCGCGCATGCCAGGGATCAGCTGACGGGCGCCGGCTTCAAGGTGACCGACGTCGGGAACCTCTCGATCCCCGAGGTGACGGCCACCACCGTCTACTACACCGACGCCGACGGTGAGCACGCCACCGCCGACGCCGTGGGGAAAAACCTGGGAGCGCCCGTGCAGCCGCGGATTCCGGCGCTGGGCGGCCAGCCGCCGGGTGTCATCGTCCTGGTGACGGGCTGACGTTGGCGCTGCTCCAAATTCGGGGTCCGTCCGGCTAGGCTTCCGCTATGCCTCAGCACCGCAATGTCGCTGCCGTCAGCATGTCCGCACTCGCCGCGGGAGCCTGTGTCGCGCTGGTGGGTGCCTGCTCGTCGCCCCAGCACGCATCGAAGGTACCCGGCACCACGCCGGCGATCTGGACCGGATCGGCTGCGCCGTCGCCGACCTCGGGCACCGACGGCGCCGAGCAGCAGCCGGCGGGGCAGAGCCTGACCACCCAACTGAAGACCCCCGACGGGACCCAGGTCGCGACCGCGAAGTTCGATTTCAGCAACGGCTACGCGACCATCACGATCGCGACGTCCGGCTCGGGTCACCTCACGCCCGGCTTCCACGGGGTGCACATCCACAAGGTGGGCAAGTGTGAGCCCAATTCGACTGCCCCGACCGGCGGCGCGCCCGGCGACTTCCTGTCCGCCGGCGGGCATTTCCAGGCGCCCGGGCATTCCGCCGAGCCGGCCAGCGGCGACCTGACCTCGCTGCAGGTCCGTAAGGACGGCGTGGGCATGCTGGTGACCACCACGGACGCGTTCGCCATGGAGGACCTGGTGACCGGCGAGAAGACGGCGATCATCATTCACGCCGGCGCCGACAACTTCGCCAACATCCCGCCGGATCGCTACCACCAGACCAACGGAACGCCGGGTCCCGATGAGACGACGATGACGACCGGTGACGCCGGCAAGCGGGTGGCGTGCGGTGTCATCGGTGCCGGCTAGGGCCAGAACCCGCATCGATTTCGCGCCCTCGCCACGGCCGACCATCGGCGTGGAGTGGGAGTTCGCGCTCGTCGACGCCGAGACGCGCGACCTGAGCAACGAGGCCACCGCGGTCATCGCCGAGATCGGCGAAAACCCGCGCGTGCACAAGGAATTGCTGCGCAACACCGTCGAGGTGGTCAGTGGCATCTGCGACTGCACGGCGCAGGCGATGCAAGACCTGGGCGACACCCTGCGCCCGGCCCGCCGGATCGTCCGGGACCGCGGCATGGAACTGTTCTGCGCGGGCACCCATCCGTTCGCCCGGTGGTCCGCCCAGAAGCTGACCGACGCCCCCCGCTACGCCGAGCTGATCAAACGCACCCAGTGGTGGGGCCGCCAGATGATGATCTGGGGGGTGCACGTCCACGTCGGGATCTCATCGGCGAACAAGGTGATGCCGATCATGACGTCCCTGCTGAAGTACTACCCCCATCTGCTGGCGCTGTCGGCGTCGTCGCCGTGGTGGGCCGGCGAGGACACCGGATACGCCAGCAACCGCGCGATGATGTTTCAGCAGCTGCCCACCGCCGGGTTGCCGTTCCACTTTCAGAGATGGTCGGAGTTCGAAGGGTTCGTCTACGACCAGAAGAAGACCGGCATCATCGACCACATGGACGAAATCCGTTGGGACATAAGGCCTTCGCCGCATCTCGGCACCCTGGAGGTGCGGGTCTGCGACGGCGTGTCCAACTTGCGTGAGCTCGGCGCGCTGGTCGCGTTGACGCATTGCCTGGTCGTCGACCTGGACCGCAGGCTCGACGCCGGCGAGACGTTGCCCACCATGCCGCCCTGGCATGTCCAGGAGAACAAGTGGCGCGCGGCCCGCTACGGCCTGGACGCGGTGATCATCCTGGACGCCGAAAGCAACGAGCGGCTGGTCACCGACGACCTCGTCGACGTGCTCACCCGGCTGGAGCCGGTCGCCGAGTCGCTGCACTGCGCCGACGAGTTGCGCGCGGTGGCCGACATCACCGCCCACGGCGCGTCCTACCAACGTCAGCGGCGGGTGGCCGAGGAACACGACGGCGACCTGCGCGCGGTCGTCGACGCGTTGGTGGCCGAGCTGGACATCTAGGTTGGAGTCATGGCGGATTCCGAACCCACCGAGCTGGCGATGTTCCCGCTGGAGTCGGCGCTGCTGCCCGACGAGGATCTGCCGTTGCGCATCTTCGAGCCCCGCTACGGCGCCCTGGTGCGGCGCTGCCTCGACGCCGGCGAACCCTTCGGCGTCGTGCTGATCGCGCAGGGCCGCGAGGTCGGCGGCGGTGATTCGCGTTGCGACGTCGGCGTCCTGTGCCGGATCGCCGAACACGCCGATCAGGGTGCCGGCCGATACGTGCTGCGCTGCCGCACCGGCGAGCGGATCCGGGTGCGCGAGTGGCTGCCCGACGACCCGTACCCGCGCGCGACGGTGACCGCGTGGCCCGACGAGCCGGGGGACCCGGTGACCGGCGCGCAGCTGCTCGAGCTGGAGGAGCGGGTGATGGCGCTGTTCGAGCGGATCGCGGAGGTGCGCGGTGCCCGGCTGCCGGAGCGCGACGTGCTCCTGGGTGACGGCGGGGGTGACGCGGGGCAACGCCTGTTCGCGCTGGCGTCTCGCATCCCGATCGGCGCGGCCGACCGCTACACCGTGCTGTCGGCGCCGTCGGCCGCCGATCGATTCGCGGCGCTCGGCGAGGCCGTGGACGCGCTTGCCGACATGGTGGAGTTCCAGCTGTCCGAATAGGGGGCAACGCGATGAGCGCCGACGTGACGGTCGACATCAACGAGGGCGTGGCGGTGCTGACGCTGAATCGCCCCGATCATCTCAACGCCTATACCGCCGACATGGGCCGGCTGCTGAGCCGGGCCTACCGGGAGTGCGACGGCGACGACGACGTCCGCGCCCTCGTGGTGACCGGGGCGGGCCGCGCCTTCTGCGTGGGGGCGGACTTCTCGGGCAACATATCGCCCTTCGACGCCCCTGCGGACGACAGCGCGTTTTCCGCGTCGCCGATCGACCCGGCCGCCTTCGAGTTGCGCAAACCGGTGATCGCCGCGCTCAACGGCCACGCCATCGGGATCGGCCTGACGATCGCCCTGCAGGCCGACATCCGCATCGTCGCCGAAGACGCCAAATACGGTGTGGTGCAAGTGCGCCGGGGGGTGATCCCGGACTGCATGTCGCACTGGACGCTGGCGCATCTGGCCAGCCTGGGGGTGGCCGCCGAGGTGCTGCTCACCGGGCGCACCTTCACCGGTGCCGAGGCGGTCGCGCTCGGCATCGCGAATCGGGCGCTGCCCGCCGAGCGGGTGCTCGACCATGCGCGCGAGATGGCCCGTGACATCGCGGCCCACGTGGCCCCGATGTCGGCGGCGTTGTGCAAGCGGCTGCTGTGGGACAGCGCGATCAACAGCTACACCCCAAGGCAGGTCGCGTCGCTGGAAACCCAGCTGCACCACCGCGTGATGGGCACCGCCGACGCCCGCGAGGGCGTGACCGCCTTCCTGGATCGCCGGCCGCCGCGGTTCAGCTCGCGGCTTTCGGCCGACTGGCGCGAGCTGCCGGAGCCGTGACAGTCACACGCGCAGCAACTCCGCCAGCGCGATGCCGAGGTTGTGCAGGTTGGTTTCCAATGGATAGGTCCGGTCGAGAGTCCAGTTGAGGATGCCGCCGGACAGGGCGCCGACGAGGATGTCGGCCAAGGTTTCCGCGTGGTGCCGCGGGTTGACCTCCCCGCGCGCCACCCCCTCTTTGACGAGCTCGACGAAGGTGTCGTGCAGGTTGAAGCCGCGCTGGATCCCGTAGCCGCTGGTGGCCAGCATTTCCCCGATCAGCTCGCGGTAGGTGTCATCCGATCCGGCCAGCGTGGTGGCGATGTCGTCGAAGATGCCGACCAACCGCGCCGGGATCGGTTGGTCGCCGCGGTCGAACACGACCTCGTGCAGGTTGTCCAGCCGCCGCTCCGCCAGCGCCCGGATCATGTCCTGGCGGGTGGCGAAGTGGTTGAAGAACGTCCGGTTGGCTACGTCGGCACGCTCGCAGATCTCCTCGATGGTGGTGGCCGCCACCCCCTTGCGGAGAAACAAGTCGAAGGCGGCCGCGAGGATCTTCTCCTGCACCTCGAGTTTCCGCCGCTGGTGTCTGTTCACGCTCTGTCACATATCTTCTCGGAGAGGATCCACCAATCCGCCGCGCGACGCCGCCGCGCGCATCTTGGAGGCCAGGAACATCAGGTCCGTGTCGATCGCGCCGGGGTAGAGCGCGTGAAACCTGCTTTCGTCACCGCCCGTGAAGCCGCGTTTGATCATGTTCGCAATGCGCAGGTGACCGAGCTTGCCGTTGGCGAAGTTCGGCCACACCACGTCCACCGCGGGGTTGAGTTCCTTTTCGGTGGGTTCCTCACCGAACGTCTGAAACAGGCAGATCTTCCACAGCGTCATGCCCTCTTCGGCGCCGCGCTTGTCTTTGGGCAGGATCGAGATGGCGCCGGTGGTGCCGCTGGAGGTGATGACCTCCAGCGGGGTCTGCTGGTCGAGTCGGTCGATCCAGTCGTCGATCCCGGTGCATCCGGTGGCGTCCACGCCGGACAAGTCGTAACTGGTGAGCTTGTCCAGCCACTTGGTCATCAGGTCGAAGCGCTTCTTGTCGACGAGCACGGCGGGGTACGACTTGAACGCCGTATGCGAAAAGAACAGCGGCACAACGTCATTGAATTCGCTGAGGGCCGTGATGCCGAGCCGGTCGGCCAGCTTGCGCAGCATCTCGATGCTTTCGCGGTGCTCCCGAAAGCGGATGGCAATGGCCTGGCGCTGCAGCTCTTCGAGTTCGGGCCGTTCAATGCTGTGCATCCGGGTGTACGACTGGCCGAAGAAGCCGATCGGATCGTTCATGAACTCGTTCACCGACGGGGCCGCGGTTCCGGTGACTGTCACAGGCATCCTCGATTCGCTCGCGCTCGATCACATTAGCGCGAGGATGCAGTAATACGCAACATTGCAGTTCGATGCAAATCAGGCTACATGCGTGCTCGATGCCAGGCGCGGCCGGCCGGTGCCGGCTGGGGCCTGTGACGGCGCCGAAGCCGCCGCGTTTCTGATGGCGAGGCCGCCGATGACGGCGCCGACGAAGAACAATGCGGCGCTGACCACCAGCAGCCGGGTGAAGCTGGCATCGGTCAGCCTGTTGGCGGTGATCAGTCCCACGCAGGCCACGGCGATCAGTGCCGAGGTCCGCCCCGTTGCGTTCTGGATCGCGGCGGCGATCCCGCTGTGCGCGGACTTGACGGCGGACAAATTGACCGCGGACAGCGGCGTGATGGCCAGGACCATGCCGACGGCCAGCAGGATCCGGCCGGGCAATACGTCGGTGCCGAGATGGAATCCGGGTCCGGGGCGGATGAGCAGCAGCCCCAGCCCGGCCAGGGCCGGTCCGGCCATCAGGAAAATCCGGTGCCCGAGCCGGGCGGCCATGCCGCCGACGCCGCGGGCGAACAGGAACGACATGATGGGGCTGGGCAAGGTGGTCAGGCCCGCGGCGGTGGCCGAATAGCCCGCGACCTCTTGGAGGTACAGGCCGATGGCCAGCGAGCCCATCGTGATGCCCCCATAGACGAACGCGGTGACCAGGTTGGCTCCAGCGAAATTGCGGGTCGCGAACAGGCTCAGCGGCACCATCGGGTGCGGCGCGCGGCGCTGCCACGCCACGAACGCCAGCAACGCCGCGATCCCGGCCACCAACGCCGCCCTGACCACGGGGTCGCCCCATCCCCGCCGGCCCTGTTCGATCAGGGCATAAACCGTGGCGGCCAGTCCGACCGCCGACAGTGCGGCGCCCACGACGTCGAGGCGGGCGCGCTCGGCGGGCCCGGGTATGCGGTGCAGCCAAAACGTCAACCCGAAACCGATCGCCATCGGGATCGCCGACAACACGTAGATCCACCGCCAGTTCAAAAAGTCCACGGCCAGTCCGCCCAGCAGCGGCCCCACCGCGAAGGCGGTGCTGGTCCAGGCCGTCCAGGACCCGATCGCCGCGGGCCGGTCGGCGGGTGCGAACGTCGAGTTGATCAGAGCCAGCGAGCCGGGCACCAGAAACGCGCCGCCCAACCCCTGGACGAGGCGGCCGGCGATCAGCATCGCCGGTGTGCCCGCGGTGGCCGCCAGCACGCAGCCCGCCCCGAAGGCCGCGAGCCCGAAGCGCAGCACCGGTATGCGGCCGAACAGATCTGAGATGGCACCGCCCGGCAATACCATTGCCGCGACGGCCAGCAGGTAGGCGTCGACAACCCATTGCTGTGAGCACATGCCCCCGCCAAGTTCGCGCGCCGTGGCCGGCAGCGCCAGATTCACGACGGTGCCATCGAGGAAGACGACCGTCGACACCAGGATGGCCACCGTGATGACCCGCGTCGTCGGCGCTGCGTTGATCATCGCGGCGGCTCGTCAGTCATGGGTTCTCTCCATGCTTTTCAGTAGGCGACCGGGTTACAACAACCTGGTCACGAACGAACGAGCCAAACGGTTCAGGGGTGTGCCGCAATGCGTTCCATCAGCTGTGGTGCGACGGCCCGCTGCACCGGATGGCTCGAGGCCGATGTCGCGGAGTCGGTGCGGGCGGTGCTCGAGAGCCCCTTAAAAAGACTTGGCGAACACGCGTAAGGCGTCCACCTGCGCGGGATCCAGCGACGGGCGCACGGTCCCGCGGGCCGCCCCGAGGTCGGCGGCCGTCACGTCGGACGCGTCGATGGAGCGCCGCATGGCGGTGAGCGCCGCCTCGCGCAGCAGCGCCACGCAGTCGGCGGCGCTGTAACCGTCGAGCCCGGCGGCCACCTCGTCGAGGTCGACGTCGTCGCTCAGGGGGATGGATTTGCCTGCGGTGCGCAGGATTTCGCCGCGGGCCGCGGCGTCGGGCGGTTCGACGAAGACCAACCGCTCCAGCCGCCCGGGGCGCAGCAGCGCGGGGTCGATCAGGTCGGGCCTGTTGGTGGCGCCCAGCACCACGACGTCGCGCAGCGGGTCGATCCCGTCGAGCTCGGTCAGCAGCGCGGCCACCACCCGGTCGGTCACGCCGGAGTCGAAGCTCTGCCCGCGCCGGGGCGCTAGCGCGTCCACCTCGTCGAGGAACACCAGCGACGGCGCCGAGTCCCGGGCCCGCCGGAACAGCTCGCGCACAGCCTTTTCCGAGCTGCCCACCCACTTGTCCATCAGCTCGGAGCCCTTGACGGCGTGCACGGACAGCTGCCCGGTGCTGGCCAGGGCGCGGACGACGAACGTCTTGCCGCACCCGGGCGGCCCGTACAGCAGCACCCCGCGCGGCGGGTCGACGCCCAGCCGGGCGAACGTGTCGGGATGCTGCAAGGGCCACAACACCGCCTCCGTCAGGGCCTGCCGGGCCTCGGCCATGTCGCCCACGTCGCCGAGGGTGACGTTCCCGACGGTCAATTCCTCGCTGGCCGACCGGGACAGCGGCCGGATGACGGTCAGCGCGCCGACGAGGTCCTCCTGGCTCAGCTCGGGTGGCTGGCCGTCGGCACTGGCCCGCGACGCCGCCCGCAGCGCGGCCTCGCGCACCAGGGCGGCCAGGTCGGCGACGACGAAACCCGGTGTGCGGCCTGCGATCTCGTCGAGGCGGAGATCGCCGGTGGGCACCGGTTTGAGCAACGCCTCCAGCAGCGCCTTGCGGGTGGCGCCGTCGGGCAGCGGAAGGCCCAGCTCGCGGTCACACAGGTCGGGGGCGCGCAGCCGGGCATCGAGCTGGTCGGGGTGAGCGGAGGTGGCGATCAACGCGACGCCGGCGGTGGCGACGGCGGCGCGCAGCTCGCCCAGGATCAGCGCCGCCACCGGCTCGGCGGTGGCCGGAAGCAGCGCGTCGACGTCGGCGATCAGCAGGATGCCGCCGCCGTCGCGAACCTTCTGCACCGCGGCGGCAACGGTTTTCAGCCGGTCGTCGGCGGCGAGCGCGCCGACCTCGGGGCCGTCGAGTTCGATCAGCCTGCGGCCGTCGCACACCGCGCGCACCAGCGTCACCTTGCCCACACCGGCCGGGCCCGACACCAGCACCCCGAGATTGGCGCCGGCGCCCAGGGCCTTCAGCAGGTGCGGTTCATCGAGCGAGAGCTTGAGCCATTCGGCGAGCTTGGCGGCCTGCGGCTGCGAGCCCTTGAGCTCCTCGATGAGGATCTCCGGGGTCCCGGTGGTCAGCTGTTCGCGCGGTGCCGTCACGGCGCCGATTCCCCAGCTGACCAACGAGTTGGGCTGCACGCTGACCGGTCCCTCGGGGTCGACGCCGGTGACGGTCAGCAGCTCCGAGGTCCAGCTGATCCCGACCGAGGCCGCCAGCGCGCGGGTGGCGGCCGACGTCGAGGTCCCCGGCCCCAGGTCGCGGGGCAGCAGCGACACGGCGTCGCCGACGGTCATCACCTTGCCCAGCAACGCCTGTCGCAGGGTGACCGGCGTGATCGAGGCGGCGGCCATCGACGAGCCGGACAGCGTCACCGACCGCGCGCCGTAGACGGTGACCGCGCTGACGATCACCTCGGTGCCCTCCCGCAGCCCCGCGTTGGACAGCGTCACGTCGTCGAGCAGCACGATGCCGACCGGGGTGTCCGGGCCGGTCAGGCCCGCGACCGCGGCCGTCGTCCGCGACCCGGTGAGCGCCACCGCGTCCCACTCCCGGATCCCAAGGGCCGCAACGGCATTCGGATGCAGCCGGACGACGCCGCGGCGGGAGTCGACGGCGCTGGTGTTCAGCCTTGCGGTGAGGGTGAGCTGACGGGCCTCGCCGGAGGCCGGGATCATCGCAGGCGCCCGCTCGGCTTCCGCAGCCCCAACCGCGTCATCGACCGGCGGCTAGGGTGCGCCCGGCGGTTGGCGCGCCGCAGGGCGCGCTGCTGCTTGGGCTGGTCGCCCCATACCTCGGGGTGCTTGTCGAGCCAGCGCTTGTTACGGACGGCAAACGGGACGTGGCACAGGTAGGCGATGATGATCACCCAGATCGTGATGAAGGGCTCCAGCACCGCGGCGGCGGCGAAGAGCACCAGCACCAGCAGCACCGCGGTGGCGTAGTGCGGCGGCACCCGCACCGCGTGCATCTTTTTCATCGGGATCCCGCTGACCATGAGCATCGACGTCCCGGCCACCCAGATGCAAAGGAACCACACCGAGGTCCACCAGCCCTCACCGAACTGCAGCTTGAGTCCCATCAGGCCGATCATCGAGACCGCACCCGCCGGCGCGGGCATCCCGACGAAGAATTCGTGCGCGTAGGCGGGCTGGGTCCCGTCGTCGGCCAGCGCGTTGTAGCGCGCCAGCCGCAACACGACGCACACCGCGTACAGCAGCACCACCACCCAGCCGACCGGCCACTTCGACAGCATCGACACGTAGAGCACCAGCGCGGGCGCCACCCCGAAATTCACGGCGTCGGCCAGCGAGTCGATTTCCGCGCCCATCCGCGTCTGGGCGTCGAGCATGCGGGCCACCCGGCCGTCGAGCCCGTCCAGGATCGCCGCGGCGACGATCAGCGCCATCGCGGGAACCGGCTGGTGTTGCAGGGCAAACCGGATGGAGGTGAGCCCCGCGCAGATGGACAGCACCGTCATCGCGCTGGGCAGGATCTGCAGGTTCACCGGCCGCCTGCCGCGGGGCTTGTCGGTCATGGCAGTTCGGCCAGCACGGTCTCGCCGGCGACCGCGCGCTGGCCCACCGCGACCAGCGGTTCCGTCCCGGCCGGAAGGTAGGTGTCCAGCCGGGAGCCGAACCGGATCAGGCCGTAGGTCTCGCCGATCGACAGCTTGTCCCCGACGTGCGCGTCGCAGATGATGCGGCGCGCCAGCAGCCCCGCGATCTGCACCGCCACCACCTCGGCGCCTTGGTCGGTCCGGATCCGCAGGCTGGTGCGCTCGTTCTCGGTGCTCGCCGCGGCCAGGTCGGCCGAGCCGAAGCGGCCCGGGCGGTGCTGCACGGCGACCACCTCCCCGCTCACCGGCGCCCGTTGCACGTGGGCGTCGAGCAGCGACAGGAAGATGCTGACCCGCGGCAACGGCGCGTCGCCCATGCTCAATTCGGCCGGCGGGACCGCCGAGTCGATCACGCAGATCTCGCCGTCGGCGGGCGCGACGACGGCCCCGGGCCGGGTGGGCGGCACCCGCTTGGGGTGCCGGAAGAAGCCCGCGCAGGCGACGGCGGCCAGCAGGCCCGCCCGGCGCAACCACCGGTGGCGGCGACCGGCGAGGGCCGTCGCCAGGCCGGCGGCGACGAACGGCCGGCCGGCCGGGTGAACGGGTGGAACGGCGGAGCGCACCAACTCGAGGGCGTGCTGCGGGCTGAAGGCCGGGTCCTCGAAGGAGGGGCCTTCCTGACAAGAAGGGCTGCGGGGGCGTCTTGCCACGCGGCCATCTTAGATAACCCGCGGCGGTTGGCACGGGCGCGCACGGGGAACGATGGGTTGGAAATGCAATCAGCCGGGTGCGCGACGCTTCCGGGCCGCGCCAAGATCGGGGTCACCGCCGCGGTCGAGCGACTCGTGCGGGCCCCGATCATGTCCCGCTTCCACGGCATGTGGAGCGTCGGCGCGTTGGCCGGGGCCCTCATCGGTGCGGCGTGCGTCGGCGCGGGCATCGGCCTGCTCCCGCAATTGGCGGTCCTCGGCGTCGTTGCCCTGGTCGTGGTGGAGGCGCTGACCCGGCGCCTGATCCCCGACTGGGCGGCCGGACCCAACCCGGGCGCCTGGCGGCCCCGGCGGGCCTGGATGACGGCGATCCGCTGCACCGGCGCGTTCGACGAGGCTTAGCTCAGATCCCAGACCTGCAGCTCGGTCCCTTCGGGTACCTCGACGACGTCCTCGGGGATGTCCAGCAGCCCGTTCGCCGATGCCAGCCACCGCAAGTGGTGTGACGCGGGGGGGCCGTAGCTGGTGACGCTCCGCGCCTCCCGGTCCAGGATCGCGCGCCGGAACTGGCGCTTGCCGCGCGGCGAGGTCAGCGATTCGGCGAGCACCGCCGGCCGGTGCGGCCGCTCCGGGTCGGGCAGGCCCATCGCCCGGCGCAGCGCGGGGCGGATGAACACCTCGAAGGACACCAGCGCGCTGACCGGGTTGCCGGGCAGGGTGACGATCGTCGCGCCGCCCACCCGCCCGATGCCCTGCGGCATGCCGGGCTGCATCGCCACCTTGACGAATTCCACCCCCTGATCCCCGTCGCGGCCGAAGGCGTCCTTGACGACCTCGTAGGCGCCCGCGCTGACGCCGCCGCTGGTGATGATCAGGTCGCAGTCCGCGGCGTACCGGTCCAGCAGCGCGCTGAACTGCGCGACGTCGTCCTCCGCGGTCGCGACGGCGATCACCTCGGCGCCGGCGTCGCGGACCGCCCCGGCCAGCATGATCGAGTTGGACTCGTAGATCTGCCCCGGCCGCAACGGATCGCCCGGCGCCACCAGCTCCGAGCCGGTGGACAGCACCAGCACCCGTTGGCGCGGAGTCACCGGCAGCTCCGCCATTCCCAGCGCCGCGGCCAGGCCGAGCACGGCCGGCGTCACCACCTGGCCCTTGCGCAGGACCGTGGTGCCGGGGGCGACGTCCTCGCCCGCCCGCCGGATGTGCGCGCCGCCCGGGCGGGGTTTGCGGATCGCCACCGAGGCCCCGCCGCTTTCCAGGCCGCCGTCGGTGTCCTCGACCGGCACGACGGCGGTCGCCCCGGCCGGCACCGGCGCGCCGGTCATGATGCGGTGCGCGGTGTTCGGTCGAAGCGTCAGCTCGTCGGTGCGCCC
This sequence comes from Mycobacterium sp., assembly GCF_035506235.1. Taxonomy (GTDB): domain Bacteria; phylum Actinomycetota; class Actinomycetes; order Mycobacteriales; family Mycobacteriaceae; genus Mycobacterium. Next base: position 20,520 of record NZ_DATJPU010000312.1, read on the forward strand.
CGCCGGAATGTCCTCGGCGACCGGCAACACCACCGGGTGTTCGGGCGTGGCGGCCGCGACGTCCTCGGCGCGCACCGCGTAGCCATCCATCGCGGAGTTGTCGAAGACCGGCAGCGCCAGCCGCGCGAGTACGTCGTCGGCCAGCACCAGCCCCTGGGCCTCCGCCAGCGCGACCGCGATCGCCGGGCGGGCGCGGATCATCTCCGCTACGACTCGCTGATGCTCTTCGACCGATCGCACCCGGCCATTATCGGCCGACCCGAGGCTCCCGAATCGGCCGCCTTCCGACGTAAGGTTGAGAACGTGATTACCGGGTTGGCCCACACCGGCGTGTGCGTTCCCGACTGCGAGGCCGCGGTGGCGTTCTACCGCGACGTGTTGGGCCTGCGTGTGCTGTCGCCGCCGTACGTCACGAGCGGTAATGCCATTCGCGACGACATGGGCGAGCTGGTGTCCGACCCGAGCATGAAGGCGGCCATCGTGGGTTTCGGAGACGACGGCGACCGGGTGCTCGAGGTGATCGAATACCTCAACGTCGACGGCGGGGGTGCCGATCGGGCCCTGACCGATCACGGGCTGTCGCACGTCGGGCTGATCTGTGAGGACCTCGACGCCACCCGCGCGGAACTGGAGAGCAAGGGGGTGCGGTTCTTGGTCAGCGGGATCGCCGATGTCGCGCGGGTGCGCACCACCTGGTTCGTCGACCCGTGGGGCGTGGTGTTCATCCTCGTGGAGAAGAGCCGGCCCGAACGACCGTACTTCGCGCAATGGGGATAAAGCCGAGGGTAGGGATCATCGGCGCCGGTGCCGGGGGCATCGCGATGGGAATCCAGCTGGCCCAGGGCGGCTACGACTTCACCATCTTCGACCGCGCCGACGGTTTCGGCGGGACCTGGCGGCACAACACTTTCCCCGGCGCGGCGTGCGACGTGCCGTCGCACCTGTACTCGTATTCCTTTGCGCCCAACCCACGGTGGAGCAAGACCTACGCCAACCAGCCCGAGATCCTGGCGTACCTGGAAAAGGTGGCCACCGACCACCGGCTGGGGCCACACCTGCGGGCCGGCACCGCGGTCGCGACCGCGCGGTGGTCGGACGACCGGCGCCGGTGGACGCTGACGACCGACCTCGGCGCCGAGCACGACTTCGACGTCGTGGTGAGCGCCGTCGGGATGCTCGACGTGCCCCACGTTCCGGACATTCCCGGGGCGCAACGGTTCCGCGGTCGCCAATTCCATTCGGCCCGTTGGGATCACAGCAGGTCGACGGCCGGGGAGCGGGTCGCGTCCATCGGCACCGGCGCCAGCGCCATCCAGTACGTGCCCGCGATCGCGCCAAAGACCGCGCACCTCACGGTTTTTCAGCGCACCCCGATCTGGATCGCGCCCCGCTTCGACTTCCCGTTCACCCCTGAGCAGCACGACGAGTTCGAACGCCACCCCGAGGTTGCGCGCAAACTGCGCGACGAGGCCTTCGATGCCTACGAATCGGCCAGCTTCGACGCCGCCGCCGCCCAGACGCGCGAGGCCACCGAGCTCGCCCGCAGCTACCTCAGGCGCAAGGTGACCGACCCCGACCTGCGCGCGAAGCTGACGCCGGACTACCCCGCGGGCTGCAAGCGGCCGCTGATGTCGCGCGAGTGGTACCCCACCTTCGCGTTGCCCCACGTCGCCCTGGAGACGACCGCCATCGCGGAGCTGACCGAGCGCGGGGTGCTCACCGCCGACGGCGTCGAGCACCGCGTCGATACCATCATCTACGGCACCGGGTTCAAGGCCGCCGACTACCTGGCGAGCATCGACGTGTACGGAACCGGCGGCCGCCACCTGCGCGACGAGTGGAGCGACGGCGCGGAGGCCTACCTCGGCACGCTGATCGCCGGGTATCCGAACTTCTTCACGCTGTACGGCCCGAACACCAACGGCGTCAACTCGATCATCTACATCCACGAGGCGCAGACCACGTTCGTCCGCCACATCCTCGACGTCATGGGCGGCCGCGGCGCGCGCACGATCGAGGTCACCCCGGACGCGCAGCGCCGCTACAACGACGAGATCCAGGCCGCCATGGCGGGCAAGGTCTGGCTCGCCTGCGCCAATTATTTCCGGCATCCCAGCGGGAAGGTCGTCACGCAATTGCCATACAGCGGGCGGACGTTCTACGAACGCACCCGCGAGCTGGTCGACGCCGACTACCGCTTCGACCGGTAGCCGACCGAGAGCCTGCGCCGGCGCCCGCGACCCCGGGCGGGCGCGGTCGGCGCCACCCCATTGCCACGAACTCCCGAGGGCGCGGAGGCCCGGCCGGGCAGCCCACGTCCGCCACCGTGGCGGAGCCCGCCCGACGCCGGTGATTGTCGCCGCAAACCCGCCAGCCCCGGGCGTCTCGGCCGCTTCACCCGGTCGCCGGTCCTGGCCGGGGCGCTGAATGCCGTCTCCACCTTCATCCGCAGCCACGCCGCGGACCGCTTCGACCTCCTCTGCACGGCCAAACCCTACGAGCACCCGCGCCGCGCATCGCTGCCGGGCACCGAAAGTTCGCTCACCATTAACTCGGCCTACTGCACCCAGTAGTTGTCGTGGCGGATGAACCACTCCCGGCGCTCGTCGTCGGTCATGTCGGCCAGCGCCCCGAAGCCCTCGAAGTAGGCCTCCCGCGGCGCCCCGGGAGCGAACAACATCAGCACCGAGGCCGGCTGGTCCGCCTCGTTGCGGAAACCGTGCACGCCGCCGGGCGGGACGTAGAGGAAATCGCCCGGATGGCCGTCGACCCACTCGTTGCCGTCGAAGAGCTTCATCGTCCCGGACAGGACGAAGAACGCCTCGGACATAGCCCGGTGGAAGTGGGCGGGGGGCCCGCCGCCGGCCGGGGCGATGTCGACCCGGTACAGGCCGTAATCGCCGCCGGTGGCCTGCTGGTCGGCCAGGTAGTGGTACTTCGTCCCGAAGGTTTCGTAGTCCGGCGGCGCCCCTCCATTTTCGGGAGCTCGCCTGAGCCGGGCGCTGACCTCCGGCTCGTCCTTGGTGTACCGGGGCGGTGGATAGGGCGGAACGGCGAGGGACATCTCCCCAGCCTGCCAGTTAGCATCGCTGGTGTGGGGGCTGCCGACGAACAGCTGCGGGTAGCACGGCTTCTCGACGCCCAGAGCAAGGCTTCGCAGCTGTTCGCGGAGATCGAACGGTGCGCCATGATTCGCCCCGGCGTCCGCGAGGAGGAGCTGTCCGGCGAGATCGCCCGCCTCGCCGCGGAGATGTTCGGGGTGACCCGGCACTGGCATCGCCGGATCGTGCGGGCCGGTGAGAACACTCTGCAGCCCTTCAAGGAACACCCGCCGGACCGGGCGATCGCCGCGGACGACATCGCCTACCTCGACCTGGGACCGATCTTCGGGGAATGGGAGGCCGACTTCGGACGCACGTTCGTTCTGGGCGACGATCCGGACAAGATGGCCCTCCGGGACGCGCTGCCGCGGGTGTGGCAGGCCGGGCGGGGCTATTTCGACGATCACCCCGACGTCACCGGCGCGCAGTTGTTCGAGCACGTCGTCGATGTGGCCCGCGTCGAGGGCTTCGAGTGGGGCAGCCACATCGCCGGCCATCTGGTGGGGGAGTTTCCGCACAAGAAGATCGCCGGTGACGGGGTCGAGTGGTACATCATGCCCGGCTCAGACAAGCCGATGCGGCGCAGCGACCCGACCGGCCGCATGTGCCACTGGATCCTCGAAATCCATCTGATCGATCGCGTCCGCGGCTTCGGCGGCTTCTACGAGCAGCTGCTCGACCTGCCCTAAATGGGGCGGGGCCGGCCGGTCAGACCGGGTCAGTCCAAGGGATAGACGACCCCGGTGAGCTCCTCGGAGACGGCCCACAGCCGGTGCTGCACGGCGGCGTCGTGCGACTTCTCGCTGGACGCAACGACTTTCGGGTAGCCGCGTTGCTCGCCGAATCCGTCGGGGCCGTAGTACTGGCCGCCGAGCACGCCGGGATCGGTCGCGGCGCGCAGTGTCGGCAGGGCGCCCATGTCCGGTCCCTGGAACAGCGGCATCAGCGCCGACGCGACGAGGGTCAGCGCGGGGGGCAGGTTGCGGGTCAGTTCGGAGCGGGAGCCGCGGGGTGGGCGGCCACGGCGATCGTCGTCTCGTGGGGTGCGAGCCGTCGCTGCAGTTCGTAGGTGAACAGCAGGTTGGCCAGCTTGGACTGCCCGTACGCGCCCACCCGGCTGTAGCGGCGTTCCCACTGCAGGTCGTCGAAGTGGATGTCGGCGCGGATGCGGTGGCCCATGCTGCTGACGGTCACGACCCGGGAGCCGGCGACGGGCAGCAGCCGGTCCAGCAGCAGCCCGGTGAAGGCGAAGTGGCCGAGGTGATTGGTGCCGAATTGCAGCTCGAAGCCGTCCTTGGTGGCCGACTTGGGCGCCCACATCACGCCCGCGTTGTTGATCAGCAGGTCGATGCGGTCGTGCGCGGAGCGCAGCTGGTCGGCCGCGGCGCGGACGGAGTCCAGCGAGGTCAGGTCGAGCTCGGTCAGCGCGACGTCGGCGCGCGGGCTGTTCGCGGTGATCCGGGCCGCGGCGTCCTTGCCCTTGTCGAGGTTGCGCACCGCCAGCACCACGTGGGCGCCCTTTTCGGCCAGGGCCAGGGCGGTCTCGTAGCCGAGGCCGGTGTTGGCTCCGGTGATGACGGCGACGCGGCCCGTCTGGTCGGGAATGTCCGCGGCGGTCCACTTGGCGTTCGAAAGGGGCACGGCAAAGCTCCTCGACTAGTAAGGTAAACGGGGCGAGCGCTCCGGTTGCTCGCAACTATGCGGAACGCACGCCCCGGTTTGCAATGTCTATTGAAGATGGGTGGGTGATACAGATGGCGCAACCGGCACGGCCGCTGCGCGCCGACGCGGCGCGCAACCGCGCGCGCGTGCTGGACGTCGCCTACGAGACCTTCGCGGCCGAGGGCCTGTCGGTGGCGATCGACGAGATCGCCCGGCGCGCCGGCGTGGGCGCGGGCACCGTGTACCGGCACTTCCCGACCAAGGAGGCGCTGTTTGCGGCGGTCATCGAAGACCGTATGCAGCGCCTCGTTGCCGACGGCCACGCCCTGCTGGAGACCGAGGGGGCCGGTGAGGCGCTCTTCGCCTTCCTGCGCTCGATGGTGCTGCGGTGGGGGGCGGCCGACCGCGGCCTGGTCGACGCACTGGCCGGGTACGGAATCGACATCGCCTGCGCCGCGCCCGAGGCCGAAGACGCCTTCAAGGCCATGCTCGGCGAGCTGCTGCGCGCCGCGCAGGAAGCGGGCACGGCGCGGCGGGACATCGAGATGGCCGATCTCAAGGCGATACTCATCGGGTGCCAGGCCATGCAGGCGTACGACTCGGCGCTGGCCGGGCGGGCGACCGACGTCGTCATCGACGGATTACGCGCTGCGCGATAACCCCGGCCGTTCTTGCACTCGGCATAGGCGAGTGCTAAGAATGACTTTGGCACTCGCGACCCGTGAGTGCCAGGTCGGGACGGTGAGGCCAGCCTGGTCGTCCGTCGCGGGCACTGCACCCGGCCGGCGTAAGTAATGGGGTTGTCGTCACCCGGTGACCCCAGTTTCATTCCCGATCCGGAGGAATCACTTCGCAATGGCCAAGACAATTGCGTACGACGAAGAGGCCCGTCGCGGCCTCGAGCGGGGCCTCAACGCCCTCGCCGACGCGGTAAAGGTGACGTTGGGCCCCAAGGGCCGCAACGTCGTACTGGAGAAGAAGTGGGGTGCCCCCACGATCACCAACGATGGTGTGTCCATCGCCAAGGAGATCGAGCTGGAGGACCCGTACGAGAAGATCGGCGCCGAGCTGGTCAAAGAGGTCGCCAAGAAGACCGACGATGTCGCCGGTGACGGCACGACGACGGCCACGGTGCTGGCCCAGGCCCTGGTTAAAGAGGGTCTGCGGAACGTCGCGGCCGGCGCCAACCCGCTGAGCCTCAAGCGCGGCATCGAGAAGGCGGTCGAGAAGGTCACCGAGACCCTGCTGAAGTCGGCCAAGGAGGTCGAGACCAAGGAGCAGATCGCTGCCACCGCGGCCATCTCGGCCGGCGACCAGTCGATCGGCGACCTGATCGCCGAGGCGATGGACAAGGTCGGCAACGAGGGCGTCATCACCGTCGAGGAGTCCAACACCTTCGGCCTGCAGCTCGAGCTCACCGAGGGCATGCGGTTTGACAAGGGCTACATCTCGGGTTACTTCGTCACCGACGCCGAGCGTCAGGAAGCGGTCCTGGAGGACCCCTACATCCTG
>NZ_DATJPU010000313.1:0-24998 GCF_035506235.1 Mycobacterium sp.
GCCTACTCCGAGGAACGGCTGCGCCCGCCGCCCGGCTACAAAGACACCACCGTCCCGGGGATCTTTTCGCGCGACACACCGTTTTCGCATGGCAACCACGAACCGGGCTGGGTCGTCGCCCCCGGGATGCAGGGCACGCAGGTCCAGCCGTTCACGGCCAACATGCTGACTCCCGAATCGCTGGCCGAGCTCATGGGTGGCCCGGACGTCGCGCCGCCGCCGCCGGGGACCAATCTGCCCGGACCCCCCAACGCCTACGACGAGTCGAATCCGCTTCCGCCGCCGTGGTATCCGCAGCCGGCACGTCCAGGGCCCGGCCAGTGAGGGGGGCCGTGAGCGCGGTCCGCCACGGGCTGGCGTTCGCGTTGACGGCCGTGGTGGTGGCGTCGTGCGGCTGGCGAGGCATCGCCAACGTGCCGCTGCCGGTCGGCCGCGGCACGGGCGCCGACCACCTGACGATCTACGTGCAGATGCCAGACACGCTGGCGCTCAACACCAACAGCAGGGTCCGGGTTGCCGACGTATGGGTGGGCACGGTGCGGGCCATCACCCTGAAGAACTGGGTCGCCACGCTGACGCTGGATCTCGATCCGGGCGTGAAACTACCGGCGAATGCGACCGCCAAGATCGGCCAGACCAGCCTGCTGGGCACCCAGCACGTCGAGCTGGCCGCGCCGAAAGACCCGTCGCCGCAGCCGTTGCGGAGCGGCGACACCATCGGCTTGAAGAACTCGTCGGCCTACCCCACCGTCGAAAGGACGTTGGCCGGCGTCGCAGTGATCCTGAACGGCGGCGGCATCGCGAACCTGGATGCGATCCAAACCGAGGTCGTCAACATCCTCGACGGACGCGCCGACCAGGTCCGCGAATTCCTCGGGCGGCTGGACACATTCACCGCCGAGCTGAACCGCCAGCGCGACGAACTCACCCGCGCAATCGATTCGACCAACCAGTTGCTGACCATCGTCGCGAACCACAACGACACGCTGGACCGCCTGCTCACCGACATCCCGCCGTTGATACGGCATTTCGCCGATACCCGGACACTGTTCGCCGACGCCACCGAGGCCCTGGGACGGTTCAGCGACGTCGCCAACCGGGCGCTGACCGATGCCCGCCCCGACCTCCACCGGAGCCTGCAGTCGCTGCAGCGACCGCTCAGCCAACTCGGCCTGGCCTCGCCGTACGTGGTCGGCGCGCTGAAACTGGGCCTCACAGCGCCGTTCAACATCGACGACGTCACCCAGGTGATCCGCGGCGACTACGCCAACCTGTCTCCCGTGCTCGACCTGACACTCTCCAGCCTCGACAACGCGATGCTCAGCGGAACCGGATTGTCGGGGGCGTTGCGGGCGCTCGAGCAGTCCTGGGGGCGCGACCCGCGCACCATGATCCCGGACGTCCGCTACACGCCGAACCCCAGCGACGCCCCGGGAGGGCCGCTGGTGGAAAGGGGCGAGTGAAAGATGTTGACTCGCTTGATCAAAACCCAGCTGGTCGTGCTGACCGGGGTGGCGGTGGCCGCGGTGGTGGTCCTGGGTTGGTATTACCTGCGGGTACCGAGCCTGGTCGGCATCGGCCGCTACACCATCTATGCCGAATTGCCCCAGTCCGGCGGCCTGTACCGGACCGCCAACGTCGCGTACCGGGGCATCACCATCGGAAAGGTCACCGGCGTCGAACCCACCGAACGCGGCGCTCGCGCAACGATGAGCATCGACAACCGCTACCGGATACCGGCCGACGCGTCGGCCAACGTGCACTCGGTCTCGGCGGTCGGCGAGCAATACATCGACCTCGTATCGACGGTCAACCGCGGTCCGTACCTGCGCAACGGGCAGACGATCACCAAAAGCACGGTCCCCAGCCAGATCGGCCCGGCCCTCGACGCCGCCAACCGTGGGTTGGCGGTGCTGCCCAAAGACAAGGTCGCGTCAGTGCTTTACGAAGCGTCACAGGCTCTGGGCGGTCTCGGACCATCGCTGCAGCGCCTGGTCGATGCCACGCAGGCGATCGCGCACGACTTCCGGGGCAGCATCGACGACGTCGACGACATCATCGCGCGCTCGGCACCGATCATCGACAGCCAGGCCAATTCCGCTGACACGATCCGGCTTTGGGCCGCCAACCTGAACAGCTTGGCCGCGCAGGCCGCGCAGCAGGATCACGCGGTGCAAAGCATACTGGCCAATGCGGCGCCCACCGCCGAGCAGGTCGACGCCACGTTCGGTGACGTGCGGGACGCGCTGCCGCAGGTGCTGGCCAACCTCGAGGTCGTCATCGACATGCTCAAGCGCTATCACAACGGCGTCGAGCAGGCGATGGTGTTCTTGCCGCAGTCGGCGGCCATCGCGCAGTCGGTGACGGCGAATTCCCCCGGCCAGGCGGCACTCGGCGTCGGCGCCATAGCGCTCAACCAACCACCGCCGTGCCTGACGGGCTTCCTGTCGGCGGCGGAGTGGCGGGCTCCGGCCGACACCGGACCCGCGCCGCTACCGGCCGGGACCTATTGCAAGATTCCCATGGATGCGACGAATGTGGTTCGTGGAGCGCGCAATTACCCGTGCGTGGACGTCCCCGGAAAGCGGGCGGCCACCCCGCGTGAGTGCCGCAGCACCGAGCCGTATGCGCCGCTGGGCACCAACCCGTGGTACGGGGACCCCGATCAGCTGCTCACCTGCCCGGCGCCGGGCGCGCGCTGTGATCAACCGGTGAAGCCGGGTCAGGTGATCCCGGCGCCGTCGGTGGACAACGGACTCAATCCGCTGCCCGCCGACCAGCTGCCGGGCACGCCGCCGCCGCTCAGCGATCCGCTGCAGCGGCCGGGATCTGGCGTCGTCCGGTGCAACGGCCAGCAGCCCAACCCGTGCGTCTACACCCCGACCGCGCTTTACGACGTGCGGAGCGGCAAGGTCGTGGGGCCCGACGGCGTGGTCTATTCCGTTGCCAATTCGACCAGCATCGGCGACGAGGGGTGGAAGGCGATGCTGGCACCGGCCGGCTGAAGCCTTCAGCGCGCGCCGCGGGCCTGCTCGCGCCATTTTCGGTATCCGCGCCGCGCCGCGAACGCGCCGACGATGGCGCTCACGCACCACACCGCTATCGCCGCGTACGCCAGCGGCGACGACAGATGCCTGATCGAGGCGCCCAGCGCGGTGTAGGCGAACGCCCGCGGCGCCGAACCGATGAGGGAGCCAAAGGCCATCTGCCACAACGGGACTCCGAACGCACCAAACGCGTACGAGGCCAGCGCATCGGAGATGCCGGGGACGAACCGCTGACCCACGACCGCCCACAGTCCGCGCTGTTCGATCAGCCCGTCGACGCGGTCGGCGCGTTGGGTCCCCAGCAGGGCCCGCGCGCTGTCCCGGCCGGCCCGGCGGCCGACGCGGCTGGCGACCATCGCGGTGCCGACCGTCGCGCCCAGCGTCACGAAGACGCCCAAGAGGGGACCGAACAGCATTCCGCTGCCGGCGGCCAGAATCGAGCCGGGCACGAACAGCGTGCCGAGGATGGCAGAGACCACGACGTAGGTCAGCGGCGCCGCCGGCCCGGTCGCCGAGACCACGCGCCGTATCGCGTCGATGTCGATGACCCGCGCCACTGCCACCAGGTAGAACATCGCGGCCAGGAAGGCCGCGAACACCGCGAGCCGCACGATGTGGCTTGCCCGGGATACGGGTCGGGATACGGGCGCGAGCCCCTCTTCGCTGTCGGTCATCGTGACCGCGATTCTTGCGCACCCGTCGCGGCCGCCTTGCGGCGCCCGTCCTTGTCGGACCCTCGGAGCACACTCGGCTCAATCGACGCGACGTCCGAGATCGCGTCAAAAGGAAGTGGGGCGACATGGGGAACAGGGCGAACATCGTCATCGTGAAAGATCAACAATGGCAGCTTTATTACTCACACTGGGCAGGCTGCCGCATACTCGATGCGCTGATCGGTGGACCGGAGTTGGCGCTGCGGTATGCGCAGTCGCTCCGGCGATGCGCACAAGACCAGTGGGTCGACTCGTTGTGGGCCGACGGCGGGGCGGTGGTGGACCTGGATCGTCGCCGCGTGTTGTTTTTCGGCGACGAATTGATGGTGGGCATGCAGGAACGCCGAGCCCTGATGGATGTGCTGGTGGCGGTGTGGTCCGATTATGCGATCTGTTGGGCGTACAGCGGCACCGCCGAACTGGCGAGCTATGTCGGAGCAGAGTTGCCGGCCTACGCATGGGACAAGCGGCCAACCCTCCAGCTTTCCCGAGACCGAAACGCGTTGTGCCATCTCGTCTCTGTAGTCGACGCCACCGGCGAGCTTCGGATGTGGCCGCTGTGGTGGGAGCGGTTCGTTCACGCGTGCGGCTCGGTACGGACAGAGCATGCCGCGTCGGTGTGACGCGACGTCGCGATCCGCGCATCAATGCATCATGATGCGCCGATGATAGGCTGGGGCGTGCGCACCACCATCGATCTCCCCGACGACCTGCATAAACAGGCCACCGCGATCGCGCGGGACACCCACCGGACGCTGAGCGAGACAGTTGCCGATCTGATGCGACGCGGTCTGGGCGCCGGTAGCACCATCGCGATCTCCAAGGACGCCAGGACGGGAATACCGCTGGTGAGCGTCGGGACGGTCGTGACGTCGGACGACGTCCGATCGTTGGAGGACGAGGAGCGACGGCGCTGCTCGACGCGAACGTGCTCATCGCTGTGGTCGTCGCCGAGCATGTGCATCATGACGGCGCCGTGAGGTGGCTGGCGGCATCGGACACCAAATTCGCGACGTGCCCGATCACGCAAGGAAGCCTTGTCCGATTTCTGGTGCGGATGGGGCAATCCGCGGCGTTGGCCCGGGCGGTGGTCAGCGGTGTCGAGCAGGTCGACCGTCACGAGTTCTGGCCCGACAGCGTCTCTTTCGCCGGAGTAGACGTCAACGGTGTGGTGGGTCACCGGCAGGTGACGGACGCCTACCTCGCTCACCTTGCGCGAAGCCGCAACGGGCAGTTGGCCACCTTCGACGGTGGACTGGCGCACCTGCACGGCGACGTCGCCGTCCTCGTTCCCACGGCGCCCCGATGACCGACGGCTGATTGGCGGTGCCTCGATTCAGGTGGTCGCGGCTGTGGGCTGCAACCGCCGCCGCAGGCCGCTCGCCCGCAGCGCCCGCCGCCCGATCGCGGCGCGTACCGACGCCTCCGAGCCGACCACCCGCACCTTGGCCTTGGCGCGGGTCACCGCGGTGTAGAACAGCTCGCGCGTCAGCAACCGCGATTCCTCCGGTGGCATGAGGACCGTCACCTCGGTGGCCTGGCTGCCCTGGCTCTTGTGGATCGTCATCGCGTGCATGGTCTCGACGTCGGATAGCCTGCTCGTCGAAAAGTTCAGCGGCCCTGCGGAACTGGCGATGACGGCACGCAGCCCGTCCGGGCCGGCGACGGCAACTCCGGTGTCGCCGTTGTAGACCCGCAGCCCGTAGTCGTTGGCTGTCACCAGCAGCGGCCGCCCCGCGTACCACTCGGACCACGGTGGCAGGCCCATCTCTTCGGAGAGCCACATCTCCGCCTGCCGGTTCCAGTGCCGCACCCCGAACGGCCCCCTCCGGTGCGCGCACAGCAGCCGATGCTCGTCCAACGTCGCCAACGCCTCGTCGACGGCCCCCAACAGCGCCGCCTCCCGCAGCCGAAGCGCGTGCGGCATCAGGATCGAACGCAACCGATCGGTCGCGTCGTCCGCCTCGACGAACTCAATGTGTTCGTCACCGGACCGCAGCAGCCCCAACGCGCCCTCGGTGTCGCCCAACCGAATCGCTTCGGCCAGGGCGCCGATCGACTTCCCGAAGCGGTGCGGCGTGTGCAACGTCGCCACCCGCACGTCCGCACGCGCCGACAGGCCGTCCACCAAGTCGGCCAGCACGGCACCGGCTTCCACCGACGCCAACTGGTCGGCGTCGCCGACCAGGACCAGCCGGGTGTCGGGGCGCACCGCCTCCAGCAACCGCGCCATCATCGTCAAAGACACCATCGACGTCTCGTCGACCACAATCATGTCGTGCGGCAACCGGTTTGCGCGATCGTGCCGGAACCGCGACGACGAGTCCGGTCTGCGGCCCAGCAGCCGGTGCAGCGTTGTGGCCTGCAGGTCACCCAGCCGCGCGCGATCGGCCGCTTCCAGCCTGGCCACTTCCAGCTGCACCGCCTCGGCCAGACGAGCCGCCGCTTTGCCCGTCGGCGCCGCCAACGCGATCCGCGGTGGTGCCGATCCGGCCAGCTCCGCCTGCTCGGCCACCAGCGCGAGCAGGCGCGCGACCGTGGTCGTCTTGCCGGTGCCGGGACCGCCGGTGAGCACCGTAACGCCTTGCGAGAGGGCGATTTCCACCGCCACGCGCTGCTCCTGGTAGTCCGGTGGGAAAAGCCGCTCGCTGACGGGCGCCCCGGCTGCTCGCCTGGCCGCCAGCAAGGCGAGCAGGTCGTCGCACACCTGCTTTTCTTCACGCCAATACCGGTCCAGGTAGAGCAGCCGCTCGTCATAGAGATGCAGCACGGGCGGATCGCGAAGCAGCACACTGGCCCGCACCGCGGCCTGCCACTGCATCGGCTCGGGCCACGGCAACCCATCCGAGCCGACCGCCTCCGCGATCGTCGCCAGGTCGACACACACCGAACCGCCCCGCAGTGCGCGCACCAGCAGCGCCACCGCCAGCGCGACCCGCTCGTCGGGCTCACCGCCCAACGCGCAGATCCGGTCGGCCACATGCACATCCGAAATGTCCAGCACGCCCGCCTCGTTGAACGTCAGCAGCAGGCCTGCCGCGTCGACGGCGACCTCGACGTCGGTGACGGTCATGCCGCCCGCCCGCCCTCGTCGAGCAGATCCGAGAGCGCCACCACCAGCCGCGCCGGCGGCTGCCAGCTGAACACCCCGCACGGCTGGCCGTCGATCACCGGCGTGTCGGGTCCGCACATGCCGCGCACGAACAGATACAGCACCCCGCCGAGATGCTGCGTCGGATCGTACGCGGGCAGCCGCCACCGCAGAAACCGGTGCAGCACAACGGTGTACAACGTGGCTTGCAGCGGATAATCCGAGTGCAGCATGGCCTCGGTCAACCGGTCGCTGCTGTAATCGGCCGCTGCGCCGCCGAGGTAATTGGTCTTGTAGTCCACCACGAGGAAACGCCGGTCGGGCAGGCGCAGCACCGCGTCGATCGACCCGGCCAGGTATCCGCGCAGCGACTGACCCCCCATTGCCGGCGACGTCAGCCGCTCGGCATACGCGGCCAGCGGATCACCCGAGGGCAGATGCGCCCGCAGCAGCTCGCCCACCTCGGACAGCGACGCGTCCGGGGCGGCCCCGCGCATCTCGCCGCCGGCCAGCGGGATCTCGAAATCCAGCTCCCGCAGGCGATCCCGCAGGCCGATCTGCCGCAGCGTCATACCGGGCGCAAGCGGCCCCAACGCCGTGTCGTACATCGGGACCAGCGCGGCGGCCAGCTCGGCCGCGGTGACACCGACCGGCCACCACGTCAGGGAGCGCCGCACCTGCTCCTCGAGCTCGGCCGCCAGGTCGGCGGCGCCCGGGTCGGCCGTCTCGAGCACCGCGTGTACCAGCGAGCCGAACGCTGCGCCCGCGGGCAGCGCCGCCATCGGCGAGGTCACCGCCGGGTCGGGGCCGGGCGCCGTGACCGCGGTGACTGCGGTGTCCACCTCGTCGTCGCGCGTGCCGACCTCCGGCTCGCTTTCCACCCCGGCCGCTGCGCCGGCGGCCACCCCGCCCGTTTCCATTCCACGGACCAGCGCCGAGTACGAGGTCCGTCGCCACCGAGTGTCGATCGACCGGTGGAAGTGCCGCACCCCGAAATCGGCCGAGTCGGTTGCTGTTTCGGCCGCGGCAGCGGCGGCGACGGTCGATTCCTCCACCGAGGGCCCCCCGGCGTCCTCCCACCCCTTCAAGACCGCCCAGGCGTCCTCGTCGGTGAGGGTGGCCGCGTCGCACCTGTCGGGCACCCGGGCCTCGCCCACCCCGCGGCCGCGCAACAGCCGCGACAGCCCGCCGTTGCGCTCGTCCCACGACGGCGCCCACCAGGCGACCACCTGCGACTCCGCCCGGGTCAGCGCCACATAGGTGACCCGGATGTTGTTGCGGGCCTCTTCGGTTCGGTGCAGTTCGTCGGCGCGGCGCCGGTCGCGGTCGTTCTTGGCGCCGAGGTAGAGGCAGCGCTGTTCGTGCTCGTCGTGATAGAGCAGTATGTCGTCTTTGCGGACATTGCGGTTGAACGCGAACGGCAGGTACACGATGGGGAACTGCAGGCCCTTGGCCACATAGACCGTCATGATCTGCACCGCCGCGGCGTCGCTGTCGAGGCGGCGGCTGTGTTCGGTGGCGCCGTTGCGGCGATCGCATTGGCTGCGTAGCCAATCGCGCAACGACGGCAGGCCGTAGTGCTCGCGATGGGCGGTGTCGTGCAGCAGCTGCGCGATGTGCGCCAAATCGGTCATGTGCCGCTCGCCGCCGTACTGGGAGAGCACCCGGTGCCCCATGCCGCCCCGCTGCGCGGCTTCGAACACCGCGGCGATGCCGCGCTGCCGCGCGTGGTTGGCCCATTCCCGCAGGGTGTCCGCGACCCGGTCGGTGAGCGCATCACCCTCGGCGGCAAGGGTTTCGGCGGTCGCGCCGAAGAACATCGTGCAGGCGGCGGCGCGGACCAGCCCGCTGCGGTGCGGGGCGTCGAACGCCTCCAGCAGGCACAGCCAGTCCTTGGCGGCCTGGGACTCGAACACGTCGGTGTCGCCGGTGTAGATCGCCGCAATCCCAGCCGCGGCCAACGCATTACGGCATGCCCGCGCCTCCTCGTGCCGTTCGACGATCACCGCGATGTCGCCGGCACCGACCGGGGAGCCGCGGTAGGTGGCGCCGCTTGCCAGCAGTGCCCCGATGTCGACGGCCAGATCGTCGGGAATGTGGCGGCGCAGCACCCCGATCGGGACGGTGTCGTTGCCGGCGTAGCCGAGGCCGGCCCGTTTGACCACGCGCAGCCGAAACGGCGCGTTGTGCGGCGCCCCGGCCAGCCGATGCCCGCCGTGGTGGGCTTCGATGTCGCGCACGACGATCTCGGGATGGCCCAGCGCCGCGCCGTGCAGCACCGTCTGCAGGCGCTCGACCAGCGCGCGGTCGCTGCGCCAGTTGACGCTCAGCGTGTAGCGGGCATCGGCGCCGCGGGCCGCCTCCAGGTAGGTGTAGATGTCGCCACCCCGGAAACCGTAGATGGCCTGTTTCGGGTCGCCGATCAGAATCAGCGTCGAGTGGCCGCTGAACGCGCGGTTGAGCACCCGCCACTGGATGGGGTCGGTGTCCTGGAACTCGTCGACCATCACGATCCGCCAGCGACCCCGCATCCGCTCCCGGGCCGGGGAGCCCTCCTGCTCAAGGGCTTTGGCAAGCCGGGTGAGCAGGTCGTTGAAACCAAGGATGCGCAGCCGGCGCTTGCGGTGTTCGAGTTCCTCGCGGACCGCGGCGGCGAAGCGCAGCCGGATCCCGGCCTCGCTGTCCGGGTCGGGATCGAGCGGGCGCCAGTCGGCACACGGGTCGTTGACGACGGCCCGGGCGAGCTCGAGCGCCTGCTTGTAGCTCAACACCGGATCGCCTTCTGCTCGCCCGAACTGGGCGAGGTAGCGGTCGTCGACGATCTCGGTGACCAGGTCATCGAGGTCTTCCTTGAGCCTCACGTCCGACGCGGTGTCGCCGGCCACCCCCAGCGATCGCAGCACCGACCCGCAGAACTCGTGGGTCGTGGCGATGGTGGCCGCATCGAAATTCGCCAGGGCGTCCCGCAGCCGCGCCCGCCGGCAACGGCGCTCCTCATCGCTGCCGCGCAGCAGGTGCTCGACGAGCTCGGAGCCTGCGGGCGCGCGGCCCTCCAGCGCCGCCACCGCCGCGACGATCTGACCGCGGACGCGCTCGCGCAATTCCCGGCTGGCGTTGCGGTTGAACGTGATCAGCAGCATCTCGCCGAGCGTCACGCCGGTCTCTGCGAGAAAGCGGGTGACCAGGCCGGCCAGCGCGAACGTCTTACCGGTGCCGGCGCTGGCCTCCAGGACGGTGGTGGAGCCGTCCTGGGGCAGCGGGCCCAGGAGGTTGAAGCGATCCATCAGCCGGGGTGCCTTTCGGCCGCCAGCAACGGCGACCACAGTCGTGCGGCCAGCGCGCCCAGCCGCGTGTCCTCCCCGGGCGTTTCTTCGCCCGGTCGGGGCGGCCCCAGTAGCACCGCAAGCGGCGCGCGTTCCCCCCACACCCGCACGTGCGCCCGTTCGGCGTCGTCACCGGGACTGAATCTGGTGCCCGCCCACTTGGCCTGCGCGGCCGCGCGCGGGTCCTCGCCGTCCCGGCGGGCCTCGGCCCACGCGCACGACGTCTTCAGCGGCAGCGGCAGCGGCTCGCGCCGGCCCGCGTCGTAGAGCGCCACCAGGCCTTGCAACACCGCGAGCGGGGCCGACGGCGGCGCGAAAAGCCTTTGCGCGATCCGGTTTTGGCTTTGGCCGCGGCCGATGCACAGCGCCGACCAGTCGCGTCCCGGCGTCTGGGCCGCCAGCGCGACCAGCCCGATCCACGACGCCAGCACATGCTTGGGCGCCAGCTTCGAGTAGGTCACCGACACCGTCCGCTCGCCGAACACCGGGGTGACCGTTCCGGTGAGCCGCCGCCCGCCGCCGAGGTCGATCGCCACGTCGTGCGCCGCGCCGTCAACGGTGCGGTGCTGCAGCGCGGCCAACGCCAGTTCGCGCGCGCGATCGCGGATGTCCTTCGCCTTGCGCACCCCGAGCCGCCCGGGCGGCAGCGTCCCGCGGCGCCACTCGGCGTTGGCTGCGGTGTCCGGATGCATGCCGCCCAGCATGTCGCGCAGCATCCGGTCGCCGACGGTCCAGGCTTCCAGCGCGTCGATCTCCACCGGCATCGCGTCGCTGATCTCGTCGACGTCCCACGGCAGCGTGCAATCCAGCGCCCGGAAGAAGCCCTTGGCCGGGTCCTTGAAGAAGTCGAGCAGGTCGGCGAGGGCCACGTCGGTGACCGGCGGCGGGGGAAGCAGCTCGGTGATGAAAGGCGCTGGCAGGCAACGCTTCCCGGTTGCGGCGCGGGCGGCGGCCAGCGCGGTCGGGTCGAACGTGAACGGTTTGCCGGGCACCAGCGCGCCGGGGGTGACGTTGCGGCGGTCGAACGGCTGCAACGGGTGCTCGGTGACGACGTGCCGGCGCACCGGCGCCGGCGTCGTCTGGTCCAGCGCGTCGAGCAACTCGTCGAGCGGCACCGCGGGCGGACGCGGGTAGCCGGCGTACGGGTCGGCACCGGTGTAGGTGATCACCAGGGTCTCGGTGGCCGCGCACACCGCGTCGAGCAGCAATTGCCGGTCCTCCGAACGGATGTCGCGGTCACCGGTCATCGCGTCACGGGCCAGCGCGTCGTCACCGTCGGGGACGAGCAGCCGCGGGAACACGCCGTCGTCGAGACCGACCAGGCACACCACCGGGTGCGGCACCGAGCGCATCGGCACCATCGTGCACACGGTCAGCGTGCCGGTGCGGAAGTTCGCCCGGGTGGGCCGCCCCGCCAGGTGGGTGGAAAGCAACGCCCGCACGTCGGGCAGCCGCAGGGGCGTCGAGCTGCGCGGGCCGGCCTGCTCGACAACCTTGGCGAACTCCCGCTGCAGCTGCGCCTCCTGCCAGGCGTCGCCGGAGCGGGTCAACCCCGCGACGCCCTCCGCCAACGTCGCCAGCCATCCGGTCAAAGGCCTTGCGCCCTCGAGGTTTTTGACGACGTCGTGCAGCCGGGCGACGTATTCGGCCAGACGTCCGGCCAGTTGCACCTTGTCGCTGCCCACGTCATCGAGCGGCAGCGCGGTGTCCAGCCACGCCCGCGAGTCGTCGGACATCGCCACGCCGGTCAGGATGCGGTCCAGCCCGAAGCGCCAGGTGTTGTGCACGATGTGGTCCAGACCGTACGGCGCGCGATCTTCCCGGTCGAAGCCCCACCGGACGTTGGCCTCCCGGACCCAGTCGGTGATCGCTTCGAGGTCGTCGTCGCTGAACCCGAAACGGGCCCTGATCGGCGCGGCCTGCGCGAGGTTGAGCACCTGGCTGGCGGTGGCGCGGGTGCCGGCGAGGGAAAGCAACTCGGCCGCCACCGCCAGCAGCGGGTTGGTCTGGGTGAGCGCCCGGTCGGCCAGGCGAACCCTCAGCTGGTGTGCGGGATGGCTGTCGCCCGCGGTCTCGCCGAGCCCGAACCCGGCGACGATCAACGACGCGTAGGTTTCGATGTCGGGACACATCACCACGATGTCGCGCGGCTCCAGCGTCGGGTCGTCCTGCAGGAGCCCGAGCAGGACTTCGCGCAGCACGTCGATCTGGCGGGCCGGGCCGTGGCAGCTGTGCACCTGCACCGAGCGGTCGCCGGGCGCCAGCGCGCGTCCTTCTGGCCGCACCGCGTTGGCGGCGATGTCCGATTGCAGCCAGCCCAGCAGCGTGTCGGGAGCGCTTGCGCGCGTGAGGTATTCGTCGCTGGCGAGGTTGGCCGGCAGCATGCGTTGCAGCTCGCGCAGGTCGCGGCCGAGGGTCTCCAGCAGCGGGTGGTGGGCGGCGTGCCGGCTGGCGTCCTCGGTGCGGGGCACCGCGCCGTGCAGGTCGTCGAGCGCCCGCCACAGGTCGTCGCTGGGGTGCGGCAGCCACAGGTGCAGATCGTGGTGAGTGGCCAGGGCGTCGAGCAGCTCGACCTCGGTGCACGCCAGCCGGGTATGCCCGAACAGCGACAGCCGCGCCGGCAGCTCGGTCCGGCCCTCGCGCAGCCTCGTCAGGGCTTTCTGGTGCCGCACATGCGGGGGATCGGCGTCGATGCGTTCGACCAGCGCGCGCCACAGGTGCGGCTGCCAGTCCAGGTCGGCGTCGAGGCCGACCACCCGGCCGTCCAGCCAGTCGGCCAGCAGGTGCGGGCGCTGCCGCGCGTAGGAGGCGAACAGCCCGGCCAGCCGGCGGGCCACCGCGTAACGCCGCCCGCGGCGCAACTCGGCCTCCAGGTCGGTAAGGCCATGACCCAAATGCGTTGCCAGCGTTGCACACCACGGCTCGTCCAGGCCGCGATCGATGGCCTCCAGCAGCGGCCAAGTCATCGCCTCCGGCGACCAGGGATCGTCGTCGGCCGTGCCGGTGATTTCGGCGATCAACGAAGACGGGCTGCGGAACGCGACCCCCGCGCACACCCCGTCGCCGGCGCCCGGCCTGCACCCCAGCACGTGCGACAGCCGCTGACTGAGCCAGCGTTCCACGCCGCGCGCCGGGACCAGCACCAGCTCCTCGGCGAACGGGTCGGCGAGCGGGGCGGCCAACAGCGCGCCGAGACCGGCGGCGAGCAGGTCGGTGCGCTCGGCACGGTGGAGATGGAGGGCCATTGCGCTGCCACCATAGAACGCCGCACCGACAGCCGGGGATGATTCCGCGCCGACATGCCGTTCGACCGTGGTGGCACGATGGCAAGGGACCGGACGAAACGAGAAGGAACGAGATGCAAGCTTGGGACGCGATCTGTGCGCGGCGCAATGTGCGGCAATACAAGCCGGAACCGGTGTCGGAAGCCGACCTGGACCGCATCGCCGAGGCGGGCTGGCGGGCGCCGTCGGCCAAAAACCGGCAGCCGTGGGACTTCGTGATCGTCACCGACCCGGCCCGGCTGCAGGAGTTGTCGACGGTCTGGCGAGGCGCCGGGCACATCGCCGGGGCCGCGGCCGCGATCGCGATCGTTGTGCCGGTGCCGCCGGATGAGCGCAGGCTCGTCACCGACAACTACGACGTCGGCCAGGCCACGATGGCGATGATGATCGCGGCCACTGACCTGGGCATCGGGACGGGCCATTCGTCGGTGGGGGACCAGGAGAAGGCGCGCGCCATCCTGGGTGTGCCCGACTACCACCAGGTGGCCTTCCTACTCGGCATCGGGTATCCCGCCGACCGTCCGCTCACCCCGATCCGCAAGCCGGATCGGCGGCCCTTTTCCGAGGTCGTCCACCACGGGCGGTGGTGAGCCACGGCCCTTCGCGGTAGCGACGAATGGCCCTCCTTGCTTTCGCTCGGCTGTGCCAGGCTGAGACCATGGCCGGCGTCGCGGATGCCATCGGGTGGGTGAGCAAGCGGGTTGGCGACCGGGTGCCCAAGGCGGACCTGGACCAGCGCGACCCGGACTTCATTCGAGATCAGCTGCCCGGCACCTGGTTGCTGGCGTCGCTGTACTTCCGGGCCGACGTCCGCCGGCTCGACCGCATACCGCCGGAAGGCCCCGTGCTGCTGGTCGGCAACCATAGTGGCGGCAACGTCCCGCCGGACACCTTCGTCTTCACCCTGGCGTTCTGCTCATATTTCGGCGTGGAGCGCCCGTTTTATCAGCTCGCGCACAACCTGGTCACCCTGTACCCGCCGCTGCGCTGGCTCCGCAAGTTCGGCACCGTCGCTGCCAGTCCCGAAAACGCCCGGCTGGCACTGGAATCCGGCGCCGCCGTGCTGGTGTACCCCGGCGGTGACTACGAGGTGTTCCGCCCGTCGTGGCAGCGACACGTCGTCGACTTCGGTGGCCGCAAAGGCTTCGTGCGGCTCGCCCGCGAGACCGGCGCACCGATCGTTCCCGTGGCCAGCGTCGGCGGTCAGGAGACGGCGTTGTTCCTGGGGCGCGGGCAGTGGCTGGCCAAACTGTTGGCGCTCGACAAGTTGGTCCGACTCAAGAGCGTGCCGATCTCGCTGGCGCTGCCATGGGGCCTCAACATCGGCGATCTGTTGGGGCACATCCCGTTGCCGGCCAAGATCGTCGTCGAGGTGCAGGAGCCTATCGAGGTCGACGACCCGGATGTGCAGGACCAGGCCGTCTACGACGAAGTGGTCGCCAGCCTGCAGGCCGGCGTCGATCGCCTGGCCGCCGAACGCCACTTCCCGGTGCTCGGCTGATGCGCGTCGAACGCCGGATCATCGTCAACGCCGAACGCGCCACCGTGTGGGAGGTGCTCAGCGACCCGGACCGCTACCCGTCGTTCCTGCCTCACCTGGAGCGCTGGGAGACGCTGACGGAAGGCCCGGCCCGACTGGGCGCCCGGTACACCGTGTTGTGGAAGATCGGCTCGATCCCGGTGGGCGGCGTCGCCGAAGTGGTGGAATTCGACCCCGGGCGCGACCTGGCCTGGATCAACATCACCGGCGTGACGCAGCGCGGCCGGTTCCGGCTGCGCGACGCCGGGCCGGGCCGGACCGTCGTGACGTTCCGCCTGGCCTACAGCTCAGAGGGCGGCCTGCTCGGCCTGATCGCCGACCGGGTGGCCGCGTTCTGGGTCGGCCGTTCACTGGATGAGAGCCTGAAAAACCTTCGGCGCCTTGTCGAGTCGTAAGCTCGTCACTGTGCATGATCACCGGGGCGACTACGGAATCGACGGCTCATTCAAGACCATCTCGGCGCGCGGGCTGGCGATCGGCGTCGTCGCCCAGGCCGCCGCTCTGGCGGTGTGGGCCGGGATCAGCCGGGCGCGCGGCAGGCGGGTGACGGCCGCGCTGACCGGGGGATGGGCCGTCGCGCTGCTTGCGGGGATGGCGTCATACGTCTACGCGACGCGCTCGGGCAAGTTCGTCGTGTGGGACCGGGTGCTCGACGAGCTGCGGCTGCGCGGCGACGAAACGGTGCTCGACCTCGGCTGCGGACGCGGCGCGGTGTTGCTGGCCGCGGCCAAGCGGCTGCCTCGGGGACGCGCGATGGGCGTCGACCTCTGGCACGCCGACCAGACCGGCAACTCGCGGGACGCCACGCTGGCCAACGCCGCCCTGGAGAACGTCGCCGACCGCATCGAGGTGCGCACCGCCGACATGACGGCCCTGCCCCTGGCCGACGAAAGCGTGGACGTCATCGTGAGCAACCTGGCCATCCACAACATCCCGACACACGCCGGCCGGCGGCAGGCGCTCGACGAAGTGGTTCGGGTGCTGCGGCCGGGTGGTCGGCTCGCCATCGCCGACCTGTGGGAGACGCGGCAGCATGCCGCGCGCCTGCGGGAGCTGGGATGGCGAAACGTGAAGCGCCGCAACCTCGGATGGCGCATGTGGTATGGCGGTCCGTGGATTTCGGCGCGCCTGGTCACCGCCACGAAACCGGGGTGAGGCCCGGCCCGGCGCCCAAGGTATAGGTCGTCGTCGAATGTGGTAGCGCATGCGCTACCGGATTTCTAAACCGTCTCATGGTCCCGCCTGGGCTTGGCTCGGCGCCAACGATTCAGCGGTGCAATGCTGATACGCATGACGAGAAACGAACTCACCGAACAGATCGTCGTCGCTCGGCTGGCAAAGGGGCTGACCTGGCAGGAACTCGCCGACACGATCGGCAGGCCGGTGCTGTGGACCACGTCGGCGTTGCTCGGGCAGCATCCGGTACCCGCCGAGCTCGGCAAGGTTCTCGTCGAGATGCTCGGCCTCGACGAGTCGGCGGTGCCCGTTTTGGCGGCGCCGCCCATGCGCGGCGGCCTGCCCACGGCGGTTCCGACGGATCCGACCATCTACCGCTTCTACGAGGCGCTTCAGGTGTACGGCGGCGCCATCAAGGAAGTGATCCACGAGCAGTTCGGTGACGGCATCATGAGCGCCATCAACTTCAGCGTCGACCTGCAGAAGAAGCCGCACCCGTCGGGCGACCGGGTCGTGGTGACGTTCGATGGGAAGTTCCTCCCCTACCAGTGGGTCTCGGCAGAAGGGTGACTTATGCCCGTAAGTCCGAAGCTCGCCGACCTTGTGCTCTCCGGCGGGGGCGTCAAGTTCATCGGTCTGGTGGGCGCCATCGCCGGGCTCATGGAAGCAGGGTATTCGGCCTACCGGGTGTCGGGAGTTTCGGCGGGATCGGTGGTCGCGGTGCTCTCGGCGGCCGCCTCCCAGGGTGACCAACTGACGAGCGAACAGCTCAAAGAGCTGGCGCTGTCGGTGCCGCTACGCAAGTGGCGCGACGCCGGGCCCCTTCCGGTGTTCGGCTCCGCCTGGGGTCTGGTGCGCGACACGGCCATGTACCGCGGTGATTTCGCGCACGACTGGATCCGCGGCGAGCTGAAGAACCTGGGCGTGACCACGTTCGGTGACCTCGCCCTCGACGACGACGAGTTGCCGAGGGAACGGCGCTACAAGGTGGCGATCACCGTCGCTGACCTGACGGCGGCGCAGTTGGTGCGGCTGCCGTGGGACTATCAGCGGCTCTACGGTCTGGACCCCGACGAGCAGCCCGTCGCCGATGCCGTCCGCGCGTCGATGGCGATCCCGTTCTTCTACCCGCCGGTCACGATGACCAACACGATGGGCCTGACGTCCAACCTGGTCGACGGCGGCGTGCTGTCGAATTTCCCGATCGATTCGCTGGACCGCACCGACGGCAAGCCGCCGCGCTGGCCGACCTTCGGGATCACCGTGATGCCCAAGCTCGCCGAGGGCGTCGACCAGGCGTTCCCCGCGCTGCGTCCGCTGCGTTTTCTCAAGCAATCGGCCCTACTGGAAAGCCTGTTCACCACCATGCTGGTCGGCCACGACCAGGCCCAGTTGAGCCAGCCGTGGGTGAGCGCCCGTACCATCCCGGTCGCCTCGACCGACGTCAGCGTTCTCAACTTCGGCATTTCCCGGGGGCGCCTCGAAGAGCTCTACGACAGGGGCTATGCGGCCGCACAGCTGTTCCTGTCGACGTGGGATTGGCGGGCATACCTGGACCGGTTCCGGTAAACCGTCGCGCCGCGGGGCGCCGCGAGGGTGAAGTGACGTGACGGCACGTCGCGTACGTGTCACACTTACGGCGAGGAGGCGAGCAACGTGGTGGCCGGGTCTTTTCCGGGCCACCGCGTTCGCGCTTCAGCGCCCGAACTCGGCCTCCAGCCCGTCGATTCCGGCGCGGATCGCCTTCAGCGCGTCGGCCCGGGCGCGCAACTTGGTGGCGGCGTGCGCGTGCTGGTGCAGGCCGGCGAATTCGCGTGCGGCCTCTTCGGCGCGCTTGACCACAATTTCGGGCAACACGATTTCGTCGACAAAGCCGGCGGCGAGCGCGGTTTCACCGAAGAACGTCTTGGCCAGCCCGACGGCCTGCTGGTAAGCCGACTGCGTCAGGCGCAGCTTCATGATCTCGAGGGCCGCGTACGGGATGACCATCCCGATCGCCACTTCGTTGGCCTGAATGTTGTAGGCGTGGGCGGCCACCCGGTGGTCGCCGGAGGACAAC
Source organism: Mycobacterium sp. (assembly GCF_035506235.1). Taxonomy (GTDB): domain Bacteria; phylum Actinomycetota; class Actinomycetes; order Mycobacteriales; family Mycobacteriaceae; genus Mycobacterium. Next base: position 18,234 of record NZ_DATJPU010000313.1, read on the forward strand.
AGGAACGCCCCCATCGCGATGGCGTGGCCGGTGCAGGCCATCACCACCGGCTTGGGATGGGACAACAGCCGGTAGGCCAGCTCGAAGCCGCCCCGCAGCATGTCAATGGCCGGCTGCACCTCGCCGGAGGTCAGGATCTTCAGGTCGAACCCGCCGCTGAACACCCGCTCGTTGCCGGTGATCACCAACGCCCCGGCGTTGTCGCTGTCGGCCCGGTCGATCGCCTCGCCCAGGGCCTGCTGCATCGTCGGGCCCAGCGCGTTGACCTTGCCGTCATCCATCCTGATGACCGCGACGGAATCCTTCAGGCTGTAGAGGACCGGGCCGCTCATGGTTGCTCCTTCGATCCTGGGTCAGACGTGCTGGCTGCGATGTTTGGCCAGATCGGCTTCCGCGTTACCCCAGCGCAGGCTGACGTCGGTGGGCTGGTCGAGCAGACGGGTGCGCCACCGGTCCTGCGTCTCCTGCACGGCGCCGTTGATTCGTTCGATCTCGCTGCGGAATACGTCGGGACGCGTTTCCTTGCTCGCGTAGTGGAAGTAGGTCAGCAGCCCCCGCAACAGCTCCAGCTTCTGCTTTTCCCGCTTCGCCAGGTCGTGGGTGGTCATCAACTCGATGCGCTGAACCGGCGGCAGCGCGTCCCAGTCCAGCACCACGCTGGTCTGCAGCACGGGCCGATCGCCCTCCCAGAACCGCCAGCCGCGCGGCTTGTCGGGGCGGTCGTGATAGATCACAGACCCGGCGAAGCGCGACTCGATGCCCATTCCGATCTCGGCGCGGTCGAGCGCCGAATCCCACACCATGCGCCATTCCTGGCCGGGCGCGAGAACCGGCAATTCGCGCGGAAGCTGCAGTTGGACGACATCGGCGTAGCCGTCGGCGGCGTTTTCGTATTCCGCCACCGTCGGCGGGTTCGGAAAAGCAAACCGGATGTCATATGCCGCGGTCTGTCCGAAATTTCGGACGACGAGCTCGATCACGTGCCAGTCGGCCGGATGCGGTTCCATGAACATCGCGACTTGGGGCCGGGTCTGCTCTGCGGCCAACCGGCGGTTGAGTTTCAGTTGCCGGCTTATGAAGACCAGCGCGACGACGCCCAGCAAAACCGCCGCCCACGCCGCCCACGCCAACCAGGTGCCGGACCCAACATGGGTGACCCCCTGCCAGGCACTCTGGATCCACCCCATTAGACCCACCCTTCCGCTTATATCACAGCGGTCTTCCGCCGCGAATTTCGCTGGCCCGATACTAAAGGCGTCTGGCGCGCATTGCTGACCCGGGAACTAATCGTGATCACTCAGGCGCAAATGGCCTCTGAGTCGGTCAGCCGCCCATCAGCATTCGCCACTGATCAAGATCGGCTGCGCGATACACGTAGTTGGAACGCTTGACCTCCGATAGTGAAGCGCTCGGCTCCGCCGAATACCAATGCCCCGGAAACACTGTCGGGTCACCCGGTAGCGCGGCGAGCCGCCGCAGGCTGCGATACATCTCATCGGAGTCGCCGCCGGGGAAATCGGTGCGTCCGCAGCCGTCGAGAAACAGCGTGTCACCGGCGACCAGGCGGTCGCCGAGCAGGAAGCACTGGCTGCCGGGAGTGTGGCCCGGGGTGTGCAGCAGCTCGATCTCGATGTCCCCGACGTTGACCTTGTCATGGTCCTCGTGGGCGGTGAGATCGCCGAGGCCGATCCCGGTGACCCGTGAAACCCAAAGGGCCTCATGCGTGTTCACGTGGACGGGCACGGGCGCCCGCTCCAGCAGCTCGGCCAGGCCCTTCAGCTGGAAGCCCATCATCGAACCGCCCACGTGGTCCGGATGGTGATGGGTCACCAGGACCCCGGACAGGTGCATGCCGTCGGCCTCGAGCGCGTCGAGCAGATCGCCGGCGGCGTAGGCGGGGTCGACCACCAGGCAGTCGCCGGTCTGCCGGTCCCCGATCAGGTAGGCAAAGTTGCGCATTTGCGTCGCGAACATGTCGCCGGCGGCGAAATCGCGACCGGATAGCAGTTGGCGGAAGTACAGCCGGTCCTCTGACACCCGACCAGACTAGTGGCGATCGCGAGCGCGGCGTAGCCGGGCGAAGCGGGTCGGCACGATCAGGTCTGATCCTCGTCGGAGGCTCGCCGCTCGCGGCTTCCCATCGGGACACACTTTGCCGGGAAAGCGGCCTTCACCCATCGGTTGAGGCCCTGCGCAGTGGGTATTGTTGGCGCATGAAGAAGAGGGTCGAGATCGAAATCGACGACGATCTGGTCCAAGAGGCGATTCGTCGGTTCCATCTGGCCGACACGCGCGAGGCCGTCCATCTCGCGTTGCGGACGTTGCTCGGCGAGTCGGGCCCGGGGGATGAGCAAGACGACGAGTACGACCAGTTCAGCGATCTCAGCGCGTGGCAACCGCGCAAGGACGGGAACTAGCCGAGGAGCCGCCCGGTCCGTGGTTTGGTGCCGTTGCGCGCCAGGTTGTACCCTCTTTTAGGCCCGCGGCACGACTGTCGCTTGGCTGAACGGCCCCCTTAGCTCAGTCGGTAGAGCGTTTCCATGGTAAGGAAAAGGTCAACGGTTCGATTCCGTTAGGGGGCTCGGCGGACGCCGAGCAGGCGGGCGGCTCCAAACCCTAGACGGGGTGGCCCAGAGGCGATGTAGCTCAGTCGGTTAGAGCGAACGACTCATAATCGTTAGGTCGCCGGTTCGAGTCCGGCCATCGCTACAACAGAACATCGCTACAACAGAACAATGTGACTTTTCTAGAGAGCAGAGAGAACGGACATGGCTTCCAGTACCGACGTGCGGCCGAAGATCACCTTGGCGTGTGAGGTGTGCAAGCACCGTAACTACATCACCAAGAAGAATCGCCGCAACGACCCCGACCGGATGGAGCTGAAGAAGTTCTGCCCGAACTGCGGCAAGCACCAGCCACACCGCGAGACACGCTAGGCGCCGTCGTCAGCGTTTATTGAGAGTGACTAGGTAGGTTCTACAGCCGTGTCGTTGAGCGCGAACATCGTCGGGATGCACTACCGCTATCCCGATCATTACGAGGTCGAGCGCGAGAAGATCCGCGAGTACGCGGTGGCCGTGCAAAACGAGGACGCGTGCTTTCACGAGGAGGACGCGGCGGCTGAGCTGGGCTACAAGGGCCTGCTGGCCCCGCTGACGTTCATCTGCGTGTTCGGCTACCGGGCCCAGTCGGCGTTCTTCAAGCACGCCAACATCGCAGTCGAGGACGCGCAGATCGTCCAGGTCGATCAGGTGCTGAAGTTTATGAAGCCGATCGTGGCGGGCGACAAACTGTACTGCGATGTGTATTTGGATTCGATGCGCGAGTCGCACGGCACCCAGATCATCGTGACCAAGAACATCATCACCGACGAAGCCGGTGACGTTGTGCAGGAGACCTACACGACCCTGGCGGGCCGTGCCGGCGAGGATGGAGAAAAGGGATTTTCTGATGCCACTGCGTGAGTTCAGTTCGGTCAAAGTGGGCGACAAGCTGCCGGAGAAGACCTACCCGCTGACCCGCCAGGATCTGGTGAACTACGCGGGTGTCTCCGGCGACCTGAACCCGATCCATTGGGACGACGAGATCGCCAAGGTCGTCGGGTTGGACACCGCGATCGCCCACGGCATGCTGACCATGGGGCTGGGCGGCGGCTACGTCACCTCGTGGGTCGGCGACCCCGGTGCGGTCACCGAGTACAACGTGCGGTTCACCGCCGTGGTGCCGGTCCCCAACGACGGCAAGGGCGCCGAGCTGGTCTTCAACGGCCGGGTAAAGTCGGTCGACCCGGAGAGCAAGTCGGTGACGATCGCCCTCACGGCGACCACCGGCGGCAAAAAGATCTTCGGCCGGGCGATCGCGTCGGCGAATCTGGCATAAGACATGGCGCTCAAAACCGACGTCCGCGGAATGAGCTGGAAGTACCCGGACTATTTCGAAGTGGGCCGTGAGCAAGTTCGCGGATTCGCACGGGCGATCAAGTGCGACGATCCGGCATGCTTCGACGAGGCAGCGGCCGCCGAACTGGGCTACGACGCCATCATCGCACCGTTAACTTTTGTATCGATCTTCGCGAAGATCATCCAGGATGACTTCTTCCGGAATGTCGACGTCGGCATGGAGACCATGCAGATCGTCCAGGTCGATCAGAAGTTCGTTTACCACAAACCGATATTTGTGGGCGACAGGCTCTACGGCCGGATGGACATCCAATCGGTGAACGAGCGTTTCGGCGCCGACATCGTCGTCACCGAGAACACCTGCACCAATCAGGACGGCGAGGTGATCCTGGTCGCCTACACCACCCTGATGGGACACGAGGGTGACGACTCTATCCAGCTCAGATGGGACAAGGAATCCGGGCAGGTCGTCAGAACCGCGTAATTAGTGTCTGACACCTGCCTCGATGTACACTCGGACCTCGGGGTTTTCCCAGCATCAGCGCGCTTTCCGGGATTCGAGCATTCGGGGAGCGCGCGTGTCATGTAAGCCCCGGCAGGTAAGCGCAGGTTGGGCTGCCAACCGCGAAGGGGCGTAGCTCAAGTGGCAGAGCAGCGGTCTCCAAAACCGCAGGTTGCAGGTTCAAGTCCTGTCGCCCCTGCAGACGGCGAAGCCGTGCCATGGTGGACACTGGAAGACAGTGCCCCATCATGTGGGACGGCCCGCGGGACATAGCAAACAAAGGAGCATGCGGTGAGCGACGAGGGCGACGCTGCCAACGACGCCGCACGCGACGGCGGCGACACCGAGGAGAGCCGCGACAGCGGCGGTCGGACGGCCCTGGTGACCACGACGCGGCCGCAACGGCCGACCGGCAAGCGGTCGCGGCAGCGCATGGCCGATGCCGACGACGTCGACGTGGAGTCGCCGGACGAGGCCGAGGCCGCCGGGGACGATAAGGTCAAGAAGGGCCGGGCAGCCAAGAAGGCCAAGGCCTCGAAGAAGCCGCGGAAGCCCGGCGACCGTTCGGCCAATCCGTTCGTGTTCGCCTACAACTACCTCAAGCAGGTCGTTGCAGAGATGCGGAAGGTGATCTGGCCGAACCGCAAGCAAATGCTCACCTACACCTCGGTGGTGTTGGCGTTTCTCGCCTTCATGGTGGCGCTGGTCGGCCTGGCGGATTTCGGCCTGGCCAAGCTCGTGCTGCTGGTGTTCGGCTGAGCTGAGAAAGACAGAGAGGACTGAAAACCGTGACTACCTTCGACGGTGACACGTCCGCGGGTGAAGCGGTCGACGTGCAAGAGGTCACTGAAACCTCAGCGACCCCTGAGGCCATCGAAGCCTCAGCCGCCGAGACCCCGGAGACCATCGAGACCGCTGAGCAGGCGGAACCGGCCGAGCAGGCCGAGGAGGCTGACCCCGCCGCCGCGCTGAAGGCGGAGCTGCGCAGCAAGCCCGGCGACTGGTATGTCATCCACTCGTACGCGGGATACGAGAACAAGGTGAAGGCCAACCTGGAAACGCGCGTGCAGAACCTGGACGTCGGCGACTACATCTTCCAGGTCGAGGTGCCCACCGAAGAGGTCACCGAGATCAAGAACGGCCAGCGCAAGCAGGTCAACCGCAAGGTTTTGCCCGGCTACATCCTGGTGCGCATGGATCTGACCGACGACTCGTGGTCCGCGGTGCGCAACACCCCCGGGGTCACCGGCTTCGTCGGCGCGACGTCGCGCCCGTCGGCCCTGACGCTCGACGACGTGGTGAAGTTCCTGCTGCCGCGGGGTGCGGCGAAGAAGGCCGCCAAAGGCGCGGCCAGCACCGCGGCCGTCGCCGAGACGGGCGGCCTGGAGCGTCCGGCCGTCGAGGTCGACTACGAGGTCGGCGAATCGGTGACGGTCATGGACGGGCCGTTCGCCACGTTGCCCGCCACGATCAACGAGGTCAACGCCGAGCAGCAGAAGCTCAAGGTGCTGGTGTCCATCTTCGGCCGCGAGACGCCTGTCGAACTGACCTTCAACCAGGTCGCCAAGATCTAAGGGCTCCACGCCCTTCCAGAAAGGAAATCGAAAACCCATGGCCCCCAAGAAGAAGGTCGCCGGGCTGATCAAGCTGCAGATCCAGGCCGGGCAGGCCAATCCCGCCCCGCCGGTCGGCCCCGCGCTCGGCCAGCACGGCGTCAACATCATGGAGTTCTGCAAGGCGTACAACGCCGCGACGGAGAACCAGCGCGGCAACGTCATCCCCGTGGAGATCACCGTCTACGAGGACCGCAGCTTCACGTTCGCGCTGAAGACCCCTCCCGCCGCCAAGCTGCTGCTCAAGGCCGCCGGCGTGCAGAAGGGCTCGGCCGAGCCGCACAAGACCAAGGTCGCCAAGGTGACCTGGGACCAGGTGCGTGAGATCGCCGAGACCAAGAAGGCCGACCTCAACGCCAACGACATCGACCAGGCCGCCAAGATCATCGCCGGCACCGCCCGGTCGATGGGCATCACGGTCGAATAAGTACTTCGGCGTCGCGCCGCGGCGTCGCGTGGGAGAGCCCGCTTCGGCTCGTCAACCACACCTCTCACTAGGAGACAACAATGAGCAAGACCAGCAAGGCATACCGCGAAGCCGCCGAGAAGGTGGACAAGTCGCGGCTATACACCCCGCTCGAGGCGGCCAAGCTGGCCAAGGAGACGTCGTCGAAGAAGCAGGACGCAACCGTCGAGGTGGCGATCCGGCTGGGTGTCGACCCGCGCAAGGCCGACCAGATGGTGCGCGGCACCGTGAACCTGCCGAACGGCACGGGTAAAACGGCGCGCGTGGCGGTGTTCGCGGTGGGCG
>NZ_DATJPU010000314.1:0-37867 GCF_035506235.1 Mycobacterium sp.
CCACCTGTGACGAGCACCTTCTCGGGAAAAGCCGCCCGGATCAGCCGCGCGCAGTGCAGCGCCATCGTCTCCTGGTCGGTGAAGATGTTCGAGATACCGATGACGTCGTAGTCCGCCGCCACCGCCACGATCCGCTCGTCGTCGACGCCCACGCGCAGAAAACCGCTGGCCAGCGGTGTGGGATTGGCGAACAAATCGTCGAGCGGATCGTCGCCGTCACCGACGCAGGCATCGAAGATCCGCACGTCCACGCCGTGTGCCCGCACCGCGCCAGCCAGATTGGGGTAGGCAAGCGACGCATTCGGCTTGCACGACTGTCCCTGGGCCGTTTGTACCGGTGGGGAAAGCAACAGCACACGCACCTCACGAAGACCCATGACAACAAGGCTATATGACCTTAAAGTCTTTGTTTGAAAGTACCGGGAACCCAATGCGCGGACCGGTGGGAGGAGTCGATGACCATCAATGGTTACCGGAATCCACTAGCTCTGCCACACGAGTCGGAGCGGGAGCGCGACGCCCGCGAAAGGCTCAGCCACCTGCTTGCGACCAGTCCGATCCTCCCCGAGTATCTGATCGACAACCTCGCCCTTTATCTGCGCCGGCACCAGCTGAGCGACCTGCTTTCGATGGCCGAACTGTACAAGATGATCCTTGACGTGCCTGGCGTGATCATGGAGTTCGGCGTCCTGCACGGCCGCCATCTCGGCACGCTGACTGCCCTGCGCGGTATGTACGAGCCCTACGACACCACGCGATGCATCGTCGGCTTCGATTCGTTCACCGGGTTCCCCGACGTCTCGGATGTCGACCGCGTCAGCCCTAGCGCCGTCGCCGGTCGGTTCGCCACACCGACGGGTTACCCGGCCCACCTGCGCGCGGTCCTAGAAGCTCACGAAGGGGTCGAGCCCAGCGGGCATATCCGTCGCAACCTCGTCGTCGAGGGCGATGTGCGCGAAACGGTACCAGAGTACCTATCCGCGCACCCGGAGACGGTGATCGCCCTCGCTTACTTCGACCTAGACGTGTACACGCCGACACGCGTCGTGCTGGACGCGATCCGGCCGTACCTCACTTGCGGCAGCATCGTCGCCTTCGACGAGATCGGCTACCCGCGGTGGCCCGGCGAGACCATCGCCGTGCGGGAGGTTGCCGGGCTCGCCGACGTGGCACTGCGCAAACTGGCGACTCCCCGCGATCCCCCAGTTGTGTACCTGCGTTGGGCCACTTGACGACCGTGCGATGTTGGTGATCCGACGCCGCCTGTATCCGGCAGTGAGTTACCTGGGCGGGTCGAGCCACAAGTTGGCCGCGTCCAGCCAGCGGTCGATCTGCGGCATCGGCAAAGCGTTGCGCACGCGGGCGCTGGTCATGTGCGTGATCGTCGGTTCGCAGGCCAAAATCGGCACGATGGCCGCGTCGGCGAGGACGAGCCGATCGACTTCGTGCCACAGATCCCAGGCGCGGTCGGCGTCCGGTTCGGACAATGCGCGCAGTATCAGCGCGTCAACCTCGGGATTGTGATAACCGCCGTAGTTGCTGGTGCCAGGTTCGAAACCGGACTGAAACATCGGTTGGACGTAGGCCCGACCGTTGTTGCCAAACCAGTCGGGGGTCCAGGCGGCAGCCGTGATGTCCCAGTCACCCGCCTCGGCTCGTGCGGGGTCTTGCAGTACGCGGTAGTACTCGTCCGCAGCGCCGGGGAACACCAGCTCCACGGTGATTCCAACTGCGGCGAGATCGCCGGCGAGCGCCTCGGCGAGCGAGTCGTGTGGCGAGTCCTGACGGCAAAGCACCTTGAGGCTGAGCCCGTCGGCGTAGCCCGCCTCCGCCAGCAACGCACGGCTGCGGTCACGATCCCCACGATCGCCCGGCGTCGAGTAGAGGTCGTAGTCCCGGTGCCCAGTGTTGCCTGGCGGGATCACAGTGTGGGCCGGAACGGTCACGGTCCCGATGTTCATGTCGTCTAGGAACTTGGCCATGCCCGCCTTATCAATCGCGTACGCGATAGCGCGGCGCACGGCGAGGTCGCGTATCGCCCCACCCTTGTTCGGGCTGTGCATGTTGAACGCTAGGTAGGGGTTCAGCGCATACCCGACGTGGCGGCCGACGTCCAGTACCCGGCGGTCCTTGCTGATGACGGGTGCTCCCCACGAAAGATCCGCTTCACCGCTCTCCAGCGTCCGTTTCACCTCTGCGTCGCTGACCTTGGCCATCACCACCTCGATCGCGTCGACGTATTGGTGGCGGATCTCATCAGTTTCCTTACGCCAGAAAGGGTTTCGCTCCATCCGGATGAACTGTCCCGGTCGGTAGTCGGTGAGCCGGTAAGGCCCGCACGACCGGACGTTGTAGATCCACTCGGCACTGTCCGGGACGAACTCGTCGTACTCCGCCGGCGCCGGAGATGCGAACATCATCGAAAGTATGTTCAGCATGTCGTTAGCCGGCCGGATCAGCTCGACGACGAGAGTCTTTTCATCCAAGGCACACAGACCGGGGATCTCATTGGCAATTTGATAGTCCGCCAACGCGGTGGCGGTCGGCGTCACGCCCTCGAATGCGGCACGGTATCCCTCGGCGAACTCGGCCATGCCTTGGATCGTGCTCGTAAAGAAGCTGATCGCTCCCGCCCCCGCTACGGGGTTGCACATCCGTTTGAATCCGCGGATGACGTCGTGAGCAGTGACCTCTCGCGGTGGCGCCGTGTCCCATAACGTCCCAGTGCGCATCCGGATCGTGTACCGACGGCCGTCCACGCTGAGCCCGCCATTCTCCTCCGTCGGCATCTCGACCGCCAAGTCGGGTATCGGTCGCAGGCCAGACTCGTCGAGCGCGGTCGGGTAGCTGAACAGCTGCCGGGTGAACAGGCGGATCAACTGGTGCGAGACGGCATAGTATGCCGCGGCGGGATCGACGTGGTCCATGCCACCCGGCCCGAAATATCGGAGCGTGCCGCCATACCGAGGTGTCGAATCCACTGTCTCGCACCGCCTTTCCGCTGTGGGCTGGTGGCCGCCGTGTCAGCCCTGCGCCGGCATCTTGCCCAGCCACCACGAGCTGCATCGGGCCCAGGCGATGGTGGTGGTCAGCCCTTCCTCCAAGGTGGTCTTGCTTTTCCAGTCCAGCAGCGTCTTCGCCTTCGATATGTTCGGTACGCGGCGGCGTACGTCCTCGTAGGCATCACCCAGCGCGATACTGGTGTCCAGCGCCGTCGGTTGCAGGTCGGAGCCGGCGAGCTTCGATACGAGCCGCACAGCGTCGATTACAGACGTCTCGCAGTCACTGCCGATGTTGAAGCTCTGTCCGTCCGCCGCGGCGGTCGCGGCCGCCCGCAGCGTCGCCTCAACCGCGTCGTCGACGAAGGTGAAGCACCGCGTCTGCGCACCCCCGTCGTAGAGGAGCGGCGGCTGTCCGCTCACGACGCGGTGGATGGTTCTGCTGAGCACATAGGCAGGCCGCTGGCGCGGTCCATACAAATTGAAGTAGCGCAGGATCGACGCGCGCAGCCCGCGATGGCGCGTGTAAGCAAAGGTCATGTGCTCGGCGGCGGCCTTGCTGGTCGCATACGACCACCGGTCGGCCGACGTGCTGCCGAGGACCCTGTCATCGTCCTCCGACCAGGGGGGAGCTGGGTTGCGGCCGTAGATTTCGCTGGTGCTGGCGACCACGACCTTCGCCTCCGCTGCGAGCGCGGCCTGCAGGACGTTCTTCATGCCGATGACCGAAATCTCGATGACGTCTAGCGGGTCGTTCAGATACTTGTCCACTCCGACCAGCGCCGACAGATGAAACACAGTGTCTACCTCTGGCGTTACCACCGAGCCGAGCGCTTCGCCATCCCGGATGTCCGCGACGACGTGGCGGATAGCGGAAGTGTCGCAACGCATGTCGGGCGGCAAGGGCGCGCGGTCGTACACGATGACTTCGCGCCCCTCCCGAACCAGCGCCTCCACCAGGTTGCTTCCGAGGAAGCCGGATCCTCCAGTAACGACGACTGGCCCAGCCATCGTGTTCACCGCCCGATCCCGCGGTAGCGGAAGCCCAACCTTGTCATGCGCTCGATCTCGGCGCGCGGGTAGTACATCCGACCGTCGAAAACGAGACAAGGCATCGCGACACGGTCGCGCAGCCACATCATGTCGATCTCACGGAACGGACGGTGCCCGGCGAGCACAGCGACAGCATCGACGCCCGCGACAGCCGCGTCGAGGTTGCGTGACGGGGAGAGCCCCAGTTCCGCCTCGATCTCCGCCGGATCGGCTAGCGGATCGAAAACCCGTAACTCGGGGCCGGCAGCCTGCAACGACCGGACCACTTCGCGCACCGGCGTGTTACGCATATCGCCGGTACCGCTCTTGAAGGCGACGCCCAGGATGGCGACCCGCGCAGTCGCTGGGTCGCGACCCATCTTGAGCAACTCATCGAAAATCGTCACGCTGGTGTACTCGGGCATCGCATCGTTGATCCGGCGCGCGGTCTCAATGGTCTCGAGGGCGACACCTCTGTCGCGCCCGGCCCGCCATGTCATCCAGGGGTCTTTCGTCAAGCATGATCCGCCCACACCAACGCTCGGAAGCAAAATGTTCACCCGGCCGTCGCCTTTGGGCAGCGAGTTCGCTGTCCTGATCACATCGAGCACGTCGACATCGAACCCCGCACAGAACCGGGCGAGTTCGTTGGCGATCGCAACATTGCAGTCAATCCACCAGTTACTGGCCAGCTTGACGACCTCGGCGACGTCAGCAGAAGCCACAACCTGCACCGACACCTCCATCGCCGACCGCCAGAAGGCAGCGGCGGCGTTGGCGCTGTCTTCCCCTAAACCGCCGACCACTACGGGCAGCTCGCCGAGCTGCGCCAGGGCGCAACCCTCGGAGAGTCGCTCTGGGCAGTAAGCCAGGCCGAAGTCCTGGTCGGGAACCAGCCCTGACCCGGCGAGAATGGGAGCGACCAGCGTGCGCGTGGTTCCCGGGGCCACGGTGCTCTTCACCACCACCAGCTGACCCGGCCGCAGCCGCGAACAAAGTTCCCGGCACGCCTGTTCCAGGGCGGTGATGACAACCGCGCCTGATTCGTCCACGGGAGTCCCCACCGTGATCAGCACGACGTCGACGTCGCGGGTCACGTCGTAGTCGGTCGTAAACGACAACCGGGACGAGCCCACGCAGGTGGCCATCGCCTCGGCGAGGCCCGGTTCAGGGACCGGGGAGCGACCAGCCCTCAGGTCGTCGACGAGGTCGTGGTCGCTGTCGACGCCTACGACTGTGTTTCCCCGATCGGCCAAGGCGACCCCGAGGCATGTACCGATGTAGCCGAATCCGACAACGGCGACGCGCGACCTTGGGAGGCTGGAGAAGAACCGCATCAGCCGCCTTCCTGCCGTGGCGCCGCCATACGCGTTCATTCACAGCAGCCGAACTTGCTCTACTACATGATTCTATAGCACATGAAGCGATTGTCGAGACATGAGCACAAGCGTTTGATCGTCATAAAGATAAAAGATATAGTGATGGTATCGATGGTTCGGCGTCGCGAAAAACTTGGGCGCTTTGCTGGTTTCTGTGCGACCTGAGTATTCGAGTCGCTCGGATACCTGCCAGGAGGTAACCAGATGAGCCTCAGCAGTCGCGAAACTTACCTACTCGACGCAGCCGAGGCGATACAACATCGATCGCGTGCTCAGCACGTCTCGATGAATCACAGGATTCGGTTGACTATCCTCGAGCAGTCGCACCGTGCCAGGTTCGGCCACATCGGCTCGGCACTGTCTATTGCCGACATCCTCACTGCCCTGTATGGCGGGGCGCTGCGTGGAGATGGCGCAAACCGTGAGCGATTCATCCTGTCGAAGGGCCACGCGGTCCTTGCGCTCTACGCGGCGCTTTACGAAACCGGGCGCATCGATCGGGTGACACTCGAGAGTTATTGCGGGGATGGAAGCGCACTCGGCGCGCATCCTGAGCACGCGCTAGAGGCAATCGACTTCTCCACCGGCTCGCTCGGGCATGGTCTGTCGTTCGCGGCCGGCTCTGCCCTTGCGGCTCGCATACTCGGGTCGACTCGGCGCACGTTCGTTCTGCTCAGTGATGCGGAGCTCAACGAGGGATCGGTCTGGGAAGCGGCAATGTTCGCGTCGCACCAGCGTCTCGGTTCGCTCGTCGCCATCGTCGACGTCAATGGGCAGCAGGCCTTGGGGCATACCCGCGACATCCTCGACCTCGAGCCCCTCGGGCCGCGCTGGCAAGCATTCGGATGGTCGGTGCACGAAGTCGACGGCCACGACGTAGACGGCCTGCGCGCCATTCTCGATTCGCTTGACCGCACCTCGTCGCGGCCGCACGTGTTGCTTGCGCGCACCACCCTGGGTCGTGGTGTCTCCTTTATGGAGAATCAAGTCGGCTGGCACTACTGGCCGATGTCCGAAGAGCAGTTCATTAGTGCGGTCGCCGAGGTCACCGACGCGGCGTCTGCCCAGGCCGCACCGGATCGGTCGCGATGAGAAACGAATTCGTAAACACGCTCGCCGAGCTGGCGCAGCGCGACCCGCGCATCGTCTTGCTGACTGGCGACCTCGGATACGGTGTGCTCGAGTCGTTCGGCGAGCAGTTTCCGGACCGCTTCTACAACGTCGGTGTCGCGGAACAGAACATGGTCGGTGTCGCGACTGGGCTCGCAGAGTCGGGCATGATTCCGTTCGTGTACTCAATCGCGACGTTCGCGTCTATGCGCCCGTACGAATTCATCCGAAACGGCCCGATTCTGCATCAGCTGCCCGTGCGAATCATCGGAGTAGGGGGCGGATTCGAATACGGCAACAACGGCGCAACCCATTACGCGCTAGAGGATGTCGGAGTGCTGCGCCTGCAGCGGGGACTGACGGTCATCGTTCCGGCCGACGCGTACCAAGCTCGGATCGCGTTGGTGAACACGTACGCGTTGCGACGACCGATCTACTATCGCGTTTCGAAGGGCGGTCCCGAGATTCCCGGCCTCCACAGTGATTTCGAGCTTGGCCGGCTTACGACAATGCGCGCCAGCGGGGAAATGGCACTGATTGCCCTTGGGCCGATCGTCACTGAGGTGTTAGCAGCAGCTGATCGGCTCGCAGCAGACGGCATCGATGCGGCAGTGGCAGTGGTGACTAGCTTCAATCCATCGCCCGGAGAGGAACTCGCCGAGTTCCTGTCCGGACGGTCGGCTGCGGTGAGCGTGGAGTCGCACTTCCTGGATGGCGGGCTTGGCACGCTCGTGGCCGAAGTTATTGCCGAGCATGGACTTTCGACCCGCTTGCTACGCTGCGGGATCGACGACCTGCCGCGTGGGTCAACCGGCTCCCAGCGATTCCTCGAAGAGCAATTCGGTCTCTCCGCCAGCGCGATTGCGGACACGGTCAAGTCTGCGCTGGAATGCGTGCGCTGACCGTATGGCGATGCGCGCACTCGTCACCGGCGCAGGAGGCTTCATCGGCGCGAACCTTTGCCGGCGGCTTCTACACGACGGCCACTCGGTGCACGCCGTCGTTCGGCCCGCCGCCGACACGTGGCGGCTCGCGACGATTCGCAGCGAGATCACGCTTCATGAGCGCGACCTGCGCGATGCCGTCGGACTGCGGGCGACGCTTGACAGCGCTCGAGCCGATTGGCTGTTCCACCTCGCTGCCCATGGCGCCTACTCGTGGCAGACGGAAACCGGAGCAATCTTCGCCACCAACGCTCTGGCGTCAGCGGAGCTTGTCGAAATGGCCTGCGCACGCGGCTTCGAGGCATTCGTTCAGGCCGGGTCCGCTTCGGAATACGGCTTCAAGAACCATCCAGCGGACGAGTCGGAGTGGATTGACCCGAACAGCTCCTATGCCGTGAGCAAGGCGGCAGCGACACATTACGCGCGGGCCGCGGCACTGGCTCACGGGGGCCACATCGTGACGCTGCGCCTTTGCTCTGCTTACGGACTTTGGGAGGAGCCGCGTCGGCTGATTCCCACCCTCGCGATGTTCGGGCACCAGGGGCGGCTGCCTCCACTTGTCGATCCTGAGACCGCATTTGACTTCATCTTTGTTGACGACGTTTGTGAGGCCTTTGTTCGCGCCGCATGCGCAACAGACCTCGAGCCAGGCACGGTGTTTAATGTCGGCAGCGGCGTTCAGACCACGCTGGCCGAACTGGTCGAACTTGCGCGCAACGAACTCGCCATCGACGAACAACCGTGCTGGTCGACGATGGCGTCGCGGCCGTGGAACACAACCTTATGGGCGGTGGACTGCACGCGGATCCACACAAAGCTTGGCTGGTGGCCGCGCTGGAGCCTGGCAGAAGGTTTTCGTTCAGTTGTCGACTGGCTCAGTCAAGATTCACTGACGCGTGCGAGATACGCACACGCGATGACAACACCGCTCAAACGGCGCCCTGCCTCCGGCTACTGAGCTGGGCCAATACTGCATCGGCCGCTCGGGGGGCGCCGCCGGCGCACCGAATATCACGTTGCATGTCCTTGACTCTGGTCAGAATAGCGGCGTCGTCGGCGACTTCCTCGATGGTGTGATGCAGGCACTCCGCATCGAGCCGGTCCGAGTCGATGCGGCGGCCGAGTCCCAGCTCGACGATCCGTCTGGCCATCGGCACCACGTCGAACGCGTGCTCGGGAATGGCCACCAGCGGCCTGCCCCAGTGGAGCGACTGCATCACCGTACCCATGCCTCCGTGCGTCACACAGATCTGCGCACGCTCGAGGACCGCAAAGTGCGAAATCCAGTTGTGCGCCTCGATGTTCGCCGGCAGCGGCCCCAGTTCAATTGGGTCGACGCGGGAGCCAAGTGTCATCACCACGTGCCAGCGGCCTTCTGCGAATGCGTCGACACAATCGCGAAAGAACTCGGGATGGTCGTTGAAGCTGGTCCCGAGCGAAACGAGTACCACTGGCCGATCATCCGGAGGCGTCCAGTGATCGTCTCGTCGCCCCTCCAGGCATGGCCCGATGAACATGAAGCGCTCGTCGAAGGTGTCACCGGCGAACTGAAAGGCCCGCGGGATGAACACCAGGTTGAGGTCTTCAACGCGATACCAGAAGTCTTCGGGTGAACAATGCACGTCGCGAGCTCCGAGTAGGTTCGCAAACGCCGTGCGGAAGCGTTCGAGCGTCAGCGGCCCCGGAATCCCCGAGGCGTCGATCATGTCCTGATAGAACGAGTACGCGTGGTTGGTGGCGAAGCCGACGCTCAGCCGCACCGCCGGGCGGTTCCACCGATAGGCCAACAGTCGTCCGGCGATGAACGCGAAGTCCTCGTACAGGACGACATCCGGTGGAGACCCATCGAATGCGGCTTCGGCGGCACGCAGGATCTGCAGGTTCTCCTGCAGATACAGCATGTGCGGGAGTGCGCCGTCGTCGTTGGCAGCGAATACTTCGGCCGGGTCTAGCTCCGCGATAGAGGTGCCATAGTTCAACACCGATGCTCCAACCGCAGATGCGAGGTGGGCGAACTCGGTGATCGTCACGTGCGTGAGCCGGTGCCTTCTGTGTGTCAGCTCCGCGACGACCGGCAAGACGGGATATACGTTGCCGGCATGGGGCCCGGTCATGAGGAGCGCGTCGCATCCCACAGTCATGGTCATGCCGGGCGCACATCCCCGGGGTGAACCGTTGCAGCCATACTTAAAGTATATATGGCAATTTGTCCCCCATACGCTAGGTTCGCTATTCCTGTTAGTAGGAGATTAGCCTTGTTCTCCAAAGCCTCAGGCATGCGCATATGCTATCTATAGTTCAACTATTATCCATGCGATCCGCGCACCAACGGTCGGGAGTAACCGATGAGCCAGCATCACATCCTTGTGGTCAACGTTCAGGGACACGGTCACGTCTATCCGTCGCTCGGCCTAGTCAGCGAGCTCGCCCGGCGCGGGCATCGCATCTCGTTCGTGACGACACCGCTGTTCGCCGAGGAGGTCGCCGCTGTTGGCGCCACGGTCGTGCCCTACAAATCCGAGTTCGACAACTTCCACGTACCCGACGTCGTAAAGCAGGAGGACGCCGAGACACAGCTGCACCTGGTGTATATCCGCGAGAACATGGCCGTCCTCCGAGCGGCCGAGGAGGGGCTACGCGACGACCCGCCCGACCTCGTCGTCTACGACGTGTTCCCGTTTATAGCAGGGCGACTGCTGGCCAAAACCTGGAACCGCCCTGCCGTACGCATGGGCGGCGCCGCCGAGAACGAGCATTACTCAGTGTTCGAGGCGCTGTGGGCCAGCAACGGCCAGCGCCACCCGGCCGACGTCGAGGCGGTGCACGCGGTGCTGGTCGACCTGCTCACTAAGTACGGCATCGACACGCCAGTGAAGCAGTTCTGGCGCGAGATCGAAGATCTCAACATCATCTATCTGCCGAAGTCGTTTCAGGTCTTGCCCGAGACGTTCGATGAGCGGTTCGTCTTCGTCGGGCCGAGCTTCACCGGGCGGCTAGAGGATACGAATTGGCAGCCACCCCATCGGGACGCGCCAGTTTTACTCGTTTCGCTCGGCAATCTGTTCAACGAGCACCCGGACTTCTTCAAGGCGTGTGCGCAGGCCTTCGCCAATACTCCTTGGCATGTGGTCATGGCGATCGGTGGCTTCCTCGACCCGGCGACGCTGGAACCCTTGCCGCCCAACGTAGAGGCGCACAAGTGGGTGCCCTTCCACACCGTCCTCGAACACGCGACGGCGTGTCTTATCCACGGCACTATCGGCGCAACGATGGAGGCCATGGATATGGGCGTACCACTGGTCGTCATGCCGCACTTCGCGACAGAGGCGGCCCCGTTTGCGCAGCACGTCGTCGACCTGGGCCTCGGGTACGAGCTCCCGGCCGATCAGCTCGACCCGGCCAACATCCGGGCGGTCGTGGAGCGGCTCGTGGCCGACACCGGGGTAAAGGAACGGGTCCTGCGCATGCAGCGTGACATCAAGGAGTCGGGCGGACCGGCCCGGGCAGCCGACGAGATCGAGGCGCATATGAAGCGCTTCACGCAGTGACACCGCGCGTCGGCGCGTCTATCCGCCCGCCAGCGGCGCGATGATCTCGACCCGGCTGGAAGGCTCGAGCGGCACGTGGTCGGGAGGGGTCGCACGGTTTACTTTCTCGCCGTCAACGAAGAAGAGGTGGTAGCGAAGCAGGTCGCCAGCAGGCGAGTACAGGCGATAAGCGGCCTCGGGGTACGAGCGCACGAACGCCGCTAGGAGCTCCCCGAGGGTGGCCGCCGGTAGCTCCGAACGCACGTTGCCCGAAGTGACTTTGTGCCAGCTGCCAGGGACGACGAGTTGCGGCACGGAACCTCCTCACGGGTCGCGGACGCAGCGGAAGCCGGTAGCGAAGCAGGCCCATCCGGTGGGGTCGCCGTGGAGGCGTTCGCTCGTCCGGGTCTGGAAGCGCAGGCTCATCCAGGAGCCACCACGGATGACGCGGAAGTGGCCCATCACGCTAAGCAGCGAGTCGTCGCAGGCGGGCGACGGGCCATACAGCCGGCTCTGCGACGCTGTCCACTCGTAGACGTTGCCCGCCATGTCCGCCACCCCGTAAGGGCTGTCGCCATGGGGGCTGAACGTGCCGACCGGTGTGGTCAGCGGCACCGGGCCGGTGTCGCGCGTTAGCGCCTTCCACCACGCGCGCCACTCGGCGGCGCTTCGAATGGCGTCACCCAATCGCAGCTCAGTACAGTTCGCTCGGTCGCGAGACCACTCGTCGCCCCAGGGCCATAGCCGGTAGTCGGGTCCGCGGGCGGCCAATTCCCACTCTGCCTCGGTCGGTAGCCGCTTACCCGCCCATGCGGCGTACGCTTCGGCGTCCTCAACCGCGATGTGGACGACGGGGTGGTCGTCCGGCGGGTCGTAGTCGATATCCGGGCCGGCTGGGTGGCGCCAGGACGCACCGGGGGCTTCCTGCCAGTAGTCCGTGCCGTACACAAGGCTCCAGCCGCGGCGCTCGGCGACGGTCCGATATCCGGTGCTCGCGGCGAATGCCGCGTATTGGGCGACCGTGACCGGATGGCGATCGATCGCGAACGGCACAACCGCTACAAGTGTCTGCGGCGTCTCATCTCGGAACCACGGCGTGGGAAGCGGCTGGCCCTCCTCCTCCAGCCATTCGAGCACCCACTCCGGCGATCCCAGGTCGAATGTAGCCCTGGGGACGAGCACGGATTCATCCGTATCAACGCTAGTGCGCGCCGCTGTCCCAAAAGGGTCCATAACTAAATAATAATATAGTTGTTGAGTTGGTGTCGGCAATGTCCCCATTGGGATTGCCCCTGGGCCGCTGGCAGTGCCTACGCCACCACTCGAATGACCACCAGCTTCCTGGCGATGTGGTCAACCGGCTGTGAAAAAATGCTGTATCTGGTTGCCAGACAGCCGAAATGATCGCTAGCATTACTTATATATTCGATAGTCCGCTGTTTCAACCGCGCCTGATGGTGATATGACCCGCTGAGGAGCGACGCCATGCTTGCGACCGAACAGCTACCCATTCGGTTGGACGGCGGCGTAGCGACTGAGCTTGAGCAGGCGGGGCTTACCGTGGCCCCGCCGTGGTGGAGCACACGCGCGCTGCTAACCGAACAGAAGCGCCGTGTGCTGCGCGGGGTGCATGCCGACTACCTCGCATCCGGGGCCCAGCTCATCACCGCGAACACCTTCCGCTGCAACGTGCGTGCACTACGCGCCGTTGGCCGCATCGACGGGGCCGGGTTAGCGTGGATGGTGCACGCCGCGGTGGGCGTGGCCCGTGCGGCCCGCAGCGAAGTCGGCTCCGCCGCGCTGATCGCCGGCTCGCTGGCGCCGGCGGAGGATTGCTATCGCCCGGACCTCGTGCCGACCGACGACGAGCTCCGCGACGAGCACGGCTGGCTCGCAGCCGAGTTGGTGCGCGCGGGCGTTGACGTGATCTTGATCGAGACGATGAACAGCGAACGCGAGGCTCGGATCGCACTCGAGCAGGTGCTAGCTTGCGGCGGCCGTGGATGGGTCAGCTTCGTTTGCGGGTCGGGTGGCCGGCTGCTGTCCGGCGAACCGGCGGCAGCCGCCGCGAGCGCGGTAGAGGCCGACGGCGCCGATGCCGTGCTCGTAAACTGCACATCGCTCGGTGACACCGAGGACGCGTTGCGGCGAATCCGCGACACGTGCGGGGGCCCGATCGGCGCCTATCCCAACATCGAAGACCGCCCGCACACTTACCGCAACGGCCGCCGGGCAGTAGCGACTACCCCCGAAGAGTTCGCGGCGGTTCTTGGACGATGGCATGACGAACTCGACGCAGCGCTACTCGGCGGCTGTTGCGGTGCCGGACCCCCACACATCGCCGCACTGCGCGACCGGCTTGATGGGGCAGCGTAGTTCACTCGCACCGGCCTGGACCTTCCGCGGGGTGGCGAGATCAGCCGCGACGGATGCCGACGAAGATGCCGCGTCCGGTCAGCCAACCGAGCTGGTAGTGCGCTGTGCAGCCAGCGTCCTCGAACGCCGCGAGATATTCCTCCCGCGTGAACAGCGTGAAGACTTCAACTATGTCGAAAGACCGCAGACCCGACGGATCCCCGACCAGCCAACGCACCTGCATATGCGCTGCGCGGTCGCGCTTCTCGGTGTACGAAACGCGCGCTAGCACGCGGTCGCCATCGTGCACGAGATCGCTGCCCACGTAATGGTCGATATACTGCTCGGGCAACCACCACGGCTCCACAAACAGCATGCCGCCAACCATGAGGTGGTCCGCCATGCGCTGCACCACGACCCGCATCTCCTCGACGGTGTTGAGATAGCCGACGGCTGTGCAAAGGCATGTCACCGCGTCGTACGAGTGATTGAGGTCGAGGGTTCGCATGTCCTGTGGGTGGATCGGCACGCCGGGGAGTCTACGAACGGCTCGGTCACGCATCGCCGGCGCGACCTCGACCCCTTCGACATGTTCGAAGCACGTGCGAAAGGTCTCCAGGTGGGCGCCGGTCCCGCACGCCACGTCGAGCAGCGAGCTCGCGTTCGGCCGTCGTCGACGAATCAGGTTGGTCACGTCGCGTGCCTCAGCCGCCCAGTCCTTACCGCGGCTGCGATAGGTGACCTCGTAGACGTCAGCATGCTCGGGGCCGAACATTGGCTTCGCACAGGACATTTCGACGGTCATACTACGACTATACATCTTTAAAGTGATGTTTTGGGTCGTTGCTCAGTCTCCAAAATCGCTAGTTTCTGCGGCTGCCCTAGGCCCTGCCGTTCCTCGCGTTCTGTCAGCTTTCGGCTGGCGGTTCTGCACCGGTATAGAACGCGACGGAAGCGTCGGCGATCTTCGCAGTCACGCTCGGGTTCGCGATTTGGCGGTCATCCAATGTTTTCTGCCATGCTCGGACGGACTTCTCGATCAGCTCGAGGCCCTCCGGCGATTCCATCCACCAACTCTTCTCGGGCATGTTTCCTTGGAGGTACGTCCCCAGTGCCACCAGTGCTGGATCCCATCCGGGGCCGACGGCGAGCGCGAAATCGGCAACCTCGGCCACGTCAGCCGGTCCGGCGTGGGCGAGCTCGAGATCAGCGCTGTTGGCGTTTGCCTGAGACAAGCTCAACGCCACTTGCTGAGGAGGGTTGTCCCCATACACCCAGGTGACCCGGACACGGTGGGGCGGATCGCATTCGAGGATCTCGCCGCCGGCATTTCCCTCGAACTGGTACGTCCCCCCCGATCGCAGCTCTCCTGATATGGGTAGGAAGAATTCCTTCAGTCGGTCAGGAGACGTAAGGGCATCCCATAGTTCCTCGACCGGCACGTCGTAGTGCCTTCGGAGGATCACCACATAGCGCTCCCCGTCGGACGCAGGCTGCCGCTCAACGTCGCGGCTCGTATCAGACACCCAGCGTCCGATGTCAAACATGTTGTCCTCCCAGGATCTCGAGCTGACCACACTACGCCGCGAACTGCTCTTCAAGCCAACTTTGCCACGAGGCGGACTCAGCGGTGAGATTACGGAACCGCTCCGGATCAACGACATACTCGTACCGGGTTAAGGCCGCGGCGTAACAGGTCTCATCGGACGCGGCGCGAAGGAAACCTGTCTGGGTACGTATACCGAGCACTTCGAGGTGTGGGTGGCTCATTCGTAGGTCTACGACTCCGCTGATACTCTCTCCGGCTCGTCCGCGGGGCTGAAGTGTTAGCTCCTCTCCCACAGCGACTTCTTTGCGCACGCCCAAGGCTCCGACCAACCTCTGGTACGCGCGGAGTCGCTCCATGGACCGAGAGACAATGGCCACCGTTGTCGCTGAGGGCATAGGGGCGAAGTGCCTGAGGTACTCGGACAAAGTATGGAGGTACACATCCCAGCCGGATTCGTAAACCTCCTGGTCGACCACTGGGAAACCCTCTTGGCGCACGTGCAGTGTCGTGGGCGAATCGCCTGTGATCCAGAACTCGAGGCCCGAGAAGGGTTCAGGTTCTGAACGGAAGGCGTCGTCGAACTCTGCCCCAAGCATGATCCGCCGACCTGGCTCGTAGATGAGGACCCGGCCATCTTGGAAGTTGCCGCCTCCGAAGTGCGCGCGGCCGACTCCTCCTAGGCGCGATTCAAGCTCGTGCGGTACGAACCAGGCCGACAGGCCGGCTCCCGTGGCGACCATGTCCCAGACCTGGCTCCGGGTCGCATCCAGCTCGATCTCCTTTACGAGGGCCATGACATTCTCCTAGTGTGGCGTTTGTTTCACTACCTTGCACCGCTGCTACCGAATTCAGCTCTGCATACCTCGCCCAGGATCCGCTGCACCGTTTGTGCGGGAGAGGGCAGCGAAAGCATCTCGGTTCGCACGACCGCGGTTTTCGCAGTGAGCTGTTCATCCTCGATCAGCGTGTTGATCAGCCCGGGGCTGACCTGGTCGGCGGTGCTCACCAGCCCGATTCCGAGTTTGCGGACGGCGTCTCGCCCACTGTGCTGGAACATGTCCCTAGGATCCGGAGCCAAAAGCTGCGGTATGCCGGCGTCTATAGCCGTCATTATGGTCCCGCCGGCGCCATGGTGTACCACGGCGGTGCAGTCGCGGAACAGGCGACCGAGCGGCACCCAACCCACTGAACGGACATTCGGCGGCAGTTCGCCGAGGGGCGCGACGTCGATGTCGCCGAGCGCGAGGACGAAGTCGGCGGGTACCTGTGCGGCAGCGGCCAGGATTGACTCGACTGCACCGAGGCCGAACGCCTGCAGCTCGATCGTGCCCATCGTCACCGCGACCTGGGGACGATCTCCGGGTGATCGCCAACCATTGAGCACCGCGCCCCCGCCATAAGACACCCATCTCATGAACCAGCCCTCTGGTTCTCGGTCGACGAGCATGCTCGGCGGAAACGACTCGATCGTAACTGCGCGCTTCGGAAGCGTGGCGGCGATCTCGTACTTGTCGAGCAAGTCCGTCAGGAATCCGGCGATAGCATCGTGCATTTCCCGGGTCTCAAGGGCGCCGTGGTTTCGCTGGATGGCGGGCACGCCCGCCCAGGCCGCCGCAATGAGACCGGCCGTCGCGCCCTGCTCGTAGACCACGAGGTCGGGCTTGAACTCGTCGGTGAGCGCTATGAGACCGTCAATCAGCGGCCGATTGACGGCAGCTATCTGGACCGCCCACTCCTCGAGGTTGACCGCGGGCAGGGTCGCCACGGTCGACGTGAAGTCGGGATTGTCCTTGGCGACCTGCTCGAAAACTGCAACGGAGCTGAAGTCCGGCGCGACGTCCACGACTTCGAGCCCGCATGACGCAGCCCGACTGGCATGCTCCGCCGTGGCTATCACCACCTCGTGGCCGTTCGTGCAGAACGCCCAGGCCAACTGAATCAACGGGAACAGGTGCCCTAGCCCCGGCGATGATACAAACAGAACTTTCATCGCCGGGACCGGTTGTTCAGGGTCATTCGGACCATGATGGCTGTCGTGACGGCCAGCTCGATCATCGTCAAACAGCCACCGTCGCGCGCTCACCGACGATTGCCTCCTGTAGTTGGAGGTGCACGCCGGTCAGGCGTCCCGTACCGGTGCCGTCCTTGGTGACCAGAGGGGTGTCGACGCCGTGCATCCGCAGCTCGGTGCCCGTGGGTTGGACGTCTATAAGCCGGCCGCTGATGTGCACGGAGTTATCCGCATACAACACCCCGCGCGGGGTCGCGATCTCGAAATTCGCGTCGATGTTGAGATCGGCCGGGAAGGCGAGCACACCGAAGCTTGTCTCGGTACCGTCACCGACAGTGCCCGCCGACGGCCGCGGCCAGCTGGCGCGCAGCATGATCCGGCCCCCGAGCGCGCTTGAGTAGCCCGTAACTGCCACACGTGCCAGCTGAGCGAAGACGCCGGATCCTTCCTTATGCTTCTCGGGCCCGAAGAGCAGGATCTCTGCGCCGGCCGCCTTTCTAAAATCCCCTGATACGTCGACAGTTTCGGTCTTTCCGTCGATCTCGATCGTGATCTTGCCCTCGACCGTGATCTGCATGATCGCCGAGGGATCGACCAAGAACGACATACAGGGGCCGGTACTTTCCGCAAAGAAGGCCGCCGGCTCGGCATCGGGAATGACCTCGTTCTCGTCCGTGGCGGGATACCAAGCCTGAGGAAGGTTCTGCCCGGCTACCACGCCGGTGGCCGGGACCACGACCAGCGGCCCGTCGCCCCGGGGCGTGCCGAGGTACGGGCTTGACAGCGGCTTCTTGTACGGCGGAATCTGCTCGATGACAGCCTGCATCGAGATCACGTCCTTGTGGACCATTCGCGTGGTGGTCGTCTCAAGAATGCCGAACCGCCGAATGTGGAAGTGCGCCGGGAAGTTGTATCCCGGGACCACTTGGCGGACGTAGCCCGTGTTTGGCTTGAAGGGATTCGAGAGCACCTGAATGCGGTCGTCGAGCGTGTAGCTGTAGCCCTTGATCCCGATTTCGGGTGCGCTGATTAGCTCGGTCTCGAACTCGGCACGGCCATCCTGGTCAACACGATGCCGGAAGCCAGGCATCGGCCACTTGTTCATCTGGACGAAGCCTGACAAGTTGATCGTCTCGCGCTCGCCCGTGTAGTAGTCGCTACCGAACACGACCGTCGCCGCCGCCAGGATGTGAGGCTGCAAAGGGACAGGTTCGATGTTCAGCGATTCGTACGTCTCGCGGTCGGTGGTTTCCCGGATGTTCAGGCTCACCTGACTACCTCCTGGCTCGCTCCTGCGCTGATCGATACTCGAAGGCCACGCGATCGTGGCTGCGGCGGCGTTCGAGGCGGACGCCAAAGTCCTTGAAATTATTATAGTAATCTTTAAATGAGCAAGGTCAAGTAGCTTGTTATAGCCCGACTGATTGAGCAAGGAGAACCTTATGCTTGATAAAGAATCAGTATTTGATGGCAGTCGAAGTGGGCGAATCCGCGCCCTGCACGTACCGGGTCAACACCTTTGCGGACTGACCTGGCTGGGCGATCTGCTGTGGTACTCAGACGGACGGCTCGACGAAATCGTCGCCATCAATCCGCAGACGGGCGACGTAGTCAAACGGCTGCCCTGCCCCGGCGTGCGCACCGGCCTGACTGCAGCTGATGGAGGACGCATGCTCCTCCAAGTCGTCGGGGGCGACAAGCGACTGCGCGCGCTAGATCCCAGCAGCGGCGATGTGCTCGGCCAGTGTCCCAATCCGCGACCGGGCGGGGAGCTGTGTGGCCTGCAGGCAACAGCCGAAGGCCTGTGGACCGGCTACCGGGATCCACCGACGATCGACCTGCGCCGGCATGGCGATCTCAAGTCACTTGCAAGCTTTCCCGTGACCGAGGACGTGGCCGACCTCACGGTCGCCGGATACCTTGTCGTATTCGCTAACCACCGCGATGCGCGGCTGAACGTCCTCGACCCGGACACCGGCAAAATCGTTTCCGTCATCCCGGTGAGCGGCGCTCCGACGGGCGTCACCTGGGACGGCTCACGACTATGGTATTGCGACCATGCCGGGCGCCGCCTGTGCGCCGTCGAGCTCGGCGGCGCAAAAGAGACCGTGGCATGATCGCGCGGCTTTACCTCGTCTGGCGCGCGCTTGTCGTTCCGGGGATCGGGGTCGCCTACGTCATGCCGGCGGCACTGGGCGCGGGCGTGATCCTTCTGGCGAGCGGGCACGATGCCGCGGGCAGGTTCCTTGCGCGGCGCTTCGTGGCGATGATCGAGCGCCTCGGGCCGACGTTTATTAAGGTCGGACAGGTTGTCGGCACACGTCGGGATTTTGTCCCGGCTGCGCTCTGCGAGGCGCTCGACTCGCTGGCCGACTCCGCCGCTCCCATGTCGCCGCACGACGTCCGCGCGGCATTGCAAGATCTGTACGGGCAGGACCTCGGCCCGTTCGAAGCGATCGCCAGCACCCCACTGGCGAGCGGGAGCGTGGCGTGCGTCCTCGTGGGTACGTTGCGCGACGGCCGGGCGGTCGCCGTCAAGCTTCAGCGGCCGGGGATCCGCCGCGTGATGGCAAGTGACCTAGCCATCGTCCGCGCGATCGGCGTCGGCATGGCGTGGCTGCCGCCGTTCCGCGGCATGCCCGTGCGCGAGATCGTCGGCTACGTCTGCGACGCGGTCTACGCACAGCTCGACTTCGAGCGCGAGACACACGATCTGAGCCGGTTGCGGGCCAACCTCGCATCGGTGCCGCGCGTGTGGGTGCCCGCAGTCGAGCACGACGCCACTCGCCCTGGCGCGATCGTCATGGAGCTCATCCCCGATCTCGACGCAGGCGCTGCCGCCAAAGCGAGCTCGATCGCCCAAAAGCATTACGCTGCAAAGACACTCGCCGCGATCTACCGCATGCTTTTCGTCGATGGGTTCGTCCACTGCGACATGCACCGCGGGAACGTCTACTTCGCGCACGGTCAGGTGGTCATTCTCGACGCCGGTTTCGCAGTGACACTCGAGGATCGCATCCGACGGCTGTTCGCCGAATTCTTCTTGAGCATGAGCCTGGGCGACGGCGAGCGCTGCGCGCGAACCGTCATCGAAAGCGCGGCCACCATCAGGCCTGACGCCGACCTCGACGGCTTCACACGCGGCATGGTCGACCTCGTGGCCCGCAACGCCGGCGCGCCAGCCAGGGAGTTCAGCCTCATCGGCTTCGCCACCGAACTGTTCGTACTACAGCGCACGTGCGGGCTGTACGCCGCCAGCCAGATCGTGTTCCCACTCCTTTCGCTGCTCGTTATCGAGGGCACGATCCGCGATCTCGACCCCGACATCGATTTCCAGCGCGAGGCGCAACCGCTCCTAATGAAGGGACGCTTCGACGCCCCCCACGAACCATGGCCGAGCACGGCTCGTCATCAACCGGGCTTGGTCAACTAGACAAGCTGGTCAGACCGCCTCTGCCACCACCACCGACATCGGCGTGCAGGTCGGCAGAACCCGGCACAGCTGCAGCCCGGCCCGCGCGATCAGGGGTTCGAGCTCGGCGGCGGTGCGCTCCCCACCCGTCAGCGCGCCCAACATCATGAAGTCCATCGCTTTGCTGTCATGCGGGCGGGGGTCCGGCGGCGGGATCGCATCGATGACGAGCACCCGCCCATTGGCGCGCATCGCCCGTCTGCAGTTCTCGAGAATTCGCACGCTCTGGTCGTCGTCGTAGTTGTGGATGATCCGCTTGAGTAGGTAGACGTCGGCGGGCGGGACCGCCACGAAAAAGTCGCCTCCGACCACGTCGACGCGGTTCGCGACACTCGCTGGCGTCAAGCGGTGCTTGACCACCTCGTCGGGCTTGTCGAACAGCACACCACGCAACGACGGCCGGATTTCCAGAACGGCTCGGAGGAACCCACCGTAGCGTCCACCGATGTCTGCCACCGTGCCTGAGTCAGGCAGCTCGCACGCGCTGGCGACGAGTTGGTTCTCCGCGCCGGACACGGCTTCCATCCCGTCGTAGAACAAGGCGGCCTTGGCCGGATCGGACTCGAAATACTCCGCCAGCGTGCATCCCACTATCGAAGCGAACGACGGGTCCTTCGCCCGAATGGTTTCGGCCACAACATGACTCGTATTCCAGAACATGTCATCGGTGAGCATCAGGATGCCGGACCGAGCCGACTTGGGAGAATCGGTGCGAAGCGCGCTTCCCGCAGCACTGAGCCGGAAACGGTCACTGCCCTCGGCCGCGACAATCCCCCGGGCCGCGAGCATCCGTAGAACGCGACGCAGGCCGGCTACATCGCAACCCACATCGGCGGCGAGACTAGCGACGTCACGCGGTTCATCGGCCATGTGATCGGCGACTCCGATAGCCGCCGCCGCGCGCAGTGCAGCTGCGTAGGTGTATCCAATCGCCTCCCCAAAGAGGAAGAGCGCGGACCGCTCCACATGCATCCGGCCTCCCGCGGCTGACATCGGGTAACGGCCGCATCCTCAGGAGAATGCTCCCGCACACTAACTATATGTTATACAAGCTTTACCCATCGGCGAAGCCGTTGCTTTGGCTTCGTTCGCGCGGCCGCACGATGCCGCTGACCATGAGAAGGAGGGCATGGTGATACCGCTGTTTCATGTGGCGCTAGCCGAGGAGGAAATCCTCGCCGGGGTGGCCGAAGTGCTGCGCAGCCGTCAGTTGGAGCATGGGTCGCGTGTCGAGCGGTTCGAGCAAGCGGTCGGGGAACGCCTGGGCAATCCGCGCGTCGTGGCCGTCAGCTCGGGTACATCGGGGCTGCAGCTTGCGTTAGACGTGGCGCTGCGCCGTGGATGCCACGCCGGCGCGCTCCCCGGGCGCGGCGAACCAGGTGAGGTGCTCTCCACACCGCTGACCTTCGAGGGCACGAACTGGCCGGTGCTCGCCCTCGGGCTCAGCCTCAGTTGGGTCGACGTCGACCCCTCGACACTCAATATGGATCTAGACGACCTAGCGCAAAAAATCCGTCCGTCGACGCGGGCGATAATGGTAGTGCACTGGACCGGCTACCCCGTGGACCTGGACCGGCTGCGCCAGGTGCTCGACCAGGCCGAGGCGGCCCATGGCGTACGGCCCGTGGTCATCGAGGACGCGGCCCAAGCATGGGGAGCCACCTACCGGAGCCGCCCACTGGGTAACCACGGCAACCCTTGCGTCTTCAGTTGCCAGTCCCTGAAGTTGCTAAGCTGCGGCGGCGGTGGGCTGGTGGTCTTTCCGGACGACGAGCAGCGCGAGCGCGCGATGCGGCGGCGCTGGCTGGGCATCGACCGGGCCGCGGCCGACCGGATCGCTGGTCGGTACGACGTCCCTGAATGGGGCTACCGCTTCACCATGCCGGAGATTAACGCCACGATCGGCGCGGCCAACCTCGGCATCGTCGACGACCTGCTCGCGAGCAACCGCGCGAACGCCGCGTATTTCGATGCGCATCTGGCCGGAGTGCCCGGCCTCCGGCTCACCGAGCGCGCGGCCGATCGGGAGCCGTCTTTCTGGCTCTATCCGGTCAGGGTGGACGACCGATCGGGGTTCATGAGGCGGATGGCGGACGCGGGCATCGCGACCAGCGTAATGATCCGCCGCAACGACGCACACAGCTGCGTCCGGCAGTACCGCGCCCGTCTTCCCGGCATGGACGAGGTCGC
This sequence comes from Mycobacterium sp., assembly GCF_035506235.1. Lineage (GTDB taxonomy): Bacteria > Actinomycetota > Actinomycetes > Mycobacteriales > Mycobacteriaceae > Mycobacterium. The sequence goes on from NZ_DATJPU010000314.1 coordinate 22,569, forward strand.
AGATCAAATGGTCAATATTCCCGTCGGCTGGTGGCTCTCGGAAGAGGACAGGAAACACATAGTCAGGACGATCCAAGCCGGCTGGTGAGCCGACGATTTCGACCGCGCGCGCACCGCCAAACCGGAAAATTTTTATACTATTCTCAAGCGATCTGAGTACATCGATTTACCATTTACTGACGATCCAGTCTGGGAGGTGAGACCGCGATGGACGCCGCAGAACCAGATGTGCAGCCCATGTGGCCGACCGGAGCGAGCGACGAGTACATGAGCGCCCGGATGACACTGGCGAAAGCGGAGCGAGAGCTTCGCGATCGGATCGAGCAGGTGGCGGCGGCCCGGCGGGCGCTACCAAAGGGCGCCGTCGTCGAAGACTACGCCCTCGCCGAGGGCCCAAACGACCTCGGTCGCGCAGGTCCGATCCGAAAGACACGGCTGTCGGAGCTGTTCGGCGACCACCAATCGCTCGTTGTCTACCACCTGATGTACCACCCGGACGACCACGAGGCGTGCCCGATGTGCTCGATGTGGGTGGACGGCTTCCATGGTGTCGCACATCACCTGACGCAGCACACCGCGTTCGTCGTCATCGCTAAGGCACCGTTGCCAAAACTGCGGTCGTGGGCACTGCAGCGCGGTTGGGACGGGCTGCGGATCCTGTCCAGCCACGGCACGTCGTTCAACGCCGATGTGCGCGCGGAGCATCCGAACGGCGATCAGCGGCCGATGATGAGCACGTTCGTCTGCGACGGCTCCACCATCCGTCACTTCTACACGCTTCCAGCTAACTTCGTCGACGGCGCCGAGCGCGGAATCGACCTTCTCTCGCCCGTGTGGAACATCCTGGACCTGCTGCCCACCGGCCGCGGCGATTGGTATGCGGACAACGACTACGCGGGGCGCCGTCGTGGAGGACAGTCGTGATGACGCATACCTTGACATCTTCGACCCTGCGAGCCGCGAGCTGGGATGAGATCCGCGACCTGTTCGCAGCCACACCTGGGACCATCCATCTGAACACCGGCACCGTCGGCGTCATGCCTCATGCGGTACTGGAGGAGTACGACCGGATGACGCGCGAATGGACGGGCGGTCTCGCCGATATCTATCGCCCGACGATGTTCACCGAGCACCGCACTGCCATCGGACGGTCATACGGGGCCGACGTGGACGAGATCGTCATCACCCACAACACGACCGAGGCGGTCGCCCGCATTATCAACGGGCTCGAACTCGGCTCCGACGACGAAGCGATCGCCACCACGCACGAGTGTTACTCGGTGCTCTCCAATTTCAACCTGGTTCGCAATCGGTTCGGCCTGTCACTGAAGGTCCTTACCCCGCCGTCGGGCTATCACGTCTCGGCCGAGGAGATCGTCGCACTCTTCGAGGACGCGATCACGCCGCGCACGAAAGTGCTTGCATTCTCGGCGGTCAGCTTGTGGACGGGAACGCTCATGCCCGTGCGCGCGATATGCGAACTCGCACATCGACATGGGCTCATCACTGTCATCGACGGCGCGCTGATATCGGGAATGCTCAATGTGAATCTGCGCGAATCTGGCGCGGATTTCATTGCCTGTTCCGGCTCGAAGTACCAATGCGGGCCGCTGGGCAGCGGAATCCTGTATATCCGGAACAAAGTGCTTCCCGACTGTAGCCCCCTTCCGTTGCCGACACTCTGGCCGATCATCTCCACGTGGTATCCGATGATCGGTGATACACCGCCGCGCTCGGCTACGTCGGTCGAAAGCTACAACATCGCCGACTACTTGCAGAGCGCCGGCAGCGCGAACATCGCCAGGGGCGGCGCGCTGGCAAAAGCGTGCACGATGTGGGATGAGATCGGCCGCGACCGGATCGAGTCCCGCGTGATGGAGCTTGGGGACCATGCCCGGGAACGGGTTCTCGAGCGCTTCGGCGAGAACTCAATGTATTCCCCTTGCTCCGATAAACGCCTGCGGAGTCCGCTGGTGGCCTTTAACCCGTTTCGGGAGGCGGCCGACGCCTGGAACGTCAAGAAGATCACCGCGTTGACAGACATTCTCGCTGCCGAGCATCGGATCTGGATCCGATGGACGGAATTCGACGTGCCGGATTCGCCCCACCAGCACTACGCTGCGCGCATCTGCACGCACATATTTAACGACTATGACCAGATCGATCGAGCGGTGACCACCATCGCCACCGTCGCCGAGAAGCTATGATGGCGCAGATCCCTGCCACCGAAAGGCTTTTCAGACCCTCCACCATCGACAGCGCGAGCGGTACCGCAACTGGCACGCTGCGGCTGATCGGCCCGGCCAGCATCGATTGTCTTGATCCCGCAGCGGCCCAACCGCCTCACATGCGCCAGGTCATGCGTCTGCTCACTCGCCAACTCCTCTCCCATGAGCCGCGTCCCAATCTGCACGAGTGGCGCGCCATTTCGGCCGTTCCCGACGCTGCCGTCGACGTTCCCTCGACATACAACATGGGCCTCGGCGCTAGCCATCGCTGCTATGTTGTGCACCTGCGCCCGCGCGTCATGTGGGCGACGACGCCCCCGCGAGCAGTAACAGCACACGACTTCATCCGCGGCTTGAAGCGAATGTGCAATCCGTGGAGCCGCCCGCCGGGGCTCACATACTTCAGAAGCGCAATCCGCGGGATGGCAGAATTCTGCGACGGATTCAGGGCTGCGGTGCTCCCGGTCGGGCCGAAACCAGAGCTGTTCGCCGCCTACCAGAACGCACACGAGATCGAGGGAGTGTTCGCGCTCGACGACGAGACGTTAGTGATCGAGCTCGTGCGGCCGACTCCGGACTTCGTCGAGATGCTCACGTTGACGTGTGCCTCGGCGGCGCCCGTCGAGTACGACGCGTTCTTGCCTGGCAGTATGGAGCTGAGCCGAAACCTGATCTCGAACGGACCTTATCGGGTGGCGCAGCTTATTCCGGGCGAACGGCTGCGCCTTGAGCCCAACCCCGCCTGGCAACCGGACACCGATCCGCTGCGCAGCCAGCGGCTGGAGGCCATCGAGATCACGGTGGAATCAGCCACGCCGAAGCACATTGCCAGGGCGATCAACTTCGGGATGGCCCACTTGCCGTGGGGCTCACCGATCTGTGATTCGGTGGCCCTATCCGGCTCGAAAGTCAGCTGGGCGCTAGACCCGTACGTAGTGTTCAACTTCACGGGCCCTTCGACTGAGCTGCGTAATCAGCTTGTGCGCCAAGCTATTTCGGTGGTGATCAACAAGGCCGCTCTGGCGGACATTTGCCGCGCGTGCTCCCCACGCGCAAGCGTCCAAGTGGCCGACTCAATCGTTCCGCCCAACAATGACGCCCACGAACCTCCGCCCGCCGGCGGCGCGGCCAGCCGCGGCGATGCTGCGGCCGCGCGCGAACTCCTCACCCAGGCGGCGCACGCGGAGGGTTTCACGCTCCTGGCCGTTCACGGCCCACAAGAAATTGAGCGCCGTGTAATGCGTTCGATCGCGTCCGACCTCGGTCGCGCAGGAATCGACATCCGGATTCGCCAGGTGGACAGAGGCGACGTCGAGCGCCTAGCCGCGGGCGTGGCACCGACGGGCCCTTGGGACCTCACCACCCGCAGCTGCTCAGCCGACTGGCACCACGACAACGGACGGGTCTTCCTGCAGTCATTGTTCGAGACCGAGGCGGTTTGCAACGTGGGCGGATTCAGCAACCGCGAGGTCGATGAGCTGATCGTTCGAGCGCTCGAACTGGCCATCGACGCGCCTTCGCGGGCCGTCGGCGCCTGGCAGGACGTCGAACGCCGGGTGCAGGACATGACGGTGGTCGTCCCGCTGCTCTTCCAGTCTCCGGCGGTTCACCAACGCAACGGCCATGTGCTCAACGCGATGCCGATGCCTGCGCTCGGCTTCTCCGACGACCTGGCGTCGCTGTGGCTGACGGATCGCCATCGGAGCAACGGCGAGATAACGGAGGGATGAGGTGCACCAACGCAACCTGATCATGCATCAGGTCATGCTCAGCGACCGCACCCGGCTGCAGGCCTACGACGAGGCCATCGGCCTCACCGTGCGCCCCGGAGACATTGTCGCGGACGTGGGAGCCGGGACCCTGGCCTTGTCCCTTCTGGCGTTGCGGCACGGCGCCGGCCACGTCTATGCGATCGAGGGGGACCCGGAGATGGCCGCGGTGGCGCGCGTGATCGCCCATACCAACAGGCTTCACCGCCAAGTCACGATCATCCAGGGGGACGCCCGCACAGTGTGCCTTCCGACCGATGTGGACGTGATCGTTTCGGAGATGATGGGCAACCTAGGTCCCGAAGAGCAGATGGCGGAGGTGGTAGCGGCCGTCGCGCAGCGACACCTGAAACCGTCCGGTCACGTGGTTCCGGCTCGCGTACTCACCCGGCTTCAGGCCGTTTCGTTTCGCTCTGAGGGCTGGGGAGTGTGGACCGACGACTTCTTTGGATTCTCGCTCAGCGCGGTGCAGAAATATGCTCCCTCATCGGCTCAGCTTCACTTCTTCAGCCAAGCGCCAGTGCCACTGAGCCCACCCGCGATCGTCGCAGACGAGCTTCTGGGAGTCACCGTCGACGGCGGACGCGACCGCATCCGCCTGGAGATAGTGGAATCGGGATCCCTGCACGCAGTCATCGGCTACTTCACGGCCACACTGGCCGACGGCGTCACGCTCTCCAACCACCCGGGCTACCGAGGATGCAACTGGGCGGTGTGGGTGTGGCCGCTGCGCCATACCGCGGTGCAACGCGGTCAGACAATCGACGTCAAGATCAAACGGCCGGCCGACATCCAGCTCGCCACGGACTGGCGGCTGGATTGCGCCATCACCCACGCCGACGTCGTGTCCTGAGTGCGACGAGGGCGAACTGCTCGATCTCACTCCGGATTCTGCGAGCGACCGGTGGCGGACAGAACGCCGACTCGACGCCGGCCAAAGCGATCTCGACGAGTTGCTCCCGGCTCAATCCGAACACGTCGTTGCAGAGTTGGTATTCGCGAGTGAGGTCCGTGCCGAACATGCCGGGGTCGTCGGTCCCGAGGGCCACTCGCACACCGGCATCAAGCAGTGTTGGCAGCGGATGGTCGAGCAGCGACTCCACCGCACCGGTCCGCAGGTTGGAGGTTGGGCAGACTTCAAGCGCGACGCCGCTGGCGGCGAGGTTACTGAGAAGTTGGGGATCCTCGACGCTGCGGATGCCATGACCGATCCGTTCGGCCCGAAGGTCGACGAGCGCTGACCAAACACTGCCAGGCCCGACGGTCTCCCCGGCGTGCGGAACGCTATGCAGGCCAACAGAGATTGCCTCGTCGAAGCACTCCTTGAACAACCCCCTCGGCGCGTCCGTTTCCGGTCCGCCGAGGCCGAAACCGACGGTCCCGTCCGGTCCGTGTCTTAACACCCACTGGAGCGTGTTCTTTGCGGCCTTGACGCCCAGCTCGCCCGACACGTCGAAGATCCAGCCGAGTTCGATGCCGTGTGCGGCCTGCGCCCTGCTGCGGCCTAGCCGCAAAGCTTCACCGAGTTCGTCGGGCGGGATTGAGTCGAGATGCGCCAGTGGCGTAACGGTGACTTCGGCATATCGCACGTTGTTTTCGGCGAGCTCGACCGCGAGCCCGTCGATTAGCTCCACCAAATCGGACGCGTCGATCAACAGCCTGCTGATCAAGCCGTACGCCTGACCGAACTGCGCAAAGTCATTATCGAACTCCAGCCAGTGGTCGAGTGACGTGCGTTCGGTCGGGACACCTCCTTCGGGATGACGGCGGGCAAGCGTGAGCAACGTCGACGCCGACACCGAGCCGACCAGATGTATGTGCAGATCGACCTTCGGCAGCGCAGCCAGGAATGCACATGCCGTGCTGTCACGCGTGGTCCCCACAGCGGTCATGCCTCTAGTCGGCCCATGCCTGGGGGCCAGGCCCGCCACGTGCGATGGGCGGGAAGAGCGCGTCGAGTCGCGCGTGCTCCTCGTCGGACAGAGGCACCTCGAGCGCGGCAACGGCACAGTCAACGTGCTCGATCGTGCGCGGACCGATGAGGACCGCTGTCACCCCTGGTCGTGACGCAACCCAGGCGAGAGCGATCGCGGCTGGATCACGCCCCCATTCTGCGCACAGGGCTTCAAAACGCGCGATTGTGTCCCGGTGTTGTTCGAGCGCCACCTGTGCGCGTCCCTGCATGGACTTGACCGCCTCGCCTCTCCGCATCTTGCCAAGGACACCAGCAAGCGCTCCGCCGTGCGTTGGCGACCACACCAGAATGGCGATCCCATACGCCTGCGCAGCGGGGATCACTTCGAGTTCGGCGTGGCGAGTTACCAAGTTGTAGATGCACTGCTCGGAGGCCAGTCCAAGCATGTGCCGGTCCTTCGCCGCCTGCTGGGCGGCCGCAAGGTGCCAGCCGGCGAAGTTGGAAGACCCGACGTAGCGGACCTTTCCCTGGCTGATCAGCATCTCCATCGCCTGCCACACTTCGTCCCAGCCGACGTTTGGGTCCACGCGGTGCATCTGATAGAGGTCGATCCAGTCGGTTCCGAGCCTGCGGAGCGAAGCTTCGCAGGCCGACACCACGTGTCTGACTGACAGCCCGCCGTGGTTGCGCCCCGGCGCCATCGCATTGCCGACCTTGGTTGCGATCACGACTTCATCTCGGCGACCGGGCCGCGCAGCAAGCCACCGGCCGATGACCTCCTCGGTGTATCCCTTGTGAACCCGCCAGCCATACATATTCGCCGTATCGACTACGTTGATTCCCCGCTCAAGCCCGTGATCGAGGAGTGCGCGTGCCTCGGGTTCGTCGACGCGGCCACCGAAGTTGACCGTGCCGATCGCGAGGCGACTTATCTCCAGGCCAACTCGACCCAGATGGGTGTCGAGCGACCCGTCAATAGCCGACCGGTTATCGGTCATTCGGGAAGTCACGATGGTTCCGTCATTGCTGCCTCCGTCGCCTTGCGCTCGACGTGCGTAGTGCCACCAGTTGCCAGAATTTCGCAGTTCGCCAGTACGGTTCACGTTGGCACAGTGCAAGTTCGAGACGTTCGAGGTCTGCAAAGAAGTCGGGGTCACACTTGATGTCCTGGTCCACAATGAGGTCGGTGACACACCGGATACCAAATCGGTCGGTCACCCTGGCGCCACACGTCACCAGCATCTGCTCCCCTTCGACGGCAGTGATTCGGCGCATCTGCTGGCAGAAGGTCACCGATAGCACCGTTGAAGCGTCCAGCGTCGCGAATGCCCCTGCGGGGTCGGTGCAGCGGACTGCCCGAGCTAAGACATCCATCGCTGGGTTGGGCGCCATGACCGAAAGCAGGCCGCCAACGCGCAAGAGAGCCATCATGTTTCGGATGTGGAGGAGCGGATCGGCCACATATTGCAACACGTTGTGGCAGATGACGACATCGAATGCGGACCGAGGCTCGTCGTCGCCGGTGAGCAACCTACGATCGACTAGGCGGCCGATGTCACAACACACTGTGCGGACGCGGTCCGCCGCGCCGACGGCTTCAGCGCTCGCACAGGCTCGCCGGAGGAAGACGTCGGACTGGTCGACGATCGTCACGTAGTGACCTTGCCGGGCAAGCGGGACGCTGTCGCGGCCGTCGGCACCGCCGACGTCGAGGATGCGGCATTGCGGTTCGAGGACGGCTATCACTTGCGCGAGAGTGTGCGCGACAAGCCGATAACGGAGGCGACCCCATGGACTCGCCTGCCAGGCCGCAAAGTCGGACGCGTTGTCGTCAAAGGCCGCGGCAGCCGCGTCGTTCGAAGTTTCGCTCATTGTACAGCCACCGATACACCCACGGCTTCGACCCGCAGTGCCGGCATGGCGACACGGGTGAAATAGTCACCCCACTCGCGCGGGAGAGTCCGCTCAGTGCAACCGATTTCGGTCACCCTAGCGAGCAGGTCCACTGGGCTCTCGTTGAAGCGGAAATCTGGCAACAGCGCTACCACCGCTCCACGCTCGATCAGGTACACGCCATCGCGGGTAGTGCCTGTGAGCATGAGGCGTTGTCGATTGACCTCGCGCAGATACCAGACCGACGTCACAAGGAGCGCGCGGTCAGTGCGTGCGATCATCTCGGGCAGGGACGCGCACCCCGGAGGTCCGTGCAGGACAAGGTTGTCGATCTCCGCGGTTCGTGGCTGCCCCATTACCTCGGCTGTATAACGCGTCTGCGTTAGCGCAGTCAGCACTCCGTCGGTCAGCCAACGTGTCGGCAACAACGGCAACCCGTTGTCGAGTACGCAGCACCGGTCGGTGGACGCCCTGACGATCGCGAACGGCGCGCACTCGAGTCCTCGCTCGGCGGGATCACTGCGCAGTGTCAACGGGGCGTTGCTGAGGCGTTCACCCAGGCTGCTCTTGCCGCCGGGGCGGCTGAAAACGCCATGTCCATCCATCGCCTCGCGCGCGCCAGTCGCACGGTAGAGGTGAACCATAAGGTCGGCAACGCACGACGGCGCGAACAACACTTCGTACCTGCCCGGCGACAGGTTTGCGCGGCGATTCGCCCCACTGACGGTTCGGTCGACGTTTGCCGTCATCGCGTTTAAGTCGATGCCGCCGATGTGTGCAGCACCGCAACCCGCCCAAGCCGACCGGCCGTCCCCGCGGATCGCCGTGAGGTCGACGATGGCCGTCGGCTGTTCGTGACGGAGCCGCAAGCCGGTCGACGAGGCCATATACGTTGTGCGAATCTGCTGTTCGGCATACCCGTAGGTGCTCAGTTCATGGACCCGCACCCGGTCACTGCACGCTCGCACGTACGTAGCGACGCCAGTGAGCGCCGCGAGGTCAGTCGACGCTGGCGGCCGCCCCCAATCGTTCGCCGCTACATCGCCAACCAACAGTGCTGGTTCGCGGGCGCCATTCTCGCGGGCATTGCGCCGTGCCGCTCCGACAAGATCTCCAACCTCACCAAAATTGAGCGCACCGCAACACGAAATGGCTCCGACGGCACCCCCAACGACCAACACCACGGTAAGCTTGCGTGACCGAGCAGAACCGTTTGTCGTCAGCGCATCATCGGCCCAGCGAACGTGCACCGCGGATGTCTCGTCAACAATCGCGATGAGTGCTTCCTCACTTGTGGACTCATCGAGCACTCGCTCCGCCAGGGCTTGGGCGGTCGTCAAAGTTCTTCCCCTCCAACCTGTGCCACGCGGATGCCGCGGAAGAGCGCAGACGGGCAACCATGGCTCGCGCCGGCCACTTGAACCGGTTGTCCCTTCCCGCACATGTCCGCACCGAAGAGTCCGTACGTAGCGGTTCCGCCCAATGCCGAAAGGGCACACCAGAATTCGGTCGTACTACCCTGGTATGCAACCCCACTAAGCTGGCCGGCGAGCCGCCCGGATCGGATCTGATGACAGCGCTGCGCGGTGAATTGGAAATGCTTACGCCGAGGATCGATTGACCATCCGGCCGACCCGGCGAGATAGATTCCGTTCTCAACCGCCGAAATAAGACCATCCGTGTCCGGGCCATCCGATGCCGGTTCTAGCGAAACGTTCGGTAGCCGCGCCAGGGGCGGGTGAAGAGCAGAATCGGCGTACGAACACCCCGTCGATTGCGATGCGCCCGCGACTGCCGCAGTGCACCGGTCTGTCTGAAGGCCGACCAGCACTCCGTCCTTCACAATGGGCCAGGCCTGTGCCGGCACCCCCTCGTCGTCGATGCCGATCGTGGCCAGGCCGTGTTCGGTCGTCCGATCGGCTATTACGTTCATGAGCGGCGATCCGAATCGCAGTGATCCGAGTTCGCCAGGCGACACGAACGTAGCACCGGCGTATGACACCTCGTATCCGAGCGCCCGATCAAGCTCTGTGGCATGCCCAACGGTTTCGTGCATGGTCAGCCAAAGGTTGGACGGGTCGATGACGAGGTCATAGGTGCCCGGCTGTACGGGTCTGGCACCAGCCTTTTCGGCGAGATGGTCCGGCAATTGGGAAAGCTCCGTGTCCCAGTCCCACCCCTGCCCGTGTAGATATTCCCATCCGCGACCGCAAGGCGGGCCGGAGGTGCGCAATGACACGGTCGTGCGACAGCGGTCGGTGGCAAAGGCGGTGAGCATCGGGTGCACGTAGATGCGCTGCTGGGTCGCGGTCGTGCCGGCGGCGTCAGCGTAGTACCGCTGCTCGCGCCCCGCTGTGAAAACTGCCAGCACGTGGTCGACCGTTGGTGAGGCAAGGAGCCGACCGCTCCAGTCGGCGAGAAGGCCGATCCGCTCCGCCTCCTCGACCCCGAACGGGTCGATGAGGTACGACGATGTCCATATGGCACCGGGACGCGCCACTTCCTCGACCGGCATCGAGGGCGTTCGTTGTATGGCTTGGCAGCTACGCGCAACGGCGACCGCCTCGTCGGCGGCCAGAACGGCGGCGTGCGCGGTCAACTCAACGGTGCCGGCGTACCCCCAAACACCGTCATAAAGGAGCCGTACTCCGAGTGCACACTCGGACGAGTCGCTGCCATCCTGAAGATACCCATCGCGAAGTCGTAACCGCCCTTTACGATTCCGCACGACGTGAAATGACGCATGGCTCGCTCCCAATTCGTTCGCGCGCGTCAGGGCAGCATCAGACAGGGATTCGAGCGGGAGAGCCGCCACCCCAACATCGTGAAGTGTGAGAGCCATGCTCACCCGCTATTCACTAGGTGCGCTCGATCGATCGACCTGATTGCGCGACCTGGAAAGTCGCAGTACCACAGGCGATTACCGTCCCACGTCAACCCGGTCGGACGCCCGTCTACCCGCGTCGACCCGATATGGGTCCCGTTCGTAGGGTCAATCGAGTGCAACTCCCCAGATTCGAACTCTCCATAAACGACGACGCCGTCGGCGTACGTCAGGCCCGATGGACTTGAACCCCGTACTGGGAACTCGCGTCGAACCTGCATTGACGAGTAGTCGCGCAGCTGCACGACCATGGGCTCCCTCAGACACATCCATAGTCCTTCCGGCCCGAACTCGACACCGGTCACTCGCCCGCTCGCGGGACGGATCTCCTGGTGACCTGTGACCGTGCCTGTCTGGGGGTCGACGAGCACGAGGCGCTTGGGTCGGCCGCCCACCTGGCACAACATCGTCCCGTCAAAGGCAAGGTCCGCACGAACTTGATCGCAGCGATAGGTGTGCACAACCGAGCCGGTAGATAGCTCGATGGCATAGATGCGCGCCGCCTCCTGGTCGGAGTGCCACAACCGACGCCCATCCCACGCCAGCCCGCACGGGTAGTTCCCCGGTGCCCAAAACCAACCATTGGCGACACCAATACGCCGATCCGCGTCTGGCGAGCGCCCGCCATAGTTGGAGGGCTGTCTCCGCCCCACCATTCATCCAGCTATCGGCGGCCGCGCGAGGCCGATTCCTGCGCCATTTTTAAAGCAGTCTACGACTACAAACAAGGTTTGATCGCCGTCTTCGAGCACCCCGCAAAACCGCTCGTAAAGAGCTTCTACAGCGGGTTCTTGCGGTCCGTTGCAAAGTTTACCCATGGCCTTAGATACTATACGATTTAGGACTATGTGGGCGCCGCGTCGGGCCAATGAGACCGAAGTTACCACCGACTTGACCACAGGCCTGTTGGATGCTGCTGCGCGGCACATTGCCCGCCTACCCGCGCGGGAGCGCTGGATTGTTGGCGGCATTTCCCAGCTCACCGATATGGCTGTTGCGCTGGACGAAGAAGTTTGTCGGGACATCGCGGATCGGTACGACCGCGCACCGTATCTCGACCTCGACGACGCGCTCACGCGGCGGTACGAACACGTCAAGAAGGACAGCATCGTGCTGTACCAGGAACTGCTCGTACTCGGTGTGACGATCGAGCCATGGCGTGGGCCGGGCCAGCCTTATCGCGACTCGAATGAATTAAGGCGACAAGTCAACGAGACACGAACCCTGCGGGTGTTCCTCACCGCGAACGGGCACGGATCCTTCGCATCGAGGGGATTCCACCCATTGTGTTGTCGGTCTGGAGTCGCCGCCGAGGGCGTCGAGTTGTGGCATAACGACCTCCTCCGCGCGGTGCACGATCTGTTCGGCCACGTGATGTTGTCGACCGGCTTCGGACCGAAAGGCGAGTTCAAAGCCGCCTACTGCCAACTGGCCCTCTCATCCGAGGCGGCCAGGCCGGCATTGTTCACCGAGCAGGTCGCGCAAACCTGCTGGTTCTACTTCGGAGCCCACTTGCGCGATGAGAACGGGAAAGTGCCGCGGCATGGTGACCGCGGCTATGTCAGCCCGCGCGACCGCCCATATCCGGAGCAAAAGGTCTTCGCCAGCGAGCCAGCGGATCTCCACGCCTTCCAACGCATGTTCCATTTCAAGGAGTTGTGATGCAACAAGCTGCTATTCGCCCCACGGCCGCTGGGCCGCTCGGGGCCTCGATACACGGGGATTTCCCGATCCTGGCACGCTCCGACGATGGCGTTGAGCTGGCATACCTCGACAACGCGGCGACATCCCACAAGCCCCGGCCCGTGCTCCATGCGATGACCAACTACTACGCCACCACCAATAGCAACGTTGGGCGCGGCTACTATCGCCTGAGTATGCAGTCGGCGGACTGCTACCAAGACTCACGCGTTGTAATACAAACCGCTATCGGCGCCACCGATCCGGCGGAAATCGTATTCACCAAGAGTGCTACCGAGGCAATAAACCTCTTGGCCGACACTCTGGGTCGCCAATACGTCGGTGCCGAAGATCGAGTCGTCGTCACCACCATGGAGCACAACAGCAACCTGTTGCCGTGGCGTCGCCTCTGTGAGCGGGTCGGTGCGAAGCTGGTGGTCATTCCGGTCGACAGATCGGGCAATGTGGACCTGGCGCGCTTCCGCGAGGAGATCCGCGACGATGTGAAGATCGCCGCTTTCAGCCATGTATCGAATGTTCTGGGAACCGTGAACCCCGTGCGCGAAATGGCAGCTGCAGCTCATGAGCACGGGACTATCGTCGTAGTCGACGGTGCCCAAGCAGTGCCCCACTTTCCTGTCAACGTTGGCGAACTCGGCGTTGACTTCTACTGCTTCTCGGGCCATAAAGCTTACGGCCCCATGGGCATTGGTGTCCTGTACGCTCGCCGCGAACTGTTGTGCACGCTCGCCCCATACCAAGTCGGCGGCGGCACAGTTAAGGCAGTCAGCTTTCAGGAACCCGTTGACTACGTGCCCGCACCCGAACGCCTGGAGGCCGGAACTCCCAATGTTGCTGGGGCCGTGGGCCTTGCGGCCGCCATGCAGTACCTCGACAAGCTCGGTTGGCGGGCCATCAGGGAACACGATGAGCGTCTCGTTCATGGTCTGCTCGAAGCGGTGGCGGATCTCGACCGGGTCCATGTCGTCGGGGCACCGGCCGAAGACGCGAGCGGCATTGTCTCGATCATCGTCGACGGAATACATCCGTACGACGTAGGCGGTCATTTCGATAGTCTCGGCATTGCGGTCCGCTGCGGCGTGCACTGCGCCAGTATGCTGCTCGACGCCCTCGGCCTGCTCGGCACGGTGCGGATCTCTTTTGGTGTGTACAACACGGAGCTTGAGATCGACCGCGTACGTGACGCGCTGGCAACAGTGAAGCCTGGTATTTGGACAAGCGACCATCCGACCACCCGGTTCCTGTGAACAGGAGGCTTCATGACAACAGCATCGGTTGACGCAGCTGAGATTAGAGCCCAACAAAAAGTCATTTGGGACGGCGTCAGCGCGGCCTGGGAGCGCTGGCAACCCGCCTTCGAGCGGGGCGCATCGATAGTCACCGAGCGTCTACTCGACATTGCCGGCGTCGCGCCAGGCGACTCAGTACTCGACATCGGGTCGGGTACAGGCCAGCCGGCGCTTTCTGCCGCCCGCGTCGTGGGACCGGACGGTACGGTCCTCGGCATCGATCTTTCACCGTTAATGGTAGAGGCTGCACGCCGTGCTTCCGTCGGCCTGGGCAACGTCCATTTCGTCGTTGGCAGCGCGGAAATGCAACTGCTGCAAGCATATTCATTCGACGCCGTCTTGAGTCGATGGGCTTTGATGTTCGCCGCCGACCGCGTCGAGCTGCTCCGCAAGGCAGCCCAGCTACTCCGGCCGGGCGGGTTGCTTGCAGCCGCTGTGTGGAGCGAGCCACAGAACGTTCCGATGATCAGCCTTGCATTCCAGATCATTTCGAGTGAGCTGGCGCTGCCGCCACCCCCTCCCGGCCCTGGCCCCTTTGCCATGTCGAACGCAGACGAGATCATGGCCGACTTTGAAGGCGCCGGATTCAGTGGGGTAGAAGTTTCTGAGCTGGTCGTACCCTTCCGCCTGGCTTCGGTCGACGAATTCGGTCGCTTCTCTTTCGATGTGCTTCCACCGAGGATGAAGCAGCTACTGCAGGATCGGTACGGTTCACTCTTCGACCACGACCTATGGGGAGGGTTTGTCGCTGCGGCCGGTCAGTATCGCGAGGCAAACGGCACGGTGTACCTGCCGTCGACTTGTTTGTGTGTTCGCGCTGTCGCCTAGGTGGAAGCGGACCGATAAGCATCCGGCAAATCCCGACACTCACTCGCGAGGCATCGGCGCCTGAGAATCTCGCTCGTCGGCTTGCCGTGTCCGCACAAGAGCGCCGGGAAGTGAATCGGTTGGAGACATGGCGAGCACGGCTCAGCAGTGATCACCCCATGGCGGTTTCGTCGGGTGCCGTGGGAGCATCTCGACCAATGGACCTTTGCGCCAAGCTCTGGCGACGTCGTCCATGACCTTCCCATCCACGTTGGTTGTGTCCGCCGATTGCACAAATCGCATTGCGAAGTCGGTTGCCGTGCACATCAAGACCTGCAGAGGGAAACGGCAGGCAGGACAGAACGGACCGCAGATCCATGTTGACGACATTCGGCCGCTTCATCAATTCGTCGATCTGTCCGAGTGTCAGCCATGCGAAATCGCCGCCTGCGTCGAAGTCGCGGCTCACCTCGACGACCATGTTCCGTTGCGCTTCCGTAGAGCCACGATCCCTGTTCGGACTGCGAGGTGTCGGCGAGCACCTGCCCTAGCGATGGCTCGACGAAGTACTCCAGGTAGGGCACCGCAGAGCCGCGGTGGGTGCGCCAGTAGTTTCTCGGGGTGGCCTGGACAGTTGGTTAATCTGGGCGCCGTTTACATTGCCCGGCTAGGCCGAAGTTCCGACTTATATGGCGTGTCAGCGGTTCGTGATCGGGTTGGCCGCCCGTAGCGTGCCGTAGCGAACCGGAGGGCTTGACTCGCGAAGTTCCTGTCACTCGTGTTCGGGTTGACTCCAAGGGGGTGTGTCGGGCC
>NZ_DATJPU010000315.1:0-9080 GCF_035506235.1 Mycobacterium sp.
CATGTGGTGGCGCGACTGCTGCGGACGGTGTTCGGGGTCAGCGACCTCGACGAGCACACGGCCCGGGCTCGGGTGCGTGCCGACATCCCCGACGCCAACCCCGAGGACTTGCTGCTGCTGGATGACCTGCTGGGGATCGGCGATCCCGACGTCGCATTGCCCGCCATCACTCCCGATGCCCGCCGGCGCCGGTTGGCGGCCCTGTTGAACGCTGCCGCGGTGGCCCGGACCACACCGTCGCTGTATGTGATCGAGGACGTGCACTGGATCGACGAGGTCAGCGAGGCCATGCTCGCTGAGTTCGTCATGGTCGTGCCGCAAAGCCGCGCACTGGTGCTGATCACCTACCGCCCCGAATACGCCGGTGCGCTGTCGCGGACACCGGGCGCTCAGACGATCTCCCTGGCGCCGCTGAACTCCGCGCAGACCACCGCGTTGACCGCCGAGCTGCTCGGTAGCGACCCGTCGGTGGGTGCCCTGGTGGCCCGGATCGCCGACCGGGCCGCCGGCAACCCGTTCTTTGCCGAGGAGATGGTGCGGGATCTGGCTGAACGTGGTGTGCTCGACGGCGATCGCGGCGCCTACCTGTGCCGTGATGACGCCGCCGACATCACTGTGCCGGCCACTTTGCAGGCCACCATCACCGCCCGCGTCGACCGCATCAGCAGGCCGGCCAAACAGTTCCTCTATGCCGCCTCGGTCGTCGGTGCGCGGTTTCGGCCCGAGCTGCCGGCCGCCTTACTGGGTGACATCAACGTATCGCAGGCTATCGCCGAGTTGCTGCAGGTGGAGCTGATCGATCAGGTGATGTTCACCCACGCCGAGTACGCGTTTCGGCACCCGTTGATCCGCGCGGTGGCCTACGAGTCGCAGTTGAAGTCTGGGCGCGCCGAGCTGCACCGGCGGTTGGCCGTCGCGATCGAACAGCACGAGCCGGACTCCGTTGACGAGAACGCCGCCCTGATCGCTGAAAACCTCGAAGCTGCCGGGGATCTGTGTGCGGCGTTCGGCTGGCATATGCGCGCCGGTGGCTGGTCGGTCGTTCGCGACGTGCGCGCGGCCCGCACCAGCTGGCAGCGGGCCCGCCAGGTCGCCGACCGGCTGCCCGCCGACGACCCCGACCGCACGTCCATGCAGATCGCGGCCCGCACCCTGCTCTGCGGCACCGTTTGGCGGGCCGGTGGCAGTGTGGCTGACACCGGCTTCGACGAACTGCGCGATTTGTGCACAGCGGCTGACGACAAAGTGTCGCTGGCCATCGGCACGACCGGGTTCATCATGGCGTTGACTTTCCATAACCGCTTCCGCGAAGCGGCCCGGGTGGCCTCACAGCTCAGCGACCTGCTCGAATCGATCGGAGATCCGACGCTGACCGTGGCTTTGCTGTTCGCGGCGATCTACGCCAAATGCGAGGCGGGTGAGATGATCGAGGCGCTGCGTTTGGCGGATCGCCTTATCGACCTCGCCGACGGCGACCCCACCAAAGGCAACCTGATCTTGGGCTCACCGCTGAGCACGGCGATCGCGATGCGGGGCCACGTCAAGATGTGCCTGGGAATGCCGGGATGGCAAGACGACGCTGCCACCTCGATCGCGATGGCCGCTCCGCTGGACTCGACGAGTTACGTTTTCGCCCTGCTGTGGAAATACGTCGCCTCCATTCCATTCGGGGCGCTGGCGCCCGATGCGACCGCCATGCGCGAGACCGCGGCCGCGCTGCAAATCGCCGAGAGTTCCAGCGACGACTTCATTTTGGGAATGGGCCGACTCAGCCGAGGCCTGGCCCTGGTTAGCCGCGACGGCCCGCAACGCGAGGCCGGACTCGACCTGTTCACCCAAGCCCGCGAGGCCGCCCTGACGGAGCGGTTCTCGCTGAGCGCGCTGACGATCGTCGACCCCGAGTTTGCGATGGAGAAGGCCCGCACCGGTGATCTCGGCGGCGCCATCGACATGGTGCGTGCAGTCGTGGACGGCGCCTACGCAAGCGGCGACATGATCTGGCGCGGAAGGGCCACCAACGTTTTGGTGGAACTGCTCCTCCGACGCGGGTCCGAGGGCGACCAGCGCGAAGCGCAGGCGGCGATCGACCGACTGGCCGCCGTACCCACCGATCCCGGCTTCGTGCTGCACGAACTGCCCCTGCTGCGTTGCCGGGCGCTGCTCGCGCGGGCGCGCGGCGACGAAACCAGCTGCCGGAACCTCATGGAACGCCACCGCGCCACGGCCGCCACCGCCGGCTTCGACGCACTCATCACCACCGCGGACGCGGCTATCATCGCGCCCGGCTATGACCCTGCGGCCCAGTAATTCCTGAGAACCCCCCAGCGACAACGACTTTCGCACACCCGTGTTCCTCGCCGCGGACCGGCCGGTCACGATACACGAATCGCTTCCGCCGGGACCGTGGATGTCGTCTCCACGTCGTCCGGGTGGTGCCCCCTCGGAAACGTTGAAAAGGTCCGACGTCATCAGCACCGCGGGGCCCGAAAAGACGCTTGAGCCAATTCACTTCTGGAATTGTGGTACGTCGGTTGCTATTTTCTGGGAGTGGTTCGGCCACCGATGACGAACGTGTGATGTCGACTCAGGGGTAACGCCATGCCAGAACTGGGTGAGCGCGCAGTTGTCCTCGGGGCGAGCATGGCCGGGCTGCTTGCCGCCAGGGTCCTGGCTGACTTTTTCAGAACCGTCACGGTGGTCGAGCGGGATGTGTTGCCCGACGGTCCATCTGTCCGACGCGGGGTACCACAGGGCCGGCACGTCCATGTTCTGCTGGCCCGCGGTGCCCAGATCTTGGATGAGCTTTTCCCCGGGTTGCTCAAAGAGCTGGTCGCCGCCGGTGCCCCCGTGTGGGACGACGGGGAGCTCTCCCAGCTTCACTTGTCGTTCGGCGGCCACGAAATGCTGCGGTCGGGCAAGTTAGCATCCGAGCCCACGGCCCTGGCGGTGTACCTGCCGAGCAGGCCGCTGCTGGAATACCAGGTCCGGCAACGCCTCCAGGCGATCAGCAACGTGACGATCCTGGGCGGCCACGAGGTAGCCCAGTTGACGTCGACAGCCGAACACGATCGCGTCACCGGAGTGCGGGTGGTCCACCGCGACCGCGGTGCCGAACGGGAGCTGGCGGCCGAGGTAGTCATCGACGCGACGGGCCGAGGCGCCCACACGCCAGCTCTCCTGGAGCGCCTCGGGTACGGCCGACCCGTCGAGGACCACATCGTCATGCACACGACTTACGTAACCCAACTGCTGCGGATCCCCCCCGGCACCCTGAATGAGAAGCTGGTCGACATCGGCCCCGCGCCGGGCCGGCCAACCGGCATGTTCCTGGCCGGCTATGAGAACGACACCTGGCTTTTCACCGTCTTCGGGATGGTGGGGCACGAGCCGCCACGCGAGCTGGCCGGCATGCTGTCATTCGCCCAGGACTACTGCCCCACCCACCTGATCGCGGCGGTACGGGCCGCCGAACCAATCGGCGAGACGGTACAACACCGCATGCCGTCGAGTCAGTGGCGACGCTACGACAAGATGCCCCGACTCCCCGACGGCCTGCTGGTCTGCGGGGACGCGATCTGCAGCTTCAACCCCATCTACGGGCAAGGAATGACGGTGGCCGCTCTGGACGCCGCCGCGCTGCGGGACTGTCTGCGTCGCGGCGACACCGACCTGCCCCGGCGATACTTCCGCGCCTCAGCCAAACCAATTGGCGTGGCCTGGCAGATGGTAGCCGGCTCCGACCTGACCTTCCCGGAGGTCGCAGGGCGACGGACGAAGTCGATGCGTGCTACCACCCGGCTTGTGGACTGGGCGCTGACCGCCTGCGAGTCCGACCCCGTTGTCGCCGCACGCTTCTTTAAAGTCAACGGCCTCATCGACCCCCCGATTCGCCTGCTCCACCCCGCGTTTGTGTACCGGGTGGCGGTCGCAAACCTGCGCCGCCGGCGAGGCGAGGGGCATACTTCGGATCGTCCAGCGGGCACGACGCATGCGGGACGGTCAGTCGGAGTTCAGAGGCCCTAGGCATCCCGCAGATCGGTGGAGCTAAGGGAATAAGGCGCGTTCTGAAACAGCAAAAAACCAACATCTAGGGCGCTGGGCGTCCGACAGGCCGCCCGCAGCTGCTGGCTGAACGACTCCGATTTTGGTCGGTCTCTCGAAGAATCATGCGATGACCCTCTGCTACCCGGCTACGACACGCCGGTCCTCAACGCACGGCCCGACCCGTACACCACCTTGGTGGACGCCAACCCGGGCAGTTCGACGAACGTCGGCCAAAGGAAGTAATCGATTACTCGTCCGCGCGGCACGTTCAGCGTGCACGATTCGTCTATGTCTAGGGTTTTTGTGAGTCATTCCAGCCGCGACAGTATCGAGGCGCTGGCTTTGAAGACCTGGCTCGAGTGCGCCGAACCCGGCCTGGCAGGCGAGATCTTCGTCGACCTCGACCCGGACACCGGGATCCAGGCCGGGGTGCGGTGGAAGGAGGCGCTGCGAAGGGCCAATGATCGGTGTGAAGCCGTGATTTGCCTGGTGTCGAAGCATTGGGACGCCTCCCATGAATGCCGCGCGGAGTACCGTACCGCCGAGGATCGGGGTAAGCCGATCTTTCCGGTGCGAGTTGAGCCCACGGCTGGTCGCGATATCACCGGCGAATGGCAGCGTTGCGATCTGTTCGGTGACGGCCCGAAAACCGTCATCCAGGTCGACGGTCGGACGGAGTCGGTGCAGTTTGCCACGGCCGGTCTGGTTCGGCTACAGAAGGGGTTGCGCGCCGCTGGCATCGCACCGGACACCTTCGCGTGGCCACCGGAGGGCGAACCGGACCGCGCACCGTATCGCGGGTGGCAGCCGCTGGAGGCGGTCGACGCCGCGGTCTACTTCGGGCGCGACGCCGAGATTAATCGGGCCTTGACCGCGATCCGGGAACTACGCGGTTCCGGCGAGCAGAAGCTGTTCGTGGTCCTGGGACCGTCCGGTGTGGGCAAGTCGTCGTTCCTGCGGGCCGGGGTGCTGCCGCGGCTGCGCCGCGACGACCGGCACTTCCTGGTGATGGACATTGTGCGGCCGCGACGGCATCCGCTGAGCGGCCCGTACGGTTTGGCCCGCTCGGTTTACGCGCTGCGCGTCGGGTTGGGACTAACCGAGCCGAGTTTGGGCGCGGTCAAGGCTGGCGCCGGTGACCCGGCGCGGGTGCGGGGCTGGCTGGTCGAGGCGCAGCAGGCCGCGGTGGCGCGTCTGCTCGGCGACGATGCCCGGCCGGCGCCGCCGACGATCGTGCTGCCGGTGGATCAGGCCGAGGAGCTGTTCGGTGGCGCCGGTGGTGAGGAGGCCTGCGAGTTCCTGACCACTGTGGCGGGTCTGCTGGGTGACGGGCGGCCCGCGCTGCCGCTGGTGGTGGTGGCCACGGTGCGCGCGGACCGCTATGAACCGCTGCAGACCGCCCCGCAGCTGGCCGGACTGGAGGCACGGGTCTTCGATGACCTCAGGCCGATGCCGCCCGACCGGTTCCGAGAGGTGATCTGCGGCCCGGCGGCGCGGGCGCAGCGGGCGGGTAGCCGCCTGCAGTGGACCCCGGAGCTGGTGGAGCAGCTGTTGCGGGACTGCGCGGCCGGAGCGGACACGCTGCCGCTGCTGGCGTTGACGCTGGCTCGGCTGTGTGAGGACTACGGCACCGGCGTGGTGGGGCCGGCCGAGTACGAGGCGATGGGCGGGATGCGCCGAGTGGTGCAGACCGAGGTCGACGGGGTGCTCGGCGCCGATCCCGACGCCCGTCGGGAGGACCTGGCGCAGCTGCGTGATGCGTTCATCCCCTGGCTGGCGACCATCAACCCGGTCAATGACGAGCCGCTGCGCCGGCCGGCCCGCTGGGCCGATATTCCGGACGACAGCCATCGGCTGATCGATGCGCTGGTGGCGCGGCGGCTGCTGGTCAAGGATGAGCGCGACGGTGAGGTGGTCGTGGAGGTCGCCCTGGAAAGCCTGCTGCGCCAATGGGATGACCTGGCCGGGTGGCTGCGTGAGGAGGCCGCCGACCTGAAAAACACCGACGCGATCGAGCAGGCCGCGCGGGCCTGGGACGACAACGCCCGCCAAGGCGACTGGCTGCTGCCCGGCGCCCGCCTAGCCGAGGCCGAGGCGTTGGCCGCCAAACCCGGCTTCCGGGACCGGCTCAACACCGCCCGGGAATACCTGCTGGCGTCGCGGCAGCGCGAAGACCGCCGCGCCGAGGCCGCCGTGCGCGACGCCCAAGAACGAGAGGCCGCGGCACGCAGATATTCGCGCAGGCTAAAAGCCGTGCTGGCCGTGGTGGTGGTCGTCGCGGTGGCCGCGGTGTTCGGGTTCGGCTGGGCGCTCAAGGCGCGAAATGATGCTGGTGACCGGTTCCGGGATGCGACCGCGTTGCGGCTGTATGGAGACTCGCAGTTAAAGCTGGCCGGGCTGTCTGCCGAGGGCAGCGACGACGTCGCCGCACTCCAGATGCTGCTGGCCGCACTCGCCATTCCATCCAAACACCAGGGCGAAAAGTACCCGCTGCTGACGGCGCTGCACCAGGAGCGTGACCTGATCAAGGTCATCGACGGTCCGGCAATGGTGTCCAGTGCCGTGTTCAGCCCCGACGGCCGACGGATCGCCTCGGGCGGTTTCGATAAAACCGTCCGGTTGTGGGACGCCGCCACCGGGCAACCGGTTGCGAAGCTGCTGACAAGCGATGTGGTGACGAGTGTGGCGTTCAGCCCCGACGGGCGCCGCCTGGCCTCCGGCAGCGGGAACACCGTCTGGTTGTGGGACGCCGCCACCGGGCAACCGGTCGGCCTGCCGCTGCGCGGCCACGACGACCTGGTGCTGAGTGTGGCGTTCAGCCCCGACAGCACCCGCATCGCGTCGGGCAGCAAGGACGCGACGGTCCGGTTGTGGGACGCCGGCACCGGTCGGCCGGTCGGGCAGCCGCTGCGCCACGACCAGTGGGTGAACAGCGTGGCGTTCAGCCCAGACGGGCATCGCATCGCCACCGGTAGCGCCGAAACCGTCCGGTTGTGGGACGCCGGCACCGGGCAGCCAGTCGGGGAGCCGTTGCGCGGCCACGGCGGCGCGGTAGGCAGGGTGGTGTTCAGCCCCGACGGGCGCCAGCTCGCCTCGGCCAGCGTCGACAAGACGATCCGGATATGGGACGCGGGTACCGGCCATCAGGTCGGCGTCCTGACCGGTCACCGCGCGGGGCTGGAGAGTGTGGCGTATAGCCCCGACGGCCGACGGCTGGTGTCGGCCGCCGACGACCACACGGTACGCGTGTGGGACGCCGTCAGTTGGCAACCCTTGCTCGGCCACGACAACTGGGTGTCCAACGTGGCCTTCAGCCCCGACGGCCGCCGCGTCGTCTCCGGCGGCTACGACAACACCGTCAGGCTGTGGGACGCCGCCACCGGGCGGCCGATCGGCGAGCCGCTGCGCGTCGACGACCCCGATGTGCGCGCTCTGTCGGCGCTCGACGAGGACCTGCTGGCGTCGTTCGGTTCGGTGAACAGCGTGCGGCTGTGGGACGCGCACACCCTCAGGCCCATCGGTGAACCACTGCGCCTGGGCGAATACGACCTGCTGCGACCGATCTTCATCCACAAGGAAACGCACAAGGTCGCGGCCCGGACCGAAGCCGGCGTTGTGCAGCTGTGGGACGCCCCAACCATGCGGCCGGTCGGCGAACCCATCACGTCAAAGAGGTTTATCACATCGATCAACTTCAACTTCGATGGCCGGATCGTGGCCATCGGCACCCTTGGTGGAACGGTCCGGCTGTGGGATTCGGGCACCGGCAAGCCCATCGGGCAACCGATGACCGGAGAGGGGTACGTCACGTCTAGCACGTTCAGCCGCGACGGTCGCCTACTGGCAGTCGGCACCCTGGAAGGCGCGCTGCGGCTGTGGGACACCGGCACCTTCCAACCCCTAGGCGATCCCATGCGCACGGATGCCGCCGTAGGCACCGTGGCGTTCAGCCCGGACGGGCGCACGGTGGCGTCGGGCAGCTTTGACGGCAGCATCCGGCTATGGGATGTCGGCGAGCGAACTCAGCTCGGGCCCCCGCTCACCGGGCACACCGAGGGCGTTGTCAGCTTGGACTTCAGCCCCGACGGGACGAAACTGGTCTCGGGGAGCGCGGATCACACGCTGCGGATGTGGCCGGTGCCCAAGCCTTCCCCGGAGGCCTTGTGCGACAAACTGACTCACAACATGAGTCACCAGCAGTGGAACACCTGGGTCTCGCCGGCGATCGACTACATCAAAGTGTGCCCGAATCTGCCGATATCCGATTCTGCTGGATGACACTGATCTCCATGCCAGGTTGAGGACTGCGGTGTTGCCCGATTTGTGGAAGTTGCGGATGGCCACAGTGAAGTACTCGATTGTTGAGTTTTACATCATCAAGTCGCGACACCGAGTGCGGTAGCGTAACCAACGTCCGCCGGGCACGTCTCTGACCCATTGTTGGTAATTCAGCTTGCCGATAAGCCCCAGGACTCAGCCACTTTCAAGTCCCTCCCCTGCAACATCCCGGTTTCATGCACGCCTCGTTACGTGTGACCGTGTGCTGCCCGATCCGAAGATGAGCGTAATACTCGGCCTCGGCTTCTGCTGGCGGGCGGCGGCGTAGGCGGTGCATGAGCCTGCTGGGTTGTACCAATGCACCACGCGGACGTGATGTCTTCCAGGTCGGCCAGCATGCGCAGTGGCCCACTTGGGAATGGTGAACTGTCGTGCACGCACTCGGTTTGGATAGCCCGATGGTGGTATCGGCGAGCGTGTTGTCGAAGGCGTCACCGACGGTTGTTCTTGGTCAACGCGCACTCTCAGCCAGCGATCAACCGGGGAGGCGTCGATCACAAACGCGGTGTAGCCGAACCGCCGCCGGCCAGCGCCACTTAGGTGAAATCCGCCATGTGCAGCTGATCGGTCGGGCCGCGCGGAACCGACGCCGAACCAGCCGGATCCGCGGCAGCGCCGGATACCGCTCGGTGGTGCGCGCCTTGGGGGTGCGCATCGCCTCGCGCCACCACTCGGCCTGCATAATCCGCTCCAGCGTG
>NZ_DATJPU010000316.1:0-4825 GCF_035506235.1 Mycobacterium sp.
CGCCGCCGAGCTGACGACGACAATCGAGCCCCCGTGGCCGGCGTCGATCATCGCGGGAATGGTGGCGCGCAGGGTGCGCCACGTGCCGGTGAGGTTGATCCCGACGACCGTGTCCCACTGCTCGTCGGTGAGCTCCCAGACCCGGCCCCAGCCAAGCACTCCGGCGTTGGCCACCACGATGTCGAGCCGGCCGAACTGTTCGACGCCGTCGGCCACCAGCTGCCGCAGTGCCGCGTCATCGCGGATGTCGACTTCGCGGGCCAGCACCTTGCGTCCCTCGGCCTCCACCAGTCGGACGGTTTCGGCCAGGTCCTCGGGCGCGGCCGGCGTGTAGGTCACGGTGGCCGCCGCCGGGCCACAGATGTCGAGCGCGATGATGTCGGCGCCCTCCCGCGCGAGCCGCACCGCATGCGACCTCCCCTGCGCCCGGGCCGCGCCGGTGATGAATGCCACCCGTCCCTGCAGTGATCCAGCCACGCAGCAAGGCTAGCAGCGGAACTGGAACGTGTTCTAACTAACCCGGGGTTCAGATTTCGGAGATGATCTGGGCCCGCCGACCGCTGTACTCCTGGTCGCTCAGCGCACCGCTGGCCCGCAGCGTCTCCAGCTCTTGGAGCCGCTGCGCGATCGACTGCTGGGGCGGCGTGGCGACCGGTGCCGGGCCGCCCGCCGCCGCCGGCTGGGGGGCCGGTGCCTGCTGTTCGGCCGCCCGTCGGACCACGGCCTGGATCTGCTGGCGCAGTGCGGGATTGGACCGGATGTCGACCATCTGATTGAGCGGAACGTGGTTGGCCTTGAGGATCTGCAGGATCTCCATCAGCGGGCCGGCCTGCCCGCTGAGGTCGTAGGTCCTGTTGTCTTCGGCCACGGTGAACTGAGCCGGCACCAGCCCGTTGACCAGAGCGCTGCGTTCCCAGTCGATCCGGTATTCCCGGGTCGTGGGGTTGACCAGCACCACGACCTTGCGGGCGTTGAGGTTGCCCAGGCGCGTGACGCTGGCGATCACCCGGTCTTCGGTGTCGAACGGCGGAAACCCGGGCCCGGCGATGTGCAGGTGCACCTTGACGACCTGTTGATTGTTGATCCACGTCCCGGTCTCGCTGAGCCCGGTGATCTGGGCCAGCGCCAGCACGCCGTTCTGCTCTAGCTCCGCGTTCTTGGCGGACGACTTCGCCCCATAGTTGGCCAGTGCGAGCGCGATCACCACGTCGGCCACCGTGATCAGCAGGCCGACGTAGAGCATCCAGCCCAGCAGGTCCTTGAACCCAAGGGTGAAGTAGACGACCAAAAATATCGGCCCCACGAGGCCGCCGCACAGCAAAACGATCAACTGTGCCTTCAGGTAGCGCGCCAACACGTGTCTCTCCTAGTCTCGCTGGGAAGTCCGTGTCAGATTAGCGCTCGACCGGCGGCCGCGATACCCAGGCGCGCAAACCGCTTGCGAACCCGAGTCACTCCTCGGCGGGCTCGGCCGCCGCGGCCGTCGCCGCAGAGTAGGCCGGCGTCGCGGGTCGTACCGGCGCCGACGAGCCGACAGGCGCCGCCGCCGGCACCGCCGCGGGCAGTGGTGTCCCCGCGTATCCGTTGAGGCCGACCTCCTCGGCGGCTTCCGTGGCCCCCACGGCACCGCCGGACCCGAGCAGCCCGCCGCTGCCGCCGGCCGCGGGGACAGCGCCGAGGTTTTGGCCCACAACCAAGCTGCCCGTGAAACCGGCTCCGCCCATACCGAACGGTTCGCCGCCGCCGGCGGCCGCGGCAGCGGGACCGACACTTGCCACCAGCCGACCCGTCGCACCGGCGCCGCCGGGACCGAACGCGCCGGAACCCGCGCTGGGCGCGAACGGCAGCGCGGGGCTGACGCCGTTGCCGGCCGGGACGGCCGCCGCCGACGCCTGCCCGGGCGCGCTGACCCCGCCCAGCGCCGCCTGCTCCACCGTCTGCAGCGGGGAGGCGTTCGCGGCCTCGGCGAGAGCATATTGCGCCGCGCCGCCGCTCATGAGTTCGACAAACTGCTGGTGGAACAACGCCGCCTGCGCGCTGAGCGCCTGGTAGACCTCGGCATGCGCGCCGAACAGCGTCGCGATGGTGGCCGACACTTCGTCGGCACCCGCGGCCAGCACCCCCGACGTCGGGCCCAACGCCGCAGCGTTGGCCGAGCTGATCGTCGAGGCGATGTTCGCCAGATCGGATGCCGCCCCGGCCAGGTACTCCGGGGTCGCGAACACGAACGACATCCCAACCTCCCGGGAGGGCCGCGACTAACGAAGCAATCGCCCTGTCATTAGACACGGACGTAATAGGTGTAAATCTATCGCAACCTGTGCCGTCCAGGCTCAGTTTCGCCAATTGCGCGGACCGGGAAACGCACGAGGCCCGGGCGGCCGATCGGCAGCCCGGGCCTCGTATCGAACAGACCTACTTGATGATCTTGACGACCCGGCCGGCGCCGACGGTGCGGCCACCCTCGCGGATCGCGAACCGCAGGCCCTCGTCCATGGCGACCGGCTGGATCAGCTTGACGGAGATGTTGGTGTTGTCACCGGGCATCACCATCTCGGTGCCCTCCGGCAGCGTCACCACACCGGTCACGTCGGTGGTGCGGAAGTAGAACTGCGGACGATAGTTGTTGAAGAACGGCGTGTGACGGCCGCCCTCGTCCTTGGACAGGATGTAGACCTGGCCCTCGAACTCGGTGTGCGGAGTGGTCGTGCCGGGCTTGGTGACGACCTGGCCGCGCTCGACGTCCTCCCGCTTGATACCGCGCAGCAACAGACCGACGTTGTCGCCGGCCTGGCCCTGGTCGAGCAGCTTGCGGAACATCTCCACGCCGGTGACCGTCGTCTTGGTGCTGGTCGGCCTGATGCCGACGATCTCGACTTCCTCGTTCACGTTGATCACGCCGCGCTCCACACGACCGGTGACCACGGTGCCGCGGCCGGTAATGGTGAAGACGTCCTCGACGGGCATCAGGAACGGCTTGTCGGTCTCGCGGACAGGGTCCGGAATCGACTCGTCGACCGCGGCCATCAGCTCCTCGACGGACTCGACCCACTTCGCGTCGCCTTCGAGCGCCTTGAGCGCCGAGACGCGCACGACCGGGGCGTCCTCGTCGAATTCCTGGGCGGCCAAAAGCTCGCGGACCTCCAGCTCGACGAGCTCGAGCAGCTCCTCGTCGTCCACGGCGTCGGCCTTGTTCAGCGCGACCAGGATGTAGGGCACCCCGACCTGGCGGGCCAGCAGCACGTGCTCGCGGGTCTGGGGCATCGGGCCGTCGGTCGCGGCCACCACCAGGATCGCGCCGTCCATCTGCGCCGCGCCGGTGATCATGTTCTTGATGTAGTCGGCGTGACCCGGGGCGTCGACGTGGGCGTAGTGCCGCTTTTCAGTCTGGTACTCCACGTGCGAAATGTTGATGGTGATACCGCGCTGACGTTCCTCGGGCGCGTTGTCGATCTGGTCGAACGCCTTCGACTCGTTCAGGGTTGGGTACTTATCGTGCAGGACCTTGGTGATCGCCGCGGTCAGTGTGGTCTTGCCGTGGTCAACGTGACCGATGGTCCCGATGTTGACGTGGGGCTTGGTCCGCTGGAACTTCGCCTTCGCCACTGTTGTGTCCTCCGACTTGTTGGTGCTTTGTTAAGCAGTGTTGGTGTTTTCCGTTGTGCCGCGGTTCTGACCCGGCAAGGTTACTCCGAACTGATGCTCACTGGCCCGTCGCCTTCGCGATGATCTCCTTCGACACGTTCGCCGGCACTTCGGCGTACGAGTCGAACACCATGGAGTAGTTCGCCCGGCCTTGAGTCTTGGACCGCAGGTCGCCGACGTAGCCGAACATCTCCGACAGCGGCACGTGCGCCTTGACCACGCGTGCACCGCTCCGCTCCTCCATGGCCTGAATCTGGCCACGGCGGGAGTTCAGGTCGCCGATCACGTCGCCCATGTAGTCCTCGGGCGTGGTGACCTCGACGGCCATGATCGGTTCCAGAATCACCGGTTGTGCTTGCGTGGCAGCCTTTTTCAGTACCTGCGAACCGGCGATCTTGAACGCCATCTCCGAGGAGTCGACCTCGTGGAAGGCGCCATCGAGCAGGGTGACTTTGAGGTTCACCAGCGGATAACCCGCCAGCACGCCGTACTGCATCGCATCCTGCGCACCGGCGTCCACCGACGGGATGTACTCCCGCGGGATGCGGCCACCGGTGACCTTGTTCTCGAACTCGTAGGTGGCACCGTCCTCGCCGGTGAACGGCTCCAGGTTGATGATCACCTTCGCGAACTGGCCCGAGCCACCCGTCTGCTTCTTGTGGGTGAACTCGATGTTCTGCGCGGCCCGCTTGATGGTCTCCTTGTAGGCCACCTGCGGCTTGCCGACGTTGGCCTCGACCTTGAACTCGCGGCGCATGCGGTCCACCAGGATGTCCAGGTGCAGCTCGCCCATCCCGCCGATCACGGTCTGGCCGGTCTCCTGGTCCAGGTGCACCTTGAACGTCGGGTCCTCCTCGGCGAGCTTCTGGATCGACAGGCTCAGCTTCTCCTGGTCGCTCTTGGTCTTCGGCTCGATGGCCACCTCGATCACCGGCGCGGGGAAGGTCATCGACTCGAGGACGACCTGCTTGTTCGGGTCGCACAGGGTGTCACCGGTGGTGGTGTCCTTCAGACCGATCACCGCGTAGATGTGACCGGCACTGGCCCGTTCGACCGGGTTCTCCTTGTTGGAGTGCATCTGGAACAGCTTGCCCAGCCGCTCCTTTTTGCCCTTGGTGGAGTTGATGACCTGGCTGCCGGACTCGACGGTGCCCGAGTACACGCGGATGTAGGTGAGCTT
>NZ_DATJPU010000317.1:0-38907 GCF_035506235.1 Mycobacterium sp.
CTGTCCGTATGTCCGTTTCGTACGTGTCGACCCCCCATACCCCTATGTCCGTTTCTGCCCTGGTTTCCGGGGTGCATAGCGACACAACGCGATGCATAACCATGCATGCCGATGCGGGGTGCCTGCATACCTATGCAGTGACATTGGGTGACTGTTTCGGGTCAGTGGGATGGGGTGCGAGGGCCTGGAGGTAGGCCTCTTGTTCGGGGCTGAGCGCTGGCCATGCGCGGGTGGGTGCCGAGTCTGTGAGTGGGCTGCGAGTGGTGGTTGGGGTGGTGGGTTCGGCTGGGGTTGGGTTGTGCTGCTGCTCGGTGGTGGTGGTTGGTGGCCGGCGGCTGGTGCGGCGCGTGTTGGTCATCGTGGTTCCTTGGGTGTGGTGGTGCGTCGTTGGTTGCGGGCGCGTGTGGCCCAGGCGGCTCGGCATGCCTTGGGCTGCTGGTCCGGGTTCGATGGGGCCGGGGTCGTTGAGTGCGTCGCGGTCGCGCCAGCCTTGGTTGTAGGCGGCGGTGATGTGGTCGGTCATGGCTGGGCCTGTCGGCTGGTTTCCATGGTGTGTTGGGTGCCGTGGCTGCTGCAGTAGTTGTTGGTGCAGGTGAGGGTGATGGTCACCATTCGGTCCTGGGTTGGGGGGCTGGGTCGTGGTGGGTGGGTTCGCCGACCTGCAGGTTGCAGCGTGTGCAGGAGGCGATGAGGCGGTCGGGATTGTCTCCGCGGGTTTTGCCGTCGAGGTGGTGGACGCAGTCGGCGATGGTTGTGCAGCCGGGGAGTTGGAGGCGGCAGCGGTGGCCGTCGCGGCGGAGGATTTGGGTGCGGAGTTTCCGCCAGGCGCGGGTGGATCCGCCGGTCCAGTCGTTCATGGGTGGGCCTTCCGCCAGCGGCGCGTGTCGCGCCAGTCGAGGGCTGTCACCACCAGGTTGTAGGCGCAGCGGGCGCCTTCTGTGTAGAAGGTTGCGGTGATGATTGGTGTGGCGATGTGCCAGTTGATGAACAGGCTCACCGGTTCTCCAGTGCGTGGCCGTGGGACATGTCGTGCCAGGCGTGGCGGGTGTGGTCGGGGTCGATCTGGTGGTGGAGGTCGCGGAGGTCGCGTAGGAGCCGGGCCAGGACGATGGCGCCTGCGAGGGTGATGGTGGCGACGGTGACGATGGCGGCCGCGGTGGTGGTCATGGCTGGCCAACCCAGACGATGCGGGTCTTCCCGCCATGCCCGTGGACGGTCTCCACGGAGCGGATCCCCTCGTCGTGGAAGACGACCGAGGTTGGCCACTCGCTGAGCCAGCGGAGGGCGACGACGCCGTCAGCGAATTCGACGCCTTGGGCGACGACACCAGTCCCTGACACGCCGGTGACGTCCTCGTCCCGGACTAGCAGGAACGGGCGCGGGTCGTCGTGGCGGGGCGTGCCGGGCGGGGTCATGTGGCACGGACACTCGCAGGTCTCGCCCACCGGGTCGGAGCATTCGTCGTGGTAGCCGATGGAGCATTGCCGGTTCCGCCGGTGGTCGTAGGGGCGGCGGTTGGTGCGGTCGGCTCCGGTGAGCCGGTCCGTGTAGGCGTCCGGGGTCTCGCCGGGGAGCATCGGGGCATGGCTTCTCCTGGCGGTTGCGCTGCCACCAGCCGGGCGGCAGCGTGGCGAGGGCTGGCGTCCAGATGACGGCGTGCCCTGGGCTGCGCGGGCACTGAGGCGCCGGGGTCATCGGGTGCCGCCGATCCAGCGGAGCATCTTCGCGGCGTTGCGGGCGTTGGGCAGCTCACCCTGCTCGGTGCGTAGCAGGGTGATGTGGCCGACGCCGATACGTTGGGCGGCCTCACGCAGGGACAGGCCGCGCGCCTGCCGTGTCGCCTGCAGTAGTGCCGGGAGAGCTTCGATCATCGCGGCGGCCTCGGCTGGCTTGGCGCTCACGACGTCGCCTCGCGCCGGGTGAAGCGCCGCAGGAACTGGGCATGGCGGATGTGGGACATGCGGCCCTTTCCCTCGGCGGGCACGACCTGGACGAAGCCGCCGGGCCCGTCGACGTGGACGATCCGGACGGTGCGGGTGACGTTCTCGGCGCGCATGGCGGCGGTGGACCTCTGTTCCCACACCTGGCCGACCTCGGGGGTCATGCTGTCGCCTCGGCGTGGTCGGCGATCGCGGCCGGGGCTGGCGTGCCGGCGAGGTGCTGGTAGGGGCGGACGGGCACGAGCGGGCAGGGGGCGTCGCAGTTGCCGATGCGCCACCGCCATCCGGGGTCAGCGTCGCCGCCCTGGCAGTCATAGCACTTGGCGGCGATGGCGAGGGCGCGGCGGGGTTGGCGGCGGCCTTGGCGAGCGGGTCGAGGACGGGGCCGCGTTCGCCGCCTGCTTCCCGCCAGGCTCGGAGGGCGTCAGCGGCTCTGTGAGCGGCTCGCAGCTGCTGGGGGTTCCCCAGTGCCGGGTCAGGGCTGTTCGCGGCTCCAGCGGCAGCGTGCGGCGTCTGGCGGGTGGTCTGGTCGGTCATGGTGTCTCCTGGGTGAGGTGTTGGACGGCGCGGACGTGGTCGCAGGAGGTGCGGGCGGTCCAGCGGGCGCAGTCGCACCACCAGCCCTCGGTGGGGAGCCAGGCGACCTTGTGGATGTCGCGGTGGCGGCCGCGGGAGGTGGCTGTGGTCGCGGTGATGGACGTGACCCGGGGCGGCAGCGGGATGCCCTCGGGCGACGTGCGCGGGGCGGTCACGAGATGCCCGCGCAGGTGTCGCATTCCCACAGGCCGCGGTCGTTGCGGGTGCAGGTGTGCCGTTCCTCGCAGCACCAGCACGTCTGGTTGGCGCGCCGCTCGGGCTTGGCCGCGGCCAGCTGGCGGCGCTCGCGGTAGATCTCGGCGACAGCGCGGTCCCGGTCGGCGATCTCGGCAGTGGTCGGCTTGGGAACACCGGGTTCGCGGGTGAAGTACTGGCCGAACAGGTCGCGGCAGCCGGCGCAGGGTTCGCCGTCGACGTCGGTGATGCCTCGGCAGCCGGGGATCGGGCAGGGCGGGAACAGGCCGTCCTCGGCGTACGGGACAGCCACGACGGCGGTCACTGGCCGGCCGCCAGGCGTGCGCGGGTGCGGAGTTCGCTTCGGCTGGTGACGCGTTCGCTCTCGATGCTGGTGAGGTCGTAGCGCTCGTCGGGGATGGCGATGGCCTCGGAGCGGCACCAGCGGCAGGCGGTGGCCGGTTCGTGTTCGTGGCCGACCTTGGTGCAGCGCTGGACGCCACGGCCGGGACCGACGTCGGGGACGTCGCTGCCGGTGAGTGCGCGGTGAAGTGCCCACCAGGGGCCGTGCTGGTCGAGGCGTGCGGGGGTGTCGGCCTTGGGGTCGACGGCGACGGCGCACAGGGCGAGCGCGACGTCGGCGTAGGCGCGGCGGGCGTGGGCGCTCTTGGCGAGGTAGGCGCGGACGGACCGGGCGTGCCAGTCGGGGCGTAGGGCGGCGGCCATGTCGGCGAGGCGGGTGAGTTCGTTGTCGGTCAGCATGTGGATCAACTCCAGTCGTCGCGCTCGCCGCGCGTTACGGAAGTGACGATTGATCTTGATGTCTCCACGACGGAACTGCCGTGCCGTGGAGTGGAGTGACGTGTAGTGGATTGGAGTGAATTGCGCGCGCGAGACGGGAACGACACGGGATTCCCGTTGGAACGACACAGGAAGAGCTACGGGAGTTGTCACAGGAATCCCCTGGGCATCCCGTAGTCGATCCCGAAGGTCTTGCGCGCCACGTCGGGAGTCATTCCCGTGGCGTCCTTCGCGCCCTTGCGGAAGTTGCAGGGCTGGCACAGCGTCTGCAGGTTCAGCACCTCGTGGCCTCCGCCGAGGCTGATCGGCTTGATGTGGTCAACACACAGGTCCTCGGTTGAGCTGCAGTACGCGCAGCGGTTCCCGTCGCGTTCGTAGATGGTCTGCCGCACGGCATCGGTCAACGCGGCCTTCCGCTCTCGGTCCCGCTTCAACGCCTGCCCGATCTCCTCGGCCGACCGGTTCCACTTCAGCCACGACCGGATCTGGTAGCCGCCATCCACGCGTTCCCAGAGGCCGACCTCGACCAGCCGCGCCGCCCGCTTCGAGGCATCCCGCATCCCGATCCCGATGGCCACGACCTGCCGGTCGGTGAGGAACCCGTCGGCGGATGCGTTGGAGGAGAACGCAAGTGCTCGGGTGAACAGCACTTCGGCGCGTTCTCCGGCTTCGAGCAGGGCGTCGTCGAGGTAGTACCCGGCCGCCAGTGGCGCGTACGGGCCCAGCGACTTCGGCCGCATCAGCTGCGCTCCTGTCGTGCCGCGCGGTATCGGCGGCCGTAGTCGCGTTTCGCTTCGACGCAGACCTGGCAGCGGCATCCGGCGGAGTAGCCGGCGGTGCCGTGTACAGCGCCGCCGCGGGGACCAGCGGTGGCGCCGGCGGCGAGGCGTTGGCGTGCGAGGGTGACGTTGCGGCGTCCTGGGCGGCTCGGCGTGGTCGCGGCTGGTGCTGGTGGTGGTGATGGCGGGGGTGTTGATGGTTCGGGGTCGGCGAGTTGGATGACGGGTGCGTGTGGGGGTCGGCTGGTGATGGGTCGTGGCGCCAGGGGGATGTCGACTGTGCCGCGGGCGGCCACGACGTAGCCCGCGGTGCCGTAGGTGCGCATCAGGCGGTCCTCTTCTCTCGCAGTGCTTGCACGTGTGCCCGGAAGTCGGCGGGTGGCGCGCACAGCACGTGGTAGTGCCAGCCGTTGGTGACGAGCCAGGGGTCGAGGACGCCGCGGCAGGCACGGCAGCGGGGTGCGGTGGCGTGTTGGATCCGCTTGAAGACCGGGGAGTCGACGCAGGTCTTCCAGTGCGGCATCCACGCCTCACCCTGCGCCGGCAGTTCGGGGCCGGTGAGCACCCTGGCGCGGACCTCACCGCGGTGATTGATTTCGATCACGACGTTCCCGGCCGGGTCGGGGTCGGGGTTGAGGGGCAGGCGTCGGCCTTCGCGGGTGACTGCCCAACGAATCGTCTGCCCGCAGGTGGGGCCGGTGCAGGTGGCGGTGTTGTGGAGGGTGCCAGGGCGCAGGGCAGCGGCGGCGGGAACGTGGTCCGCTGTCGGGGTGCTGTCCTTCGTTCCCGGTGCGGCGCCCATGCCTCGCGCGCCCGGGTGGCGTTGACGCCCCGGCACCTGGTCTGTCATGCCTTCGGCTCGATCTCGCCGTCGATGGTGCGGCGTCCGAGGACGTCGATGCCATGTCGCGCTA
Organism: Mycobacterium sp.; assembly: GCF_035506235.1. Classification (GTDB taxonomy): domain Bacteria; phylum Actinomycetota; class Actinomycetes; order Mycobacteriales; family Mycobacteriaceae; genus Mycobacterium. The sequence continues at coordinate 5,206 of NZ_DATJPU010000317.1, forward strand.
GGACGGAACGTTCGGTGCCGGCCGAAGTTCACGAGCTGGGGTCTGACCGCCACGGCGCTGGTGGATCCGGCGGTGCTGTCGCTGGATGAGTTGGCCGACATCGCCGCGAACGCGGGAGCGATGGTCGGCCTTGGGACGGCCCGACTTTCACGGTCATCCGCGACACAAACCGCTTGTCGGCATACAACCCTTCAGCCGTCGAGGGCCCGTCGTAGATCAGCGGGAACTCTGCCGCCGTCACCGTGAAGCCACGTTCGACCTTCACGCCAGACTTCGTAATCCGGGCGCCCTCGATCAGGCATTTCATGATGTTGCGGTTCGGGATGACCACCCGGCCGTCGCCGTCCAGGTACAGCCCAGCCTGGTACTCCTGGCGGGCCATCTCCTCATGATCGGCGTCGGTCTTCGTGCGCTTCGATGAGACCCGCTTGAACGCCTTCGTCTCCTCGGCAAGCGGATCAGCGAGCGTGTCTGCGTGCATCAGTAGCGGCGTCAGGCCAACGATCTCGATCTCGATGTTCAGCACTCCTGGTTCCTCCCAGTGGATGTTGCCCATGCCTTGCCGTGACCAGCCGCGCCGGGCGGTGACCTGCCGAGCCCGGCAACGTCGTCATCTCGCCCGATACAGCTCCAACAACCCGGCCTGCACGGCGTGGCCGGGCCGCTCGTCCATGGCGTGCAGGAACGCCATGCCGTCGGCCAGGAGGGCGAGCAGGGCGTCCCGTGGGTCGGTTGCGGTGTCCTCGTTCGCGGTCTCTTCGAGGCTGCCGAGGGACGCGACGAGCCGGCCGAAGTCGGCGCCGAGTGCGACGAGCCACAACCGGGAGCCGGCGTCGGCCAGCTCGACGGATGCGCGGCCGCGGGCCTGGTCGTGACGCCGCCGGACGGCGGTGATCTCCTGCAGCGGGTTGGGCACCGGCTACTCCGTCTCGTCGATGAACCCGTACGTGCTGGGCGCCAGGCCGTATCCGGGCTCGTCGTGCTCGTTCTGCCGATGCGCGCACTGCGGGCAGAGAGGCCCGTGGATGGACTCGGTGAGCTCGCCCGTGCGGGTGCCGCACTGCGCGCAGGTCAGGACGTACGTTGTGCCGTCGCTTTCGGCGGCGTTGTCGAGCTGCTGGAAGGCGTCGCGGGCCTCGGCGAGCACCTCGGACACCTTGCCGAAGGCCTCGGACAGGGTGTCGAGGGCCTCGACGAGGGGCCGCGTGTTGGCCCGGATCTGCACCTCGACCGGGCGCGGGTAGGGGCTGGTCATCAGGTGAACTCCTTGAAGATGGCGTCCGCGAGGGGCGTCAGGATGCGGACGGCTTGGGTTCTGGCCCAGGGGCTGATGGGTGCGCCGATGGCGTGGATGGTGGCCGCGAGGGTGGCGGCCTCTTCGACGTTGAGGGTGATCTGGACCTTGTCGGTCGCCACCTTCACGACGTCCATCAGTCCTCCCCTTTCGCCCCGGCGGCCTCGATCCACTCGGTGATGTCGACCGCGCGCATCGCGGTCTCGCCGTCGATCGTGCTGGGCATGCTGACGCCAATGGCGCCGGCCAACGCGAGGGTCGCGTGGACCTGCGACGCGGCCAGCATGAGCGCGGCGTCGGCCTCATAGACGGTCTCGGCGTCGTCCAGGGCTGCGCTGGACAGCAGGCGCTGCGCGGCGAGGTAGTGCTCAGCTCCGGTGGCCATGGGTCAGCCCACCGAGGCGAGGTCGCCGCCGAGCCCGAGGCGGGCCATGTGCGTGCGGCGCCACCGGTCGCGGCGCTTCATCGAGTCGTCGTCGTGGTGGCCGCCGGAGATGTACCCGGCGAAGTCGGGGCCACACAGGATGATCCAGCCGCGCTGGTCTGCGGTGCCGATCGGCTCGCACTGCAGCGGCGCATCGTAGGCCCGGCTGGCGGCCTGGAAAGCGGCGAGATGCACGCCGTCGGTGACGAGGGGCTTGTACGTGCCCTCGGCCTCCCGCAGCGACTTCGCGAGCAGCCCAGCCAGGTCAGGGAACCGGTCGACGATCGGCAGCAGCGTCCGGGTGGTCTCGGATCCTTCCCACAGGCCGTCGACGTCGGTGACGGTGACGCGGCCTCCGTCGCCGCCCGTCACGGTCGGGGAGAACAGCAGCCGCGCGCTTCCGGTGAGGTCGCCGTCGACCTTCTGCGCGGTGACGCCGTCGCGGAGCTGCCGCAGCATCTTCGGGTGGATGTCGGCGATGTAGGGGCCGTCCTCGACGGCGAACCGGATGCCGCGGGAGTCGGACCCTTCGACGATGGCGACGGCGGCGAGGGCGCCGGTGTGACCGTTGGTGGCCATCAGGTGCAGTTCGGTGGCGGCGGCGACGATCCGGACCCGGGCGAGCGGCTGGTCGCCCGGGTCGGATCCGAGCTTGGGCCGTTCGGCGTGCGGCAGGACTGAGCGGACCGCGGCGTGAAACGCGGCGATCGGAACCTCGATCTCCAGTTCGGTGGTGACGGTCACAGCAGCGGATCCCCTTCTGTCGCAACGGTGATGCGGGCGCCGATACGCCCGTCGGTGGCGTAGTCCTTGCAGGCGTGCAGGTTCGTGACCTGCGCGTCGTCGCCGAAGATCCCGGCGTCCGTCAATGCGTCGAGGCAGGCGCGGGCCAGCTTGTCGATGTCTCCGGAGCGGGCGCCGGTCGGCCAGGTGCGGCGCCGCGGGTGCGACGCGGGCCGCTTGAGCCGGAAGTCGATCAGGACGCTGACGGGGCCTTCCAACGGCAGCCACCCGTCGGGCACGGCTGCGAGCGCGGTCTGTCTGATCGCTTCCCGCCACGGCTTGAGCGTGGCCGGGTTCAGGTCGACGACGATGGCTCGGCCGCCGCGGACATACCCGGTCTTGGAGCCTTGGGTGGCCGGGCTGCCGTGGACGAAGAACTCGATGCCGGTCACGACGCGACGTCCGTGGCCGTGCGGGTGGCCTCCCAGGCGGCGTGCCGTTGCCCGGGGGTGGTCGCGGCCCACACGCCGTCGCGGAGGATCCGCTCCGTAGGCTCCGTGGCCTCGATGTAGGCCCGGCAGTCGGCGATGACGGGGCAGGCGTGGCAGATTCGGATGGCCCGGCACAGCTGGCAGTTGACCCGGCACCGGTTCGTGCCGCGGATCGACCGGTCGTGCGTGAACCGGTCCATCGAGAACCACCGAGGGTCCACGCGACGGCAGGCCGCCCGGACCATCCACTCCCGGTCCCCCACCGGACGCCGCTGTGGCAGGGACCGCCCCAGGATCGCCGTGCTCACGGCTCGCTCACCTCGCAGACGGCGACGACGAAATCGCCGGGCCGGGTGCAGTAGACCTTCGCCTCGTCGACGGTCCGGGCCAACTCGCCCGCGTATTCCATGCAGGTGTGCTCGCCCTTGAGGTCGTGGGCGATGCCGGGCGCGTGGTAGTCGGTGAACGCGACGGCGTAGCCGAGGATGCGGCCGGTCACGACGCCGCCCCCGCCCTCTGCATCAGGTAGATCAGCGCCGTCATAGGCGACACGATCGCCATCTCGCCGTCGAAGCACTCCCGGTAGAACGAGCGCAGCCGCACCGAGATCCTCTGCCAGCGTTCGGTTTCCGTTAGCCAGACGAGATCCGACGCCCATTCCGATGCGCGCAGCCCCGACCCGTCGTAATAGCAGACACCGCCGAGCACGGTGCAGGAGTCGGAGAACGGCTCCTGCCCGTCGTAGCGGGGCGTCGGGGAGTGGTAGCCGACGTCGGAGGCGTGCCAGGCGCTGCCGTCGCGGTCCCAGCTGTACAAGTCCCGGAACTGGCTGGCGTGCTCGTGCATGGCGGTGCCGGGCGGGTAGCGGGTGACGGTGAACTGCACCGACCCGGCTGGGCCGGTTGCCCGCCACGCAAGGTCGACCCAGCGGCCGAGATGATCGGGGCGGTGGTCGGTCTCGACGCGGATGCCGTCGAGGACGGCGAGGCCGGTCACAGTTCGGGGTCCTGCCCGAACCCGGGCTCCATGCTCGGGTCGTAGGCGCCGTCCGCGTCGGGGTCGGCGTCGCCGAGCAGCTCGTCGCGAACTTCGCTCGGGTGCGAAGTTCCTGCCGCGGGAACCTCCGCGGAGTGTGAAGTTCCCGGCCGGTCCAGGGCCTGCCCGAGCACGACGTACCCGGCGTCCCCGGCGAGGTTGTCCAGCACCAACTGCCCCTCATCGGCGGTCAGCTCACCGCCGCGGCTGATGGGCCGGCCGACGATGTGCCTGATGACGCGCAGCCGGGCGGCCTGCTGGCCCTCGCCGACGACCTCCAGTTCGACGAACCGGGCATTGATCTTTCGCCACTGGGCCGGGTCGAGCGGCTGCGGCGCGGCCACTTCCTGATTCGCGACCGGCAATGAGGCGGCCTCGTCGTACCCGAGCAGGTCGTCGCCGGTGGCCGCTGCAGCGGGCTGGGCGCCCGGCTGCGGGGCCGTGGTGACCTGGGCGGTGACTCGGGCCCTGGGCGGGCGGATCGTGCGCTGCGCGGCACCTGGCGCCTCGCTGGCCGCCTCGTCTTGGATGTCCTCGACCGACGCGATGCCCATCAGGACGTCGGGCGCGATCCGGTCGCACACCCGCGACGCCGCGCGGGCGTACAGCATGTCCGCCGGGGTCTTCGCGTAGGTCTCGTTCTTCGTCCACCCGGCCCGCCGCGCCTGATCCATCGTCACGGTGACCCGCTCGACGACCTCGGAGCCCCGGCGTCGGCCGGCCACGACGGCGCGGGTGTCGGTCAGGTCGTCGGTCCAGATCTCATGGCCGGCGGCGATGACCAACGCGACCTTGATGCGGGCGTACATGCCGGGCCGGCCGTGCACGACGTAGATCTGCTGCAGGGACACGAGTGGGTCGAGACCGAGGCTGATGCCCTGCAGCACGGCGGCGGTGGCGGAGGCGACGGCGACCTGCCGGGCTGCGGCCTTCTCTTCGGTGGTGGCACGGGGGTCGACCTTGGGCCGGTAGGAGTCCGGGACGAACGGGGTGTCGACGAGGGGAGTGACGAGCTGGGCGGCGGAGGTGGCGGCGCTGGCCCACTCGCGCAGCTTGGACAGGCCGTCCGGGAGGGCGGCGCCGGCGGTGGCCAGCGGGGCGAGCGCGGCGGTCGGGCTGGTGGCGGTGGCGACGGTGTCGACGGTCACGAGGTCTTGCTCTCCTCAGGGGCGGGCACGCCGAGGGTGCGTGCGGTCGGGCAGGGGTAAGGGATGTCGCGGTCGTCGTAGCTGCACTCGACGCACACCGCCTGGTCGAACTGGGTCGGTCGCCCGCAACCGGGGCAGGCGTGACGGTTGCAGTCCCAGGGCTGGGTATCCGCCGTGTGGCACGGCCGGTGGATCAGCAGGACGGCGTCGATCTGCTGCTGCAGGTTGGTGTTTGCGGCCACGATCACGACTCACGCACCAGTCGGAACGTGGACAACGTGGGCGCCATGACAGGCGGGCCGACGAGGTCACGGCTGGCCTTGGACCATTCGGCGACCTTCGCGGCGTACAGGAATGCCTTGTGCTGCAGCTCGTCCGCCTCGACCGGCAGGACGTCGTAGCCGTCGGCGCGGACGTGGATGCCGGCGGCGAAGTCGCACGCGGCGGGTTCGACCTCGCGGCCGTCGACGACCCAGACGTCGGCGTACCGGTACGCGGCGAGCTGCAGTGCGGTCTCACCGAAGATCCCGGACCGGGACGTCTTCAGGTCCCAGATCAGCAGCTTGCGGCCCTGCTCGGGCAGCACGGCGTACGCGCACAGGTCCGCGGTCCCCGCGTATCCCCACCGGTAGGAGACGCAGGAGAACTCGACGTGCACCGGCTCAACCTTGAAGTCGTCGAGGAACCGCGAGTAGGCCTCGACGTGCCCGGCGATCTCCTCCGGGACCTGGACCTCTTGCCCGGCAAGGAGTTTCTCGGCGGCCCGGTGCACCTCCGTGCCGCGCTTCGCCGCCTTGTCCTTCTCGGCGTACCGCAGGCCCTGCAGGGTCTTCAGGCGCTGCGCGGGCGGGAGCGCACCGAGGTCGTCCCACTGGTCGACGGCGCCCTCGGCGGTGACGTTGGCGGCCCAGTTGATGAGGGCCGGCTTGGGGACGCCGTCGCTGATGAGGGTGGTGACGCCAGGGACGCGGGTGCCGTCGTCGGCGCGGTAGTAGTGGCCCTTCGCGGTGTCCTTGCGGCGGATCGGCGCCGCGTACCGGCTCTTGGCCTTGAGTTCAGCGAGGCGCTCGGCGTAGGTGGTCACCGGCCACCGTCCCGGCGGTGGCACGAGCACTGGCAGGTGAGGGGCCGGGAGCAGCGGTCGCCATGCATCCCCAGCTCCGCGCAGGACCACGTCAGGTCGCCCATCACCGGCCCCTGACGGCGATGCACGTGGTCGGCGGCGCGTCGTCCAGCTCGGGCTCGGCGTCGTCGGTGAGCAGGGCGGTCATGTCGATCGCGGCGGTCGCCAGCTCGCCGACGACGACCGGGCCCGGGTCGATGTCCTGGCCGGGCACACCCAGCTCGGCGACCAGCTGCGCGTAGATCGGCTCAGCCTCTGCGTCGAAGACGTGCCGGGGGCGGGGGCCGGTGAGGGGGTCGGCGATCCTGGCGCCCTCGATCGCGGCGGTCGCGTCAAGGGCCATGGTGCGGATGCTGTCGAGCGTGCGGGCCCGGCGGCGGGCCTCACGGGTCGCGGTCATGTGGGATGCTCCTTGTGCGGGTAGTTCCCGTGCTGCCCCCAGGCTGTGAAGCTCGGGGGCAGCACGGCTTTGTAGGGGCTCAATCGGCGACGGCGCGCCACTCCCCCATGATCCGGGTCGCATCCCAACCGGGACCGGTCACCATGTCCGCCGGAATACGCGTCCCGTGCCATGCGTAGATCGCCCATCCGTCCGGCCACACCATCGCCGGGCCGTCCTCGCAGTGCAGGCGGCCCTGCTGATCCCGGTGCAACGTCAACGATCGCGGGGTGAGGATGGCGAAGTCGCGGAACACCCAGTAGTAGCCGACACCGGCACTGGCCAATGCCTGCTGTGGGTGGATCGGTTCAAGGCCGGTCACGCCGATCTGCTCGTGCGCGTCGAGCCAGGAGTAGTACCCGGCGTTCCATTGGCCCCCCATGAGGCCCTGCCACCAGCCGGTGAGGCGTTCGCGGATGGTGCTCGAGTCCACCTGGTCGCCCACCTGGTCGGGCACCTGGTCGTACACCTGGTCGGGCACCTGGTCGTCCACCTGGCCGCGCACCTGGTCGCCCACCTGGTCGCGCACCTGGCCGCGCACCTGGCCGTACACCTGGCCGCGCACCTGGTCGCGCACCTGGTCGTACACCTGGTCGCGCACCTGGCCGTACACCTGGCCGCGCACCTGGCCGTCCACCTGGTCGCGCACCTGGCCGCGCACCTGGTCGCGCACCTGGCCGTACACCTGGCCGTCCACCTGGTCGTACACCTGGTCGCGCACCTGGTCGTACACCTGGTCGCGCACCTGGCCGTCCACCTGGCCGCGCACCTGGCCGTCCACCTGGCCGCGCACCTGGCCGCGCACCTGGCCGCGCACCTGGCCGCCCACCTGGCCGCCCACCTGGCCGTACACCTGGCCGTCCACCTGGTCGTACACCTGGCCGTCCACCTGGCCGCCCACCTGGCCGTCCACCTGGCCGTACACCTGGCCGCCCACCTGGCCGACGATCTCGGGTGCGTAGCACCTGCCGAGGACGCCGGCCCAGGGCGAGTCGAGCCAGATGACGAACCGGGGTGGCTGGAGGCCGCCGGTCCGGTAGACGTCGGCGAGGGCTGCCTCGGCGGCGGCCTTGTCGGGTGTGCCGGTGGATAGGCCGATGGTGAGCCACTTGTCGCGGATGACGGGCAGGAGGGCTTCCTGTTCGGGGGTGAGGCTGGTGATGCGTGGCATGGGGGTTGGTCCTTTCTGTGCTGCGGGTAGTCGGGTGGTGGTGGGCGGCCCCTCGTCGCCGGGTCACGGCGGCGGGGGCCGCCAGTTCTAGGGGCTGGTGGTGGGGCAGCCGTGGGCGTTGGGGATCTGGCACCAGTCGCTCTTGCTGGCTCCGCCGTCGGGGCCGCACCCGGCGAGCGCGAGCACGATGAAGGCGCCGATCGCGGCGAGCAGGAGCACCGAGGTGACGGTGCGGGTCCTCCTCACTGGTTGCCCCATGCGGCCCACGCCAGCCAGATCGCGGCGATCACGACGGGTGTGAGGAAGGCTGCGCCGGCGAGGTCGGCGATGAGGCGTCCGCGGCGGGTGATCCGGATGGGGTGGACGCACCGTTCGTGGAGGATCAGTGGGCCCTCGTGGCGGTCGATGAGGATGCGGTAGTGGCGGGTCAGGATGCGGCGGTCGCAGTGCAGGCAGCGGCCGCGAGGTGTGGGCAGGCTGGTGACGGGGGCGACGGCGGCGAGTGGGGATCTCATCGGGTGCCGCCTCGGGCCGCGGGGTTGGCGATCATCCGGCCGAAGGGGGAGATGAAGTGGTCGCCGCAGCGCCGCCACGGGCAGCAGGGGCTGTCGCAGCGCGGGGTCGGGTGCGTGACCGGGGTGACGTGGAGGCGGCAGCGGGGGCAGGGCTGCGGGTCGAGGCGGGCGGTGGTCACGGCCTCCACCCCGACCGGTGCACGCCTGCGAGGTGCCGGCGCTGCCGGGTGTGCCGGACGACCATCCGGCGTTGCAGCCACGCGTCGACGAGGGTTGGGGTGAGGGCGGTGCCGATGAGGCCGAGGACGGCGAGGGCGCCGGTGAGGAGCAGGGTCAGCTGGTCCGAGGCGCTCATGCTGCACCGGCCAGGTCGGCGAGGTCTTCGACGCGGACGCGGAGCGCCCAGGCGGCGTCGGTGGGGCCGAGCAGGCGGACGACGTCGGCGACGTCCTTCGGACTGGCCAGGATCGCCGCGGCGTAGGTGCGGATGGCCGCGATTTGGCGGAGGCGGTTGTGATCGGCGTCAGCCTGCTGGCGGGCCTGCGTCCGGTGGACGGCGCGGGCGGTTCGGGTGACGCCGACCTTGGGGTGCCATTCGGGTCGGGCGCCGGGGTCGACGCGGCGGGTGAGGACGCGGCCGCCGGACAGCCCGGGGGCGGGCACCAGCAGTTCGTCGACGGCGACCGACGGCGCGAGGTCGCGGAGGCGGGCGGGGACGCGGTCGACGCCGCGGGAGCCGGCGGGCGGGATGTAGCGGGTGCGGCCGTCGGCGGTCCGCTCGTAGGTGCCCTTCACGCGGCACCGGCCGGGGCGGTGTCGGTGGCGACGAGGGCGGCGAAGTCCGGCTGAGCGGAGACGAGGGCGGCGACGTCGATGCGGAGCCACGCGGCGACCTTGCGGATCTCGCCGAGCGCCCAGTCCTGGCGGCCCGTGAGCCGGGCCGATGCCTGCGGCTGGGTGACGCCGAGAACCTTGGCCAGGTCACGCTGGACGTAGCCGCGCAGCGCCATCGCCCCACGGATGAGGTCGTTGGTAGTGACCTCGGTGGATGGGGTAGTGGTCATGGGGTATGGTCTATCGAGATTATCGACGCCCCGTCAAGCTTTGAAAATTCCCGGGCGTGTCGCCTGGCTATCGGTCCACCCTTGTCAGGTATCGGTTTTCTCGGTACTGTCATCGGCATGGCGACACCCGAGGTGTCAGGGGGCACCGCGAACCCCCTACGGTTCCGAGTGGCCGCAGAGGTGCGCGCCTGGCGCGCGCGGCGGCAGATGACACAGGCCCAGCTCGGTCGGGCTCTCGGCCTGTCCCAGCCGCAGATGTCGGCCAAGCTGCGCGGACTCCAGCCCATCAGCCTCGACGAGACCGAGCGGCTGGCCGCCATGACGGCGTACCGTGATCGGCAGGTCACGCCGTCACGGGAGGACGCCATGCGTACGCCGTCGCTCATCGCCGCCTGCCTGCTCCTGGCCGGATGTGGAGGAGCGTCGGCCGCGGCGAGCACACCGCCGATGCCGGCCACCTTCACCGTGTCGGGTGACCTGACCGTGGCCGACGTCCCGGCCATGGACAGCAGCTGCTTCCCCAGCGGCGGATATGCAGACATCGAGATCGGGGCGCAGGTCACGATCTCCGACGCGAACGGTGTGACTGTGGCCCTCGGCCAGCTCCAGGCCGGTACCCCGGCGGCGTCATCCCTGCCGTCGCGGACCGACTGTATGTTCGCGTTCACCGTGCCGGGTGTCCCGGCCGGGAAGGGCTTCTACGGGATCGAGGTCTCCCACCGCGGGGTCATCCGGTACGCGGAGGCCGACATCACCAGACCGGTCCGGCTCAAGCTGGGCTGACACAGCAGTGCCCCCCGGCCGCATGCCGGCGACCGGGGGGCCACGACCAGCCGGAAAGGGGCTGATCGCATGAACACCGTACCCACCAGAGTTGGAGACTCCGGACCGGATTCTCCCTCTCACGCCCGAACGTTGGAATTGCCTGCAGCAGTCATCACGACTAGCCAGGCGCTCGACCTGATGCGCCTGGTCCGGGCTGCCATCGAAGCCGCCGAAGCCCACGTCCGGGCCATCTACACGGACCGGCCGCACGACGAATGGCTCCCGCTCTTGGACGCACAGACCGCCGCCTACGACGCCGTCTCGGGCGCGGTCATGGCGCTAGCTGGGGTGACCCGGTGAACCCGCCGACGGGCCCCCTCGACGTCGCCCCGCCGGTCACCTCGGCCGAGGCCGACGAGATGCTTGACACCGTCCTCGCCGACTTCACACTCGGCGCGTGGGACCGCGAAGTCCGGGACTGGATCCGCGCGTCGCACCCGGGCGAGCAGACCGCGATCGCGTCGTGGTGCCGGCGGTCGTGGCAGGCTGGCGTCGAGGCCGGCCGCGCCGAGTGTGAGGACGAGGTCGCCTCCTACCACGATGCGGTGCAGCGGGCCCGCACCGAGCTGGACCACCTGCAGATGCGCAAGGCGAGAGAGGCACGCGGATGAGCGAGCCGATGAGCATGGCCCGGCTGCGTGAGATGGCGGGAGCAGACAAGGTGGGCATGACGGCGTTCGTCTCGGCGATGCCCGGCGGCCGGGAGGCCGTCCGGCGCGCGGCCGAGGTCCAGCAGGCCGAACTTCGCCTGCGGGCTGTCGTCCGGGCGGCGGATCTTCCGGCGGTCATGGCCGAGGTCGAGCGTCGGGCGCAGGTCGTCGTCCCCGTCGACCCGGATCCGCCGACATCTGTCATTGAGGCCCTGATGAACCGGGACCGACGTGGCAGCAGGCTCGGCGAGCACCTGGGCAGGCTGCGGGCGCTCCGCTGGGTCTACGACGACATCGTCTCCGGAGAGTGGCGGCCGTGAGCGACCTGGTGGCGTTCCTGCGGGCGCGCCTCGACGAGGACGAGGCGGCGGCGCGGGCGGCTCGACGATGGTTTGACCGCGACTGGGAAGCCAGCCAGACGCAAGGCCGGAACTTCGTCAGCGACGATGATGGGCACCCGATCCTGGAGACGTTCGACGACGGCGAGCAGGGCCAGGTGGTCACCGCGCACATCGCCCGCTGGGATCCGGCGCGGGTGCTCGCCGACGTCGCGGCCAAGCGGGTCATCCTGGACGACTACCAGCTCGTGCTCGCCAACAACCTGATCGAGCAGGCGACCGATCAGGATGAGCTGCGGATCGCGATGCGGGACCTGATCGTGAAGTCGCTGCGGATGGTGCTGGCGAGGATGGCCCAGCCGTACGCGGGCCACCCGGGCTTCGACCCCGCCTGGCGGCTGGACGTCTGAGCAACGACGAAGCGGCCCCCGCCCATCATGGACGGGGGCCGCTCGCGTGCGGGAGCGGATCACCTGAGCCGGCGGGACGCTCGGAGGATCTGCTCGACCAGCTCGGACTGCTCGATGCCTTCGGTTGAGGCGGCGCCCTTGACGAGGTCGCGGGTCCGCGGGCTGAGCCGGTAGGTGGCGGACACCCTGCCGCGAGCAGGCCGGCCCCGACGGTCCGGGCGGGCCTCGGCGGGCACCCGGCCGACGATCGTCCGGCGGGTCAGCCCGGTCGTCTTGCCGCACCGCTGGCACTGCCAGCCGAGGTAGTCGGCGTCGCGGCCGTCGTCGTGGCCGGGCGAGCTCCAGTTGGTGTCGACCCCGGAGGCGCCGCACCTGGAGCAGCGGGCTGGAGCGATCCCATGCTCGGCTGCGAGCTGGAGGAGATACAGGTTGGCGCGGTTCATTGCGGGTTCCTTCCCTGGGGGGGGCTGTGTGTTGGTCGTTTTTCTTGCGTAAGAAAACCGTAGCACCGACAGGTTATCGTGCGCAAGGAAATCGGCGTGTTGAGACGACGAAGCGGCCCCCGCCGACCCGAAGGTCAGCGGGGGCCGCTCGCGCGCCCGGGGCCCAGGAGTAGCCCCGGACACGACCAAGGGGTCAGGCGCTGGACTCTGGTTCAGCCAGCAGCCCGGACCGCGGCGATCACCGCCTGAACCCGGCGCGCGACCTCCCGGGTCTCCCGCCCATAGTGGTGATGGCTGGCCCAGTCGACCACCAGCGGGTCACCGGCCAAAGCCTGCGCAGCCACCCCCACACCATCAGGAGCAGGCGCAGGAGCAGGCCCCGGGTTGGGGGCCGGAAACGGGTTCGGCTTCCCGGTCAGCTCGGCGTACGCCGAACCCAGACCCTGCAGGTCCAGCCCCACCGGAGACACCTTCGTCCGATCGTTCACCCACTCCGCGCCCAGGATCGGCGCCCACGCCTCCTCCACATAGGCCCGCCAGAACCGCCACGTCATTCGGATCACCCGACCCCAGGTGACCAGCGTGAACGTCTGCGCCGCCTTGTCGTAGCCGGCGACGAGGATGGCGTGGCCGCCTTCGATGCCGCCGTCGTCGGGGACCGTGTCCCAGTCCTGCCCGGCATTGAACTGGTCCATCGCCGAGGCCGGGAAGTTGATCCCCACCGAGATGGCGCCCAGCAGGTCGATGGCGGCGCACACGACGTCCATGCTGTGCACGTCCACCTCGGCGTACGCGGCGGTCGTGTGCCCGGCCAGCCCGGTCTTGTGCCAGTACGCCTGGACGTCCTGCATGTTCGCGCCCTGGTCGGTCGGGTTGGACCCGGGCGGCCCTGCGTTCGGGTCGAACCCCGTGATCGCGCTGTACAGGCCGAGGACCTGCCCATCGGTGAACGCCGCGTGCACCTGGTCGCCGAACCACACCTCAGACTGCACGTGGTGCGCGACCTCTGCGCACGTGCAGTCACCCCACTGGTCGTTGCCCGCCATCGAGTAGGGGCCCGCAGCGGTGCACCAGTCCTGCGCGGCCGGCACCGCCAGCAGAGTCGCTGGGTCGAGGTGGTCGGCCAGTCGCAGCCGCGGCTTGCCGGGGGTCGGCGCGAGCCGGCCGGCCCGGAACACGACGGCGGTCATGCGGCCCGCCGGCTGGCGCCGCGCGCGTACTCCGCCTCACCGTGCGCGCGGACCGCGATCTGCGTGCCGGTCACACCGAGCGCGGTCAGCACCGCCAGCACCACGGCGGCGATACCCCGCCACGGGGACGGGAGCACGTCACCGACGGCCGTCAGGACGGTCGCCAGGACGCCCAGGACGGCCACCAGCGTGGCCGGGAGCTTCGGGGTGGGCATTGACTCCTCCAACAGGTCGAGACGGTCGTACAGGGCTTCCTACTTGGTCAGCGCGATGGCGGCCACGATCACCGCGGCCACCCCAGCGAACGCCGCCACCACCGGCACCCAGTTCGGCAGGCGCCGGGCCTGCGCGGTGCCCGCGTTGACGGCCGCCCCCGCCTGCTCCACAGCCCGCAACCGGACGTCGTGGGCGTCGAGGATCCGCGCATGTTCGTTCAGCCGTTCCGAGTGTGCCGGGAGCGTGACGTCGAGCTTGGCCTCGATCCTGGCCAGGGTGATGCGTAGATCGTCGTTCGTCACGTCCGGTGCCCCTCCGGGCTGGGTTGGTGGTGGGGCGTTGGTGTTGTTCATTGCGCGAGGCGTGCCGCGAGGTTCGCGGCGAGGGTGGCGGCCAGTGCTGCCGCGTCGACACCACCAGCCAGGTGCTGGGCGAGGTCGGTCTCCAGCTGGACGGCCAGCGCCGCCTCGTCGACCGTGGCGACCGCGGTGCCGGCGGGCGGCCAGCCGGCGGCGATCTGGTCCCCGGTCAGCTGGACGAACGCGGGGTTCGCGGCCTGCAGGACCCGCCAGGTCGCCAGGTCCGGGATCTTGCGGCGGCCGGCGGCGTCGAGCTGGAAGATGTCGCCGCTGCTGATCGTGCCGTCGCTGCTGGCGTGCGTGGACTGAGCGAACATGCTGTCCTCCGGGATCGTCGGGTCAGGTGTGGGTGCCGCGGGGGTCCAGAACCATCCGCGGGCCAGGAGCTGCTGCGTGGTGCCGCGGAACGCCGAGAAGTCCACGTCCCCGCTGTAGCTGGCGAGCCGGCCGTGCTGGCAGAACTGCCACAGGTCGCAACCGGACGACCAGGGCGACCCGGTGTCGCCGCCGAGCGCGGCGTACGTCGTCGATGCATAGCCGGTGGGGTCGGTCAGGTAGGCGGCCCGCCACCAGCCGCCGTAGCCGGGCGCCGGCCGGGACCCCGAGTAGATCCCGCCGATGCGCCGGCCGAGCGCGCGCAGCGCGTCAGCGTAGGCGTACGCCTGGTCCAGCGTGGCGGCGCCCTCGACGTCCACCCACACCGGGATGTCAGCCGGCACCACCCGCGCCGTCAACGCGGCCTGCGCCGGCATGCCTGTCGGGTGCAGGTAGTGGTACGCGGCGCACGGCAGCGTGGCGGCGCGCGCCTCCTGGATGAACGCGCCGAAGCTGGCGTCCACGTAGGAGATACCCTCGGTCGCCTTGAAGATCCCCGCAGAGAACCCTTGCGCGGCAAGCGATCCGACCGGCAGACCAGCCTGGTAGTGGCTGGCGTCCACGACGTACAGCGTCATTCCGTGCCTCCTCTCTCACAGGCAGGGGACGACGATGATGTCGCCGCCCACCACAGTGAAATCGCCGTTCGTGGTGCCGGTCTGCCCCTGAATCTTGACCGTGTGCGAGCCGACCGCCACCAACGTCACCCGCCAAGACTTGAATCCCGGGACGCGGGCGGCGTTCTGGTTCGCGTTCACCAACCATGGCAGGGTCGACGTCTCAGCAACCCCATCGACGAGGCAGTACAGGTTCATGAACCGGGACGCGACCGCCGTGTTGCACTGCAGGTTGCTGTTCAAGTACACCAGCGCCTGCTGGTTGGCCAACACCGTCGGGAACGTGACAGACAGCCCGATATCCGCCTGCACCGTGGTGACGCTGTAGCTCGCGCCCATCACGGCCTCCTGGCCGGTGAACCCGAAGTCCGTCGCCTTGATCAGCGCACCCGCAACCTGCGCCACCCCAACCCCTCCCGTCCCTCGTTCTACAGCGCGTAATAGACCGGTGAAGCCAACGCGACCGCCTCACCCGCAGCGTGCACCTTCACAACCCCGTTCACCGACCGGGTGATGTTGGAGAACGTCTGCGTCGGCCCGGCACCCGCGATCGTCCCCACCGTCATCACCTCACCGGCCACCACGATCTGCACCGGCACATCCGTCGTCGTCCACACCGAGTTCCCGCAGCTCACCGACACCGACGTCGCCCCCGTCGTCATCGTCCCCGCCAACGTCGACCCGTCCGGGCTGTACCGCGACACGCCATCGTCGTACACGCCGACCTGCACGAACGCGGTCTCCGGGCGGCACACCAGCGTCAACTCACGCCGGTACTGATCCAACGCCTCTGTGGAGCCGACGACCTGCAGGCGGATCGTGTCCGGCGGCATCCACGCTGGCGGATGCAGCACGTCCAGCCGGTCACCCGGCTCCAGTGCCGCCGCGGCACCCAGCACCGCCGGCGAGCCCGTGTAGTTGGTCCGGGCCAGGTTCAACCCGAGCGCCGGGAACCGCGGCTCATCAACCGTTCCGAGGCGGACAGCCCACCCGGCGATGTGCTGCAAGAACCCATCAGACTCCGGGTTCACGGTCACGCTGGTGTCGTAGACGTTGACGCCGTTCGGGGGCGCCAGGGTCGACAGGGTGCCGGTGTCCTGACTCACCGTCGCGGACGACCCCGACGGCCGGGACGCCGTCACCTGGTTGCGGACCGCCTGGTCGTCCTCGACCGGGCTGAACGCCGACAGGTCCGCGGTCGTGTAGTTCAGGGTCAGGGCGGCCGGCTGCTGCAGCAGCGACGCCAACGACCGGTACCCGAACCCGAGCTGGTCGCGGAGCTCGTACAGCACACCGCCGTCGGTGGTCTCGGTCTCCCGCAGGATATTCAGCAGGGTGTCCTGCCGTTGCGGGCCCAACGGCACAGCGTTCGGGGTGTCGCCGATCGCCAACACGGCGAGCCCTTCCTCACCGGCGAGACGCGTCACCCGCGCGCACGCTGTCTCACCGGCCCACGACACGAGCAGGCTGTTCAGGTCCCACAGCGACGTGACCGCCGATTGCACCGTCAGATGCCCCATCGTCACCCCGGACATGGCCCGCGACGGGTTCAGGTCGACCCGCTTCACGTAGCCCATCGTCTGACTGGCCAGGGTGTTCGACGTGTACAGGCCGACCAGCCCGCCGACCGCCAGAGTGGAGAACGTCCAGTTGATGTTCCCGCCGGACTGGGCCAGCGACAGGGACAACCGCAGCGGCACGCCGTTGACGCCGAACGCGCCGGGCACCGTCGACAACAAGCTGGCGCCGGACGCGGAGTACACGTTCAGGACCAGGTTCCCGCCGGTCTGGTAGACCAGCTCCCACCGGGACGCGGACCCGGTAGTGACGACCCGCATCAGCACCGCGTTGTTCGTTGTCCCGGCCGCCGGGATCGACAGCAGCACCCGGGCCTGCCCGGCGCCGGCCGTGTACCCGGCCGGCGTGAACGACACCATCGCGTCCTCGACCGTCGACAGCGGCGCCGAGCAAGCGAACGACGCAGAGTCGGCGGCCAGCTTCGGGGTGCCGATCCACCCGCCCGCGCTCACACCCGGCACGCCGGCCGCAGCGAACTGCGTGGACCCCGCGCCGTCCTCCATCGGCCAGTACCCGACCAGCCCAGTCACCGGCCGCACCGGCGACGTGCACCCCCGGTAGTACGCCGACCTAAGCGCCTTCGCGCCCTGCCCGAGCCGCCGCATCGGGCCGGCCGCACTGATCGGCACGTACACGTCGGTGCCCGTGACATCCCACTGGGTGGGCCACTCCGGGACCTCACCAGCGAACCGGTAGTCCCGCGCCACCAGCGCGCCGCCACCACCGGGCGTCCACACGTTCCCTTGCGCGTCGGTGAACGATGCGGCGCCGTCGGCCTGCGCAGTGAAATCGGGGCTGGCCCGCAGGGTGCCCGCGATCCCCTGGTACACGCGCAGCCCGTAGTAGCGGACGACCCCGAACGACGCCTTGCCGCCGTCGAGGTCGCCCGCCAGCAGTGTGGCCGTCGAGTCGAACAAGCTGGTCGTGCCGGCCGTGACGACCGCGGCGCCCAGCTGCGTCCACGTCCCGCCGATCGTGTCCGACGTGTAGAACGTGACGGTGTGCCCGCCCGACCCGTTGTTGACCTGCAGGGTGGCCCGGATCGCCTTCCGGCCTGAGACGGGGATCGGCAGCGGCACCGTCGAATCGTGGTCGATCACCGTCGTGCCGTCCGGTGACGTCGACAGCCGGACTGTCCCGTTCGCGTTGAGCTGCAACGCCCACGACCGTTGATTCCCGGTGGTAGCGAACTTGCCGCCCAGGTCCATGTCCTGGAACCAGGTGTTCGCCCACAGGTCGACCCGGAAGTCCAGGTCCCCCGTGATGGACAAGGGGACACTGTCCGGACAGGACGCGTACCGGCCGAGCGCAGTCAGGGACAGCCACGACGACGCGGCGGGCAGCGACGTCCGGATCGGGGTGTTCCTGGTGAGCTTCCCGTACCAGGTGCCGGTCGGGTTCCGCATCGAGAGGTTCCCCGACCGGTTGTTCATCGTGCACGCCAGGGCCTGCGCGTCCGCGGTCGATCCTTCGGAGCGGCGGCCCCGCGACATCACCACCCGGTCCCGGGCGTACACCAGGCTGCTGACGTCGGTCCACACCCCGGCCAGCTGCAGCTCGGTCCGCACCTGCCATGTGACGGTCACGACAGGGCACCGCCGAACAGCAGCTGCACGTCGCGGGTCCCGGACACCCGGACCGTCCTGCGGATCAGCTCGACGAAGGCTCGTGCGATCTCGGTGTCACCGAGGAACCGGACCACCACCTCGGATTCGCTGCCGGCGCCGCCGCCGCTCATCAGCCGCTGCGTGTCCGGGTTCGACCGGACCATCGACCCGTACGGCAGATCAACGAGTTCGGGGCCGTACTCCCCGACGAGAGTGCGGGAGCCGCGCGGCCCACCAACGGCAGCGTGCGGCACCCCACCCGAGCCTTGCACGGGCGTCCGGTTCTCCCGCACGTTCGCCGACGACGACGACACCTGCGCCAGCTGCGACGCCCCATTCACGATGATCCGGGTCGTCACCGTCGATGGGATCGCCTTGAGTGCTCGGGCATAGGCGGACGCGTCGTTAGCCGCCGAAGACGCTGCATCTGCGTCGCCGAAGAACTGGGCCGCCAACGCCTTAGCCTGCGCCGTGGTCAACCCCATCTGCTTCGCGGTCTTGACGAAGTTGCCCTCCACCATCCGCAGACCGGCATCCACCTGATCCTGCGAAGCCCCCTGATCCTTCAAACCCTTCACGTAATCCAGGCCTGTCTTGACCAGGTCCTCCAACGCTTTCCGGTTCGCGCGGCCCTTCTCCGTGTGAACGTCCAGGCCGCTACCGTTGTCCTTCACCGCCTTCGTCGCCGCATCCACCGACGCGTAATAGGCGTCCTCGGCGCCCATCGCCCCCAGCATCGCGTTCTTCGACGAGTCCAGAGCATCCGACAAGTCGTTCAGCGCCTGCGACAGTTTCGCGTTCGCGTCGGCCAGCGTCCCCGAACTGGTGGTGCCCTCACCCTGCGCGGCCGTCAAGTCCTGCTGCTTGGACTTCGCATCGGCCAGGCTGCCGGACTCATCACCGATCGCGGCACGCACCTTGTCCGCCGCGACAGCCAGCCTGCCCGCCTGCTGCTGGCTCTGACTCATCGCCCCATGCACAGACGTCTGAATGTCCTTGTGCTGGGACAACACATCGTTGACCTTCGTCCAGGCGTCACGGTTCCCCAACGCCGCCTGAGTCAGATCACCCAGGTTGATCCCCAGCTGCTTCGCGGCGTCGAGCGCACCGGACTCCTGCAGCTGCTGCGCGGCCAGCTTCTTCGTCGTGTCGTCGATCGCACCGCCCGACGCTTCCAGGGCAGACCGGAAGTCCTGCGTCCGCTGGTTGGCTTCCTGCTGGTGCGCCGCCCACAACCCCAGCAGCGTCGTCCCCGCCGTGATCGCGATACCCCACGGGCCACCCAGCGCACCAACCACACCCCCGAGGCCCGCCTTGAACTTCCCGGTGATGCCTTCCGCGCTGGTGATGCCCTTACCCCAGCCGGCCAGGCTGGCACCGGTCTCCTTCACCTTCGCGCCGACCTGCGCGAGCGCCGGCCCGAGCAGCTTCGCCGCGAGCGCGAACACCCCCAACGCCAGCGCGGCGTCCCGGACCGGCGCCGGGATAGCCGTGAACACCTGCGCCAGCCCCTGAACGATCGGGAACCCCAGCTTCAGCACGGTCAGCAGGTCCGACACGGCCGGCAGCAGCGCGGTGCCCAGGCTGATCCCGGCGGCCTTCGCGCCGTCCACGAACGCCGACAACTGAAACTGCAGCGTGTGCGTCGTCGCCGTCCACGCGTCCTGAAACCCGGTAGCGCCCTTCGCCAGGTCCGTGTACTTCGACTGCAGCCGGTCGTACTGACCGACCAGGACGTTGATGCCCTGCCCGGCCCGCTTCCCGAACGCATCAGTGATGATCTGACCCTGCTGGTCTGCGCTAATGCCCGCCGCGTTCATGTGCGTGATCAGGTCACCGAGAGCAGCGTTGAGGCCACCGGACTGCATGTCCTTGGCGAGGCTATCCGACTGCAGGCCAAGCTTCGCGAGAGCCGCGGCACCGCCCTTCGCTGGCTCGGCCAGCGACTGCACGGCCATCCGCAGCTGTGTGGCCGCCGTCTGTCCGCGAACGTTGTTGTCGCCGAACACCGCCAAGGCGGCACCGACGTCGGTGATGGACAGGCCGAAGCTCTTCACCGATGCGAGCAGGCCGGTGGAGAAGGCGTTGGCGAGGTCCTGCATGTTCATATCGCCAGCGCCGACAGTCGCGTTCAGGGTGCCCATCGCCGACGTCAGGTTCTCCACACCGGGAATGCCTGAGACGACGGCGGCGTCGAGGGCGTTGGTGACGTCGACGAGGTTCGCGTGCCCGACGGTCGCGCCCTCCGCCGCGACCTTCAACAGGTTCAGGGCATGCTCACCGGAGATCCCGGTCGACGCGAAGCTGGATTCGATGTGGTACAGGGCCTCCGCCAGGCTGTTGGGGTCCTGCCCGACCTGCCCGGCCAGCTTCAGGACCCCGTCACCGAGGCCCTTGATCTGGTCCTGCGCGACCCCGGCCTGAGTGTGGATCCGCTCCATGCTGCCCTGGAACTCCGACGCCATCTTCAACGTCGCGACCGTCGCAACACCCAACCCCACCACCATGCCCGCGCCGGCCAGCTTCATCACGCTGCCGAGAGACATGCCCTCGGCCTTCACCTTCGCCAGACCAGCCTGCGCCTGCGCAGAATCCGTAGTGATCAGGATCCTGACGACGTTCCCGGCCACCGCTTCTCACCTCCCTCCATGCGCTCGGTTCAGGATCGCCAGGTACCGCAGGTCCTCCGTCATCGCCGCCCGCCGGACCTGCGACGGGAGCATGTGCCACCGGTCCGCCAGCCCCACCAGGAGCTCCGCCTCCGTCAGCTCGGCAGGCTTGGCGACTCCATAGGCAGGTCCACATCCGGCAGCGTCGGAGGCGGCCCGCCACTCGTCGATCGCCTGCCCAAAGGGCCCGGGACACCAGCGACCATCCGCAGCCACGCCTCGATGATCTGACCCAGCAGCCGCTGATCCACCCCCTGCATGCCCTCCCACGTGGTGGGGACCGGGGAGCCAGCGTCGTCTTCGAGGTTCCACGACACCAGCAGCGGCGCGATCAACTTCAGCCGCTGCGGGATCTGCTCCACCGCCGGCAGGTCGTCCGCTTGCAGGATCTCCAGGTAGGTGGCGACGTCGGCCCCCCGAGCCGACACCTCCAGGCCCTCCAAGCCGGTGTCCTCCGCGAAGACCAGCTCGTAGACGGGTCGCGCACTGAACCCCACGGGGATCAGGACCAGACCGGCGCGGAGCCGCCCGTCAGCGACCCGGGGACGGCGAAGGTGAGTTCGCCGGCCGCGGCCCTGGTGAGGGTGTAGTCGGTCAGCATCATCGACGTGGTCCAGATCTTCGACGCGACGGTAAGGACCACGGCCCTGGCCACCGACGTCGACGGGATGGTCTTGAACACGTCGTGGCTCATGTTCGTGGCCGAGTTGAAGACCCCGTTCAGGGTCATGCTGGCGTCGGCCAGGAGGAGGAGCCGCTCCATCGCCGACTTGTCGACGCCGGTCACGTCCTGCACCGCCCGCGGGCTCGCGAACGTGAAGTTGGTGCAATCGTTACTGATGGTCTGCGGGGTTGCGGAGGCGTCGGCCACGCTGATCGCCGCACCGAGACCGGTTGTCTTCGCCACTGCTGGTCATCCTCTCTGTACTGCGTCAGTGATCCGCGCCGACTGTTCGGCGAGTTCTTCCACCCAGTGCTCGACCCGCGTGTGCCTCACGTGCCCGCCGAGGTCGGCGCGGTGATCCCCGTTGCGGGAAAACCAGATCGGCTCCCGCTCGACCGGCACTCGGTGCGTCGACGCCCGGAAGCAGGCCTGGCCGGGCGGGAACATGAACCTGAGGAATCCGTCCTCGGTCTTCTCCACGGCACTCCACGCCCGGCCAGACCCGCGCACAGCGGCCTCATCCGCGGACCCCGGCAGCACCTTCGTCGCCCACCCGCGCAGGTAGTGCTCGCAGTCGACGTCAGCGCACGACGCTGGCCGCCAGAAGTCCCGCGTCAACGGCCGAGCGAACGCGACCGTCCGGTACGCCTGCGGCGGCCCCAGCGGGTCCAGCCGGAACGATTCGACGCCGGGCACTAGAAGATCACCCCTGCGAGCGGGTTCTTGACCAGGACGACGGCGTACTGGGCGTTGGAGAACGTGCCCGTGCTGGCCGCGCGGACGTACCGGCGGACGGTGGCGTTGTTGGCGATGCTGATCCGCTGCGCCTGCGGTGACCCTGCGGGCGTGGCCGCCGTGAACGCGAGGCTGGCGACGTCCGCCCAGCTGGAGTTGTCCGCCGAATCCTGGATCTTCACCGTCACCGACGTGCCGGTCACCGAGAAGACCTGCAGGTAGGCCTGCGCGCCGTAGGAGAGGCTGCCGCCGGTGTCCCAGGAGGCGCCGTTCGTTGCGGTGGTGTCGGTCTGGATGCCGGCGGTGAGGAGGTTCCCCCACTCCAGGCCATAGCTGTTCGGCAGCGCCGACACCGCGAACGTGTAGAGGCCGTCGGCGGCGCGGGTGCCGTCGTAGTTGGTCTGCTTGGAGTTCATGCAGCAGGCGGGCGCGCCGACCGCGAGGGTAGGGACGGCGAACGTGAGGATGACGTCGGTCGTCGGCAGCGCCGACAGGGTGGGGTGCTCGACCAACGGGTCGTACACGACGGTGACGTCGAACTTCGCGTCGCGTTTCCCGCCGAGCCGGTCCATGCCCGTCTGCGCCAGCGTGGTCACGTCCAGGAGCGCCGGACCGCCACCCACGGCCAGGTTGGTGCAGTTCCCGGACAGGTCGACCCCACCCACGTACAGCGCTGCACCGAGACCGCCCTGCTTGGCCATCAGTCGTCACCACCCGCGGCACGCCGAACCCGGCCGCTCTTCGGCGCATCCACCAGCTCCACCGCCGGGGCTGCCGGCGCCAGCGGTGCACCGCAGTGCGGGCACACCTCGATGTCGTGCGCGATGCCCCGGCACCCGCACGCCTTGCACACCTGCAACATCCGGTCCTCCTACGGGGCCTGCGGGAACTGGTCGTTCACGACCAACGGCACGTTGATCGTCATGCACCGCAGCTGCTTCTGGTTGAGGTTGATGTAGCCGGCCTCCGCGTTCAAGCCGCGGCCGAACTGCCCGAGCAGGTCGATGTCCCGGACCGTCCCGCCGAGGGTGAAGTTCCCGGAGTACGCCTCCATCAGCACGTCCGTGGCGGCCAGAACCTTCGGGTCGATCTGGTCCAGCGGCTCCTGCAGCATGTCGGTGTAGATCCGCAACGAGAACGTCACCAGCGTGCTCGTGGCCGCGAGCCCGGACGCGGCCGGCAGCGGCGCGATCTCCTGCGCCCAGATCGCGCACGTCAACCCCCACCCGGGCGCCGACTTCGGCTCATGCGTGTTCACCCGCTGGAAGTAGCCGGTCGCCGACGCGTGCGAGACGAGCCCGTCGAGGATGCCTGTCAGGTCCAGGCTCATCCGCCGAACCTGCCCATCTGGTAGGCGAGGATCTGCGTCGCGATCGCCGCGGCCTTCTGCCGCTGGTAGGTCTGGGTGACGAACCGGAAGTTGTGGTAGCCCTTGAACCGGGTCGTCTGGTTGCGGTGGCTCGTGCCTTCCAGCCACGGCCCGTACCGGGATCCGCCGTCGCCGATCTCCGCTGACGTCGGCGACGCCAGGTTCTTGACCACCTGCGATTCGTAGGCGCCGGTCGGCGCCATGAACGTCTCATGGAACCGGGCCTGCAGGTCGCTCAATGCGGCGTCGGCGACCTGCGACACGATCTCCGTGGCCAGGGCCGCCAACGCGACCTCGGCCTCACCGTCGAAGATCGGGCCTACCGTCGTGATCTGCACGCCCGCCATCAGATGCTCCGCGTCCTGGCCTTGCGGCCGAACCGGGCGTACGCGTCGTCCTCGATCTCCTGCGTGGACCGCAGGTGCAGCATGGCGCCCTTGCCGCGGGGGCCGCCGCCGACCCCGGACCGGGCCAGCACATCGGTGCCGCCGGCGGACATCCACTGCGCGTGCGTGATGACCTTCGCGATGGTCAGGTCCCGGATCAGTGCGGGAGGCTTGTGCTGGGCGATGGGGGCCGCGTCGAGGTGCGCGGCCGCGGTGGTGCCCCAGCAGCCGCGGACCACGGTCAGCTGTCGGGGCGCGTAGATCGTCGCGCCGTGAGTGTGCGCTGCCAGCGGTGTCCCGTCGTAGGCGCGGACCACGTTGATGCTCGACGTGAGGCGGTCCTGGATGAGCATCCGTTCGGCGTCGATCAGGATGGTTTCCCCGGCGTGCACCTTGCTGGTGTCGGAGATGGTGACGTTCAGGCCTGCGCCGGCCTGTGAGACGGCCATGTCGCCGGTGATGGTGGCGCCGGTGCTGGTCATGGCGCGGGACTCGACGGTCGCGTACTCGGTGTCGATGAGGATGGCGGGGCCGACGCCGACGAGGCTGGAATCGGACACCGTCAGGGTCGTGACCGAGGCGTTGATGGCGCCGACGAGGCTGCCGGCCGGGCTGGTGTCGTTGCCGAACCCATAGACGCCGGTGACGGCGATGTTCCGCTGCCAGGTCGCTGCGCTGCCGCCGAAGCTGGACGACGTGCCGAGGTTGATTTCGAGCCGGTCGTACGGGGGGCCGTCGCCGTTGGGTTCCAGGTAGATGTTTCCGATGGGGATGGTCACCCCGCCGGACACGACCGAGGTGACGGAGATGACCTCGTGCTGTTCCAGGTGGAGGGTGAACGGCCACGCGTACTGCAGGTTGGGCCAGTCGAACCATCGGGTGTCGATGCAGGGCCAGAACTTGCGGTGGAGGAGGCCTTCGACGCTTTGGGAGTGGGATTCGATGTCGCCGAGGATCAGGGGGTCAAGGCGGGCGGTGTACTGCGTGTCGATGGCCGTCTTGACGTCCTCGACTGACGCGTACCGCACGGGTCCGACGACCGCGCTCATGCTTGGTTCCCGTCCCCTTGACGTCGCTTCCTGCGTCCAGGCCTCCCTCGGGCGGCCGGGTTGGGCTGTTCAGTTGTGAACTTCTGCCAGAGTACCCGCCTAACACCTGTCAGGTGTTGCCACGGCTGACGGGTGTTAGGGCTGTGTCGCCACAACCTCGTGCAGGGTCGGTGACCACGCCCACACGATCGGATGCCCGACGGTCGGGGCGGTCGGCACCGTGCGGGTCGCCGCGGCCACGACAGCCCGGTACGCCTCCCGCTCCGTGTAGCCGACGGCGTTGTTCGACACCGGCGGGACGAACACGGCGGGCAGGCCGACAGACGGGCCGGAAGCGACACTGTTGCGTGGCATCAGGGGGTCACACCTTGTCGTAGTCGAGCTGAGACTTGCCCTCGTAGTGCCGGCCGCAGAACCGGCAGTACAACTCCCCGTCCGGGCCCGGCCGCAGCGGCTCCCCGTCGTCGAAGCACGCCGCAGGCCGCCGCGACGCCTCCGACCGCCGCTGCAGCCGCTGATCGGCGACGATCCCGGCCAGCCCGTACCAGCCGCCCGTGTTCTGCGTCACCGGAACATCAACCCCCCTCAGGTCGCGATCACGAACGGGGTGACCCCCGTCGTCGTCGGCGTCGCGATCGTCGCCGGAGCCGTCGTCGTCAACGCCGCCCCCGACGTCTGCGCCAACACCTTCGCCCCAGCAATCACAGCGCCAGCACCCGACACGTAGGTGGCCCGCGCCAGCAGCGACGGCACACCCGTCGCCTTCACCATGCACGCCGCGTAGTACACGCCGGTCGTCGTGATGCTCACCGGCGACGACAACGCCAGCGTCTTCGCCGTGTTCGCCGCCCACGCCGCCGTCGTCTGGTCCGTTGTCTGCCCCAGCAGCGCCGGAGTCGCCTGCGTGTCGTACAGGGCGAACCACCAGTTCGCCGGCGCGTTCGCCGCCGTGTTCCCGGAGATGAACGTCAGGTTGGTGACCACGCTGCCGGCCAGCAGGTACAACGCGACCGACGTCATCACAGCCGACGTCAACGCCCCCGCCTGGTCGGTGCCGGTCCCCCGATCGAAGTTCGTCACCGCGAACGACTGGCTGCCCAGCAGCGCGTACTCTCTCGCGGCCAGGTAGGGGCCCGCGACGGTGTAGATGGACGCGTACACCCCCGTGAACGCGGCATCGGCCGCCAGCTGGGCCGGCGTCTTCGTGGCCGCGGACCCCAGCCCTAGAGCTGTCTGCGCCGCGGCGGGGGTGGTGGCTCCGGTCCCGCCCTGCGCGACAGGCAAAGGCACCGGCAGCGCCTCAGAGACCAGCCGGGACTGCCCGTCCGCACCGACCAGCCGCGAGGTGACATTGGAGCTGGGGACCCCAGCACCATCACTGGTGCTGGGGCCACCCAACGTACTCGTGCGGCCCATGACCTACGCCGCCGCGACCTGAGCGCCGTTGTCCAACGGCGTGTAGATCAGATCCCACTTCACGCTGCCGGTGTTCGACGCACCACAGTTCAGGACGATCGAACCGACCGGCAGCACCAGCCCCGGGTCCGCGATCGCACACGCCCCGCCGTTCGCCTTCACCAGCGCCGACCCGACCGCGGCCGGCAGCGCGAGCATCCCGCCGACCTCCAGACCGGTGATGTCGGTGGTGGTGCACAGGTCCACCGCGCTGCCGGTGGTCGGCGAGCTGGTCAGCTTCGTGGCGTCAGCCTGCACCTGGATGATTGTGGTGACGGTGCCGACGAGGCCCCGCAGGATGATCCGGCCGCCGGTGATGGTGAAGATGTTCCCGGTCGTCGACTGGGGAAGCGTCGCGGTCGCCCGCGACACCAGGATGCCCTTCGCGATCGTCCGGACATCCGCGTTCTTGATGATCGTCGTCATTGCCTGCTGACTCCCCTTCTCAGGCCGACGGGATCGTCAGGTTCGCGGGCGCCTGCTGCGCGGTCAGGTCATGCAGGATCGCCTTCACCAGACCCGCACCGGACGCGGTGCACTTGATGTAGCACTTCGGGTCCGGCAGCTTCGACCCGGTCACCGTGATGACCGTGGTGTTCGCGCCGGCCTGCACCACCGCGTTCGATGCGACCTGCGTCTGCTTCGTCCACGCGGCGGTCCCGTTCGTCGCGGTCGCCTGATAATAGTGGTCGATGATGTTCCCCGGCGTTGCGTAGGCGCCGCCGAACGTCGACGCCACCGTGATCGTGAAGGTGTCCGCGGCGGTGCACACGAATGTGATCGCCGAGCACTCCTTCATGCTGATCGCGACACCGGCAGCGATCGGGACGACGTTGAAGACGCGCCCGAGTCCTTCCTGGCCAGCCATGTCTGTTCTCTCCTCTCAGGTTCCGGGCTCAGCGGGACGCGAGCTGGACGACGGGGGTCAGGGTGTTGCTGGACCCGGAGTGCGGGGTGATCGCCGAGTGCAGCCACGGCTGCCCGTCGACGCGTTCGGTGATGCGAAACGCGGTCTTGTCGTTGGCGAACTTGTAGTGCTCCGACTGCATCGCCTGCATCATCTGCCGGTCGCCGACGAGGTAGTACGACAGGTCGGTGAACATGATGTCGCCGGTGGTGCCGAGGGTCGGGACCTTCTCGGTGAACAGGACCGGCCGGCCCAGGATCGTGGCGGGCGGGGTCTGCGCGCCGCCGGTGCCGCCAGCGAAGTTCCCGATCCAGACGGGCCCGCCGCCGGTACCGACGGACAGCGCCATCGTCGCCAGCTGCGGGAACGTGTCGATGTTCGCGACCCACACGGCGTTCCCCAGCGACGTGGGGAGCATCCGGGAGTACATGTTGACCAGGTTCTCCCAGACGATCGTCTTGGTCGGCTGCCCAGCCTCCGCGGCCACCTGGACGCTGGCGGGGCACGAGATGACCCCGAGGGGCTCACCGGCGCCGGTACCGGAGAAGAACGCGACGTCCTCGAAGTAGGCCAGCGCCTGCGGGAACGTCTGGTCGAAGAACCCGGTGAACGCAACCGCGTCCGCCAGCAGCTCGTTCGGGATCTCCGCGTACCCGGTGAGCTTCTTCGCGTCGAGGACGACCCGACCGAACGTCGGCGACGACTCGGTGAGCGCCGCGGCCTCTTCCGTCCAGTAGGCCGTGATGCCACCCCACACCGAGCTGACGTGGCTGGTGTCGGCGATCGTCGGGATGGGCACCCGCAGCGAGTCCATCGGGATGACCCGAGCCCGCGGCCGGATGATGGACTGCTCGATCGCAGCCTTCAGGATCTCCGCGCGGAGCGTCTCCGGCACCAGGAACCCGCCGTCGCCGGGGATGATGCTGCCGAAGCTGTTGACGATCTGGGTGGCCCGGGACACCCGGTCCTCCAGGTCGGCCCGGTTCGGCAGGCTGTCCCGCCGCGACCAGATGGCCTGGAAGAAGTCCGTCGAGTTGCGGAACACCTTGTCCAGCTCGGCCGCGGCCTTGGCGACCGCGTTGGTCGGCTTCGGCGCCCGGTCCTGGCCGTTGCGCAGGTCTAACGGAGACGGCAGCTTCGCGCCCTTCTCCGGGCCGGCACCGAACATGTCCTTCGCCATCTGCGCGAAGATGGCCGACGCCTGGTCGTCGATCTGCTTCCGCAGATCCTTGGTCTCCTTCTTCCCGGAGGCCTTCGCGTAGTTCCGGATCAGCTCGGAGAACTCCGGCTTCGGCTTCCCGTCCTCGAAGTAGTTGGCGAGCTTCTTCGGGTCCGAGATCGCCTCTTCCAGTTCGCTGGCCTTGGTAGGCACTGCGGTGGGGCTCATCGCTTGAACGCTCCTCTCAAGGCGGCAGCGATTCCATCGGTGTCAACCACCGCCCCCGCGGTGGAGTTCTTCACCCGGTCGGTCGGGCGTCGGGGGCCATCCGACCGACCGGGCATCCAAGGGGCCGGCGCGTTGTCGCGGCCGGCGTGAGCGAAGATGCTCAGATCGAATGCGTCCGTCGGGTTCCCGTCGCCGCCGGTCGCGTCGTCGCCCAGCAGCTCGTCGGCCAGGCCCGCCTCAACGGCCTCCCGCGCCGAATACCAGGTCTCCGCTCTCATCGCGGCCCGCCAGTCGTCGACGGTCCCCCCGGCGCGGCCGGCGTACAGGTCAGCGATGTTGTCGGAGCACTTGTCGAGCAGGTCCGCCAGCGTCCGCATGTCCGCGGCGTTCCCGATCGCGAACCCGGCCGCGTCGTGAATCATCAGCATCGCGCCACGGCACACCTGCACCGTGTCAGCCGCCATCGCGATGAACGACGCCGCCGACGCCGCGAGCCCCTCGACCCGGGCCGTCACCGTCGCCGAGTGCTGCCGCAGGCTGTTGTAGATGGCCAGCCCATCGAAGACGTCGCCGCCCGGCGAGTTGATCCGCAACGTGATCTGCTTCGCGTCGACCTTCGCCAGGTCCCGGACGAAGTCCTCGGCCGCCAGCCCCCACCAGCCGCCGATCTCGTCGTACAGCAGCACCTCGGCGGCCCCGTTGTCCTTCGCCTCGATCCGGTACCAGGCCCGATCCCGTGGCCGCGTCCCCCGGTTGTGGATCGACCGCCACGGCCGGCCACTGTTGCTCGCGCCGGCCTCGCCGTCGCCGTCGTCCTGGTTGCCGTCGTCAAGGTGTGCCTGCAGGTGCTCCTTCACACCCGCCTTGTCGCCGTCCGGGATCGTCGATCCCTCCAGCCGGGCCAGCCCGTTCCGGCACGCCGCGAGGTTCGCCGGGCCCCCCTTCACCTTGTGGTGCGGGAACCGGTAGTCCGCCTTCTCATCGCCCGCGTCGGTGTCCTCCCACGCGTGGCAGTAGTGCAGCGTCGCCTTGCTGTTGGGCATCGCCTTGACCGCGGCCGGCCCGTCCCACGGCGAATCCTCGGTCGCGGTGTGATGCACTGCCATCGCGGGCATCAGTCGTCACCTTCCAGTTCCTGGTCGTGGCAGGGCACGATCCGCGCCCACACGTCCTGCTCCTCCAGGTCAAACGCGACCGACACCCGGTGGTAGCCATCCGCGATGATCAGGCTCGGGTACATGGCCACCAGCAGCACCGGCGACCACGGCTCCCCGGCCTCGACCTTCCCGATCTCGTTCTGGTAGACGAGGTCCGACGCCTTCGCCGGCTTCAACCTGGCCGCACGCAGCAGGTCATGAGGGTTGTACTTCCGGGTTCCCACCGTCCGCAGCGCCTGCACCGACCTCGTCACGAGACCGGCCGGGAGGACCAGGCCCAGGAAGTTGGCCGCCGACCGGTAGTTTTCGTCAGCGGGTTCGTCCTTCCACGTGATCTCCGGAGGCTGCTTCTTTGCCGCCGGCCGGGCGTCCGGGAACGACGGATGCCGCTTGCTCACTGAGCGCCCCCGTTCGACGAGGATTGCGGCGCCTGCGGCTGCTTGGCGCCCGGCGGCACACCAACCCAATCCATCGGCGGCAACCCGACCGTCTCCAACACCTGCGCCCGGTCATACCCGGCACCGACCAGCAGCGCCGCCGCGTTCGCCTTGCTGGTGCGCTCCGCGTCGTCGGCCTGTGTGTCCTTCGGGACCTGCAGGTCGAACACGAACTGCACGCCTTGACCGACCGGACCGAACATCGGCAACAGCCTGGTGTTCAACGCCTCCTGCCAGCGCACACACCGAGGCTTCGTGATGTGCCGGGAGTTGGTGTAGATCGCGGTTTCGGCGGTCGCCCGGTTCACGCTTTCGGTCTGCCCCAGGCGGGTCTTCGAGATCCGCCACGCCTCACGGATAATCTCCGCGGACAGATTCCGCAGCTCCATGAACTGCATGTCCTTGAACGTCAACTGGCGCGGCGACCACTTCGAGCCGCCCTCAAGGATCGCCACCCGGTGCGCGTTCGACACACCCCGGTGCTGTTCATTCCACTGCCGCTGCAACCGGTCGAACTGCTTGTCCTCCAGGTTGTTCGGGACCTCGATCACACCGCCCGGCTCAGCCGAGTTCAGGAAGAAGTTCCGGTTGTACTCCGAGCTGTGCCGGACCGCCTCGATATCCGGCATCAACGGCTGCACCGGCGACATCGAGCTGTACAGGTCGGACGCGTCCGGAGTCCCCATGATCGGGATCACCTGGTGCGTGCCCAACGGCACCTGCTCGTTGTTCGGGCCCGTGTACATCCACCCGGCAAGGAACTGATCAGCGTCCGGGACCGGCTGCATCCGGTTCGGCAGCACCGGCCACAACGCCAGCGGCACACCCCTCGTGCTGGGCCCCCGGTCCACGATCACGTACCCGACCCCGGCGAGCTCGGCGTGCATCTGCACCCGCTCCACCAACGCCACCCGCGTGAACCACGGGTTCGGGTTCGCCCACAGCTCCGCAGCCGGATGCCGGTGCGTGATCACCTCGGGGATGATCCCGACGCCGCCCGGCGCGACAATCGAGTCCGGACCCGGCAGCGACGCCAGATACCAGGCGACCTGCCCGACGTCCTCCGCGATCGCCGCCGTCACGGAATACACCGTGGAGACGGCGGCCTGCGCGGACAGCATCCGATCCGACGACCCCGGCCGGCTGGCGAACCCCATCCGGTTCCGGCCCTGCATCGGCACCGGCGCGCCACCCGCCCGGCCCGTCACGCGGGACAGCGCCGCCCGGACCAGGCTCACCGCCGGCCCCGCCGACGCTCGATCTCCTCAGACCCCGCGTACCAGTCGACCGCGAACAGGGCGACGCCCAGGACGACCAGCCCGAGCACTGTCGACACCCGCCACGCCGCCCCGGTGAACGCGGCCAGCCCGGCGCCAGGAGTCACCATCGGCCACCACCGGCGCCACACCCGCACCGACCATGCCCGCGAGGCCCGGCGCCGGGCCAGCCACCGCGCCCGCGACCTCGCCCTGGCCTGCGCGCGCACCGCAGCCCGCTCCGCGCTCGACCGCCGGGCCACGGCCACCACCGTCACAACCCACAGAGTACGGCAACACCTGACAGTCAAGCAGGCACGCCGCTAGCAAGTCTTGCCATCATGGAGGGGTGACGCGCACCGTCCGGCCGGCCGACGAACTACTCGCCCCCGCCCTCGAAGCCACCCTCACCGCACTCACCCTCACCCCAGCCGACCAAGCAGCCGTCGCCCTCGCCCGCCACCTCGCCGCCGCCATCGACCACGGCGAAGCCCGCCTCACCACCGCCGCCCCCACCTACCTCGCCACCCTCGCCCAACTCGGCGCCACCCCCACCGCCCGCAAGACCACCACCAGCGCAGGGGAGGCAGACCATGGCCGGGCAGCCCCCAAGTCGCCGCTCGCGCAACTCCGCGACGCCCGCCGCCCAGCCTGAACTCCTCGGCCGCACCGAACCCCGCCTCTGGACCCCCCCAGCCAGAAGACTCACCCGCACCACCAGCCGCGGCTACGAACTGGCAGATTTCGCCGAAAAAGTCATCGGCGAACCCCTCCTGCCCTGGCAACGCTGGCTCGGAATCCACGCCCTGGAACTCGACCGGTCCGGCGGCCAGCGCTACCGCACCGTCCTCGTCCTCGTCGGCCGCCAATCCGGCAAAACCAGCTTCGCCCGCACCCTCGCCCTCTGGCAGCTGTACCTCAACGGCGCCCGCCTCGTCCTCTCCGTCGCCCAAACCCTCGACATCGCCCGCGAAGCCTGGCGCGCCGGCTGCGACACCATCAACGAAACCCCCGACCTCAAAAACGAACTCGACCGCGTCTCCCGCGTCAACGGCGACGAACACGTCCGCCTCACCGGCGGCCGCCGCTGGAAGATCTCAGCCGCCAACCGGCAGGCAGGCCGCGGCCTCTCCGTCGACTTCCTCCTCCTCGACGAACTCCGCGAGCAACGCAACTGGGACGCATGGGCCGCCCTCTCCAAGACCACCATGGCCCGCCCCAGCGCCCTCACCTTCGCCATCTCCAACGCCGGCGACGACCAATCCGTCGTCCTCAACCACCTCCGCGAAGCCGCACTCACCGGCAACGACCCCAAACTCGGAATCTTCGAATGGTCAGCCGAAGACGACTGCGCCCTCGACGACCCCAAGGCGTGGGCCCAAGGCGAACCAGGCCTCGGCTACACGATCAGCGAAGCCGCGATCCGCACCGCCCTCGCCACCGACCCCGCCGCCGTCTTCCGCACCGAGATCCTCTGCCAACGCGTCGACACCCTCGCCGACTCCGTCGTCTCCGACACCGCCTGGACCGCCTGCCAAGACCCCGCCCTCACCCTCAACGACCTCCGACACAAGGTCACCGCATTCATCGACATCGCCCCCGACCTCGCCCACGCCACCCTCGCCGTCGCAGCCCTCGGCGACGACGGCCGAACCCGCATCGAAGCCGTCGCCTCCTGGACCACCACCGAAGACCTCCGCACCGACCTACCCGGATGGATGGAACGCATCCAACCCAAGGCCCGCGGCTGGTTCCGATCCGGACCCACCGCCGCCCTCGAAGCCGACCTGACCAAGCTCGGCTTCGACTCCCTCGGCACCGCCGAAGCCACCGCCGCCTGCCAAGGCCTCGCCGAACAAGTCCACGCCCGCCGCATCCTCCACGCCGGCGACCCACTGCTCACCACACAGCTGCTCGGCGCCAAGCGGCTACCGGTTGCCGACGGGTGGCGGTTCGCCCGCCGCGGCGCCGGCCACGTCGATGCCGCCTACGCCGCGGCCGGCGCCGTGCACCTGGCCCGGACTTTGCCGGAGCCGGCGCAGCCGCGTGTCCGCTGGCTCGCCGGGTGACGCTGCGTCACCGTCAAGCGGGTCGGGCGGGTCGCTGCGAGCGTGGCGAGTGCATAAGTATGCATGCGTGATCGCTTGAATGATCAAGGTGAGGCGTTTCCAGGGGAATTCGGGGAGGGAGGGACAG
>NZ_DATJPU010000318.1:0-2034 GCF_035506235.1 Mycobacterium sp.
GCGCGCGCAGGGCTTCCTCACCGGGGTACAGCTCGACCGGCGCCACCCGGATGTCGTGCTCGCGGGACAGCGCCGCGGCGGCCAGCTCGGGCAGCCGGTCGTCGAGGAAATCCGTGGTCACCCAGCCGGATCGAATATGGCTGTCCGACAACAGTTCCCGCAGCAACTCGATGTTCGTGCGAACGCCCTCGATGCCGAATTCGCCCAGGGCGGTGCGGACCTTGCGCACCGCGGCCCGCACCGACGATCCGTGCACATGGGCGATGACCTTGGCCAGCAGCGAGTCGTACCGCGGGCTGGTCACCAGGCCCGGCCGGCCGTAGGTGTCGACGCGCACACCGGGACCGCTCGGCGGCGAGAACACCGTCAAGGTGCCCGCCGCCGGCACCACCGCCCCGTCGGCGGCGAAGGTCTCCGTATTGACCCGGGCCTCAACCGCGATGCCGCGCGGCGCGGCCGGCTCGCCGATGACCTCGCTTCCGTCCGAGGCGATTCCGGCCGGGAGCCCCAGCTGGTAGTGGGACGCGCCGCCGGCGACGGCCAGCTGCACGGCCACCAGGTCCACGCCGGTGGTTTCCTCGGTGACCGTGTGCTCGACCTGGATGCGCGGGTTGACCTCGAGGAACACGAACTCCTCGCCGGCGACCAGGAATTCGACGGTGGCCACCCCGCGCAGCCCGACGGAGGCGCACAGCCGCGCCGCCGCCTGGTGTAGGGCGCGGCGCAGATCGTCCGAAAGCCCTTGGGCCGGTGCGATTTCGACCAGCTTTTGGTAGCGCCGCTGGATGCTGCAGTCCCGATCGCCGAGTGCCAGCGCGTGCGTCTGGTGGCCGGCCGGGGCGCCCACGACCTGAACCTCGATGTGCCGGGCCGCGTCGAGGACGGCCTCGGCGAACAGCGCGGGGTCACCAAAGCCGAGGTGCGCCTCCGCGGCGCACTGCTGATAGGCGTGATCGATCTGATCGGCGCGGCTCACCTTGCGCATGCCCCGGCCACCGCCGCCGGCGACCGCTTTGATCATGATGGCGCCGCCCTGGGCGGCGAGAAACGCCTGGATGTCCTCGACGCTGCTGGGCCCTTCGGTGGCGGGCAGCACCGGAACGCCGGCCGCGATCGCGGCGGCCCGGGCCGACGACTTGTTGCCGACCAACTCGAGCGCGTCGGCGCCGGGCCCCACGAACGTGTAGCCGGCGGCGTCGCAGGCACGGGCGAATTCGGCGTTCTCGCTGAGGAATCCGTAACCGGGATGAATGAGCCCGGCGCCGGACTTCTTCGCCGCCGCTAGGAGCTCGGCGTGATCCAGGTAGGCCGCCGGGCCGGCGCCCGGCAGACCGATCGCCTCGTCGGCGGCGTGCACGTGGGGGCCGTCGGCATCGTCCTCGGCGTACACCGAGACCGTCCGGACGCCCAGTTCCGTTGCGGTGCGGATGATTCGAAGTGCGATCTCGCCGCGGTTGGCGATCAGCAGGGTGGCGCTCATCGGAGCGGGTCCCCCCATCGCACCTGCCCGCGGAGCTTGCCCTTGAGCAGTTTGCCGCCGGCATTGCGCGGCAACTCCTCGGCAACCACCGTGACGTATTGCGGGATCTTGAAGTCGGCCAACTGCTCGCGACAGTGTTCGAGCACGGCCCGCACGTCGATCTCCCCGTCGCGGGCGAAGAGCACGGCGCCGACCTTCTCTCCCATGACGTCGTCGGACACCGCCAGCACGCAGGCGTCGGCGACGTTGGGCGCCGAGAGCAGCGCCGCCTCGACCTCGACGCTGGAGACGTTCTCGCCGCCCCGGTTGATGATGTCCTTGAGCCGGTCGACGATGTGCACCCGCCCCGCGTCGTCGACCCGGACGACGTCGCCGGTGTGCAGCCAGCCGTCGGCGAAGGTGGCTGACGTCGCCTCCGGCCGATTCCAGTAGCCCGCAGTGATATTGGCGCCGCGCGCGACCAGCTCGCCCACGCCCGGATCGTCGCCGCCGAACGGGACCAGGCCGAGATCCACCGACGGCACCGCGTACCCGACCGAGTCGGCGTGCTCGAC
>NZ_DATJPU010000319.1:0-2788 GCF_035506235.1 Mycobacterium sp.
CCTGCGCGCGCAGGAAGTCGCGCTGCAGAATCGGCTGCCATGCATCTACCTGGTCGACTCCGGCGGCGCCTTCCTGCCCCGCCAGGACGAGGTCTTCCCCGACCGCGAGCACTTCGGTCGGATCTTCTACAACCAGGCGACCATGAGCGCCAAGGGAATCCCGCAGGTGGCCGCCGTTCTCGGTTCGTGCACGGCCGGCGGCGCCTACGTGCCGGCGATGAGCGACGAGGCCGTCATCGTCCGCGAGCAGGGCACGATCTTCCTGGGCGGCCCGCCGCTGGTGAAGGCGGCGACGGGCGAGATCGTCTCGGCCGAGGAACTCGGCGGAGGCGACCTGCACTCGCGAGTGTCCGGGGTCACCGACCACCTCGCCGACGACGACGAGCACGCGCTGCGGATCGTCCGCTCGATCGCGGCCACCTTCGGCCCCCGGGACCCCTGCCAATGGGAGGTGCGGGCCTCGACCGAGCCCAAGCACGCGCAGTCCGAGCTCTACGACGTCGTGCCGCCGGACCCGCGCGTGCCCTACGACGTGCACGAGGTCATCGTGCGGCTGGTCGACGGCAGTGAATTCAGTGAATTCAAGGCCAACTACGGCAAGACGCTGGTGACCGCCTTCGCGCGGATCCACGGCCATCCCGTCGGCATCGTCGCCAACAACGGCGTGCTGTTCAGCGAATCCGCTTTGAAGGGCGCCCATTTCATCGAGCTGTGCGACAAGCGCAGGATTCCGCTGCTGTTTCTGCAAAACATCGCCGGGTTCATGGTCGGCCGCGACTACGAGGCCGGCGGCATCGCCAAGCACGGCGCCAAGATGGTCACGGCCGTGGCGTGCGCGCGGGTGCCCAAGCTGACCGTCGTGATCGGCGGATCCTATGGCGCGGGCAACTATTCGATGTGCGGGCGGGCGTATTCCCCGCGCTTCCTGTGGATGTGGCCCAACGCCCGGATCTCGGTGATGGGCGGCGAGCAGGCCGCGTCGGTGCTGGCGACCGTGCGCGGCGAGCAGCTGACCGCGGCCGGCAAGCCGTGGCCGGCCGAGGAAGAGGAGGCGTTCAAGGCGCCCATCCGCCGGCAGTACGAGGACCAGGGCAACCCGTACTACTCGACGGCGCGCCTGTGGGACGACGGAATCATCGACCCGGCCGATACCAGAACTGTTCTGGGACTTGCTCTTTCGGTGTGCGCTCAGGCGCCGCTGGAACCCGTTTCCTACGGCGTATTCCGGATGTGAGGCCATGTTCGACACCGTACTTGTGGCCAACCGCGGCGAGATCGCCGTGCGGGTGATCCGGACCCTGCGCCGGCTGGGCATCCGATCGGTCGCCGTCTACAGCGACCCCGACGCCACCGCGCGGCACGTGCTCGAGGCCGACACGGCCGTGCGGCTGGGCCCCGCCGCGGCGCGCGAAAGCTACCTCGACATCGACAAGGTGGTCGACGCCGCGGTGCGCACCGGATCCCAGGCGATCCACCCGGGCTACGGGTTTCTCTCGGAGAACGCTCATTTCGCCGCGGCCTGCGAACGCGCCGGGGTGGTGTTCCTGGGGCCGCCCGCGCGGGCGATCGAAGTGATGGGCGACAAGATCACCGCCAAGAACGCCGTCGCCGCCTTCGACGTGCCGGTGGTGCCGGGCGTGGCCAAGCCGGGGCTGACCGACCACGAACTCGTCGCGGCGGCCGAGGGGGTGGGCTATCCGGTGTTGATCAAGCCGTCGGCGGGCGGCGGCGGCAAGGGCATGCGGCTGGTGGAAGAGCCGGCGCGGCTGCGCGAGGCGCTGGTGAGCGCCCGACGGGAGGCCGGCTCCGCCTTCGGCGACGACACCCTGTTCATGGAGCGGTTCGTGTTGCGGCCCCGCCACATCGAGGTGCAGGTGCTCGCCGACACGCACGGCAACGTGGTCCATCTGGGCGAGCGCGAGTGCAGCCTGCAGCGGCGCCACCAGAAGGTCATCGAGGAGGCGCCGTCGCCGCTGCTCGATGCCGAGACACGCGCCCGGATCGGGGCCGCGGCCTGCAACACCGCCCGCAGCGTCGACTACGTCGGGGCTGGCACGGTGGAGTTCATCGTCTCGGCCGATCGTCCCGACGAGTTCTTCTTCATGGAGATGAACACCCGCCTGCAGGTGGAACATCCGGTCACCGAGGCGGTCACCGGACTGGACCTGGTGGAGTGGCAGTTGCGGGTCGCCGCCGGCGAGAAGCTCGGATTCGCCCAGGACGACGTCGAACTGCGCGGGCACGCGATCGAGGCCCGCGTGTACGCCGAAGACCCGGCCCGCGGGTTCCTGCCCACCGGCGGCCGGGTGCTGCAGGTGTTCGAGCCGTCCGGTGCGGGCGTGCGGGTGGACTCGTCGCTGCTGGCGGGCACGGTGGTCGGCAGCGACTACGACCCGATGCTGAGCAAGGTGATCGCCCACGGGGACGACCGCGACGAAGCGCTCGCGAAACTCGTTCGCGCGCTGGGGCATACGGCGGTCCTGGGTGTGCAGACCAACGTCGAATTCCTTCGGTTCCTGCTCGCCGACGAGCGGGTGCGCGCCGGTGACCTGGACACCGCGCTGCTCGACGAGCGGCTGGCGGACTTCGCACCGGCGCCCGCGCCCGACGACGTGCTCGCCGCCGGTGGCCTGTTTCGCCAGGTGGCCTTGGGCCGCCGCGCCGGGGGCGACCCGTGGGCGACGCCGACGGGATGGCGGGTCGGCGGTGTCGCGGCGCCGGTGCGCACCGCGATGCAGACCCCGTTGCGCAGCGAGACGGTGTCGGTGTGGGGGTCGCCCGATTCCGC
>NZ_DATJPU010000320.1:0-8236 GCF_035506235.1 Mycobacterium sp.
CACCATGTCCTTCGTCATCAATGCCCACCTTCGGCGGCACGCAACGTACCATAGCTGGTTTGAACACCAGGACGGGGAAAACTTCGTCCGTCGCACCATCAAGAACCCGCGCGACATTCAATTCGTCGCGAAAGAGTATGGTGTGCTGTCGCCGTCCGAATGGCGGGAGCTAGTGTTGGCCACGCCCGATCCGCTGCAGTGGGATTGCTTCAGGTTCGGCATCATTCAGTACGACGGCTACTTCTCGTTGTACGCGGTTGTCGACCATCTCCACGCCGACCCGGTGTTGGTTGCGAGTTTATATGTCGAGTTCCTGATGAACTACAACGCCCTTCTCGAGGGCAAGGCGCCTGTTGCACTGCCACCGGCCAAGAGTTATGACGAGTTCTGCCTCCGGGAGATCGCAGCCATGTCGGCGATGACGTTGGATTCGCCGGAGGTGCGCACCTGGATCGAATTCGCCGAAAGCAACGGCGGGTCCCTGCCGAACTTCCCGTTGCCACTTGGTGATCCCTCGATATCTTGCGGCGGCGACTTCCACGTCGAAAAGCTGATGGATGCGAAGCAAACGGCTCAGTTCGAGGCCAGATGCCTGCAGGGCGGCGCCAGGTTCAGTGGTGGGCTGTTTGCCTGCGCGGCCCTGACCCAATACGAGTTGACCGGTGCGCGGACGTATTACGGGATGACTCCGGTCGATATGCGCCGTAGTCCGGAAGAGTTTTTGACGGTGGGGTGGTTCACCGGTGTGGTGCCGTACACCGTTCCCGTCGATCCCAACTCCTTCGAAGAGACGGCCCTTGCCACTCAGACTTCGTTCGACGCGAACGTGGGCTTGGCGAACGTCCCCTACGATCGCGTTCGGGCGTTGGCGCCTTGGCTGAAGAGGCATGGACCGCAGTTCACCATGATGAACTACATGGATGCGGGCCTTCCTCCCCTTTCGGGTGTCGTCGCCAGCGCATTGGACGGAGTCAATGCGACCGCCTACAACGACGGTAGGGATCCGGCATTCATGTACATGACGGTTATGCGTCTGTTCGACGAGGTCTCGCTGTCGGTGTTCTTCCCGAACAATCCGGTTGCTCGGGAATCCGTGGTCCGCTATGCGCAGGCGATGAGATCCGTGTGCGCCCGGGTGGCGGAGGGCAAATTCGCGGGAGCACCGGTACGCGTATCCGGGTAGGCATCATTCCGACGCCGACCGCGAGGAACGAGGAGGAACGATCGGCTGCGGACGACTACTGATGGCCGCGGACTGCGGTCGCGGCCATTGGAAGTGGAAGGCTGAGTCTCGCCGATGAAATTTGTCCTGGCAGCTCACGGAACTCGGGGCGACGTCGAGCCCTCCGCGACAGTTGCCGTCGAGTTGCTGCGCCGTGGGCACGAAGTGCGAACGGCTGTGCCTCCCAACCTCGTTAGCTTCGTCGAGTCGGCGGGTGTTCCCGCGATCCCCTACGGGCCCGACACGCGAGAGCAAGTAGTGGCCGTCGCGGAATTCACCCACAACGCCTTCAAGGTCCAGAACCCGGTCAACTTCGTGCGCGACCTCAAGGAGCTTTTCGTCGAGGGCTGGGCGGAGATGAGCCGCACACTGACCTCGCTGGCCGATGGGGCCCACCTGTTGGTGACCGGCCAGACCTACCACGGGGTCGTGGCGAATGTCGCGGATTACTACGACATTCCGGTCGCGGGGCTGCATCACTTTCCGGTGCGGGTCAACGGCCAGATCGGCGTTCCGTTTTTGCCGTCGCCGGCGCCCGCGGTCCGCGCGACGTTGACGGCGGGCTGGTGGCTGTATTCGCGCATCACCAAGGCGGACGAGGACGCGCAACGCCGGGAACTGGGCCTGCCGAGGACGACGGCTTCGGCGTGGAGACGGATGGCCGAAGCCGGAACGCTGGAGCTTCAGGCCTACGACGAGGCGGTGTTCCCCGGGCTTGCCGCGGAATGGAATGGCAAGCGCCCCTTCGTGGGTGCGCTGACGCTGGAGTTGGGGGCCGACACCGACGACGAGGTCGCGTCGTGGATCGCCGCGGGAAAACCACCGATTTACTTCGGTTTTGGCAGCACGCCGGTCCAGTCCCCCGCCGAGACGGTGGCGATGATCGCCGATGCCTGCGCCGAGCTGGGCGAACGGGCCCTGATCTATTCCGGCGCCGAGGGTCCCGAAGCCGCTCCCCATCCCGGCGTCAAGCTGGTCGGCCACATCAACTACTCCACGATCCTGCCCATGTGCCGCGCGGCAGTCCACCACGGTGGCGCGGGCACGACGGCCGCAAGCCTGCGAGCCGGACTCCCCACGCTGATCCTGTGGGACGTGGCCGATCAGTTCATCTGGGCGACACAGGTCAAACGGCTGAAAGTCGGCTCCGCCAAACGACTTTCGAACATCACCCGGAAATCGTTGGTCCGGCAGCTCCGCAAGATCCTGGCGCCGGACTGCGTGGCCCGGGCCCGCGAGATCGCCCCGCGAATGACCAAGCCCGCCGTCGGCGTCGCCACCGCCGCCGATCTGTTGGAGCAGACCGTCCGCGTCGGCGTCTGAGACGACCGGCGGACCTATGGATGCCGCGTAGCGGCCGCGTCGCGCTGGACGAGCGGGAACGACTTGTCCCACTTGCGGCGGTGCGCCGCCCCCATCTCGCGCAGGATACCCATGGCCGCCGGCCAGCCGTGTGTTCGACGCAACCCCTGAATCATCGCCCAGCTGGAGGCCCAGTGATACTTCCGGCGACCGAAGTGGGCGTTCCCGGTCTTGCGCCCGAAATGGTTGACGTAGGCCATCTCCGTTGTGTACAGGCCGAATCCGGCTTTTCGTGCCCGCAGCGCGAGGTCGAGGTCGAGCCCCCAGCCGCCGTAGCGCCCGAAGGTGGCGAGATCCATTCCCCCGACGGCGTGCCAGCATTCCCGCGACATCACCAACGCCGTCCCCTCGACGGCGGGCACCACCCGATACAGCGGCCGGGGAACGTAGCTCGCGGCGTCCGGTATTCCGTCGACCACCGCGTACGGGAACCCGATGTTGAACATCGGCCCCACGATTCCGGCATCCGCGGGCAGGCGCGGGTCGAGCACGGCGGCGACGAATCCCCGCGAGATCCGGGTGTCGTTGTTGAGCGTTATTGCGTGGGAGTGACCCTCAGCGAACGCGGTTCGGAATCCAAGTTCGCTGCCCCCGGCCCAACCCAGGTTTTCGCCGGGCGTGATGACGCGTTCGTTCCCGATCTTGGGGTAGTCGCCGCGGTTGTCGACGATCAGGTAGTCGGCGCGTTCGCGCTCCAAATCGGTCACGAGCGCGTGCGTGTACTCATGCTGCCCGAAAACCGGCACGGTGATCAGTAAGGACACAACCGGAGCGTACACCGGTCCGCGCAACCCCGCGGCCCGTTCTGACATCAGCCGAAACCTTCACGTCGAGCTGCTTTTTCCAGCAGATCGGCGGCGGTGGCGATGCTCTCGGCGGGCTGGGTCATCCGCGAGGCGATCTCGCGGGCCCGAGTGGCATACGCCGGCGCGAGCACCGACTTGAGGTCGGCGACCAACGTTTTGCGGGTGGTGCCGGAGAATCGGCGCGCCGAACCGACTTTCAGCTGCTTGATCTGGGCCGCCCAGATCGGCTGGTCGGAGGTGATCCAGAGGATCAGCGCCGGGACGCCGGCGCGCAACCCGGCGGCGGTGGTGCCCGAGCCGCCGTGGTGGACGACCGCACGACAGGTGGGAAAGATCGCAGCGTGGTTCACCGCCGCCACTACTTTCACATGGTCGAAATCGGGCACATGGTCGAGATCGGGGACGCCGGTGTCCTGCGCCCGCAAGCAGATCAATGCCCGTTCGCCCAGCTCCGCGCAGGCCCCGCCGATCATGGTGACGAGATCTTTGAGGGACCCGACGGGCATGCTGCCGAACCCGAAGTAAATCGGCGGGGTTCCGGCCGTAATCCAGGACGCGACCTCGTCGTCGGCGTCGGTGGGCCACTCCATGGTGAGCGCGCCGACGAAGGGCCGCCGAGCGCCCCACTCCGCCGACAACCCGGGGAAGCAAAGCTCGTCGTAGGCCTGAATCTCCAGCGCTCCGCCTTCTGACATCCGTTGCGGCACAGGGCAAGTGGCCTTCGGCAGTCCCAAGCCCCGGCGTTGCTCGTCCTCGGCGCCACTGGTGAACCGCCAGTACAACCAGTCGAGGGTTTTCATCGTCGAGCGCACCAGCGGCGCCGGCAAGCGCGCCGGGAACGCGATGTGACCGTTGGGCCGCATCGGGTAGAAATGCAAGGCGGCCAACGGAATGTCGTAGTACTCCGCGACGTTGGCGGCGATTTCCTGATAGAGCTGGCCCGTCAGCAGCAGGTCGACCCCGTCCGCGAGCGGCTTGAGCGCGGCGCCCAGCTCGTCAAAGCCCT
Source organism: Mycobacterium sp. (assembly GCF_035506235.1). Taxonomy (GTDB): domain Bacteria; phylum Actinomycetota; class Actinomycetes; order Mycobacteriales; family Mycobacteriaceae; genus Mycobacterium. Next base: position 4,397 of record NZ_DATJPU010000320.1, read on the forward strand.
CCCGGACCGGCTCCATGGCCTCGCGCGCCAACTTGACCGGATTGGTGAACTTCCACGAGTTGTGCAGGAAATCCTCGTCCAACTGCTGCTGGGAATCGCGCTGCCCGTAGGCGACCGCGGGCAGCCCGGCCGACTCCACGAAGCCGACCAGGTTGGGCGGGACGCCCACCCGCACCTCGTGCCCGCGGCGCTGCAGTTCGCGGGCGACGGCGGCGCACGGCTCGATATCGCCGCGGGTTCCGTAGCTTGCCACGGCAAACTTCATGACGGCCTTCGGCCCTTCGCTTCCGGTGCGCGCTGGACCCGCATCAATCCTTGGCGAAGTGGTAGACGCGGTACGAGAACCCACCGGCGCGGCGCAGATCCCAGTCCATCACGCCGACGCCGTAACGGATCAGCGAGTTGACGAATCCCGGCAGGCGGCCACTGATCTGCTGCTGCGTCCGTCGCGTGTTGGCGTCCAGCCCGCGCTTGGCCTCCTTGTCGATGTCCCTTTCGGAGACCTTCCGCAGCGGCGCGTCGGCCAGCGCCGCCTCCCACTCCGCGACGACGGGCGCGCGGCGCGAATCGGTGTACAGGAAATCCCCGCCCGGGCGCAGCACGCGTGCCACTTCCTCGAGGAAACCGGCGAAGTCGGGGTACTGGTGGGAGGCCTCGACATTGATCACCGCGTCGAACGATTCGTCGGGGAAGGGCAGGTTCTGGGCATCGCCCTGCACGAAATCCAGGCCCGACAGCTGATGCCGCTCCCGGCACTTGTCGATGCTGGCGGGGTTCAGGTCCAGGCCGGTGTAGGAGGCCGGGCCCAGGTTGCGCATGATGTACGAGGCTCCCCCGCCGGCCCCGCAGCTAACCTCCAGCACCTTCTTCCCGGTGAGATCCACCTGCGAGGCGGTCACGTGGTAGAGCTGGATGCAGTAGCGGTTGGGCTCGTCGGATGCCGCCAGCGGCAGGCCCAACGGCGGATCCTCTTCGTAGCCGAAGTTGAAGAAAACCACGTCATCGCCGACCTGGCGGGTGCCAAGGGGCAGAAAGTACTTGGTGGTCAGCTTGCCCACGAGCGGGTTGGATTGCAGGCGGTAACCGATGGCCATGGGGAGAGTGTTACACGGATCCGCGGCGCCACACCCCGAATGGGCGCCTTGACCCCAGGGCCGGGAGAGCTCGCGGGCCGGGTCGAGCGCCGGGGAGCAAGGCGCTGACCAGCAGAATTACTGTCAAGATCACAGCGGGATCACGGTCGCCGCCCAGATTTCGATTACCCCACACGCGCGCAGGCCAGCTTGTAGGGTTGGTTGCGTGTCGAGCCGGACTGGCACGGGCGAGGCAGCCAAGCCTGGGGGAATCTTCGACCGCATCGGACAAGTCGTCGTGCGGTGGCCCCTGCTTGTCATCGCCGCCTGGATCGCGTTCGCGGCCGTCTTGTGGCTGGTTTTTCCGCCGCTGATGGTGGAGGCCGGCAAGCGCGAGCCGAAGGCCCTGCCGGACAACGCCCCGACGGTGGTGCTCAATCAGGAAATGGCCCAGGCATTCGCCACGCCGGGCAAGGACTCCGAGGCCCCCAAGAGCCCCGGGGACTCGGGCCCCGGGGGCACCACCAAAAAGGCCGGGGACTCCGACGGCGGCTCCGATAATCCGCTGGGCGGTGGCGGGTCCCTCCTGATGATCATGCTGAGCGACGAGAACGGCATCTCACCCGCCGACGAGGCCGTCTACGCGAAGCTGGTGCAGAAGCTGCACGAAGACACCGCCGACAAGATGACGGTGCAGGACTTCCTCAGCTCCCCGCAGATGCGCGAAGTCCTGGCCAGCAAGGACGGCAAGGCCTTCATCTTGCCGGTTTCCTTCCCCGGTGCGGGCACCGCGCCCAGCACCATCGCCGGCTACCACCACGTCAAAGACATCGCCAAACAGGTCACCGCCGGGACGTCGCTGACCGCTTACGTCAGCGGACCGCTGGCCAGCATCGCCGACGCCACCGAAATGGCGATGGAAGACGCGCATTTCATCGAGATCGGCACCGTGGCGGCCGTGCTGATCATTCTCTTCTTGATCTATCGCAACGTGATCACCATGTTGGTGCCGCTGATCAACATCGGTGCCTCCATCGGGACATCGCAGGGTGTGTTGTCGGGGCTGAGCCACCAGTTCGGCCTGCCGGTGAACTTGCAGTGCCTCGTCCTGATGACCGCGGTCATGGTCGGCGCGGGAACGGATTACGCGGTCTTCCTGATCAGCCGCTATCACGACTATGTGCGCCGCGGCGAGGATTCCGATCAAGCGGTGAAGATGGCGTTGATGTCGATCGGCAAGGTGATCGCCGCATCGGCAGCCACCGTCTCGGTCGCCTTCCTCGCGATGGTCTTCACCAAGCTGGAAGTGTTTTCGGCCGTCGGTCCGGCGATTTCGATCTCGGTCATCGTGGCATTCCTGTGTGCGGTGACCCTGCTGCCCGCCTTGCTGGTGGTCGCCGGACGACGGGGCTGGATCAAGCCGCGACGCGACCTCACCACCCGTATGTGGCGGATCATGGGAACGCGCGTCGTGCGCCGGCCCCGCATTCACCTGATCGGGAGCCTGGTCGTGCTCATCGCTTTGGCGAGTTGCACCAGCATGATGCGCTTCAACTACGACGACCTCAAGACGATGCCCGCGTCGGTGGACAGCTCCAAGGGATACGAGGCGATGAATCGCCACTTCCCGACGAACGCGCTGACACCCATGGTGCTGTTCGTCAAGTCATCCCACGACTTGCGGACGCCGCAGGCCCTCGCCGACCTCGAGCAGGTGGCCAGCCGGGTCAGCCAGCTCCCCGATATCACCATGGTGCGGGGCCTGACCCGGCCCAACGGAGAACCGTTGGAGCAGACCAAGATCTCGTTCCAAGCCGGGGAGGTCGGCAACAAGCTCGCCGACGGCTCCACCCAAATTCAGGAGCACGGGAACGATCTGGACAGGCTGGTCAACGGCTCCAATCAATTGGCCGACGCCCTGGCGATGCTGCGCGATCAGGTCACCGGGGCCATTTCCAGCCTCAGCGGGGTGGTCGGGCCGTTGCAGGCGATGGAGCAACTGGCGGGCGGCGACCGCACCATCGCCGCGCTCGACCAGGGCGCCAGCCTCACCGGGCAGATGAAGACGCTTGGTGACAACCTCAACACGTCCACCATGAACACCCAAAACATCGCCGCGTGGGCCGGCCCGATGTTGACGGCCCTCAATGACAGCCAGGAATGCAACGCCGACCCGGGCTGCGTGAGTTCACGGGCGGGCTTGGCGGCGATGGTGCAGGCCAACAACGACGGCACCCTCAACTCGATCAAGATCATGGCGCACAACCTGCAATCGGCCGGCAAAGCGCAGACCGTCGGGCAGACGCTGGACAAGGTGCAGCAAACGCTCACCCAAGCCTCCACCGCCATGAAGACGATCAAGAACCTGCAATCCACCATGAGCCAGGCGCAACAGGGCGCCAATGCGCTCGCCGACGGCAGCCGGGCAATCGCCGGGGGCGTGAAAATACTGGTCGATCAGACCAGAAACATCGGCAGCGGCCTCGGCGAGGCGTCGCAATTCTTGCTGAACATGAAGCACGACACCGACAACAAGCCGTCGATGGCGGGCTTCAACATCCCACCGCAGATCATGACGAGGGACGAGTTCAAGAAGGGCGCCGCGATCTTCCTCTCCCCCGATGGACACGCGGCCCGGTACCTCATCCAAAGCGCGCTCAACCCGTTCAGCACCCCGGCCATGGATCAGATCGCGAAGATCGTCAAGGCCGCGCAGTCGGCGCTGCCGAACACCGAACTGGCGGACGCCAAGGTGGCGGTGGCGGGC
>NZ_DATJPU010000321.1:0-5631 GCF_035506235.1 Mycobacterium sp.
CGGGCCGAGCACCCGCTGAATGATCCGTTCACCACCAGGGCCTGCCGCGCCGCGGTGCGCAGCGCCGAGGCGATGGTGGCGGATTTCGCAGCGCGCGGTTACGACGCGTCCGACGTCCGGCCGGGTTAGCGCGGGGGGAAGGGGAGCCCGGGGCGAGTCGGTCTTTCCCGTGTGGTTGTCGGCGCCGCGGTGGTGGTCGGCGGCGCGCTCGTGGTGGTCGGCGGGGCGCTCGTGGTTGTCGGCGGGGCGCTGGTGGTGGTGGTCGGCGCCGTCGTGGTGGTGGGAGCCTGGCTGGTGGTGGTGTCGGGCGGCTGCGTCGACGGCGGCGGTGGGGGCGGTAGCACCGTGACGGTGGTGCTGTTGTCGGGCCCGGTGATGGTCACCGTCTGCGACGTCTGCGGTGGCGCCGGTTCGTTCGGAGGGATGTTGTTCACCGGGTTCGGCTTGGGGTGGCCCAGGGTCAGCGCCAACACCACCGCGACCAGCACGGCCGCGGCCGCGGCGACAACGCTCAACACCAGCGCCGTGCGCTTGTACCACGGCAGCGATGCCGGAGCGGCGGCGTAGCGGCCGCTGTCCGCAGAGTCCAATCCCGTTGGCTCCCGGCTATATTCGCCGGTCATGTCGGGTCCCGCATATGGGACCGGCTCGGCGGCGCCATCCTCGTCCTGCGACCACGCCAACGGTCTGCCGCCCTCGACGGCCCGGGCGGTCTCCACCATTTCGGTCGGGTTCTCGACGGTGGGACTCGCCGCGGTCGCGACGCCCGCCGCGGCTTGCTGCTCACCAAGATTCGCCGCGCCGATGGCGGCGCTGAACGCCGGCTGCGGCGGGACGTGGATCGGTGCCTGCAGGCGCTCGGACAGCCGCGCGCTGATCAGCGGGATGCCGGCGCCCCCGCCGACGGCCGCCACGGCGGCCAGGCTGGATCGCTGAATTCCCTTGCTTTGCAGGGCGTTTTCTAGGGCGCCGACGAATCGGTCCAGTGGCTGGGCGATGAGCTGTTCGAGTTCGGCGCGGGAGAGCCGGACGTCACCACCGGGGCCCGCCGCGACGGTGGCGACGGTGCTCGTCGACAGCTGTTCCTTGGCGCGGCGGGATTCGGCGAGCAGGCGGGATTGCGAGCCGATCCGCGTGGTGCTGGCCAGGTCGGCGCTGGTGGCGTCGGAGGCACCCGCGCGCACGTACTCGAAGACGAGTTGATCGATCGCGTCGCCGGAGAAATCGCTGTAGCGCACCGACGGGCCGATCTGCTGGAAGTTCGACGCCGCATTGACCAGGGTGACGCTGGTGCCGGTGGCGCCGAAGTCGCACAAAGCGACGACGCCGTCGGCCGGAAACCCCGGTCTGGCGCGCAGCGCCGCCAGCGCGGCCGTGGCGTCGGAGATCAGGGTGGGCGCCACACCGCCGCGCGTCAGATCCGGCTGGGCGAAGAATTCCTCGCGCAGCGCGGTGATCTGGGCCTCGGACCAGTACGCGGGGACCGCGACGGTGACCGGTGTGCCGTAGCCGACCGTGCGCGCCATGGCTTCGATCGCTTCGACCGTCAGCACCTCACCGAGGTACTTCGTCCCGTCGGCGGCCACCAAAGGGGCCCGGTCACCGACCCGCTCGACGAAGCCGCGCATCACCAGCCCCGGCTCCGTCAGGTTCGGGTTTTCTTCCGGCAGGCCGATTTCAGTCGGCCGGTGCTCGAACAGCGTCAACACCGCGCTGCGGACCACCGGAGCGCCGCTCCCGCGGGCGGCAACCAGGTTGGCCGCACCGATCGACAACCCGAGCGACTCGCTCATATCGCACACCCCATTCCAGCGAGTCTATGAGTGCGGCCTTTCACAGGCCGGGCTGCCAGCGCCGAGCCGGTAAATCCGCAGACAAAGCGCGAGCGAGGGTCTGCAGAATCACAGGCTCGACGAAAGCGGGCCGACGGGCGGTCACCCGATGCCGGGCGGCAGCGTGATCACCGTCGGCACCTCCGGGATCGTGATCACCGACGGCAGCGAGGGCAGGTGGTGGCGATGCGTCGGCTGCTGCTGGTTCGGCTGACGCGTGGGCTGCTGGGTGGGCTGCTGGGCCGGCGGCTCGACCGCGCTGCTGCTCGGCGGCGGCGCGGACGACTCGGTGGTGGTCGGGGGCGGCGTCGTCGTGGTGGGCGAGGTCGTCGTGGTGGTGCTGCTCGTGGTGCTCGGGGTGTGGCTGGTGCCCTGACCGCCCTGAAGGAGCTCCATGAGCCCGTAGACGATCAGCGCGAGCAGGATCAGGACGGACAGAACCCACGCGATGATCCCGGCGGGCTTCCGGTACCAGGGGGTGGGTTCGCGTTCTTGGTCGAACGCGTCGACGGCCTCAGCTGGCTCGGGCTGGTCAGCCGGCATTTCCAGTGGCGGGTGGCCGGCCGGCGGGGCTTCTTCCCCCGCTGGTGGGGGCCCTCCCAGGCCGCCGTAGTTGCGATACTGCGTCTGCTGGTTGTGGAAGTCGTCGGGTGGGCCGTTGCGTGCCACGAAACCGATGGTACTGACACCCCCTTCGGGGCGGCTCAGTCGGCGCCCGCGGGCGCGCTCACCGATGCCCGCGTGCCACCGCCGATCGTGGACGTGACCTTCAGCGATCCGCCCATCGCATCGATGCGGACGGCCAGCGACGCGAGCCCGATGTGCCCCTGGGCGACGCACCGGTTCAGGATGGCCGGGTCGAACCCCATTCCGTCGTCGATGACGCTCAGCGTGATGACGTCGCCCGCCCTGACGAGGCGGACCCGCACGGTGCTCGCCCGCGCGTGCTTGTTCGCGTTGGCGAGGAATTCGCGGGACGCCCGGTACAACAATGACTGTGACCGGGGCCGTCCGACCTCCCCGAGGTCGGCGTCGATGGTGAAGTGCCCGCGGCGCTCGTAGTCGCGAATCAGCTCACGCAACGCGGCGGTCAGCCCCACCTCGGTCAGCACCTGGGGATGCAGCGCGGTGACGACGCTGCGCAGCTGGATCGCCGTGTCGTGGAGCGCCTGGACGGCGGCGTCCAGTCCGGGGTCGGTGTGCCGCTCGCGGACGGCGTCGAGCTCGAGTCGCGCCGCGAGCAGATCCTGCAGCGGCCCGTCGTGCAGCCGCTCGGCCAGCGCACGGGCGTTGCGCTCGTCGGCACGCATCGCCTCGGTGACAAGCGTGCGGCGCATGTCGAGCAAGGCCGCCACGCGCGCCGCGGCGCGCGTCAGGAAATAACACAGGGCCGTCATCGCCGCCGCCAACCACAGCAGCAACCCGAAATGGGTGTACACCACGCCCGGCAGCTCGACGGTGTCGTCGCGCTTGGAGTAGACGATCCACACGCCGAGATATCCCACGGCGGTGGCGATTCCGACCGCGGCCGTCAGCGCCGGGCGGTCCTGGAACGCCACCGAAATAGGCAGCAGGAAGAACACCGGCAGCAACGCCACGGTGGCTCCACCGGAGACCACGCACAGCCCCACCACGGTCAGCACGTCGATGCCCGTCGACGCCCAACCGGCCCACGGCGGCACCGGCCCGCGCAGCACCACCACCACCCACACCAGTGCGGCGGCGCTGTAGGTGCCGAGGATCAGCGCATAGGCCAACGGCAACCAGTGCTCGACCTCCCACACCGAGACCAGCAGGACGATCAACCCGATCAGCGGCAGGCGCAGAAACGCCGACAAGCGGACGGGCTCGGCCGCCACGAAGTCGACCATTCGAGCCAGCGGGCGCGCCATGCTATTCGAGCAGCCCGCGCCGCATCGCCGCCGCGACGGCCGCGGCGCGATCACTGACGCCGAGTTTCTCGTACAACCGTTGCACGTGGGTCTTGACCGTGGAGGGCGCCAGGTACAGTTCCGCGGCGATCGCGGGGATGCTGCGACCCTCGGCGATGAAATCGAGCACCTGTCGCTCGCGAGGGCTGAGCACCGGTGGCTGGGCTTCGCCACGGCGGCGGATCTCCCCGGCCAGACCGGCGGCTAGGGCCGGCGACACGACGTCTCGACCTTCAGCGCAATCGAGCACGCCCTTGACGATCTCGTTTTTCGTCGACTCTTTGGGCAGGAATCCCGCGGCGCCCTCCGCCAGGGCCCGAAAGACGATCGCCGACTCGTCGTGCGCCGACAGCAGCAGCACCCGTGTCGGCAGGTCATCACCCCGTACCGCGGCGGCGACCTGGGCACCGTCCATCCCGGGCATCCGGTAATCGAGCAGGGCGACGTGCGGCAGATGGGTCTTGATCAGCTCCAGTGCGGCGATGCCGTCGTCGGCTTCTGCGACCACATCCACTTCGCCGCTCGACGTCAGCGCGCGCACCACCCCGTCGCGGAACAGCGGGTGATCGTCGCCCACGACCACGCGCACTTTCTCGGTCGTTGCCCGGCCGACCATGCCGCTTAGTGTCACACAGCGTTGCCGCCGTTTCCCCCGATCGGGGGAACGCGCGATTCATCCCGCGCACCGACTGGTCGGCGGACAGACAGCGCCGAGTCGCCCCGGAATAGTGGTTGCGGGCTCGCGAATACCGGCACAAGGATCCTGGGCCCGCCGCCCACGGGGGGTTTCAACCGCGCACAGGAGTATCCAGCATGGATGGAATCACCGCCCACGGTGGCCCGGTCGACGAATCCCGCAGCTCATGGGTGTCGAAGGCGTTATGTCGCACCACCGATCCTGACGACCTCTTCGTCGCCGGGGCGGCGCAGAGGAAAGCGGCCGCTATTTGCCGGCACTGCCCCGTCATCGCCGAGTGCCTCGCCGACGCCCTCGACAACCAGATGGAGTTCGGCGTGTGGGGTGGTATGACCGAACGCCAGCGGCGGGCGTTGCTCAAGCAGCACCCCGAGGTGGACTCGTGGTCGGAGTTCCTCGCCGCCCGGCGCAAGCGCCGCAAGACCGGCTGACCGGTGGCATATGTAGCCGGCCGGCCACACGAGCGGAACGCCAGGGCGAAAAAACCGGCCTGTTTCGCGCCGCGGCGTTACGCTCGCCGACTCACTGCAGTCAGGCGCCGTTAAATACCCAGCTCCTGGTCGATCTGCGGCCAGTACTGGGGCCCGTCCGGAGTGAGGATGATCCAGTCGTGAATTTGGCCGTTGGCCAACACGAAGTTGATCGGGGCATTAAACATCTTGGCGTCGTTCTGGAGGACAAGCACGTCGGGGGAAAGTGAATCCAGGTTGCCCGAGTAGACGTACGTCTTCGGGAGTCCGCTGAGGTTTCCGCCTAGCGGACTCACCCTGTAGTCGGTCACAGGGAGATTGCCCGCCCACTCCCTGCCGATCACCTGGCCAGGCCCTACGGGAATCAGCGGATCCTGGACAAGCGCAATATTTGGATTGGTCATCCCCACGTCCAGCCACGGCGACAGCAGAACCATCGACGAAGGTTCGGGGGCACTCGGGTTGTTCAGCAGGTTGTATTCGACGGCCGCCAGCGCGAGGTTGCCGCCCGCGGAGTCACCGATCACGCTGACGTGAGAGTTCGGGATTCCAGCGATATCCGAAATGAAGCCGGCCATGTTGGGCACCACCGTGCCGGCGGTGCCTCCCTGCTGCAGCAACGGGTAGATCGGCACCTCGATCGTCGCGCCGGTCTGGTAGGCCATCACCGTGTAATCGAGCCAGTGAAAGATCGACGGCGC
>NZ_DATJPU010000322.1:0-7061 GCF_035506235.1 Mycobacterium sp.
CCCGGCCCTTGCCCAAACTGGTATCGGCGGGAAGAACGACCACGTTGTCGACCAATCAGGTCTGACCTACTGCCGAAGAAACGGCCTTGTCGGCGTTCTTCCCGCCCCTGCCGCGAACGTTGTTCAGACGCCTCCTAGGCGGACATCTGGTTGCCTCTAGAGGCCTGGCCAAGTCTAACCGAAACTTCGCACCTAGAAACAGTTACGTAGACATACCGACGGTTGTAGAAACAGTTGCATAGGTGTAGTATCTACCTGGTCCCACCCGGTTGAAATGATGAGGAGTCTTCGCTAGCTGGAAAACCCCGAGCGCACTAGACCATTGGCTTGTCATGTACGACCCAGCAGCCCGGCACAGGATGCCCTCGATGACGCCGGCATCGATGAGCTCGTGGCGCTTGCACCGAAATAGCGTGGCCTGGCAGATGCCTGAATCCGCTGCGACCGCGGTGACCCGTTCACCCGACCGCAGTCGCTAAACGATCTGCTGGCACGCCCTCATGTTGATCCGACTTGATGTGACGCTTGGAAAGTGATGAGCGAAAATGACCAAGAAAATATGTGCGTGCATGTTCGGTGCGCTACTGGCGGTCGTGCTGGTGCCCGCAGCCGTCGCGAGCGCCGACCAAACCGATACCGACTTCACAAACTTCTTGGACTCGCACGGCGTCCACCTGGGTACGGCGTCCCAAACCGTGAACATGGCGCGCGTGATGTGCCACGATCTCGACGCCGGCTACACCCAGACCGATGAGGTCGACCAGCTGACGGGATCACACCGCCTGAGCCAGGCGCAAGCCCAGTTATTCGTCGGTGCGGCAACCGCGGATTACTGCCCGAAGTACCACAGTCCCACCCGGCCACGTGGCAAGTAACGCCTGCAGGTGTCGGGAGCCTGGTCGTGACCGCGGTGGCTGCGGTGTATTCCCGGGCGCCGGGTGGGCCCGATGCGGGCAGTCGCACCAGGTGGGCGATCCCACATTGCGCAGATCGCCGGGGCGGCAAGGGCCATCGTGACAGGCGCGATCAGTATCGCGCTTGTGCCGTCTCGAGTCGGCTTCGGGTTAATCGTTGTGGCGGCTCGCTAATTCGGCGTCCACAGGTGCAGCGCGGATGCCACGGTGATCGGGGGAAACCGGAGCACACCGCAGTGCCGACTGTCACCCGATAGTCCGTTCCGTACCCGCATTTCCCTCATCCCGTTATGGAGTTGATCAATGCTCTACGAATTCTGGCAGAACTTCACCCACAACCTGTTCAAACCGCTCCTGCTGTTTTTCTACCTCGGCTTCCTGATCCCGATCCTGAAGGTGCGCTTTGAGTTTCCGTACGTGATCTATCAGGGACTGACCATGTACCTGCTGCTGGCGATTGGCTGGCACGGCGGGGAGGAACTCGCCCAGATCAACGCATCCAGCGCCGGCAGGATCGCCGGCTTCATGATTATGGGCTTCGTCTTGAACTTCGTCATCGGCACCATCGCCTACCTCCTGCTGAACCTCATGACCGCGATGCGGCGCATCGATCGCGCTACGGTGGCCGGTTATTACGGGTCGGACTCGGCGGGGACCTTTGCCACGTGTGTGGGGGTACTGACCGGCCTCAATATGGCCTTCGACGCCTACATGCCGGTCATGCTGGCCGTCATGGAGATTCCGGGCTGCCTGGTGGCGCTGTATTTGGTGGGCCGACTGCGTCACAAGGGGATGGACGCAGCAGGGCTGATGCCCGACGAGCCCGGCTACACCGCACCCGTCAAGGCCGGAGTAGGGCCCGGCGCGGCGGCGCAGCCCGCCCACGGCGAGAGCCTCGATGCCCGACGCACGCGGGGAGTCGAGCAAGAACTGGAGTTCTCGCTCGAGAAACGGGAGCATCCCGACTGCGAACCCGACAACAGCGCGACCCCCGAGGCTGGCAAGAAGCCCCGAATTCTCTCCCGTGAACTCTTGGGGGAGGTGTTCCTCAACCCCGGGCTAGCGCTGCTTATCGGCGGCATCGTGGTCGGCTTGATCAGCGGGCTGCAGGGCGCCAAAGTCGTTCACAACGACGACACTTTTTTCGTGTCGGCGTTCCAGGGTGCGCTCTGCTTATTCCTCCTGGAGATGGGCATGTCGGCCTCCCGCAAATTGCGCGACCTCCGCTCGGCCGGAACCGGCTTCATCATATTCGGCCTGCTGGTACCGAATATCTTTGCCACACTGGGGATCAGCGTCGCGCACGCCTACGCCCATTTCACCCACTCCGAGTTCAAGCCTGGAACGTACATCCTGTTCGCAGTGCTGTGCGGCGCGGCCTCGTACATCGCTGTGCCGGCGGTGCAGCGACTGGCGATCCCCAAGCCAGTCCAACCTTGCCGCTGGCCGCATCACTGGGTCTAACGTTTTCTTACAACGTCACCATCGGGATTCCCATATACATCGAAATCGCCCGCCTCTTCCATTGACTGGGCCTTCGCAGCCCAAATCGCCACGGCCCGAACGCCCTTCACCTACCCTCTTGACAACTTCGCTTACATATCAGGTTCTCAGCCGCTGTGCCTGCGCAGCCTGGACGCCATACACCTCGTCGCCGCCCGGCCAGCTGGCGATGCATCGCGCGCGGTTGTCATCTACGACGACCGGAATGCTGTCAGCTGCAGAAAGTCTCGCACTAGCCAGCGCATGTAGTGGAGTGTGACGCGCGCTGCAGCGATAGTTGACGGCGACCTCCCGATCGCAAGAAGGTTCCAGCTGCCGGTCAAACGGGGCCATGTTCCGTCCTGCGGCACCTTGTTTAAGTCTTCAATGAGCGATAATAGCAATCGATTTCAGCTTCAACCCGGCATATCGTACCGCGTTCGTCGGCGGGCGTGGATCGATTGGTGCACGTGGAACTGCATACGGTAACAATCGATGGTTGTGGTTGGAGCTTCTGGGTTTCGCTGCTTTTAGGTCGTTCCGCACGTTTAGTAATTCGAGCCCATACCCTTGGCCGTGGTTGCGTCCGCGCTCAACAGCCTGCTGTCTGGTGGCGGTGAAGCCTTGATAGGCGGTTTTCGCGGGCGAAGTTTTGTGCGGTGTGCCGGCGCCAGGCCTGTGCGCGGTCCGCGCGGCCGTAATCGGGTGCCCGCAACGGGCATCGAATTCCCCGCCAAAATCCCCCGAAAATACCATGTTGCACAGAATTTCAGCACACACATCGGCGCCGTTGCAGAAGCGGCAAGGGGTGCGCGGGTATGCGCGTCGATGAGGCACCTTATGCGTGGATTGGTCTGCCGCTGACTTTTCTGAAGGTTGCCTCGATACCGAAGGACAATGCGACCATCGCGACCAAGACACTGACGGACTCGAGGTTGCTCTTGGCGATGAGTGCGGCCAATGCCGCGACGCACGCCATGGCGGCCGCCACCGAGATCCACACGGTTGATCCCCGCCTTCGGGCCGTGTGGGCCTCGGCGAGGTTGACGGCGGCGAAGATGATGAGGAATCCCGCACTTCCCATGGTCGAGATGGCTTCCAGGTCCAGCAGGTTGGCGAGCACGGCGGTCGCTGCCGCGGTGATCAGCAGCCCTTCCAGGGGCTGGTTCCAGATAGGTCGGTCGAGTTGGGCTGGCAGCTCTCGCGATTTTGCGATGGTGTAGGTCATCCGGGCCGATCCGTAGAGGGTGGCATTGATCGCCGATGCGGTCGACAACATCGCCGCTACTCCGATCATCGCGAACCCGACGGCGCCCAATGCGGGCTCGGCGGCTTCGGCCAGCGCATAGTCACGCGCGTTGATCAGCCTTGCCAGTGGCAGTGACCCCACCGAAACGATGGCCACGGCGACGTACAGTGCGATCACAGATAGCACCGAGATGTAGTAGGCCCTGGTGAGCACCCGCGCCGGGTTAGCGACGTCTTCGGCGGCGTTGGCGATCAGTTCGAAGCCTTCGTAGGCGAGGAAGATGATCATCCCGCCCGCGACCACCGACACCGGGGAGCTCCACTGCGCGGGCGCCAGCCGCTCGCTGGACACTCCCGCCACCCCGACGGCTACAAACAGCAGCAGGATCGCGATCTTGATTGCAACGATCACACGTTCGGCGCGGGCTACGGTAGCGGCGCCCGCAATGTTAACTGCGGTGATCACCACAATGGCCGTGGTGAGAAGCACATGCTTGCCCAGGGTGTGGGCGGAGTGGGGCAGGAAACTCGCGGCGTAGCTGCCGAACGCCTGGGAATACAGGGCAAGCATCACGATGTAGCTCAGCCACAACAACACGTTGGTCCCGCCGGAGAACAGGCCGGCGCCGAACGCGCGATTGAGGAAAGTGACGGTGCCGCCACGGCTAGGGTCAATGCCGGGTAGTTAAGGCCCGAGGGCTGTGGTCAAGCATTTCGATTGGTGTGTCGTGTCTTTCGGTTCGGGGTCGCTGATGGTGACGGTCACGCCGGAGATCGGTGCGCTGCGTTCGGGCCGGTAGGGGTCTTTCTTGTTGTAGCGCGAGAGCGGGGATTTGACCTTGCGGACGCTGGTGCGGGGCCGTCGGGGCGGGTGCAGGTCGTCGAGTATCGCGCGGCCGATGCGGCCGACGAGATCGTCGTCGGCCGTGATCACGTTTTCGGCCCTGACGAGCAGGTCTTTGGCTGTTTCCAGGGCGGTGGCGAAGCTGGCCCGGTCGGGGTCGGTGCCGGGGACGGTTTCGACCGCGTCCACCATGGCGATGCGCAGCGCTTGATAGACGGTGAGCAGGGCCCACATTTCCTGCCGCAGGCCGTTGGGGTCGGCCGATCGCAGGACCCGGCCCTGCAGCAGCGTGTGGCGCAGCGCCAGGTAGGCGATCTCGTGTTCCCACCGCTCGTGATACAGCGCAATCAGCGCGGCCGCGGGGTGGCGGCGCGGGTCGACCAGGGTGGTGACCAGCCGGTAGCTCGCGGTGTAGCGGGTGCCGTCGGCGCAGGTGACGGTGATGTCGGCGGTGATGATCCGCACGGTCAGTGCACCGATCCGGGACAGGAACGAGCCGTCGTCGAGGCGGGCCAGCACCGGTGGTCGGCGCGTCGAGCACAACCGGACCAGGAACTGGGCGCCGGTGTCGGCGAGCTCGGTGAGGAACGCGGCGCCGTCGAAGCCGCGGTCGGCCAGGACCAGTATGTCGGGTCCGAGCCGGGCCAGCAGGCGGCGCGCGTAGTCGGTCTCCCCGGTCGCGGGCGGTCCGAACACCGCGCCCAGCAGGGCGCGGGTGCCGGTCTCGACCAGGGTCATCAGCTCCACCGCCGGGTACCCGGTGACGCCGAGCGCGGCCCGCATCTTGCCCAGCCAGCACCGGTTCGGGCCGGTGTCGGGCACCTTGATCGACGTGCAGCCGTCGAAGGACACCGTCTGGTACCGGCCGAACCGCACGCCCGGGGTCGTCGGCCGCGCGACCGGCCCCGCCAGCACGTCGAACAACGCTTCCAGCGGCGCGACACCGACGCGGCGACGCAGATCCCGTAACGCCTTGCCCGACACCGACGGCACCGATCCGGTGTCGAGGGCGGCGATCAGCTTGTCCCACACCTTCGGATAGCCCACTCCGGGGAAAAGGCACAGTGCCAGAACGAAATACACACCCACCCGCGACGGCAGCGCCCGCAACCGCCGCTCGGTGGCTCGGGTCTGCACCAGCACCGAATCGACCAACTCGAACGGCACCTGCCGGGTCAGCTCGCCCAGGTGACCCGGAGCGAACACGCCCGCCGCCACCGTGATCGACCGGACCACGGTGGTCAATGCCGAACGCAGTCCCCGGCGACCGGCGCCGCGCCCGGCCGCGGACCGGGCGGGCATGACAGAATTCAGCACAGCGGCTCCTCGGTAGAGCGTGATCTTGGTTCGATCCCTCTTCTACCAGGGGCCGCGCCCACTTCACCGCAACTGCGCAACAGTCACGCGTGTCACACTTGACTCAACAGCCACACCCTTAACTACCCGGCATTGCGGCTAGGGTAGGCCTTCGACAACAGCGCATAGGCGCGCGCAGTCAATAACGCCACCAGCCCGGCCAGCAGAAACGCCAGCGGCGCAGCCCCCTTAGTGATCTGGACCGACAGCCCAAGAACGGCGAAGATGCCGCCGCCGACCATGCCGCCCACGCCGATCGCGACCGCACCCCACAGCCCGACCGGATCCGCGGCCACTTCCTTGGATGCTGCCATGATCCGAGCCTACGAACACCTATCGGCACGGTGCGCGCGTTGCACCCGGCAAACTGTACTTCTGCGTTGACCCGTATGGCCGCCCATAGCCACCCGGGCAGCAGCCTCCAACGCGCATCTGCTGCTGCATCGCCGACAAACAGCTGCATTTCGACCGGTCTCTTCGGCCTATTACTTGGGGACCATTTCGGGACCACACGTTACGTGCGGTGATGAATGACCTGCGCGTCTGTGCACGTCTCGCACAACCGCAAACCGGCCCCGCATTCGTGGTGACCAGCAGAAACGCCTTACCGCTACTTATTGGGGGTCAAGTGGTTCAAACGGATATCGTCTCTTGCCGGGTTTGCCCGGCGGCCGTCACAGTTGCCAAATGACGACAGTTCTGACGACAACGATGACGACAGTGGGCCCCTCAACCACGTCCCCTACAAGCCCCAAAATGTACGTATCGTGCCTGGTCACGGCTCTTGCCTGCTCCTGGCAGTGTGGGGGTTGATGAGTTCGAGATTGCGGAGAAGCACAGGTCGCGACCTGCCTGCCGTCGGTGAAGCGAAGTGGATCGACACTAGACCCCATCTACTGTGAACGGGTCGGATGGCGGCGCTGTGTGCACTCGTGATTGAAAGCGTCACGACAACGGTGTGGGCGGTCCATGGGGCCAAAATGGGGCCAAACCATCAGACCAGGTGCTCCAACGAGCCCAACCGACGCCAGTAATGTTGGTTTTAACCAGCAGAAACACACTTGTTAAGCTTCAAGCCCATTTCACACGCGGAAGGTCGCTGGTTCGATCCCAGCCGGGACCACCCCTTCTCACCTGCACTAACACGGTATGTGCACTCTATGGTTAGTTCGATTTGTCCGGTTCTTGTCCGGTGTTCGTTGGGTTGACCGTTTCGG